>NZ_JALPRX010000086.1 GCF_023223525.1 Roseomonas acroporae | reverse complement strand
CCCGCGGGACCGGCCCCGATGCCGCCCTGTCTGGGAGGCCCACCTTCTGGCGGGCCCACCTTACAGTCCCGTCTGGACAGTCCCGCCCGGCGGTCCCATCCGGCGATCCCGCCGGCCGGACGCGGGGAAGGGCCATCCGGCCCGCCTCAGCCGCCTCCGGCCCAGGCGCGGGGGTCGATCGGCCGCCCGCCGCGCCGCAACTCCACGTAGAGGGTGGCGCGCGACGCCCGGGGGCCGGCCGGCCCCACCACGCCGACAGGCTCTCCCGCCAGCAGGCGCTGCCCGATCGAGGCATCCAGCCGCTCCAGGCCGGCCAACACAAAATGGTACCCCTCGCCACAATCCACAATCAACAACAGGCCGAAGGAACGAAATGGCCCCGAGAACACCGCGCGGCCCGAGCAGGGGCTGACCACGCGGGCGCCGGCGGCGGTGGCGACGGTCAGGCCACGGGAGGGGCCGCCCTCGCCCGACGCGCCGAAGGGGCGGGTGACGGTGCCGATCACCGGCATCATCCGCCCGCCCGCGCGGGGGCGGGCCGGTTCCGGGGCGGCGGCCGGCTCGGCTGGGCGGGGCGGGGCGGGGCGGGCCTCGGCCGGCGCCTCGGCCTGATGGCGTGCCGCCTCGGCCACGCCACGCCGACGCTGCGCCTCCGCCTCCTCGCGCCGACGTTGCGCTTCCGCCTCCTCGCGTCGGCGCTGCGCTTCTGCCTCCTCGCGTCGGCGGGCGGCCTCGGCGGAACGCTCGCGGGCTGCGGCGGCGGCCTGCTCGCGCGCCAGCCGGGCGATCGCCTGCTCGATGTCGGTGGCACGGGCGGCGGCACGGGCGGCGCGCCGGGCCGCCTCCTCCCCGGCATCCTCGGCATCGCCGCGCCGCTGCCGGGCGGCGGCCAGCTCGGCATCCAGCGCGGCACCGGCCTGCCGGGCGGCGAGGCGGGCGGCGGCGAGACGCCCGGACTCGGCCTGGGCGAGCCGGGAGAGCCGGTCGGCCTCGGCGCGCGCGGCGCGCAGGGCGCGGGCCTCGGTCTCGATGTGGCGCGCCAGGGCCTGGAGAAGCTGCACCCCGCGCAGCGCCTCCTCGGGCGGCGCGGGCACGGCGAGCAGCGTCTCGGCCGGCCAGAGCGCCAGGCGGCGCATCACCGGCACCAGCGGGGCGAGCGCGGCGGCGCGGCGGGCATGCTCCGCCTCGGCCGCGTCGCGGGCCGCCTCGGCGTCGGCGAGGGCCGCTCGTGCCGCCTCGGCCTGCGCCTCGGCTTCCTGCGTGCGCTGCGCCGCCAGCACCCGGCGCTCGGCCAGCCGGCGTTCCTCGGCCGCGGCCTCGCGGGCGGCGCGGGCGGCCTCCTCGCTGGCCAGCGCGGCGCGCCGGGCGTCGCGCCGGGCTTCCGGGAGGGAAGGCGGGGCGGCGGCGGCCATGCCGGGCAGGGCGAGCAGCAGCAGGACCAGCGCCGGCCGCAGCGCGGGCAGGAAAGGCGCCGGGACGGGGCGGCAGGCAGGGCCCGGAGGCGACGTCCAGCGGCGCGGCAGCAGGCCGGAACGCTGCCGCCCTGCGGCGGGCCACGGCGCCGGCCGCGGCCCTGCCGGCACGGCATGCCGCGCGGCCGGCAGGCCGGGCGCCGCCGGGGAGAGCGGTGACGGAGGTGAGGGGCCTGCGGGGCGCCACCCCGGGCACGGCCGGCACCGGGCGGCGTCGGACGGCGGGGGGGCGGCGCAGGCGGCGCGTCGCGCCGCGGTGCCGGGCATGGTGCCGAGGGTAGCGGCTCCGTGGCCGGCTCGCCACGACGGTGCCGCCGGCGCGGCGGCCGGCCCGCCATTCGGGGCCGGCGTGGCGGCCGGGCAACGGTCCGCACGCATCGCGGGCGGCGCGCGGCGAAGGGGCGGACGGTCGCGCGTGGCGTGGCGGGACGGGCGAGGCGTCGGGCTGGATGGATCGGGGGGCGAGGCGCGAAGGGGGGCGGCGGGGAGCGATGCAGCGGGGCAGGCGGCGGTCGGCAGGGCCGGCTGCGCCGTGCCGGTCCGCCGGGTGGCGGGCGGGCGTCACGCGGGTGTCGTCCCGGTGTCATTCCGGCGTCGCCGGCCGGCGATAATCCCGACACTCCCCGGCCGGTTCCCCGGCGGATGCCGGACGCATCCCCGGAGCAGGGGCGATCCATACCCCTCCTGGGCGCCCCCGGCCATGCAGGAGAGTCGCATGAACGAAACCCTGTCCAGCACCCTGCCGAGGCCCGGCGCCCTGCCGGGTGCCGCCGGGACCGAGGCCGTGCCGGAGGCCGCGCCCGGACGGGCCTCGCCTGCCGCGCCGGCCCGGGGCGGCGTCGGGCTGTTCCTGCGCCGCTGGGCGGCGCATCCGCTGCGCATGGGTTCGGTGGTGCCCTCCTCGCCGGCGCTGTGCCGGCGGGTGGTGCGGCATGCCTGGCCGGAGCCGGGGCGCGCGGTGCTGGAACTCGGCGCCGGCACCGGCGTGATGGCGCGGGCGCTGCTCGGCGCGGGGCTGGGGCCGGAGCGGCTGGCGGTGGTGGAGATCGACCCCGACCTGTGCGCGCACCTGCGCGCCACGCTGCCCGGCGTGACGGTGGTCGAGGGCGATGCGCGCGCCCTGCCGTCGCTGCTGCCGACGCGCTTCCGGGGGCGGATCGGCAGCGTGGTGTGCGGCATCCCGCTGGTTCTGCTGCCGCCGCCGGAGCAGCGCCGCTTCATCGACGCGATGGTGGCGGTGGCGCCGGGGCGGGGCTTCCTGCACTACAGCTACTGCATCACCTCGCCGCTGCCGGCGCGCCGGCACGGGCTGAGCGCGGTGCGGCGGGCCTGGACGCCGCTGAACGTCCCGCCGGCGAGCGTGTGGTTCTACCGGCCGGACGGGGCGGAGAGCCGGACGGGGGCGGTGCGCGAGGCGGCCTGACGCGCGCCGGCAGCCTGCATCCGGCCCGGGCGGCCGGGGACGCCGCCGGCTTCGCGGGTCCGGCCCGCCATGCCAGATTGGCGGCGCGATGGAGTCGCCGTGTCGGGCGCGCTTCGCCGGCCGGTGGCCGGGCCGGAAGGGCGACCGCCATGCCCGTGCGGGGCGCCGCGCGGAGCGTGGATGGCGACGCGCTGGTGGACGGTGCGGTGCGGCGATGCCGATGCTCGGGAATGGCGATGCCGGCCACGGCGGAGACCGGCTCGCCGCTTTCGGACGGTCCATGGGGGCCGGCCGGCTGGGACGGGTGGCGGCGGGCCTCCTGATGGCGGGGCGCCGCGCCCTGCGGGTGGCGGCGCGCGGGCGCGGGTTGGGGAGACGGGCATCCGCCGCGGGATCGGCCCCGCCGCGGCCCGTGCGCCGCGGCGGGGCTTGGCCGCGGGGCCCGGCGGCGCTGCTGGCATGCGGCCTCCTGGCCTGCACGGCGGCAGCCCCGCCGGGACTGCCGGCCCTGTCCGACTTCTACGCGGCGGGCCCGCAGGAATTGGCCGGCCCGCCCGGCACGCCGATCCGCTGGGAGCCCCTCGACGGCGCGCCCCTCGGCGCCTCGGCCTACCGCATCCTCTACCGCTCGACCGGGCTGCGGGGCGAGCCCGTCGCGGTTTCCGGCGTGATCGTGATTCCCGCCGGGGCCGCGCCCGACGGCGGCCGGCCGGTGGTCGCCTGGGCCCACCCGACCACGGGCGTGGTGCCGCGCTGCGCGCCCTCGCGCGCGCTGCTCGTGTTCCAGATGATCCAGGGCCTGCGGAGCATGGTGCGGCGCGGCTACGTCGTCGTCGCCACGGATTATCCGGGGCTCGGCACGGCCGGCCCGCACCCCTACCTCGTCGGCACCAGCGCCGGCCGGGCCGTGCTGGACTCGGTGCGGGCGGCGCAGCGCTTTCCCGGGGCGGCGGCGGGCGACCGCTTCGTCGTCTGGGGGCATTCCCAGGGCGGCCACGCCGCGCTCTACACCGGGCTGCTGGCACGCGACTACGCGCCGGAACTGCGTCTCCTCGGCGTCGCGGCCGCGGCCCCGGCCACCGAGATCGGCGTGCTGCTCGACGACGACATCGGCACCCCGGCCGGCAGGAACCTGACGGCGATGACGCTGTGGTCCTGGGCGCGTGTCTTCGACGCGCCGCTGGAGCGCGTGGCCACGCCGCAGGCCATGCCCGTCATCGACGCGCTGGCGCAGGAATGCATCGAGAGTCCGCTGGACCTGCTGATCCGTGAGCGCACCGCGCGGCCGCTCGGGCGCTCCTTCCTCGCGGTGCCGGACCTCACCGCGGTCGAGCCCTGGCGGGCGTTGCTCGCCGACAACACGCCGGGAACGCTGCCGCCCGACCTGCCGGTCTTCCTGGCGCAGGGCGGCGCCGATGCCATCGTCAGGCCGACGGTAACGGCGGACTATGCGCGGCGGCTCTGCCGCGCCGGCAGCGCGGTGCGCCGCCTCGTCCTGCCCGGTGTCGGCCACGGCTTCATCGCCACGGACAGCGCCGTTCCGGCCGTCGACTGGATGGCGGACCGCTTCGCCGGCCGGCCCGCGCCCGACGATTGCGGCGCGCCGTGACGACGGGCGCCGCCTCCTGCCCGGGGTGGCGTCAGTCGCGGCGTCAGTCCCGCAGCGGCACCAGGTGCGCGGCGAACAGGGCGGCGCAGGCATCCCAGGAGAAGCGCTCGGCATGGGCGCGGCAGGCGGCGCGGTCGGCGCCGAGGGCGCGCAGGCAGGCGGCGCGCAGGTCCTCGTCCAGCGCGCCGATCTCCGGGTGGCCGGCGAGCAGGTTGCGCGGGCCGTCCTCGGGGTAGGCGGCGACGGGGATGCCGCAGGCGAGCGCCTCCAGCATCACCAGGCCGAAGGTGTCGGTGCGCGAGGGGAAGACCAGCGCGTCGGCGCCGGCATAGGCGGTGGCGAGTGCCGCGCCGTGCAGCGCGCCGGCGAAGCGGATGCCGGGATGGCGCTGGCGGAGTGCCGCGAGCAGCGGGCCGTCGCCGACCACGACCTTGCTGCCGGGCAGGTCGAGCGCCAGGAACGCCTCGATGTTCTTCTCCACCGCGACGCGGCCGACATGCAGGAAGACCGGGCGCGGCAGGCCCCAGCCGGCGCCGGGAACGGGGCGGAAGAGCGTGGTGTCCACGCCGCGCGACCACAGGCGCAGCCCGTCGAAGCCGCGCGCCGCGAGCATGTCGCGCAACGCCGGCGTCGCGACCATGGTGCCGGCGGAGGCGCCGTGGAAGCGGCGCAGCACGGCGTAGGCGTGGCGCGGCGGCAGGCCGGTGCGGGCGTGCAGGTATTCCGGGAACAGCGTGTGGAAGGCGGTGGTGAAGCGCAGGCCGCGCGCCATCGCCCAGCGCCGCGCGGACCAGCCGAGCGGGCCCTCGGTCGCGATGTGCAGCGCGTCCGGCGCGAAATCCCCGATCATGCGCGCGAGGGCGCGGCGCGGGCGGAGCGCGAGGCGGATCTCGGGGTAGGTGGGGCAGGGGAGGGAGCGGAAGCGGTCGGGGCCGATCACCTCGACGGCGTGGCCGCGCGCGCGGAGGGCGGCGGCGGTGCTGCGCAGGGTGCGCACCACGCCGTTCACCTGCGGCTCCCACGCGTCGGAGACGATGAGGATGCGTGCGGCGGGCGCCGCCGCGGCGGCGGGGCGTGCCGTCTCGCGCGCGGGCGCCGCCTCGGCGAGCAGGGACGGCGTCACGCCGGCTCGCGCACCGGCTCCGCCCCGGACGGCGTCGCGCCCCGGCGCGCCGGCGCGTCGAAGAAGGAGAAGCGGTTCTCGGCGGCCCAGTCGACCAGCGCCAGCGTGCCGTCCGGATGCTCGACCAGCGCGGTGCAGCTCTCCACCCAGTCGCCGTCGTTGAGGTAGAGCGTGCCGCCGATGTCGCGCATCTCGGCATGGTGGATGTGGCCGCAGACCACGCCGTCCAGGCCGCGGCGCGCCGCCTCGCCGGCGAGCGCGACCTCGAAGCGGTCGATCGCCTTCACCGCCTCCTTCACGCGCTGCTTGGCCCAGGCGGAGAAGGACCAGTAGGGGTAGCCGAGGCGCCGGCGGGCGGCGTTGAACCAGCGGTTCACCACCAGCGCCGCCGTGTAGCCGGCATCGCCGAGCAGGGCGAGGAAGGGGTAGTAGCGCACCACGCTGTCGAACTCGTCGCCGTGCATGACGAGCAGGCGGCGGCCGTCGGCGGTCTCGTGCACCGCCTCGCGGGCGAGGCGGATGCCGGCGACCTCGAGGCCCAGCGGCAGCCAGTCGCGCAGCATCTCGTCGTGGTTGCCGGGGATGTAGGTGACCGCGGTGCCGCCGCGCGCGTGGCGCAGGATCAGGCGCAGCACCTCGTCATGCATGCCGTCCCAGTACCAGGAGCGGCGCAGTCGCCAGCCGTCGACGATGTCGCCGACGAGATAGAGGTGGTCGCAGGAGACGCGGCTGAGGAAGTCCGCGAGGAAGTCGGCGCGGGCGCCGCGCGTGCCGAGATGCGTGTCGGAGATGAAGATCGTGCGGTAGCGCCGGAAGGCGTCGGGCGATGCGTTCGTCATCATCCGAGGATTCGTCTGGCCTGCTGCGGTCATCACGGAGGCAGCACATAAGGCAGCCTGCGGCGGCACGGCGTGAAGTGTGCATGACGGCGGCGCTGCGGTTTCGTGTCGGTGCGCAGCAGGCGTGACGCGGGCGGCGGTGGCGGCGCGGGCGGCGGTTCGCCGCGCGGCATCCCCGGCGGGTCGGGGCCTTGCCGGGATGCGGGCCGCCCGGGCCGGCGCCGGGCGGCCGCGCCGCCTCAGCGACGGAGCAGGGACTCGCCGGTCATCGCCTCGGGCTGCTTCAGGTGCATCAGCGCGAGCAGCGTTGGCGCGAGGTCGGCGAGGCGGCCATCGGCGAGCGCGGCACCCTGCGGGCCGCCGAACAGCAGCACCGGCACCGGGTTGGTGGTGTGCGCGGTGTGCGGGCCGCCGGTGACGGGGTCCTTCATCAGCTCCGCGTTGCCGTGGTCGGCGGTGACGAGCAGCGCGCCGCCGGCCTTGCCGATCGCCTCGACGATCTTCCCGAGGCCGGTGTCGACCGCCTCGCACGCCTTGATCGCGGCGGCGAGGTTGCCGCTGTGGCCGACCATGTCGGCATTGGCGAAGTTGAGGACCACGAGGTCGTACTTCCCGGAGCCGATCGCCTCGACCGCCTTCTCCGTGAGCTCGGGCGCCGACATCTCGGGTTGCAGGTCGTAGGTCGCGACCTTGGGGGAGGGGACCATGACGCGGTCCTCGCCCGGGTAGGGCGTCTCCTCGCCGCCGTTCAGGAAGTAGGTGACGTGCGGGTACTTCTCGGTCTCGGCCATGCGGATCTGCTTCAGCCCGGCCCGGCTGACCACCTCGCCCAGGATATCCTGCATGGATTGCTGCGGGAACAGCACGTCCATCCGCTCGGAGAGTTCCTTCGAGTACTCGGTCATGCCGGCGGCGGCGCAGAAGCGGATCATCCGGGTGCGGCGGAAGCCGCCGAAGCCGGGATCGAGCATGGCGCCGAGGATCTGGCGCACGCGGTCGGCGCGGAAGTTCCAGCAGAGCAGGGCGTCGCCGTCCTTCATGCCGGCGTAGCCGTCGATCACGGTGGGCTCGATGAACTCGTCGGTGATGCCGCGCTTGTGGGCGTCGATCACCGCCGCCATGGCGCCGGAGGCGTGCTGGCCGATGCCTTCCACCATGGCGCGGTAGGCCTTCTCCACGCGGTCCCAGCGCTTGTCGCGGTCCATCGCGTAGTAGCGGCCGCAGAGCGTGCCCATCGAGATGCTGCCGACACGCGGCAGGGCGTGGTCGAAGCGGTCGAGGAAGCCGGGGGCGGATTCAGGGGGCGTGTCGCGGCCGTCGGTCCAGGCGTGCAGCACCACCGGGATGTGCGCCTCGGCGAAGACGCGGGCGAGGGCCACGGCGTGGTCCTGGTGGCTGTGCACGCCGCCGGGCGAGAGCAGGCCCATCAGGTGCAGCGTGCCGCGCGTGCTCTTGAGCTTCGCGATCATCGACTGCACGGCGGGCAGGCGGTCGATCGAGCCGTCGGCGACGGCGCGGTCGATGCGCGGCAGGTCCTGCATCACGACGCGGCCGGCGCCGATGTTGAGGTGGCCGACCTCGGAATTGCCCATCTGCCCGTCCGGCAGGCCGACATCGTGGCCGGAGGTGCGCAGGAAGGCGTGCGGGCCGGTGGCCCAGAGCCGGTCGAAGGTCGGGGTGTGGGCCTGGCGGACGGCGTTGTCGGCGTCGTCCTCGCGCCAGCCCCAGCCATCCAGGATCGCCAGCATCACGGGGCGGGGGGTGTCGGCCATGGGTGGCGTCTCCGGAAGCGGCCTCAGGAGGCCGGTGGCGTGGGGCGGACGCGGCGCGGGGCCGTGCCGGCGGGGTTCGCTGCCCGGGCTGCGGGCTTTCGTCCCAAGTGGCCCGTGCGGGGGGCGGGAGGCAAGGGGCTTCGGTGCGGCGCGACGGCGCGCGGGCGGCCGCGGGACGGGGGCGAAGGGTCGCGCGGGCGGGGTGGCGGGCCGTCGCCGATCTCTCCTCGACCGGCCCGATCCGACCGCGCGCCGTCCTGGCAGAGTGGGAGCACGACACACCCTCGTTGACGGCCGTTCCGGCGGACCACTAACCTGCGCCCATGAGTGGCCCGCACCGCCGCACCGCGAACCGACGCCGTCGCTGCTTCCCAGCGGCGGCTTTCGCGGCTGCGTGCAGACCGGCCCCTCCCCCGGCGAGGTCCGCTCCCTAGCGGCCCAGCCTCCAAGGCGGCATCAGCCCGCATCTCCGAACCCCCGCAGCCTCCGGCTCCGGGGGTTTTTCTTTGCCCTCTCTCCAGCAACAGGACACCACCATGCGCCTTCGCGTCGGCATCGTCGGGATCAGCGGCTTCGGCGGCGGCGAGGCGCTGCGCCTCGTCGCAAGCCACCCATCCTTCGAGCTCGTCCACGCCGCAGGCGAGGGCAGCGCCGGCAGCCGGCTGGGAGAACGCTTTCCCGGTGTGCCGGCCAGGCTGGCCGGGCTGGTGATCGAGCGATGGGACCCGGAGGCCCTGCCGCAGCTCGACGTGCTGTTCGCGTCGCTGCCCACGGGCAGCTCGGCCGCGGCGCTGGCGCGCGTCCCCGAAGAGGTGAAGATCGTCGATATCGGCGGCGACCACCGCTACGCCGAAGGCTGGGCCTACGGCCTGGCCGATGTCTGGCCGGACCGGATCGAGGGTCGACGCCGCGTTGCCAACCCCGGCTGCTTTCCCGCGGCGACGCTCACCGCGCTGGCGCCGCTGCTGGCCGACGGGCTGATCGAGCCCGAGAACATCGTGATCGACGCCAAGACCGGCATCTCCGGTGCCGGGCGGGGCGGCGCCGACAGCGGGTTCGGCTACGCCGAGAGCAACGAGAACCTGGTGCCCTATGGCCTGCTCCGGCACGTCCACATGCCCGAAATGGCCAGGACGATCGAGCGGCTGAGCGGCGGCAGCGCGGCCGGGCTGGTGTTCACGCCGCATCTGGTGCCGATGACCCGCGGCATCCTCGCCACCGTCTATTGCCGCGGCCGCGCCACCACGGACCAGTGCCTGGACGCGGCCCGGCGCTTCTACGCCGGGCGGGCCTTCGTCCGCGTGACCGACAGGCCGCCGCAGACCAAGTGGGCGACCGGCTCGAACCTCGCCTTCGTCAGCTATGCGGCCGATCCGGCGCGCAACCTGGTGATCGCCATGGGTGTGGTCGACAATCTCGGCAAGGGAGCGGCCGGCCAGGCGGTGCAGAACGCGAACCTGATCTGCGGGCTGCCGGAAACCGCCGGGCTGGATGGCGCACCCGTCTGGCCGTAGCGCGGGGACCGGCCGGGAAGCCGCGCCAAGCCCTCGAACCGCCAGGATCAGTGGGGGCTGCCGGCTGGGTCGTCCGGGGAATCGGCCCGACGGGGTGCCTGGCCGGCCGCCGCGCGTTCCCGGCCCCCGCCTGGAGCGCCGGGCTGCCGCACGGACCGGGAACGACCCACGACGGGCGACCACCGGACGCCCACAGCGGTGGCGCATGGAAAGCGCGGGACGGAGGGAGTGGAATCGGGATGCGGGGTCGGGCGGCTTCATCGGCCGGACGGGCTGGTCCATCCTGCGCCGATCGGTCGTGCCGTGGCGGCGCCGGGAAGCGCTGCGCGGCGGGGCCGCAAAACGGGGAGGAAGCAGGATGGCGCGCAAGACGGGGTTGCGGCGACTCGGCAGGATCGGCGCGGCCGGGGCGATGCTGGCGCTGGCGGCGATGCCGGCGCGGGCGGCCGACCCGCTGCCGCGCGCCGAGCCCGGCACGGTCGGGATGTCGGCCGAGCGGCTGGGGCGGGTCGGCGCGGCGCTGCGGCGCGAGGTCGAGGCGGGGACGATTCCCGGCGCGGTGGTGGCGATCGCCCGGCGCGGGAAGCTCGTCCACTACGAGGCGGTCGGCTATCTGGACCGCGAGCGCGGCACGCCGATGCCGCTGGACGCGATCTTCGCCATCGCCTCGATGACCAAGCCGCTGACCGGCGTCGCCGCGCTGATGCTGCTGGAGGAGGGGCGGCTGGCGCTGGGCGATCCGGTGGAGCGGTTCCTGCCGCAACTCGGCAACCGGCGGGTGGCGGCATCGGGCGAGGGCGCGCCGGGCGGAGTCCCGGGGGCGGTGCCGGCGGCGACGCCGGCCGGTCCGGCGGCGGGCGGCCAGGCCGGCCCCGCCACCGGTCCCGCCGCTGGTCCTGCCTCCGGGGCCGCGCCCGGGGCATCCGCGGCGATCGCGACGGTGCCGGCGCGGCGGTCGATCACGCTGTTGGACCTGATGCGCCACACCTCGGGCATCACCTATGGCGGGCGCGGCGAGACGCCGGTGCACCGGCTCTACCCGGCCTCCTCCAACTGGGCGGGGGAGAACCTGACGGGGGCCGAGTTCATCGACCGGCTGGCGGCGGCGCCGCTGCTGTACCAGCCGGGGACGGTGTGGGACTACAGCCTCTCGATCGACGTGCTCGGGCGGGTGGTGGAGCAGGTCTCCGGGCAGGGACTCGGCGCGTTCCTGGAGGAGCGGCTGTTCCGGCCGCTGGGGATGGCCGATACGGGCTTCCTGGTGCCGCCGGAGAAGGCGGCGCGGCTGGCCCGCGCCCTGCCGCGCGACCCGCTGACCGGGCAGCCGCAGGGCATGCCGGACCGCACGAAGCCGGTGCGCTTCGAATGCGGCGGCGGCTGCGCCGTCTCGACCGTCGGCGACTACCTCCGCTTCGCCCAGGCGATGCTGGATGGCGGCGTGCTGGACGGGGCGCGGGTGCTGGGGCCGCGCACCGTGGCGGCGATGACCTCGGACCACATGGGGCCGGAAATCCGGCCGGGCGTGGGGAACACCGACCCGACGCGCGCGGGCTACGGCTTCGGGCTGACCGTCGCGGTGCGGGGCAGCGACCGCGACACCAACATCGTCGGCAATCCGGGCGACTGGTCGTGGAGCGGCGCCTACGGCACGACCTTCTGGGTCGATCCGAAGGAGCGGCTGGCGGTGGTGCTGATGGCGCAGGCGCCGGGGCTGACGCGGCAGCACCTGCGGCGGGTGATCAACGCGGTGGTCTATCAGGCGATCATGGAGTAGCGCGGCACGGCGCCGCCCCGGCCGCGCGGTGGCGGCCGGGGCGTTCCGATCGGGGCGCAGCCGGGGGGCAGCGAAGAGCGCCCCGAACGGCGCGGGATGGTGTCGGCCGCTCCCGCGTCGAGGGATCAGAAGCGGTAGCCGATGCCGATGCCGACGATCCACGGGTTGAGGTCGACGCGGCCGCGGATGGTGCCGCTGTTCACGCTGACGTTCGGCTCCAGGAAGAGGCGCTTGAGGTCGAGGTTGGCGACCCAGCGGTCGTTGATCTCGTAGTTGAGGCCGGCGTTGAGCGCGAGGCTCCAGGTGTTGTCGATGGCGACGCGGTTCACCGGCGGGGTGCGGGTGCCGCCCTGGCCGTAGAAGATGCTGTAGTTCACGCCGACGCCGACATAGGGGCTGAAGCGCTCGCGCGGCAGCGGGTGGTATTGCAGCGTCAGGGTCGGCGGCAGCAGCCAGGTGTGGCCGAGATCGACGTTGCCGATCGCCGAGTTGCGCAGGGTCAGGTCGTGGTAGGTGGTGCCGGCGATCAGCTCGACCGAGAGCTGGGGCAGGATGAAGTAGCTGAGGTCCACCTCGGGCGTCGCGGTGGTGCTGGCGCCGGGCCGGCCGCCGATGTCGGTGTGGCCGCCATTCTCCGGCGCCACGACGAGGACGCGGCCACGCACCAGGATGTCGCCGGCCTGGAAGCCGCGGACCGGGTTGGAGAGGGTCATCGGATTCTGCTGCTGCGCCAGCGCGGGAGTGGCGGCGAGACCGAGGGCGAGAGCGACAGCCGCGACGCGGCCCGCAAGAACCTTGCGCATCTTCTTCCTGCTTTCAGGCGGGCCGTGCCCGCTGCTGCGCGGGAAGTTGCTCGGTGCGGCAAGGGGGCGCCTTGATCCGGATCAAGGCGGCAACGAAGACGGCGTGGCCGGCACGGGGGCCTCCGGGCACGGTTCCGGTTCCCGCGGGGAAGGTCTCGCCCCGTCCGTCTCGCCCGGCGCATCTCCAGGCCGGGCCTTCTCGCCCCGAGGCCCCCGGAAACGCGCGGGAGCAAGGCCCGGATGCCTCGACCGCCGATGCCGGCGGAGGCCCGGGAGACCGGGCCTTCCGGCGGACGGGGCAGGCGAGGGCGGGGCAGGCGAGGGCGGGGCCCCCGCCGGCGGCCGTCAGTCGGCCCGCGCTCCGGTGTCGCGGATCACCACGGCCCAGCGTTCCGTCTCCTCGGCCATCAGCGCGGAGAGCGCGCCCGGCGTGATCGCGGATGCGATCTGCATGCCCTGGCCCTCCAGCGTGCGGCGCAGCTCCGGCTCGGCCAGGGCGCTGGCGAGGGCGGCGCGCAGCGTCTCGCGCGCGGCGGCCGGGGTCGCGGCGGGCACGACGAGGCCGAAGAAGACCGAGGCGTCGTAGCCGGGCAGCCCCTGCTCGGCGATGGTGGGCAGGTCCGGCAGCACGGGCGAGCGTTGCAGCGTGGTGACGCCGAGGGCGCGCAGCCGGCCCTCCTGCACGTGCGGCAGCGCGGTCAGCACGTCGGTGAACACCATGGCGACGTGGCCGGCCAGCGCGTCGTTCAGCGCCGGGCCGGTGCCGCGATAGGGGACGTGCTCGAAATGCGTCCCCGCCATGCGGTTGAACAGCGCGCCGGCGAGGTGCGAGGAGGCGCCGTTGCCGGAGGAGCCGAAGGAGAGCCGCTCCCCGCCCTTGTCCAGGGCGATCAGCGCCTGCACGTCGCGCGCCTGGATGTTCGGGTTCACCGCCAGCACGTTGGGGATGCGCCCGAGCGGCGCGATCGGCGAGAAGTCCTTCACCGGGTCGTAGGTCTGGCCTGGGTAGAGCGCCCTGTTGATGGCGAGCGGGCCGGAGGTGCCGAACAGCACGGTGCGCCCGTCCGGCGCGGCGCGGGCGACCGCTTCCGCGCCGACATTGCCGCCGGCGCCGGCGCGGTTCTCGACCAGCACGGTCTCGCCGAGCAGCGGGTGCAGGCTGAGGGCGAGCCGGCGGGCGATCAGGTCGGTGGGGCCGCCGGGGGCGAAGGGCACGACCAGCGTGACCGGGCGCGCGTTGCCGGCGGGCTGCGCCCGCGCGGGCAGGGCGAGGAGGAGGGGCGCGGCGAGCGCCGAGCGGCGCGCGATCATGCCGGCAGCCCCGCTTCCAGCGCCGCGGCCGCGTTGGCGAGGATCGTGGCGGCGGCCTCGGCATCCGGGTCCCCGGCCTCCAGCGGGTCGCGCGGCAGCACGCGGTGGCGCAGCACCATGGCGGCCAGGGCGGCGCGGTCCGGGTCGTTCAGGCGCGCCGCCTCCCAGGCCATCGCGGCGGCCGAGGTGAGGTGGTAGAGCGCCGAGGCGGCCTGGCGGGCCAGCGCCGGCTCCGCCTGGGCGCGCTCCGCGAGGGCCACGGCGCGGTCCAGCGCCGCGGGCGCCTCGGGCAGCGTGCCGGCATTGCCGAGCAGGCCGCGCACATGGTCGCGCAGCACCGGCAGCGCGCCCTCGCGCTGCGCGGCGCGCAGCACGTCGAGCGCCACGATGTTGCTCGTCCCCTCCCAGATGCTGCCGAGATGCGCGTCGCGCAGCAGCCGCGCGTCGGAGAATTCCTCGATGTAGCCGCAGCCGCCGCGCACCTCCATGGCGTCGCCGGTGACCATGCGCGCGTCGCGGCAGGCGCGGAACTTGATGAGCGGCGTCAGGATGCGCAGCAGCGGGTAGGCGCCATCCTCGCCGGCATCGGCGCGGCGCAGCGCGTCGGCGGTCTGGAACATCATGCTGCGCGCCTGCTCGGCGCGGACCAGCATCTTGCAAAGCTGGCGCCGCATCAGCGGCATCTCGATCAGGCGGCGGCCGAAGGCGACGCGGCGGGTGGCGATGAAGATCGCCTCCGTGGTCGCGCGGCGCATCATGCCGGCGGCGCGCACGCCGTTGGAGAGGCGGGAATTGTTGACCATGTCGGCCATCTGCCGGAAGCCCGCGCCGGGATCGCCGACGAGGTAGGCGGTCGCCCCTTCGAGGCGCACCTCGCCGCTGGCCATGGAACGGGTGCCGAGCTTGTCCTTCAGCCGCACGATCCGGTAGCGGTTGGCCGAGCCGTCCGGCAGGGTGCGCGGCAGCAGGAAGAGCGAGACGCCCTTGAGGCCGGGCGGGCCGTCCGCGCGGCGCGCGAGCACCATGGCGAGGCCGGCATCGGCGTTGGAGCAGAACCACTTGTCGCCCGTCAGCGCCCAGGTGCCGTCCGGGTTGGGCGCGGCCATGACGGCGGTGGCGCCGACGTCGGAGCCCGCGCCCTGCTCGGTCATGAACATGGCGCCCTGGCTCAGCGCGTCGAGGTCCTGGCTGGTCAGCGCGGGCAGGTAGCGGGCGACCAGCTCGGGCGCGCCGAATTTGCGCAGCGTGCGCGTCAGGCTGTCGGTCATGCTGACCGGGCAGCAGAGGCCGAATTCCGCCTGCACGAACAGGTAGGTGAGCGCGTACTTGGCGGCGGCCGGCATCGGCGCCTTCCAGCCCAGCACGCCCGCGCGGTGCGACAGGGCGGCCAGCCCGTACTCGCCGAAGGCCAGCCGCTCCATGGCGCGGTAGGCCGGGTGGTAGTCGATGCGCTGGATGTCCTCGCCGCGCCTTGTGCGCGGCTGCAGGACGGGGTGGTTGCGGTCCGCCTCGCGGGCCAGCGCGTCCAGCTCGCCGCCGGCCAGCGCGCCGAGCCGGTCGAGATGCGGCGCGAGGTGGGCGGCGAGGTCGGCCGGCAGGTAGAGGCCGGCGAGGCGCGCCAGGGTGGGGTCGGCGCGGTGGAGGTTGATGCCGAAGCTGTCGGGCACGGCCTCGGCGCCGACCGGCGGCGCGGGAGAAGGGGAGGGCGGGCGGATGTGCATGGGCGTTCCCCGGAACCTTGATCTTCCGGGGGAAGCTACTCCACGCCCTCTCCGGGTGGCTACTCCACGTTACACTCCGCGCGGCTACTCCACGTTACACTCCGCGCGGTTACTCCACGACGATGCGCGGGCCGGCGGCGGGTTCGGACACCTTCTCCCAGAGGCGCGCCGCCATGCCGGCATAGGCGCGGGCCTCCTCGCTTTCCGGCCGGGCGGCGACGATCGGGGTGCCGGCATCGGCCAGCTCGCGGATGGCGAGGCGCAGCGGCAGCTCGCCCAGGAATTCGACGCCCATGCGCGCCGCCTCGGCACGCGCGCCGCCATGGCCGAAGATCTCCGCGCGATGGCCGCAGGCGGGGCAGCAGAAGTAGCTCATGTTCTCGATCAGGCCGAGCACGGGCACGCGCACCTTCTCGAACATGCGCACGCCGCGGCGCGCGTCGATCAGCGCCACGTCCTGCGGCGTGGAGACGATGACGGCGCCGGCGAGGGGGACGCGCTGGCTCATGGTGAGCTGCGCGTCGCCGGTGCCGGGGGGCATGTCCACGACGAGGATGTCGAGCTCGCCCCACTCCACCTGGCCGAGCATCTGCTCCAGCGCGCCCATCACCATCGGGCCGCGCCAGATCATCGGCGTCTCCTCCTCGACCAGGAAGCCGATCGACATGGCCTTGAGGCCCCAGCGCGAGAGCGGGTGCAGGCGCTGCCCCTCGACCGCCGGGCGCGCATTCAGGCCGAGCATGCGGGGCAGGGAGGGGCCGTAGATGTCGGCGTCCAGCAGCCCGGTGCGCAGCCCCTGCGCGGCCAGCGCCACGGCGAGGTTGACGGCGGTGGTGGACTTGCCGACGCCGCCCTTGCCGGAGGCGACGGCGACCACGGCCTTCACCCCGGGCAGCAGCGGCGCGCCGCCGGGGCCGACGCCCTTCGGCGCGCCATGGGCGTGGCCGGGCGCCGCCTGCCCGTGCCCGCCTGCCGGACCGGACTCGCGGCGGATGCCGCCGCCGGGGGCGGGGCGATGGGCGGTGAGCACGGCCGTGGCGCTCAGCACGCCGGGCACGGCGGCGGCGGCGCGCTCGGCGGCGGCACGGAGCGGTTCCATCGTGGGCGCGCGCTCGCGCGGCACCTCCAGGGCGAATTGCACGAGGCCGTCGCGGGCGGTGAGGCCCTGCACCATCCCCGATTCGACCAGGTTCCGCCCGGATTCGGGGTCGTGCACCTGCCGCAGCGCGGTGCGCACGGCCTCCGCCAGCCCTCCGGCCGCCTCCGGTCCTGTTTCAGCCATCGCTTGAAAAACCTCTGTCTTCGACCAATATCGCGGCCGCCTCGCCGGGAGTCACCCGCCATGGTGCCCGCTCGCGCGGGCCTCGTGGCGGTGGGTTCGCGCGCCGTGGCGACGGCGTCGTCTCCGGCGTGCCGGGCGCGCCCTGCTCAGCACGGGCCGCCGGGTGCCGGAGCCCGACCCGGGTTGATATGGCCGGGCCGCGTCGCGCATGCACCCCCTCCCGCGCAGCGCCGGGTTCCGGTACGGCCGACAACGATTGGACGGGAACGGAGGCGCACGACCCGATGCCCTGGAACAACAATGGCGGCTCGAAACCGGGCGGCGGCCAGGGGGATGGTGGGCGCGGGCCCAGCCCCTGGGGCAACCCGCGCCCGGGCGGTCCCTCCGGCGGCGGCCAGTCCGGCGGCCCCTGGGGTTCGCCCGGCGGCGGCGGCCGCGGCCCCGACTTCGACGAGCTGATCCGCCAGGCGCAGGACTCCGTGCGCCGCGTGCTGCCGCGCCGCTGGGGAAGCGGCAAGGGCATCGGCCTGCTGGCCGTGCTGGTGCTGGCGGTCTGGGCGGCGAGCGGCTTCTACCGCGTGCAGCCCTACGAGCAGGGCGTGGTGCTGCGCTTCGGGCGCTTCGACCGCACCGCGCCGCCGGGCCTGAACTACCACATCCCCTGGCCGGTCGAATCCGTGATGACGCCCAACGTCACCGGCATCCGCCGCGTCGACGTCGGCTTCCGCGCCTCGGGCGACAGCCCGGTGCAGCGGCCGACCCCGGCGCGCGACGTGCTGGAGGAGAGCATGATGCTCACCGGCGACGAGAACATCATCGACATCGACTTCGCCGTGTTCTGGCGCGTCGGCGATGTGGGCCGCTACCTGTTCAGCACGCGCAACCCGGACCAGACGGTGAAGTCGGCCGCCGAGAGCATGATGCGCGAGGTGATCGGCCGCACGCCGATCCAGCCGGCGCTGACCGAGGCGCGCGCGCAGATCGAGCAGCAGGTGCGCCAGGGCGCCCAGGCGATCATGGACCAGTACAATTCGGGCGTGGAGATCCTCCAGGTCCAGCTGCAGAAGGTGGACCCGCCGGGCGCCGTGATCGAGGCGTTCCGCGACGTGCAGCGCGCCGCCGCCGACCGCGAGCGCGCCCGCAACGAGGCCGAGAGCTACCGCAACGACATCGTCCCCCGCGCGCGCGGCGAGGCGCAGCGGCTGATCCAGGAGGCGACCGGCTACCGCGAGACGCAGGTGGCGCGCGCCAACGGCGAGACGCAGCGCTTCCTCTACGTGCTCAGCGCCTACCAGCAGGCGCAGGACATCACGGTGCAGCGCATGTACCTCGAGACGATGGAGGAGATCCTGCGGCTGAACCCGAAGATCGTGGTCGATGACCGCCTGCAGGGGCTGATCCCGTTCCTGCCGCTGAACGAGGGCGGGCGCGGCGGCAGGCCGCTGCCGGCGCCGCCCGGCCAGCAGCCCGCGGTGGTCCAGCCGGCCCGGCCGGCCGCCGGCCAGGGCGGGGGGGCGACGCGATGACGCGCTCCCTCGGGCTGCTCGTGGCGCTGGCCGTGATCGTGCTGGTCGCGGCCTCGTCCCTCTTCACGGTGAACCAGACGCAGCAGGTGCTGGTGACGCAGTTCGGCCAGCCGATCCGCGTGATCCAGGAGCCGGGCCTCGCCGCCAAGGTGCCGTTCATCCAGTCCGTCACCACCTTCGACCGCCGCCTGCTCGACTTCGAGGCGCCGGGCGAGGAGGTCATCCTGGGCGACCAGCGGCGGCTGATCGTGGACAGCTTCGCGCGCTTCCGCATCACCAACCCGCTGCAGTACTACCAGACGGTCGGCGCCAACGAGGCCGGCATCCGCGCGCGCCTCTCCTCGATCATGTCCTCGGCGCTGCGCCGCGTGCTCGGCGGCGAGACCCTGATCGCGGTGCTCTCGACCGACCGGCTCAGGATCATGAACGAGATCCAGCGGCAGGTGAACGAGGAGGCGCAGCGCTTCGGCATCGAGGTGGTGGACGTGCGCATCCGCCGCGCCGACCTGCCGGAGGAGAACACCCAGGCCATCCTCTCGCGCATGCAGTCCGAGCGCGAGCGCGTGGCGCGCGAGCAGCGCGCCGAGGGCGCCGAGGTGGCGGCCCGCGTGCGCGCCTCCGCCGACCGCGAGCGGACGGTGATCCTGGCCGAGGGCCAGGCGCAGGCGGACGTGCTGCGCGGCCAGGGCGAGCAGGATGCGATCCGCATCTTCGCCAGCGCCTTCAGCAAGGACCCGGCCTTCTTCCAGTTCTGGCGCACCATGCAGGCCTATCGCACCGCCTTCAGCGAGGGCGAGACGCGGATGGTGCTGACGCCGGATTCGGCGCTGTTCCGCTACTTCCGCGAGGCGCCCGCGGTGCGCTCCAACCCGGCCGCGGCGCCGGTGCCCTCGCCGCCGCGCGTGCCGGAGCCGCCGCTGGAGCCGCGCGCGCCGCCCGTGCCGGGTGTCATCCCGCCGCTCGGCGCGCCGCCTTCCGGTGCCGCGCCGGGGACGCCCTCCCCGGCGGCGCAGCCCCCGGCGCCGGCCCCCGCCGCCACGCCGCAGTAGCGGCCGACCGCCGGAGGGGCGGGCGGCACGCCGCCCGCCCCTCGGGCTCGTCCGCGGCCGGTTTTCCGGCTCCCGCCCGTCCCCCGTTCGGTCCCCCCGACCTCTTCTCTCGACCGTTCCGGCCCCGGCCTTCCTGGCCCATGGCGCGGCGGCCCGAGCGGTGACACCATGCCCGCCGGTCGGACGGCGGCGGCCGCGGGCGATGGCGGCCGGAGCGCTCCGGCCGGGGAACCCCGCGCCGCTCCCGACGTCCGCTCGGCACGGGGCGCGGCCCGGGGATCCGCCCCGGGGTCCGCTCCCCGTCCCCCGCCCCGTGCCGGCCCCCCGGGCCGCCGGGTTCCGGCGGGCGCCGTGCCCCACCGCCAGGCCCCGGGGCGGCGTGGCGGCGGCGCGGCCCAAGCCCAACAAGCCTTCTTCCCACGCGGAGTAGCCGACTGATGCGCATCGCCATCCTGGTCCTGGCCGCGACGGCGGCGGCCGTGCCGCCCTCCGGGCTCATCACCGCCGCCCGGGCGCAGGCGCCCGTCCCGGCCCCGGCCTCCCCACCCGCCGCCCCGCCTGCCGGGCCGGCCATGAACGCGCCGCCCGGATCGGCGCCCGCCTCCAACGCGCCGGCACCGGCGCCGCTGCCCAACGCGCCCGTCTCCTTCGCGCCGCTGGCGCGGCAGCTCCTGCCGGCGGTGGTGAACATCTCGACGACGCAGGGCCTGCCCGGCGGGCGCGGCAGCGGGCCGCGCGCCGAGGGGCCGGAGGTGCCGCAGGCCCCGCCGGGCAGCCCGTTCGAGGAGTTCTTCCGCGACTTCCTGGAGCGCAACCGTCCCGGCGGGCGGGGAGGCCCCGGGGGCGGCCAGCGCGGCGAGCAGCAGCAGCCGCAGCGGCGCGGGCAGTCGCTCGGCTCCGGCTTCGTGATCGACGCCGCCGGCTACGTCGTGACGAACAACCACGTCATCAACGGCGCCGACGAGATCAACGTCATCCTGCAGGACAACACGACGATCCGCGCCGAGCTGGTCGGCACCGACGAGCGCACGGACATCGCCCTGCTGCGCATCAGGACCGACCATCGGCTGACCGCGGTGCCGTTCGGCAATTCCGACGAGGCGCAGGTCGGCGACTGGGTGATGGCGATCGGCAACCCGTTCGGCCTCGGCGGCTCCGTCACCACCGGCATCGTCTCGGCGCGCGGGCGCGACATCCGGCAGGGGATGTACGACGACTTCATCCAGACCGACGCCGCGATCAACCGCGGCAATTCCGGCGGCCCGCTGTTCAACATGCAGGGCCAGGTGATCGGCATCAACACGGCGATCTACTCGCCTTCCGGCGGCTCGATCGGCATCGGCTTCTCGATCCCCTCGAACCTCGCCCGCAACATCGTCTCGCAGCTACGCGAGAGCGGGCGGGTGCGGCGCGGCTGGCTCGGCGTCAACATCCAGCAGATGACCGACGAGATCGCGGAAAGCCTCGGCCTGCACAACAACAACGGCCGCGGCGCGCTGGTGGCGCGGGCGATGGATGGCGGCCCCGCCGCGGCGGCGGGCATCCAGAACGGCGACGTGATCCTGCGCTTCGACGGGCAGGAGGTGCGCGAGATGCGCAACCTGCCGCGCACCGTGGCCGAGACGCCCGTGGGCAAGACGGTGCCCGTGGTGGTCTGGCGCAACGGGCGCGAGCAGACCGTGCAGGTGACGGTGGCCGAACTGCCGAACGACCCGCAGCAGGCCAGCGCCGGCGGCAGCCAGCCGCAGCAGGGGCCGCGCCAGACGGAGCTGACCGGCCTCGGCCTCACGGTGGCGCCGCTGTCGCCGGAGCTGCGCGAGCGCTTCAGCCTGCGGCCGGAGCAGAAGGGCGTGGTGATTACCGAGGTGGCGCCGAACACCCCCGGTGCCGAACGCGACCTGCGCGCGGGCGACGTGATCGTCGAGGTCCAGCAGGAGCCGGTGACGACGCCGGGCGAGGTGAGCGAGCGGCTGGAACGGCTGCGGCGGCAGAACCGCGGGACGGCGCTGCTGCTGATCGAGGGGCAGGGCGGGCAGCGCTGGGTGCCGCTGCGGCTGCGCGGGGCGTCGGGCGGCAGCCCGGGCTGAGGCCCGCGCGGCGGCCCCCGCCTTGCCAACGGGGCGGGCTTCGCCTTCCCCACACCCGGACTCGCCATAGGGGAGGGCTCCGCCCTCCCCATACCCCTCCGGCGAGGGGCGCTGCCCCTTCGATCCCCGCCGGGGGCGAAGCCCCCCGGACCCCCCATCGGCTTTTCGGCGCGAGCGGTCGAACCGTCACACCCCCGAGCGAATGCGGGCCGGGGCCTCCCTATCTCCCCTTCGGGCTCCGGCGTATGGGCCCGGGGAAGGCAGCGGAGCCTTTCCGGGCGGGGCGCGGGGCGGAGCTCCGCATCACCCGCCGAACCGCTCCACGATCTCCGAGGAACGGTATCCCTGCGCGAACAGCAGCGCCCGCAGGTCGGCATGGTCCACCCTTGCCCGGGCGGCCGCCGCGACCACCGGCTTAGCCTGGAACGCCACGCCGAGGCCCGCGGCGCGCAGCATGTCGAGGTCGTTGGCGCCGTCGCCGACGGTGAGCGCGGCGGCGGGGTCGATCCCTTCCTGCTTGGCAAGCCGGCGCAGCGTCGCCAGCTTGGCGTCCCGGTCGAGGATCGGCTCGCCCACCGCGCCGGTGAGGTGACCGTTCTCGACGATCAGCCGGTTGGAGAAGTTCTCGTGGAAGCCGATCGCGGCCGCCACCCGCTCGGTGAAGTAGGAGAAGCCGCCGGAGACGAGGGCGCAGTGCGCGCCGTTGGCCCGCATGGTGGCCACCAGCGCGGCCGCGCCGGGCATCAGCCGCGTCCGCGCCCAGGTCCCGTCCAGCGCGTCCACCGGAAGCCCGCGCAGCATGCCGACGCGCTCGCGCAGCGCCGCCCGGAAGTCCAGCTCGCCGTTCATGGCGCGGGCCGTGATGGCGGCGATCCGTTCCTTCAGCCCGGCGAAGGCGGCCAGCTCGTCCAGCGTCTCGCCGACGACGATGGTGCTGTCCATGTCGGCCAGCAGCAGGCGCTTCCGGCGCGGGGCGGCGAGGCTCGGGTCCGGCTGGGCGATGGCGTCCACGGGGGCGCCGGCCAGGGCGGCGCGGGCGGCGGCGTCGGCGGCTTCGGGGGCGAGGCCGGGAAGGGCGAGGTCGGCCGCCTCGCCGGGCGAGAGCCAGTCCGGGGGGCCGGCGCCCCCGGGAGCTTCGGCCAGGGCGGCGCGGACGCGCTCCACGGTGGCGGCATCCAGCGCGCCGGGGGCGGCGATCAGGGTGAGGAGGGTCATTTGGCGCGGACCATGCCCGCCGCATGAGCGGGGCGCAATCGGGCTTGCCCTTCGCGCTGCCGGGGGCGCTCCTCGTGGCCGGGCCGACGGCGAGCGGGAAGTCCGCGCTGGCGCTGGACCTTGCCGAACGCTTCGACGGCGTTGTGATCAACGCGGATTCCATGCAGCTCTACGCGGAGCTGCGGGTGCTGACGGCGCGGCCGACGGCGGCGGAGGAGCGGCGCGTGCCGCACCGCCTCTACGGGGTGCGGCCGGCGGCCGCGGCGGCGAGCGTCGCGTGGTGGCGCGGAGAGGCGCTGGCGGCGATGGGGGCGGCGCGGGCGGCGGGGCGGCTGCCGATCCTGTGCGGCGGCACCGGGCTGTTCTTCCATTCGCTGACGCAGGGGCTTTCGGCGATCCCGGCCGTGCCGGACGCCGCGCGGGCCGAGGCGCGCGGGCTGCTGGCGGCCGAGGGCCCCGAAACCCTGCATGCGCGCCTCGCCGCGGCGGACCCGGAGACGGCCGCCCGTCTGCGGCCCGGCGACAGCCAGCGCGTGGCGCGGGCCTGGGAGGTATGGCGCGGCACGGGCAGGGGGCTGGCCGCCTGGCAGCGCGAGGGCGCCTCGACCGGCCCCGTGCCCTGGCGGCTCGCCGCCATCCTGCTCGACCCGCCGCGCGACGGATTGCGCGCGGCCATCGCGGCCCGCTTCGCCGCCATGCTGCGCCAGGGTGCGATCGAGGAGGTGCGCGGGCTGCTGGCCCAGGGCCTCGACCCGGCCCTGCCGGCGATGCGCGCTCACGGCGTGCCGGAGCTGGCGGCGCATCTCGCGGGGCGGATGACGCTGGCAGCGGCGGCGGAGCGGGCGATCCTCAACACCGGCCAGTACACGAAGCGCCAGCGCACCTGGTTCCGGCACCATGCGCTGGCCGCCCCGCCCGACATGCATATGATCCATGCGCGGTATGCGGAGGGCGCGCAATTTCAGGAAAGCGGTAGGGAGGAAATCTTCGCTTTTGTTGATTCGCGGCGTTGACGCACCGGATCGTGGCGGGTTAACCCTGCGCGCCCTGCCGCACCGCACCCAAGTGCGGGACGGCAAGTGCTGCTCGAGGAAGTGAACCGATGTCCGTGACCCCGGCCGACGCCACGACCGAAACCCCGACCCTGTCGGGCGCCGAGATCGTCCTTCGCGCGCTGAAGGAGCAGGGCGTCGAGGTCATCTTCGGCTATCCGGGCGGCGCCGTATTGCCGCTCTACGACGCGATCTTCCAGCAGAACGCGATCCGCCACATCCTGGTGCGGCACGAGCAGGCCGCGGTGCACGCGGCCGAGGGCTATGCGCGCTCCACCGGCAAGGTGGGCTGCGTGCTGGTGACCTCCGGCCCCGGCGCCACCAACGCGGTGACCGGGCTGGTGGACGCGCTGATGGACAGCATCCCCGTCGTCTGCCTGACCGGGCAGGTGCCGACGCACCTGATCGGCAACGACGCCTTCCAGGAGGCGGACACGACCGGCATCACGCGCCCCGCGACCAAGCACAACTACCTGGTCAAGCGCGTGGAGGACCTGGCGCGCACGGTGCACGAGGCCTTCTACGTGGCGCGCGCCGGGCGGCCGGGGCCGGTGGTGATCGACCTGCCCAAGGACATCCTGATCGGCAAGGGCCCCTACACCGGCGCGCCGCGCGAGGAGCACCGCTCCTACCGGCCGCAGACCGTGCCCGACGCGGGGGCGATCCGCGAGGCCGTCGCGATGCTCAAGCGCGCCGCGCGGCCGATCGCCTACACGGGCGGCGGCGTGATCAACGCGGGGCCGGAAGCCTCGGCGCTGCTGGCGGAGTTCATCCACCTCACCGGCATTCCCTGCACCAACACGCTGATGGGCCTCGGCGCCTTCCCGGGCAGCGACCCGCAATTCCTCGGCATGCTGGGGATGCACGGCACCTACGAGGCGAATCTCGCCATGCACGGGTGCGACGTGATGCTGAACGTCGGCGCCCGCTTCGACGACCGCGTGACCGGGCGGCTGGACGCCTTCGCGCCGAACTCGAAGAAGATCCATGCCGACATCGACCCCTCCTCGATCAACAAGAACGTCAAGGTGGACGTCTCGATCGTGGGCGACGCCGCCGAGGTGCTGCGCGCGCTGATCGCGGCGTGGAAGGCCGACGACACGCAGCAGGACCGGCAGGCGCTGTCGGCGTGGTGGCGGCAGATCGACGCCTGGCGCGCCCGCGACAGCCTGCGCTTCAACCAGCAGGGCACGATCATCAAGCCGCAATACGCGGTGCGGCGGCTCTACGAGCTGTGCCGGGAGACGGGGCGCGACACCTTCATCGCGACCGAGGTCGGCCAGCACCAGATGTGGGCGGCGCAGTACTTCAGGTTCGAGAAGCCGAACCACTGGATGACCTCGGGCGGGCTCGGCACCATGGGCTACGGCCTGCCGGCGGCGATGGGGGTGCAGATCGCGCACCCCGACGCGCTCTCGATCGACATCGCCGGCGAGGCGAGCATCCTGATGAACATCCAGGAGATGGCGACGCTGGCGCAGTACCGGCTGCCGGTGAAGGTGTTCATCCTGAACAACCAGTACATGGGCATGGTGCGCCAGTGGCAGGAGCTGCTGCACGGCAGCCGCTACTCCGAGAGCTACTCCGAGGCGCTGCCGGACTTCGTGCGGCTGGCCGAGGCGTTCCACGGCACCGGGCTGCGCGCCACCTGCGTCGAGGAGCTGGACGGGGTGATCCGCCGCATGCTGGAGACGCCGGGGCCGGTGATCGCCGACATCTGCGTGGACCAGAAGGAGAACTGCTTCCCGATGATCCCCTCGGGCGCCGCGCACAACGAGATGATCCTGGGCTCCGGCAATCCGGACGATCCCGTCATGATCATCGACGAAGAGACCGTGCTGGTCTGAGCGGGCGGGTCTGAGGGAATCCGGAACATGCCCGGCAACGACAAGAGCGGCTTCCGCACGGCGACGATCGGCGTGCTGGTGGAGAACGAGGCGGGCATCCTGGCCCGCGTGGTCGGCCTGTTCTCGGGGCGCGGCTACAACATCGACAGCCTGACCGTGGCGCCGGTGAACGAGGACCGGCGGCTCTCGCGCATCACCGTCGTCACCTCCGGCACGGAGATGGTGATCGAGCAGATCAAGGCGCAGCTCGACCGACTGGTGCCGGTGCACAAGGTGGCCGACCTGACGCAGGACGGGCCGCACGTCGCGCGCGAGATGGCGCTGATCAAGGTGGGCGGGAAGGGCGAGGCGCGGATGGAGGCGCTGCGGCTGGCCGACGCCTTCCGCGCCCGCGTGGTGGACGCCACCAACGAGAGCTTCGTGTTCGAGATGACGGGGTCGGGCGAGAAGCTCGACGCCTTCATCGCGCTGATGCGGCCGATCGGGCTGATCGAGGTCTCGCGCACGGGCGTGGCCGCCATCTCGCGCGGCACGGGCCGCCTCCAGGGCTGAGCGCCCGCCACGGACACGTTCGACCGGCCCCAATCCAATCTGCAAGGAAGGAGCGCAGACATGCGCGTTTACTACGACCGCGACGCCGACGTTAACCTGATCAAGGGCAAGAAGGTCGCCATCGTCGGCTTCGGCAGCCAGGGCCATGCCCATGCGCTGAACCTGAAGGACAGCGGCGTGAAGGAGGTGGTCGTCGCGCTGCGCGAGGGCTCCGCCGGCGTGAAGAAGGCCGAGGCGGCCGGCTTCAAGGTGATGACCCCCGCCGAGGCGGCGAAGTGGGCCGACGTGGTGATGGTGCTGACCCCGGACGAGGGCCAGGGCGACCTCTACCGCGAGAGCCTGCACGCCAACATGAAGGAAGGCGCGGCGCTGGCCTTCGCGCACGGCCTCAACGTCCACTTCAACCTGCTCGACCCGCGCCCCGACCTCGACGTGTTCATGATCGCGCCGAAGGGCCCGGGCCACACGGTGCGCTCCGAGTACCAGCGCGGCGGCGGCGTCCCCTGCCTCGTCGCCGTGGCGCAGAACCCCTCGGGCAACGCGCTGGAGATCGCGCTCTCCTACGCCTCGGCGGTGGGCGGCGGCCGCGCCGGCATCATCGAGACGACCTTCAAGGAGGAGTGCGAGACCGACCTGTTCGGCGAGCAGGCCGTGCTCTGCGGTGGCCTCGTCGAGCTGATCAAGGCGGGCTACGAGACGCTGGTCGAGGCCGGCTACGCGCCGGAGATGGCCTATTTCGAGTGCCTGCACGAGGTGAAGCTGATCGTCGACCTCATCTACGAGGGCGGCATCGCCAACATGAACTACTCGATCTCCAACACCGCCGAGTACGGCGAGTACGTGACGGGGCCCCGCATCATCACCGCCGAGACCAAGGCCGAGATGAAGCGCGTGCTGGACGACATCCAGACCGGCAAGTTCGCCCGCGACTGGATGCTGGAGAACAAGGTGAACCAGGCGAGCTTCAAGGCGACCCGCCGCCGCCTCGCCGAGCACCCGATCGAGCAGGTGGGCGAGAAGCTGCGCGAGATGATGCCCTGGATCAGGAAGGGCGCGCTGGTGGACAAGAGCCGGAACTGAGACGGCGACGGCGGGGCGGCGGACCCCGCCGTTCCGGGAAAAGGGGCTCCACCCTCCCCGGACCTCATCCGCTCCTGGGGAAGGCTCTGCCTTCCCCAGACCCCATCCGTCAGGGTCGGACGCACTGCGTCCGATCAGGTTCCCGGACCTCCGCCGGCGTTCTGCGGCCTCGACGGTTCCGCCGTCGGGGCCTGCTTGCGAACGGGGTTCCCAAAAGGGCTTCGCCCTTTGGTGGGAGGGGTGCAGGGGAGGGCAACGCCCTCCCTTGCTTCCGGCCCCGCGCCGGGGACAGCCCTGGCCACCGCCTTCCGCAACGATGCGTGCTTGCGGCCCGCGCCGCCGGCAGGTACATCCGGACCCGATGACCCTGCGCGCCACCCTTGCCGAGCTGAACGGGCTTTCCGCCCGCGCCGGCGCGCGCCTGCCCCTCCTCCTTCGACTTATCCGCCGACTTAACAGCCCCTGGGCGTGACGCCCGGCACGCGCTGACGCGCGCCGGCACCGTTCAGGGGACCCGAGCCGCCATCGAGGCGCCGGGGCAGGGGTTGGAACAAGTCAGAAACCGAGGAACCGCACCGATGGCCATCGAGCATCCCAGCTTCGGCAAGCTGGAAGACGACCGCATCATCTTCTTCGACACCACGCTGCGCGACGGCGAGCAGTCTCCCGGCTTCTCCATGAACCTGGAGGAGAAGCTGCGCATGGCCGAGGCGCTGGCCGATCTCGGCGTGGACGTGATCGAGGCGGGCTTCGCCATCGCCTCGCCCGGCGACTTCGACAGCGTGAAGTCGATCGCGCAGCGCTTCTCCAAGGACGGGCCGGTGGTGGCCAGCCTCAGCCGCGCGCACCAGGCCGACATCATGCGCTCGGTGGAGGCGACGAAGCCGGCGGCGCGGCCGCGCGTGCACATCGTGCTGGCGACCTCCGACCTGCACATGCGCGTCAAGCTGCGCATGAGCCGCGAGGAGGTGCTGGAGTCGATCGCCTCGTCCGTCGGGCTGGCGCGCAACCACGCGGCGGACGTGGAGTGGAGCGCCGAGGACGGCAGCCGCTCCGACATCGACTTCCTGTGCCGCTGCGTCGAGACCGCGATCCGGGCCGGCGCGACGACGATCAACATCCCCGACACGGTCGGCTACTCCATGCCGGAGGACATCGCCGCGATCTTCCGCGCGCTGCGCGAGCGCGTGCCGGGGGCGGAGAAGGTGATCTTCTCGGCGCACAACCACAACGACCTCGGCATGGCGGTGGCCAACACGCTGGCCGCGGTGCGGGCGGGCGTGCGGCAGATCGAGAGCACGATCAACGGCATCGGCGAACGCGCCGGCAACGCCTCGCTGGAGGAGGTGGCGATGGCGCTGCGCACGCGGCGCGACGTGCTGCCCTTCCGCAGCAACATCGTCACCACCAGCCTGCTCAGGACCAGCAAGCTGCTGGCCACCATCACCGGCTTCGACGTGCAGCCGAACAAGGCGATCGTCGGCCGCAACGCCTTCGCGCACGAATCCGGCATCCACCAGGACGGCGTGCTGAAGGACGCCTCCACCTACGAGATCATGACGCCCGAGAGCGTCGGCTGGACCACCAACTCGCTGGTGCTGGGCAAGCATTCCGGCCGTGCCGCCTTCCGCGACAAGCTGCGCGCGCTGGGCTATCCGGAGATCGGCGACAACCAGCTCAACGACGCCTTCCGCCGCTTCAAGGACATCGCCGACCGCAAGAAGGTGGTCTACGACGAGGACGTGGCGGCGCTGGTGGACGACGAGGTGCTGCGCGCGCATGACCGCGTGAAGCTGGTCGGGCTGACCGTCGCGACCGGCCTCAACACCCGCCCCATGGCGACGCTGAAGCTGGAGATCGACGGCGAGGAGCGCGAGGGCATGGCGGTCGGCGACGGCGCCGTGGACGCCACCTTCAACGCCATCCGCCAGGTCTTCCCGCACGAGGTGGCGCTGAAGCTCTACGCCGTGCAGTCGATCACCGGCGGCACCGACGCGCAGGCGCGGGTGACGGTGCGCTTCGAGGAGCACGGCAAGCTGGTGGACGGGCAGGGCTCCGACACCGACACCATCGTGGCTTCCGCCCGTGCCTACGTGCACGCGCTGAACAAGCTGCTGGTCAAGCGCGAGCGGACGGCGCCGGCCGAGATCGTGCCGTCGCGCCAGCCGGCGGCGTAGGACAGGCCGCGGGCGGGGCGGGAACGCCTCGCCCGCCTCGGATACCCGCGTGAAGCCGGGACCGTTCCCGCCCGACAGATCAGGCGGGAACGGTCCCGGCGGCAATTCCGGAAGGCTTCAGCGTGGCCGGGCGCATCACCGGCGCACGCAGCGGGAAGTCCAGCCGCACGGTGGTGCCGGCATCGCTCTCCACCGAGAGGGTACCGCCGAGCTGCCGGGCCAGGCCGCGCACGAGCTGGCCGCCGAGGCCGCGCTTCTGGGTCATCTCGGCCGGCGGCACGCCGATGCCGTCATCGCGGATGCAGAGGCGTGCCTTGTCGTCCGCGGTGGTGAGGGTGACCGAGAGCGTGCCGCGCCTGCCGTTGGGGAAGGCGAATTTCAGCGCGTTGCTCACGGCCTCGGTGATGACCAGCGCCAGCGGCACCGCCTGGTCGGAGGAGATCCGCAGGGCAGGGGCCGCGATGCGCAGCGAGACGCGCTCGTCCGGCCGCTCGCCCATCGCCTGGAAGAGCTGGTCGGTCAGCTCCTCCAGGAAGGCGCGCAGGTCGATGGTCTCGTGGTCGTGGTGCGCGTAGAGGTGGCGGTGCAGCGTGGCGAGCGCCCGCACGCGGTCGCGCGCCGCCTCGAACTCCTTGCGCGCGCCGGGCTCGCGGATGCGCTGCGACTGCAGGTTCAGGAGAGAGCTGACGACCTGCAGGTTGTTCTTCACCCGGTGATGGATCTCGGCCAGCAGCAGGTCGCGCTGCTCCAGGGTGTGGCGCAGCTCCGCCTCGTGGGTGGCGAGGCTTTCCGTGGCGCGGCGGAAGGTGTCGGCGACGTCGCGCACCTCGACCGGCAGGCCGGCGAGGTCGTCTTCCGTCAGGTTGCCGCCGCTCTCGCGCCAGCGGATCAGCGCCGCGCGGAGCTGCTGCAGCGGCTGCATGATGGTGCAGCGCGCCCCGATCGCCACCGCGGCGAGGCAGAGCGAGAACAGGGCCGTCAACTCCGCGATGCGCTTCCACCCCTCGAGGCGGGCGTTGCTCAGCGCCTCCGTCGCCGGCTGGCCGACGAGCAGGATCAGATCGCGCCCGAGGCGTGCCGGGGCGAGCAGGAGCGAGCCGGCCTCGGAAGTGAGATGGATGGTATGCCCGGCCTGCACCTGGTCGCGCTGCTCGTCGTCGAGGGCGAGGTTCAGGGTGGTCGGCGCGAGAGGGCGGACCGTGCCGTCGCCCCCGAGCAGCCAGAGCCTGGGCTGGTCCTCCCCCTCGTTGCCCGGCTGGCCGAGGAAGTGCTGCAACGGGGTGGCGGCGACCACGGCGCCGGCGAAGTCGCCCGAGCCGTCGACGCGCGGCTGGGCGGTGAGCAGGGTGGGAGCCACGTGATCCATGGTGGTCACGCCGCTGATGGTGAACTCCCGGCGGCTGCGGAGCTCGGCGAACCAGGGCGTGTCGCCGAGGCGATCAGGGATGGCGTCGCCCCTCGAAGCGCAGTGCACGACGCCATCGGCATCCAGCACGCTCACGGATTGGTAGCGGTCGGATTCGATCGGTCCGAGTCGGCCGAGGAGGCGGGAACAGGCTGCCGGATCGGACGGCAGCGTGATCGCCAGGACACCGAGCAGCTGACGCGAGGCCTCGATGACGGCGGCATGGCGGGCGCCGGCAGCGTCGCGCTCCAGTTCCACGCGGTGCTCGAAATCCCGCAGCGCGTCTTGATAGGCGCCGATCGCGTTGGCGACGACGACCACCGCGACCGGCAGCAGCGCGAGCAGGAGCAGGGCCAGTAACCGACCACGGATCGATGCCGGCAACAGGCGTTGCATGGAAAGGCTACCTTCCTTTCCGCTTCAGCGAGGCAACTGGACGGGCAGGCGACACCGTCCGACTATGTGGATTCGATCAGGCAACACGTTCTCGCCGCAACCATGATGACAGGGCGCGGCAAGCCGATGCCGGCCCGAAGCAGGAAGCCGGCCTTCCTCCCACTGCGGGAAAGAGCGGCAGGGATCATCCTGCAGTCCGGTCCGCCGTCGGGGCCGGCCTAGCTCTTGCGCCGATTCCGGTCTTCCTCGATCAGCCGCAGCAACTCGTCCGGCACCGGTTCCGCCGCCACGTCATCATAGAGTTGATGCAGGCCCTTGCGCAGCCAGATATCGAAGGCCGCGTCGACACCCTCGGTCTCCTCGGGCGGCTCAACGTCCTGCGGGGGCGTCTTGCGACGCCCGCCCTTGCCTCTCGCCTTGGGGTCAGTGTCATTCATCGCCTTGGCCGATCCAAGGCGGGCGGCCGTGTCGACCGAAAGGACGCCGCCCGCCACCATCCGGCACGAAGGTTAAAATTCGGCGTGGCGTTCGCCAAGCGGCAGTCGGCGCGTGGCGTGCTCCGTCGTCGCGACGCGCTCCGGTGCGTCCTCGCCCATCAGCCAGGCCTGCAACTGCCGGCGGGCGCGAAAGACCCGGCTCTTGGCGGTGCCGACGGCGCAGCCCGTGGCCGCCGCGACCTCCTCGTAGGAGAGCCCCTGCAGCACCACCATGAACAGCGCCTCGCGCTGATCGGACGGCAGGCGGTTCACGGCGGCGCCGAGCTCCTTGAGGACCATGCGGTCCTCGTGCGCGCCGCTCACCGCGAAGGCGGACATCGGCAGATCCTCGATGTCGGTGGTCTCGCGCTGCTTGCGCAGCGTGCTGATGAAGCGGTTGCGCAGGATGCGATGCATCCAGGCGGCGAAATTCGTACCCGGCGTGAAGCTGTTCTGCGCGGCGAGCGCGTTGGCGACGGCATCCTGCACCAGATCCTCGGCGGCGGCCCGGTTGCGGGTCAGCGCCAGGGCCTGAACCCGCAGCTTCGGCAGCAGGGCGATCATCTGGTCGTGGAAGTCGTTCTTCATCGGGAGGCCTTCTTCCGCTTTCCTGCCCGATCAATGACGCCGCCCCCGGGGCCGTTGCGTCGCGAATGCGTTACCGCGACGCTTTTCCCTTCACGGGATCGAGAGTGGCGGCGAGCGCCGCCCTCGCGCGGGAGACGCGGGCCTTCATCGTGCCGGCGGGAACCTGGCAAACCGTCGCCGCCTCCTCGTAGGAAAGCCCCTGCGCGCCGACCAGGACCAGCGCCTCACGCAAGGTCGGCGACAGGGTGCGCAGCGCGCGGCCGAGGTCGCGCAGGTCGGCGTGCGCCTCCTGCTGCGTCAGCGCGGCGCCCTCGGCCGCTTCCTCGACCGGGGCGCCCTGCTGGATCCGGGCCGTCTCGCGCCGGCGCCGACGGTGCTGCTCGTAGTAGGTGTTCCGCAGGATGGTGAAGGTCCAGGCGCGAAGGCTGGTTCCGGGCACGAACTGCGCCTGCGACGCCAGGCCGCGCAGCAGGGCATCCTGCACCAGATCGTCCGCCTCGGCGCGGCCGCCTGCCAGGAACCGCGCGAAGGCGCGCAATTCCGGCAACAACTCCGCGAGGGCGCGGCGAAAATCGGGGGCCGCGGCTTGTTCGGCTGTCAGGGTATCCATATCAATGCGGACCACGCACCGGCTGCCACGCCACGTCAAGGCGGGGCGCGCATCCGGCGCGATCACGAGCGCGAAGCCGAGGCAAAGCGTGATCTCGAGTACAGGATCGGAACGTCAAGGCATGCACGGGGTTTTCCGCCGGCCGCGGGCGACGTGGCGATGAGCGGCGAGCGCGAGGCGCTGATCCGGGCGCTCCCCTACGCCCGTCGCTACGCGCGTGCGCTCAGCGGCAGCCAGAAGCGCGGCGACGCGGTGGTGGCCGAGGCGCTGCGTGGCCTGCTGGAGGGCGGCGCGCGGGAAGATCTCGCGGTGGACGCGCAGGCGCGGCTGGCTCTCTACAAGGCGATCGGCGAGCGGGCCCGGCTCGCTTCCGAGGCGGGGGTGCCCGACGCCGCGATGGGCCTCACCGAGCGCATGCTGCTGCTGCTCACCGCGTTGGAGGACCTGTCGCTGGACGCGGCGGCGGCGGCCGTCGGGCTGGAGCCGGCGGCAGCGGCCGACCGGCTGGGCGCGGCCCGCGGGCGGCTGCGGGACAACGCCTCCGCGCGTGTCCTCATCATCGAGGACGAGCCGATCATCGCCATGGACATCCAGGGGCTGGTGGAAGGCTGCGGCCACGAGGTAGTCGGCATCGCCGCCTCGGAGGAGGAGGCGGTCGCGCTGGCCGAGGCGGAGAAGCCGAGCCTGGTGCTGGCCGATATCAACCTCGGCGCCGGCGGCGACGGCACCAGCGCGGTGGCGCGCATCCTGCGGCGGCACGAGGCGCCGGTGATCTTCGTCACCGCCTACCCGGAGAGGCTGCTGACGGGCGAGACGGTGGAGCCCGCCTTCGTCATCACCAAGCCCTTCGAGCCGATCACCCTCGCCATCGCCACCTACCAGGCGGTCACGCGCGGCGTGCCGATGGCCCCGCCCGCGGCCTGATCGCCGCGGCCGCCGAAGCGTCATGCCCGTCCGGACGCCGTGAACCCGCCAGAGCCGTCACGACGTCGTCCGGCGGGATCGTCACGTCGGCATGATGGCAACGCAGCCTTCGTTCCGCTCCGAAACCGCACTCACGGCTCCGCGTTCGAATGGCCGACTGGGACATTCGGAGACGGGCCATGCTTTACTGGACTCTCATCTTCCTCGTGATCGCGCTGGTCGCCGGCCTGTTCGGCTTCGGCGGCATCGCCTCGGCCTCCGCCGGCATCGCCAAGATCCTCTTCACCATCTTCCTCGTGCTCTTCCTGATCTCGCTGGTGTTCGGCGTCTTCCGGGGTGCCTGAGATGGCGCGGGCGGCCGGGTCGGTCGGGCCAGCCGTGCTCATGGCGGCGCTCGTCCTTCCGGTCGCCCGCGCTCCGTCGGTGGCGGCGGAGCCGACGGCCAGCCGCCAGGCGGATCGCCCCGCCGGCGGGCTCTGGTTCGATCCCACGCAACTGCCCTCCTTCACCGGCACGGTGGAGCGGTTCCTGGTCGATCCGCGCGGCGGAACGGACGGGCTGCTGTTCCGGGAGGGGCCGCAGGTGGTCTTCCCGCCCGATATCGGCGCCGCGGTCCGACGCGTCGCCGCGGAGGGGCGGCCGCTGACGGTCTGGGGGATCCGCATCCGCAACGCCCCGGTGATCACCATCCTGGCCTTCTCCGCGGGTGCCGATTCGCCGCCCGTGCTGGTGGAGCGGCTGTACAGGCGCGTCCCGGAACGGCCCGATGCGGCCCCGATGCGGGAACTGAGCGTCGAAGGCCGGGTGAAGGCGCCCTACTACACGCCGCAGGGCGAGGTGACGGGCGCGATCCTGGAGGACGGAACGTCGGTGCTGCTGCCGGCCGGCGCGGCGGAACGGTTCCGGGACCTGCTCACGCCCGGCGCCACCCTCGCCGCCGAAGGGCCGGGCTATGCCGGCCAGGAGGGCCGCGCCGTGCTGGCACGGCGCATCGGCGCCGAACCCGGGTCGCTGCGCCCGACCGCGTCGGCCACCCCTTGAGTGCACCATGGCCGAGCCCGACCGTCCGCCTGCCGGCCTACCCGACGGCGCGTCCCCGGACGGAGCGGACGATGACGGCCCGGGTCGCGGACGGGCGGACCCATCCCCGGCCCGGACGGCCGGCGGAGACGCGATGATGCCCCTGGACGGCACCGCGCCCCGTCGGCGCGAAGGCCTCGTGCGGCGCACGCTGCGACTCGCCGGCGGCTACTTCAATTCGGAGGAACGCTGGTCGGCCCGCGGCCTCGCCGGGCTGGTGCTGCTGCTCACCGTCCTGCAGATCGGCGTGCAGGTCTGGTTCAACCTCTGGAACCGGGACTTCTTCAACGCCCTCGAGAGCCGGGACCGCGCCGGCTTCCTGGGCCAGATGTGGCTGTTCCTGTTCCTTTCCTTCGCCAGCATGACGACGGCGGTGTTCCACCTCTGGGCCAAGCAGACGCTGCAACTGCGCTGGCGGCGCTGGCTGGTGAACGACCTGCAGGAGCGCTGGCTGCGGCGCGGCCGCCACTACCAGCTCAACTTCCTGCCGGACACCGCCGACAACCCGGACCAGCGCATCTCCGAGAACACGCGCTGGGCGACGGCGATGGCGGTGGACCTGGTGGTGGGACTGATCCAGTCGCTCATCACGCTCGCCTCCTTCGTCGGCATCCTGTGGACGCTGTCCGGGCCCCTGCACGTGGCTCTGGGTGGGGCGTTCGGCGCGGACGGGTTCGACATCCCCGGCTACATGGTGTTCGCGGCGCTGCTCTACGCGCTGGCGGGATCGGGGCTGACCTGGCTGATCGGGCGGCCGATGGTCTCGATCAACATCCGCCGCAACGCGGCCGAGAGCGACCACCGCTTCGCGCTGGTGCGTCTGCGCGAGAGCAGCGAGAGCGTGGCGCTGATCCGCGGCGAGCCGGACGAGGCGCGCGGCCTGCGCGCCGCCTTCGACAACGTCGTCTCGGTGATGCGCGATCTGATGCGCTCGGAGCGGCGGCTGATGTGGCTGACCTCCGCCTACGGCATGGTCGCCGGCGTGTTCCCGATCCTGGTAGCGAGCCCGCGCTACTTCGCCGGCGCCATCACGCTCGGCGTGCTGATGCAGATCTCCTCGGCCTTCGGGCAGGTGACGGGCAGCCTCAACTGGTTCGTCGACAACTTCCCGCGTCTCGCCGACTGGCGCAGCCACCTGGAGCGCGTGATGGCGCTGGAGGACACGCTGGAAGCGGCCGAGGCAATGGAGAAGGAGGCGGTGATCGCGGTGGAGGAGGGGGCGCTGCCGGACGGGCGCGAGGTGGTGGCCTTCGACGCGCTGCGCATCGAGCACGCCGACGGCGACGTGCTGATCGACAGCGCCGACGCCGAGATCGCGGCGGGCGAGAAGGTGCTGATCGTGGGCGAGAGCGGTACCGGCAAGTCCACCCTGTTCCGGGCCATCGCCGGCGTCTGGCCATGGGGATCGGGCCGCATCCGGATCCCGCCGCGCCGCGAGATGATGTTCATGCCGCAGCGGCCCTACCTGCCGCTCGGCACGCTGCATGCCGCGGTGGCCTATCCGGCGCCGGCGCGCCACTTCCCGGCGGCGGCGGTGGCGGCGGCGCTGGAGCGCTGCGGCCTCGCCCATCTCGCCGCCCGGCTGGAGGAGACGGAGCGCTGGGACCGCATCCTCTCGCTCGGCGAGCAGCAGCGCATCGCCTTCGCCCGGCTGCTGCTGCACCGGCCGCGCTGGGTGTTCATGGACGAGGCGACGGCGGCGCTCGACGAGGAGAACCAGCACGCCATGCTGAGCCTCTTCCGCGGGGAACTGGCCGGGAGCAGCCTGATCTCGATCGGGCACCGGCCGGGGCTGGATGCCTATCACGACCGGACCCTGACCCTGATCCGCGCATCGAGCGGCGCGCGGCTGATCGCCCGGCAGCGGCGGGCGACCGCGTCGGTACCGTCGCGGCGCGGCCGGCTGCGGCGCCTCCTGCGACGTCCGGCACCCTCCGTCGCCCTGCGCTCGGGCTGACGAAGGCCCGTGAGGAGGGCCGGAGCGGGAACATCGGGTCAGGCATGACGATGGCCGCATGGAACGGGTTCCATGCGGCCATCGCGTTCGTCGGCGCGTTCATCCGGGAGGGCGGTCCGTGGCGAGCCGCGGGCGGAGCGCGTTAGTGGGGCCGTTGGGAGAGGGTGGCGACGGTTTTGCTTGGCACGATGCGGTGCATCAACGCCGCACGGCATCCCCGTCCGCCGGCGGGCCGTTCCGGCACGACCTTTCCGCGCTGGAGCCGTTCCGGCCCGGCTGTATCAGGCCGGAACGGCTTCAGCCTTTGGTTCTTCGCATTTTCCGGGTCGCCGGGTGAGTACACCCGGCTTGAAATGCTCTGGCCGGCCTCAGCGCCAGACGGGGCGGCCGAGGTTGACGTCGCGTCCGCTGGTGACCGCGCCGCCGACCGCGCCGACGCCGCCGCCGATCAGGGCGCCGGTGCCGGCGTTGCCACCCGTCAGCGCCGCGACGCCGGCCCCGGTACCGGCGCCGATCAGGCCGCCGGAAACGGCGCGGTCGCCCGTTGAATAGCCGCACCCGGCAAGGCCGAGCGCCGCCAGGGCCAGAAGGGTGATGGGAGTCCTGCGCATCCTCGTTTTTCCTATGGGCGCCCGTCGTGGCGCGTCGCACCGGAAGAACGTGGCGCCGACCGGCCGGTTGCGCGGGGCAGCCACGAGGCGGCCGCATGCGCGCCTCCCATGCCCTCGCCGTGGGCCGCCCGGGCCGGATTTCCGGCTTGAGCGGGAGACGGGGGGCGGCTAAGCCTCCCCGCCGTTCCCGGTCCCCTTGGCCCCCGCCGGCCGCCCTCCGGACCGCGCCCGCCGGTGTTGCGGCGCGCGGCGGGCGTCTGCTGCCACGGGGCCTGCCCATGGCTGCCCCGGCGCTCTCAGTAACGGAAGGTTGCGCGAATGTTCTCTCGGCTGTTCGGCTTTCTGTCGGCCGACATGGCCATCGACCTCGGCACGGCGAACACGCTGGTCTACGTGAAGGGTCGGGGCATCGTGCTGAACGAGCCGAGCGTGGTCGCGATCGCCGACCTGCGCGGGCGCAAGCAGGTGCTGGCGGTGGGCGAGGAGGCCAAGCTGATGCTCGGCCGCACCCCCGGCAACATCGCCGCCATCCGCCCCCTCCGGGACGGCGTGATCGCCGACTTCGAGGTGGCGGAGGAGATGATCAAGCACTTCATCCGCAAGGTGCACAACCGCCGGTCGTTCGCCTCGCCGATGATCATCGTCTGCGTCCCCTCCGGCTCCACCGCCGTGGAGCGCCGCGCCATCCAGGAGAGCGCCGAGAGCGCGGGCGCCCGCAAGGTGCTGCTGATCGAGGAGCCGATGGCGGCCGCGATCGGTGCCGGCCTGCCCGTCACCGAGCCCTCCGGCTCCATGGTGGTGGACGTGGGCGGCGGCACCACCGAGGTGGCGGTGATCTCGCTCGGCGGCATCGTCTATGCCCGCTCCGTGCGGGTCGGCGGCGACAAGATGGACGAGTCGATCATCAACTACATCCGCCGCCACCATAACCTGCTGATCGGCGAGAGCTCGGCCGAGCGGATCAAGCTCGAGATCGGCGCCGCCTGCGCGCCGGAGGACGGCGACGAGGGCCGCTACACCGAGGTCAAGGGTCGCGACCTGATGAACGGCGTGCCGCGCGAGGTGACGGTGAGCGAGCGGCAGGTGGCCGAGAGCCTGGCCGAGCCGGTGACCGCGATCGTCGAGGCGGTGAAGGTGGCGCTGGAGAACACGCCGCCGGAGCTGGCCGCCGACATCGTGGACAAGGGCATCGTGCTGACCGGCGGCGGGGCGCTGCTGCACAAGCTGGACCAGGTGCTGCGCGATTCCACCGGCCTGCCGGTGGTGGCGGCCGAGGAAGCGCTCTCCTGCGTGGCGCTCGGCACCGGCCGGGCCCTTGAGGAGATGAAGCGGCTTCGCCACGTACTGAGTTCGATGTACTGATGATGCCGGCCGGGCCGCTCGCCGGCCCGGTCACGCCGCGACCTGCCCAGTGCCGTGCCGGATTCTGCCTCGGGCTATGAGGAAAGGTTCCCAGGCCGTTGGAAACAGAGGCGTTCCGCGCGGATCTCCTCCGGCACTCCGCCGCGCTCCCGGTTGCCGGGCCACGGGAGGGTCGGGCCGGAACTTCCGGCGGCGCCGGCGTTGCGGCAGGCGGCGGGCCGGCACGGCTGTGGCCCGGATGGATGCGGTCCGGATGGCTGTGATGGGCGGGACGGCCGTGGTGGCCGCCCCGGATGGCGGCGGCCGCCGCGAGGCATGACGATCCGAACCGGGCCGCGCGCCCCGACGGGGGGCCTGTGATCCGACTGAGCATCCCGCTTCGCCAGGCCCTGGCGCGCCTGTCGCTGCCCGTGCTGATCGCCGCCGCCTTCGGCACCATGCTGCTCGGCAAGGCCGATACGATGCTGGCCGAGCGGGTGCGCATGGCGCTCGCCGACGCGCTGACGCCGATCTACGGCGTGCTGGCCCGGCCCGTGGCGGCGGTGCGCGACACGGTGGCGGAAGCCCGCGCGCTGCTCGAGATGCGCACCGAGAACGCCCGGTTGCGCGACGAGAACGAGCAGCTCCGCCGCTGGCAGGCGGTCGCGCTGGCGCTGGAGGCGGAGAACGCAATGATGCGCCGCCAGCTCGCCTTCATCCCCGACCCGGCGCCGCGCTTCCAGACCGCCCGCGTCGTCGCCGATGGCGGCGGCACCTATGCCCGCGCCGTGCTGCTGGCCATCGGGCCGGAGCATGGGGTGCGCAAGGGGCAGATCGCGCTCGACGAGCGGGGGCTGGTCGGGCGGGTGACGGAAGTGGGCAGCCGCTCCGCCCGCGTGCTCCTGGCGACCGACCTCAACAGCCGCATCCCGGTGACGCTGGAGGGCAGCCGGGCGCGCGCCGTGCTGGTCGGCACCAACGGCGCCCGGCCGCGCGTGCAGTACTGGCCCGAGGGCGTCACCCCGGCCGAGGGCGAGCGTGTGGTGACCAGCGCCGAGGCCAACGCCTTTCCGGCCGGGCTGCCGGTCGGGGTGATCCACTATTCCGGCTCCGGCGCGCCCGAGGTGGAGATGTTCGCCCGCCTCGACCGGCTCGATCTGGTGCGCCTGTTCGACTACGGCCTGTCCGGCATCCTGCCGCCGGAATCGGTCGCGCGGCCGGAGCCGCGCGAATCCCGCCCCAGGCGCTAGGACAGTCCCGTCACGCCATGCCCAGCCGCTTCGGCCCGACCCGAGGAAACCGCTCCTGCGCGTTGTTCCTGCGGGATTTTCCGCCCGCGCGGGCGGCGGGCTAGGCGCGATGTCCGTGCACGGCAAGCCGGAGCCGGCACCGGGGCTGCTGCGCCGCCTCGACGCCACGGCGCGGGCCACCTTCCCGGTGGCATTCACGGCGCTGCTCATGGTGCTGGCGGCCGCGCCGGTCGGGCCGCCGGGGCTGGTCTGGGCGGTGGCGCTGCCCTGCGTGTTCTTCTGGTCGCTGTTCCGCCCGGCCTACATGCCGCCGCTCGCCGTGTTCCCGCTCGGCCTGCTGCACGACCTGCTGAGCTTCGGGCCGCTCGGCATCGGGGTGCTGATCCTGCTGATCACGCACGGGCTGGCGATGCGCTGGCGGCGGGCGCTGGTGCGCCGCTCCTTCCTGGTGGTCTGGCTGGCCTATTGCGGCTTCGCGCTCGGCGCGGGGGGGCTTGGCTGGGTGCTCCAGGCCGTGCTGGGCTGGCGCGTGCCGCCGATCGCGCCCGGCCTCAACGCCGTGGGCATGTCTGCCGGGCTTTATCCGAGCCTCGCCTGGCTGCTCGGGCGGGCCCATCTTGCGATGCTGCATGCGGAGAGCGCGGCGTGAGCCCGCGGCGGCCGCGGCGCCCCGCCATCCGCGGCGCCGGCGCCGGCCGGCCGCGGCAGGTCGACGCGCGGAGGATGGTGGCGTGAGGCTGGGCTGGCCGAAATTCCAGTGGCGCCGGCGCGAGCGCGGCATGAACGCGGCCCGCCGGCAGGAGGAGCGCCGGCGCAACATCTTCACCCGCCGGGTGGCGCTGCTCGGCCTCGGGCAGCTCGGCCTGCTCGGCTATCTCGGCCAGCGCCTCTACCGGATGCAGGTGGAGGAGGGGGAGCGCTACGCGACGCTGGCCGAGGAGAACCGGGTCAGCGCCCGGCTGATCCCGCCGCCGCGCGGCCGCGTGCTGGACCGCGACGGCAAGGTGATCGCCGGCAACCGGCTGAACTGGCGCGCCCTGCTGGTGGCCGAGCAGACCCAGGACGTGGCGGCGACGCTGGAGACCTTCTCGCGCATCGTGCCGCTGGCCGAGCACGAGCGGGCGCGCATCGAGCGCGACGTGCGCCGGCACCGCCGCTTCGTGCCGGTGACGGTGCGCGAGTTCCTCACCTGGGAGGAGATGGCGCGCATCGAGGTGAACGCGCCCGACCTGCCGGGAATCATCACCGACGTCGGCACGACGCGGATGTACCCGGAGGCGGAGCACCTCGCGCACATCGTGGGCTACGTGGCGCCGCCGGCCGAGGCGGACATCGGCGACGACCCGCTGCTGGAGCTGCCCGGCATCCGCGTCGGCCGCGCCGGGGTGGAGCGCTTCCACGACCGCATCCTGCGCGGCCGCGCCGGCGCCGTGCAGCTCGAGGTCAACGCGGTCGGCCGGGTGATCCGCGAGCTGGACCGCCACGAGGGGCAGCAGGGGCAGGACGTCCTGCTCTCGGTGGACGCCCAGCTCCAGCGCCAGGTGCGGCAGCGGATCGACGAGGGCACCTCGGTGGTCGTGCTGGACGCGCGCAACGGCGAGGTGCTGGCCATGGCCAGCAAGCCCTCCTTCGACCCCAACCTGTTCAACGCCGGCGTCTCGGCGGCGCAGTGGCGGGAGTGGACACGCAACCGCTCGACGCCGCTGATCAACAAGTGCACCGCCGGCCTCTATGCGCCGGGCTCCACCTTCAAGCCGATGGTGGCGCTGGCGGCGCTGGACGCGAAGGTGGTGGGGCCGGGCGAGCGGATCTTCTGCCCCGGCCATTTCGACCTCGGCGACACGCGCTTCCACTGCCACTCCCGCCGCGGCCACGGCGCGGTGGACCTGCACGCGGCGCTGAAGCTCTCCTGCGACGTGTACTTCTACGAGGTGGCGCGCCGGGTGGGCATCGACCGCATCGCCGCCATGGCGCGCCGCTTCGGCCTCGGCGTCGACCTCGAGATCGAGCTGCCGGGCACCCGCAAGGGGCTGATGCCGACCCGCGAATGGCGCATCTCCAAGGGCAAGCCCTGGAACCTCGGCGACACGGTGGTGCACGGCATCGGCCAGGGCTTCTACCAGCTCACCCCGCTCCAGCTCGCCACCATGACGGCGCGGATCGCCTCCGGCCGCGCGCTGCAGCCGCACCTGACGCGCAGCGTGGGCGGCCAGCCGCAGCGCGTGATGCGCCCCGACTACTGGCCCGCCCTCGGCATCCCCGACCGCGACATGCGGCTGGTGCGCGAGGGGATGTGGGCGGTGGTGAACGAGGGCGGCGGCACGGCGCGCGTCGCGCGGCTGCCGGACGGCACGGTGTTCGCCGGCAAGACCGGCACCACCCAGGTGCGCCGCGTCTCCCGCGCCGAGCGCGAGCGCGGCTTCCGGGTGGAGAACCTGCCGCGCGAGTGGCGGCCGCACGCGCTGTTCGTGGGCTACGCGCCCTACGACAACCCGCAGTACGCGATCTCGGTGATCGTCGAGCATGGCATCGGCGGCTCGCTGGCCGCGGCGCCGCTCGCGCGCGACATCATGATGGACACGATCAACCGCTTCAGGCGCGCGCCGGAAGGCGGGCAGCGCGTGGCGGATGCCCAGCCGGCAGCCGGGACGGCCGGCGCGGGAACGGCCGGGGCCCCGGCCGGCGGGGCTTCCCCGTCCCCGCCGCCCGGTGCCGGGCAACGGAGATAGCCGCATGCTCCTCGAACGGCGGCTGCTGACCCGGGACCGCAGCGGCGGGCTGCTGCAGAAGTTCTGGCAGATCCCCTGGATCTTCGTGCTGATGCTCTGTGCCGTGGCGGCGGTCGGCTACGTGGCGCTGTACTCGGCGGGCGGCGGCGCGGCCGAGCCCTATGCCGGCCGGCACGCGCTGCGCTTCGGCTTCGGCCTGGTCATGATGCTGTCGCTGGCGCTGGTGGACATCCGCCTGATCGCGCGCCTCGCCTGGCCGATCTACGCCGCGACGGTCGGCCTGCTGGTGCTGGTCGCGCTGCAGGGGCATGTGGGCAAGGGGGCGCAGCGCTGGATCGAGCTCGGGCCGATCCAGCTCCAGCCCTCGGAGCTGATGAAGATCGCGCTGGCCCTGGCGCTCGCCTCCTGGTTCCGGCGGGCGAGCTGGGAGCGAGTGGGCAACCCGATCTTCCTGATCCCGCCGATCCTCGCGACCCTGCTGCCGGTCGGGATGATCCTGAAGCAGCCCAACCTCGGCACGGCGATGATCACGGCGATGGTGGCGGGCTCGGTGTTCTGGGGCGCCGGGGTGCGCTGGTGGAAGTTCGCCGGCGTGCTGGGGGCGGCCGGCATCGCGGCGCCGATCGCCTACGAACACCTGCGCGACTACCAGAAGGCGCGCATCACCACCTTCCTCGACCCCGAGAGCGATCCGCTGGGGGCGGGGTACAACATCATCCAGTCGAAGATCGCGCTCGGCTCCGGCGGGCTCTGGGGCAAGGGCTTCCTGCAGGGAACCCAGGGACACCTGAACTTCCTGCCCGAGAAGCAGACCGACTTCATCTTCACCATGATCGCCGAGGAGTTCGGGCTGGTCGGCGCGCTGTCGGTGCTGGCGCTGCTGGGGCTCGTGGTGGCCTTCTCCTTCGCGGTGGCGTTCCGCTGCCGCCACCAGTTCGGCCGGCTGCTGGCGATCGGGCTGGCGACCAACTTCTTCCTCTACGTGTTCGTGAACGTCGCCATGGTCACGGGCTCCATCCCCGTGGGCGGCGTGCCGCTGCCGCTGATCTCGCATGGCGGCTCGGCCATGCTGACCACGATGTTCGGCTTCGGCCTGCTGCTCAGCGTGCATGTCCACCGCGATGCGGACATGGGTCCCACGCGCGAGTGAGGGACGCGTTTCGGCACGCCGGGGCTGGACAAGGCGGCTGGGGACGTTATTAAGCGGGCCACGGCGGGCGCATAGCTCAGTTGGTAGAGCAGCTGACTCTTAATCAGCGGGTCGTAGGTTCGAATCCTACTGCGCCCACCATGACCTTCCCGATCCGGTCATGACGTCGCGCCGTTCTCTTTCCTCCGATCACCGGTACGTCAGTCCCGCGCGGCACGGCACCCCACGGTTGCCTTGAGCCGTCCAGCCCGGCTCGCATGCCTCACATCCGCAAGACGTGGAACGTGGGCGGCCAAGCCAGGAGGACGCCTGTCGAACGGCGCCCCCAAAGCCGATCCCGGTTAGGCGGGACCCACCGGTTCTATCCGCCGGCCGTGGCGGACGAATTCCGGCGCAACCACCAGCCTCTTCCGACAGCATGAATCGATGAGCATATCTCCACGACCGGGCCCGCCGGAAGTTGAAGAGGCATCGAAAGGGCCGGCGCAACTGCATGGCACGGTTGCCGCAACCAGCGATCACCTTTTATTAATACATTGAAAAACTTGAATTTTTGCGGTGCGGTACCTATCTTGTGGGAAGTTTAGGGAGGGCGTCCGGCACAAGGATCCCACCCATGTCCAGTCTGACCTTCCTGATCGTCGTCGCCGCCCTGGTCGCGGCCAACCTCACGGCCCGCATCGCGGTTGCCACGGGGCATCTGCCGAAGCTGCCGGCATCGCCGCACGAAGCCTGAGCCTCCCGAGAAGAACGTCCGCTCCGGCCCCGACCGCCGCATAAGGCGGCGGAGCCTGGGGCGTTCTCCCCTTTTCCATCACCCGACAGAACAGCCCGGCCCCGGCGCCGCATGAAGGCGGCCGCAGCGCCGCGCATGCCGTCCCCTCGGGCCGTCCCCTCAGCCGGCCGTCTCCGCATCCTCCGCGCCCGCCCATTCGGCGACGCGCGCCAGATGATCGTAGTCCCCGCCTGTGGGCTGCCGCGCCGGGTGCGGCCTTGCCAGGAAGGGGCGGTCGCCCAGCAGGAAGCCATCCACCAGCGCGCCGAGCTGTGCCAGCGCCGCGTGCGCCTGCTCCTCGATCTCCTCCGGACCCCAGCCGACCGGCTTCACCTCGCCCGCCACCGGGCCGCCGGAAACGCGCCAGTAGGTCAGGGACGAAACCGGCCGGCCCGGCAGGCCCCGGAACGCGCCCTCGGCCGCCATCGCCGCCTCCAGCGACAATTGCGGCTCCCGGCCCTCGATGACGGCCCGGGTGCTCGGCGGCGCGCCGGTCTTGTAGTCGATGATCGACAGCATCCCGTTCGCCAGCAGGTCGATGCGGTCGGCCTTGCCCACCAGCAGAACCTCCCCGCCGGGACGACGGACCGTCAGCTCGCCCGGCACCTCGGCGTGGCTGCCGCGGACGCCGCGCGCCTCGCGCAGGGCACGCTCCTGCGCCAGCGCGAAGCGGCCGATGCGTTCGAGACGCGGCCGCCAGAAGGCTGCCAGGCCGGGGCGCGCTCCGGCCTCGCGCAGCGCCGCCGAGGCGGCCTCGGCGAACCATTCCCCGGCCGCCTCGGCCCCGGGCCACCCGGCTACCGCGTCGAGACGGCGGACGAAGCGCGCGAGCGCGTCGTGGACCAGCATGCCGTAATCGGTGGCGCCGACATCGGAATCGATCGGGTCGATCCGGCGCAGCCGCAGCACGCGCTTCGCGTAGAAGGCGTAGGGGTCGGCGATCAGCGTCGCCACCTCGGTCACCGAGATGCGGTCCGGCCGTGCGTCGCGCGGCGGGCGGGGGGCCGGCCGCTCGCAGGGCCGCGCGGCGCCGCCCGCCGGCAGGTCGAGCGCCGCCGCCCAGGCGGCGGCGGGATTCGGCGGCAGGACGAGGCCACCCGTCGCGCCGTCGCCGTGCCCGTCTCCCCGCTGGCCTGCCAGGAAGACCTGCAGCCGGGTGAGCCAGCGCGCCGGCACGGTGGGAGCGCCGGCGCGTCGGGCGGCGCGGCTCAGCACCGCCTCCGGCGCGGCGCAGGCGGCGAGGCAGAAATCGGCGCAGACGCGGCCGATGCGGGCCTCCGGTTCCGGCAGGCCGAAGCGGGTTCGCATCGGCCGGCTCATCCAGGGACCGGGATCGGTGGCGAGCGGCCAGACGGCCTCGTCGAGCGCGCCCAGCACCACCCGGTCGAAGCGCAGCAGCCGCGCCTCCAGCAGGCCGAGGATCTCGACGCGCGGATGCGCCTCGCCGTGGCGCCCGCGCGTCGCGCGGACGGAGCGGGCGGCGAGGCCGGCGAGGGTGGCGTCGAACAGGGCCGGCCAGGCGGTGGCGGCGACCGGCGGCAGCGCGCCGAGGGCCGGGGGCAGGGCGGCGAAGTGGTCGGCCAGCGGCTCGCCCTCCTCGCCGGCGTAGAGGCGCAGGCCACCGGGCGTCTCGTCGGTGGCGGCCAGGGCCTCGGCGGCGGCGAGGTGGTCGGCCAGCATCGCCGCGGGTGCCCGCGTGACGCCGGCGGGCAGGGCGAAGCCGCCGAGGCATTCCTCCAGCCGGTCCAGCAGGCCGAGGCATTCCGCGAGCTCCGCCGCCCGGCGCGCCTGCCGCTCCTCGTCGGCGGCCGTCTCTCGGCCCGTCGGGTCGGCGCCCGATAGGTCGGTGCCGGGCGCCCCGATCCCGCGCTGCCCGTCCGCACCCGCTCCGTCCTCGCCCGCTCCGGCCCCGCCAGCCCCGGCCTCGCCAGTCCCGGCCCCGCCAGCCCCGGCCACAGGCACCGGATCGCCGCGGAAGGCGACGCGCAGCGTGTGCCGCAGCCCCGCCAGCCCCGCGGCGGGACGGGGGCCGCGCAGCGCGCGCCGCTCCAGCAGGCGGGTGGCCCGCAGCCAGCGCGTCCGGTCCCAGCCGCCGGCGCAAAGCGGGTGCTTCAGCACGCCGAGCAGCGGTACGGGCGCGAAATCCTCGGCCACCATGCGCGCGATCAGCCGCACGAAGGCGCCGGCCGGCGTCTGCACCAGGGCCTCGCCGGCCGAGTCGTCGGCGGCGATGCCGTGGCGGATCAGCTCGGCCGAGACGCGGCGGGCGAGGTCGCGGTCGGGCGTCACCAGCGCGGCCCGTGCGCCGGGGCGTTCCAGCGCCTCGCGCAGCACCAGGGCGATGGCGACGGCCTCGGCCTGGGCATCGGGCACCGAGAGCAGCGACAGGCCGGCCAGGGCCGGGGCCCAGCGTTCCGGCTCGCGCACCTGCCAGGCATCCATCCCGGCCGGGGGGCGGAGCGCCATGCCGAGCAGGGCGGCGCGGCCCTCGGGCACGACGGCCTCCGGCGGCCCCCCGGCGGCGGCCGGCGCCCCGTGCAGGCAGCCCGGCCAGCGGCGGATGCCGTCGCGCGGCGCCTCCATGGCACGCAGGAGCCTTACCTGGCCCGAGAAGGGATGCGAGGGGGCGGCGCCGATCGCGTCCCGGACCGCGGCCGACTCCTCCGTGACGCCGTGCAGCACCACCGCGCCGCGTGGCAGCAGGGCGATGCACCGCAGCAGCGCGGCGGCGGCGGGGATGGTGGTGCCGAGGCCGATGCCGGCGGCGATCACCGGATCGGCCGGCGGCGCCGCCTCCCAGGCGAGTCGCTGCGCCTCCAGCGCCCGCACCCGGCGGACGCCGACATCCAGCAGGTCCTGCGTGCCGAGCCAGTGGTTCCAGTCCTGGATCACCGCCCGCAGGAAGGTGAGCGTCACCTCCCAGTGGCGCGCATGCGCCTCCGGCACCAGGGTCGCGAGATTCTCGGGGTCGCAGCCTTCCAGGGCGATCTCGTCGAGCAGCGTCGCCAGCTCGCCGGCGAGCTGCCACGCCTGCTCGGGCGAGCCGGGGCCGCCGAAATGCGGCGGCAGGCGCAGCACCAGCTCGGTCAGCACGCCCTGGCGGCGCAGCGGCTCCACTGCGGGGGGAAGGTCGAGCAGGGTCGGCAGCGCCAGCTCGTCCGCATCCTCCGTGGAAAGGCCGGCCAGCGCGCGCATGCGCGGCAGCAGCAGCGCCCGGTCCCCGGCGGCGCGCAGGAAGGCCTCGCGCAGCGCCCGGGCCGAGCGGCGCGTCGGCAGCAGGATGGTGACGCGCGAGAGCGCCTCCGGCGTCTCCGGTGCCGTCATTCCCAGGACACCCGAGGCGAGGCAGTCGAGGAAGGGCAGGTGGGCGGGAATGTCGAACAGGTTCATCGGGTGAATCCGGCGCGTCGGGGAGCGGCCGCGCTGCCGCGCAGGATAGCGCAGACCTTCCTGCATCCCATCGGCGGCGATGGATCCGGGGCATAGGTCCACCTGGTGGCGCGCCTGGGTTGTTGTGCATCGCCGTAAGACGCGAGCAGCGCGTCCGCAACGTCGGAATTCGCTCACAAGACCGAAACGATTTGGCGGATCAAGGGTTTGGCCGGTCACTGCCGCGTTATCCCCCGGGAAAGGGGGTCGCAATTGCGAGGCGGGTATCACATTAGAAGCAGGCCGGAAGCAACGGATGCCAACAGATGCCCAAGCGGGGCAACGCCGATCCCTCAAGCACCGAATGGCCCGTCGCGATGGCGTTCCAGCCGATCGTGGATACCGGGCACGACGGGGCGATCTTCGCCTACGAGGCGCTCGTCCGCGGGCCGGAAGGCCAGGCGGCGGGCAGCGTGCTGTCCGGCATCCATCTCTCGAACCGCTCCGCCTTCGACCATGCCTGCAAGGTTTCCGCGATCCGCAGCGCCGGCGCGCTCGGCCTGGCCGCGACCGGCGCCGCGCTGTCGATCAACTGCCTGCCGGGATCGGTGCCGATGCGCGACGGCTTCCTCGAGACGATGCTGGGCGCGGCCGAGAAGGCCGGCGTCCCCGCGCATTCGATCGTCGTCGAGATCACCGAGAGCGAGCGCATCGACGACCGCGCGGCGCTGCGCCGGCACGTGCGGACCTGGCACGAATACGGCATGCGAGTCGCCATCGACGATTTCGGCGCGGGCCATGCCGGCCTCGGCCTGCTGGCGGACTTCCAGCCCGATTTCCTGAAGCTCGACATGGGCCTGATCCGTGGCGTCGACACGGACCGCGCCCGGCGGGTGATCGTCGGCGGCGTGGTGGACATCTGCGCCGAGCTGGACGTCGTGGTGATCGCCGAAGGCACGGAGACCGTCGGGGAGTATCGTGCCCTGCGCGATCTCGGCGTGACGCTGTTCCAGGGCTTCCTGTTCGCACGCCCCGAGGTCGGCGCGCTGCCGACGGTCACCCTGCCGTCCTGAGCCGGCCCGCGGACGTTCGGGCGTCCCCGGCAGGCCCCCGGGGCGGAGAGGCCGCGCGACGCGCTTGCGAACGGCCGCCCGCCTGCCGAGAATGCGACCGTGTCCTACCAACCTGATCCGCTTCGGCGGCCGGCGGGCCCGGCCCGGGCCGAGCCGCCGGCCTTCACGCATGCGTGCCGCCATGGCGCGCCGCTGCTCGGTCTCGCCATCCTGATCGGCCTTGCCGGCCCGGTCCGGGGGCAGCCGGCAACACCGCCGTCGCCGGCAGCCGTTTCCGAAGCCGCCCCCTTAGCCGCGACGGCGCCGGGCGGTGCCGCGCCGCCGGCCTCCGGCAGGGCGGCGGCCGGGGTCCCGTCGGCTTCGGCCGCCGTGCCGGCGACCGGTCGGCTTGCCGGCGGGCCGGCCGTCGGCGCCGCGTTGCCGGCGGTGCCGGTGCCCCCCGCCACGCCCTTCGCCGCGCGCCGTGCCCGCTACGTCGCGGAGGTCCATCGGCTGGCCGAGCAGCGCGGCCTGCCGCCGGCCCTCGCCGACGCCGTGGCGGTGGTGGAGAGCGCCTACGACCCAGAGGCGACGGGGCTCGACGGCGAGGTCGGGATCATGCAGATCCTGCCCAACACCGCCGCGATGCTGGGCTTCCGGGGCACCCCGGAGGAACTGCGCGAGCCGACCACCAACCTTCGCTTCGCCGTGGCGTACCTGGCCCGCGCCTGGCAGCTCGCCGAGGGCGATGTCTGCCGCGCGCTGATGAAGTACCGCGCCGGGCACGGCGAGGAATGGATGTCGCCGCTCTCGGTGGAGTATTGCCGCCGCGCGGTCGGCTACCTTGCCGGCATCGGCTCGCCGCTGGCGGCCGGGGTGGCGCTGCCGGCGGCGGCGGCCATGCCGGCCGGCGTGGCCGCGCCGGGCCGGGTGGTCGGGACCGGGCTGACCCGGCCGGAGCTGGTGCGGCTGCGTACCGGGCAGCGCACCGAGGCCGACAGCCAGCGCTACTGGGCCGCGCACGAGGCCCGAATCCGCGCGCTCCGCGAAAGGCTGCAGGCGCGGCGCCGGGGATGAGCGGCCGCCCGGCGGCCGGAGACGGCCGGGGCGGGAATCCACGCCGGGGTAACGGGCCCGCGGCAGGCGGCGGGCCACGGCGCGCCGCGGCGTGCCGCCGGCGGCGAGACCCGGGCGGCGGCCCGGACAGCGATGGTGACGGTGGCGTCAGTCGGTCGCGGTCTTCCAGCTCAGGTAGATGCCGACATCGCCCGGCTTGCCGTCCGGATAGTCCATGATGACCGGCCGCAGGTCGAAGCCGCGCGGCTGCAGCTCGCGCCGGTAGAATTCGTAGGCGCGGGCCGCGAAGCCGTCGAGCTTGTCGTGCCAGTCGGGCTGGCCGCTGGTGATGGAGCGGCCGCTGTCGTGCATCCAGTCCGAGGGGAAGCGCAGGACCAGCACCTCCCGCTCGCCGCGCTGGGCGGTGCGGCGCACCAGGGTCTGCAGCCGCTCGAGCGCGTCGGGTGGCACCTGGCGTTCGCGGAAGGCGCGGTGCAGCGCCCGCTGCTCCTGCCGGCGCTGCCGCGCGGCCTCGCGAAGCTCCGCCTCGCGCTCGGCACGCTGCCGGTCCATCCAGGCGCGGATGCCGGCCGCGTCGAAGGCGAAGCCCGGTTTGTCACTGCCCATGCCGTCCTCTGCTCCCATGGCGGCGCCCCGCGCCGCCGGAACGCGGGCGGCCGGATGGAACCGGCCGCCGCGTCGCCACGCCGCCCCGGCGCGGCCCCGCATCGGGCATCCGGCGGGGGCGGGCCGGGGATGCGGGCCGGGCCGGGGGAGAAGTTCAGAACTGCGCCTTGACCAGCCCGGAGCGCAGCGACGCCTCCGCCCTGTCGAGATCGGGCGGGGTGGACAGATGGAACCATACGCCGTCATGCACCAGCCCGAAGAGGCGGCCCGCCTCGATGGCGCGGTCGTAGAGGCGGTTCAGGCTGAACTTCCCCGCCGCCGCCTCTCCGGAGGCCGCGCCCTCCGCGTCCGGCCCGAACAGGGCGGGAGCGAGGATCTGCACGCCGGCGAAGACATAGGGCGCGATCTCGCGCTCGCGCGGCCGTCGCGCGGCGCCGAGCGGGTCCAGCAGGAAGTCGCCGCGCCCGGTCTCGCCATCCACCTGCGCGGCGCGGACCAGCAGCAGCAGCGCGTCCATGCGCGCCGGGTCGAAGGCGGCGGCGAGGCGGCGCAGCGCCGGGGTGGGGCCGTCCAGCCAGTAGGCGTCGCCGTTGACCGCTGCGAAGGGCGCGTCGCCCAGGAGGGGCAGGGCGCGCAGCACGCCGCCGCCGGTCTCCAGCGGCACCTCCTCGTACTGCAGCACGGTCGCCGGCCCTTCCTCCGCGTCGGCGCGCCGCGCCAGGGCGGCCTCGATCTGGTCGGCATGCCAGTGCGCGTTCACCACCACCCGGGCGATGCCCGCCGCCTCCAGCCGGTCCAGCGCGCAGTCGAGCAGGCTGCGGCCGCCGAGCCGCAGCAGCGCCTTGGGGGTGTCGTCGGTCAACGGCCGCATGCGGGTGGCGAGGCCGGCGGCCAGCACCATGGCGTGGCGGGGCTGGATCATGGGGCGTTTCCCTCTTTGGGGAGCGGATCGGGGGGGAGCGGATCGGGGGGGAGCGGATCGGGGGGGAGCGGATCGGGGGGAAGCGGACCGGGGGGAAGCGGACCGGGGAGGAGATCGGACGGGACCGGGTCGGGGTTGCGGCGCAGGGCGGCCGGCACCTCGGCGTCGAGGAAGGCGGCGAGCGGCGCGGCGGCGGGATGGCGCAGCGCGCGGTCGAGCAGCGCCCAGCAGCGTGGCCCGTGGCGCAGGTAGCGGGGCTTGCCGTCGCGCCGCTCGAGCCGCACCCAGAGCGACGCGACGCGCAGGTGCCGCACCGCCGCGTGCGCGGCCATGGCGGCGGCGAAATCCGCCGTGTCCAGGCCGGGGCTGCCCTCGGCGTAACGGGCGATGGCGGCCTCGCGCACCGCCGCCGGCACGTCGCGCCTCGCATCCTCGACCAGCGAGACGAGGTCGTAGGCGGGATGGCCGAGCGCCGCGTCCTGGAAGTCCAGGATGCCGGTGCGACGGGGCCCGTCGCGGCCTTCGAGGCGCATCAGGTTGGCGGGGAAGTAGTCGCGGTGCACCAGCGCGGCGCCCGGGAAGGGGGCGAGCATGTCGCGCACCGCCGCCAGGAAGCCGGCGCGCCGCGCGGCGGAGGGCGGGGCACCGAAGGCGGCGGGCCACCACCAGTCGAGGAAGGTGCCGGCGGCGGCGCTGGCCATGGCGGCGCCGTCCCAGGCCGGCAGGCCGGGCGGCGGCGGCGCGGCGTGCAGCGCGGCCAGGGTCTCGGCGGCCTCCAGGTAGAGCGGCAGCGGGTCGGCGCCGGCGTCGAGCAGCGCGGCGTGGGTGGCGTCGCCGAAATCCTCCAGCAGCAGCAGGCCGGCCGCGGCGTCCGCCGCCAGGATGCGCGGCGCCGACAGCTCGATCGAGGCGATGTGGCCGCCGATGCGCAGGAACGGGCGGACATCCTCCGGTGGCGGTGCGTCCATGAGCAGCGCCGCCGGCTGGCCGGGCGCCGCCGGGTGCAGCCGGACGTAGCGGCGGAAGCTGGCATCGGCGGGCAGCGGCTCGCGCCGCGCCCGGCCATAGCCGTGCGCGGCGAGGAAGTCGTCGGGGTCGCGTCGCATGCGGTCCTTCATGCGCTCCTTGCCGCGCCGGGCGTCCCGCCGGATGTCCCGCCGGATGTCCCGCTGGCCGCCGGGGCATCGAGCAGGGCGGGCAGGCGATCCGGCCAGCCGGACAGGGTGGCGAGCCGGGCATCCGGGTCGGCGGGCAGCGGGGCGAGGGTGATGGCGAGGGCGTCTGCCGGGCGGAGCGGGCCGAGCCGGTCCGGCCATTCCACCAGCACGATGCCCTCGCGCGCCTCCTCCCAGCCCAGCTCGGCCATCTCGTCGGGGCCGGCGAGGCGGTAGAGGTCGAGGTGGTGGGCCGCGCTCCCGGCCGGGCCGCCGGGCAGGGCATAGCCCTGGACCAGGGTGAAGGACGGGGAGGGCACCTCCAGCGCCGGGTCGCCGGCCAGGGCCCGCAGCAGGGCGCGGGCGAACTCGCTCTTGCCGGCGCCCAGCGGGCCGTCGAGCAGCACGGCGTCGCCCGGCCGCAGCATCGACGCGCAGCGCGCCGCGAGGCGGTGCGTGGCGGCGAGGTCGGGCAAGGTCACGGTCGTCGCATCCATCCCCGAATCTGTCCCATGGGGCGCGCGCGGCGGCGCGGCGGATGGCCCCGCCGTCCCCGCGCCTCCATTCCGGCTATGATCCCCGCCCCATCTCCCCTATGAGGCGCCGTTCGCGCAAGGGGCCGGATGCCGCCGCGCGCGCATGCCGGGCCGGCGCCCCCCGCGCGCCGCGGCCGGCTCCCAGTCCTGGACTTCAGGTTCGGGCCCGCGGGTCCGGACCGGGCCGCGGCGCGGGGCGCGCGGCGGCCGAACCGAGTGGAGCAGCCCATGACCCAGACCTCGATCGAGACCGACGTCGCCGTGATCGGCGCCGGTCCCGCCGGCCTGTTCGCGGTGTTCGAGTGCGGGATGCTGCGGATGAAATGCGTGGTGATCGACGCGCTGGACGCGGTCGGCGGCCAGTGCAGCGCGCTCTATCCGGAGAAGCCGATCTACGACATCCCGGCGCATCCTGCGATCGACGCCGGCGCGCTGATCGAGCGGCTGGAGGCGCAGGCGGCCCCCTTCACGCCGCTCTACCTGCTCGGGCGTCGGGTGGAGACGCTGGCGCGCGAGGGGGAGGGGCCGGAGGGGCGCCTCGTGCTCGGCACCTCGGGTGGCGACGTGGTGCGGGCCAGGGCGGTGATCATCGCCGCCGGCGCCGGCGCCTTCGGGCCGAACCGGCCGCCGCTGGAGGGGCTGGCGGGCTACGAGGCGGGCGGCGCGGTGCGCTACCTGGTGGCGCGCCGCGAGGAGTACCGCGGCAAGCGGGTGGTGATCGCCGGCGGCGGCGACTCGGCGGTGGACTGGGCGCTGTCGCTGAAGGAGGTGGCGGCGAAGGTGACGGTGGTGCACCGCCGGCCGAAATTCCGCGCCGCCCCGGAAAGCGCGGCCCGCCTGGACGCGGCGGCGGCGCGCGGCGAGGTGGAACTGGCGATCCCGTACCAGCTGCACGGGCTGGAGGGGGACGGCACCAGCCTCACCGCCGTGGTGCTGGCGACCCTGAAGGGCGAGACGAAGGCCGTGCCGGCCGACGTGCTGCTGCCCTTCTACGGGCTATCGACCGAGCTGGGTCCGGTCGCGGAGTGGGGGCTCGGCCTGGACCGGCACCACGTCGCGGTGGAACCCGCCACCTGTGCCACCAGCATGGACGGGGTCTACGCGATCGGCGACATCGCGACCTATCCGGGCAAGCTGAAGCTGATCCTCCAGGGCTTCTCGGAGGCGGCGATGGCCGCGCACGCCATCCACCCGCGCGTCTTCCCGGGCGAGGCGCTGCACTTCGAGTATTCCACCAGCAAGGGCGTGCCCGGCGGCCACTGAGCCCGGCGAGGGGCCTTACCGCGCGCACCGATCGGGCAGCCCGGAGCGCCGCCCGATCCTCCCACCGCAAGCGCGCCGCGGGCGCGTCCGCCCGACGGCGGTGCGCCCGGCAAGGATCCGCCCGACGGCGATCCGCTCAGATCCGCTGGCCGCCTTCCTGGGTCAGCAGGTCGGCGACGCGGTGGGCGTCGGCGGGGGTGGCCTGCACCTCGACCACGGCGCCGTCGTCGTCCGTGGTGATCTCCGCGCGGCGACGGTCCAGCGGGCCTTCGCGCACCACCTTCTCCACGGCCAGCTTGGCGGCCTCCCTGTCCGGGAAACGGGCGGCGACCGGCGAGGTGGCGCCCTCCGGCTGCGAGCCGGCGGCGTGCATCATGTCGGCGGGATCGACGGCCCGGCTGCCGGCGGCGGCGGTGGCGGAGGAGGGGTCGCTGGCGGGGAAGGTATCGACCACGGCGGTCTCGACCTTCTGCTCCGCGGACCTGGTCGACTTGTGATCGGACATGGCGTTCGCCTTTCCTGGCTGCTGCCCGGGGCAACGCGGCAGGCATCGCAGGGTTCGCCCGATCGCGGCGCCAGGGGCGCGGCGCCAGGGTCGCGGTGCCAGGGTCGCGGCGCCGGAACGGTGCCGGTCCGTAAGCAGGCCTTGCCAGGGTGCGCGGTATGGCGATGCGACGGGCAGCGGGCATGGGGACATCCGGGGCGGCGCCGGTCGCGGGAAGCCGCCTCGGCGCCACCCTGACGGCGATCCCGGCGGCCTATCTGGCCGGTGCCCTCGCCTTCGCCTGCTTGGTGACGGAGCCGGCGGCCTGGCCGGCCGGGATAGTGGCCCTCTTCCTGGCCGCCCTGGTCGGCGGACACGTCATGCTGATCGTCGTGGCGCCGCTGGTCGCGCTCGCCTGCTGGGCAACGGACGCGCTGCTGCGGCGGCTGCGCCGCACCGGGCTGCGCGACCACGCGGTGGCCGGCGTGCTGGCCGGCGGCGTGGCGATGCTGCTGCCGGCCGTCCTGTTCCGGCTGGCCGGGGCGTCGGACATCACGCCGGACGTGGCGGCGGGTTTCCTGGTGGTGGGGATGGCGGGCGGTCTGGCGGGCGGGGCGACCTACTGGGCGGTGCGCCGGCCGGACCGCCCGCCCGCGCCGCCTCGATGACGGCTCCCGGATCCGTCCGTCCGGCCGGCAAGGAAGCAGACCGCCGGGTGACGCGTCAGGCCCCGGGACCGGACCCTGCCCGGGCCGCCCAGCGCTCCAGCACCGCGACCGCCTCGGCATCGAGCATCTGGCTGGCGCGGTCGCGGCCCGGAGTCGCGGCGGCTGCCCGGATCGCGGCCGGGGTGATGGCGGGGCGCAGCCCGGCGGGCAGGGCGGCGAGGGCGCGCTCCGACTGGTCGAGCGAGGCGGCGTAGTGGAAGGTGCCGATCCCGGCGATCGCCATCGCCGCCGCGCAGAGCGCGCAGGGCTCGCAGGAGGTGTAGAGCTCGCAGCCGGCGAGGTCGGTGCATCGCAGGCGACGGCAGGCGTCGCGGATCGCCTCGATCTCGCCGTGCGCGGTGGGATCGTGGTGCGCGGCGGCGCGGTTGAAGCCCTCGCCGACGATCGCGCCGTCGCGCACCACCACGGCGCCGAAGGGCTCGCTGCCGGGATGGTCGAGCGCCCGGGCCGAGAGGGCGATGGCCCGGCGCATGAAGCGTTCCTCGTACACAGCATCCTCCTTCGCGCCCGACCATCCTCGGCCGGAGCGGTCCGGGCTGCCAGTCCCAGGATCAGGGCCGGGGGTGTGGGCCCGGTTGGCACGGATCCGGGGGCGAAAGGAGCGCATCGGTTGCACGTCCGGACGGCTTGCCTTGCCCAGGCCACGGGCATCCCCTTATGCTGCACCGCACACCCGGTCCCTTGACCGGTTCCGTTGGTCGGGGTTCCTGCCGCGCATGAGCACACGAGGGAAGCCGCCGAGCTTCCAGGACATCATCCTGCGACTGCACAACTTCTGGTCGGAGCAGGGCTGCGTCATCCTGCAGCCCTACGACATGGAGATGGGGGCGGGCACCTTCCACCCGGCGACCACGCTGCGTGCCCTGGGCCCGCAGCCCTGGCGCGCCGCCTACGTGCAGCCTTCCCGCCGCCCCTCCGACGGGCGCTACGGCGAGAACCCGAACCGGCTCGGCCACTACTACCAGTACCAGGTGATCCTGAAGCCCGGCCCCGCCGACCCGCAGGGCCTGCTGGTGGAAAGCTACCGCCGTCTCGGCATCGACCCGCTCGAGCACGACATCCGCTTCGTCGAGGACGACTGGGAGAGCCCCACGCTCGGCGCCTGGGGCCTCGGCTGGGAGGTGTGGTGCGACGGGATGGAGGTGACGCAGTTCACCTACTTCCAGCAGGTCGGCGGCATCCCCTGCGAGGTGCCGGCGGTGGAGCTGACCTACGGGCTGGAACGCCTCGCCATGTACATCCAGGGCGTGGAGCGGGTCTACGACCTCGACTTCAACGGCCGGGGCGTCACCTACGGCGACGTGTTCCTGCGCGCCGAGCGCGAGTACAGCGCCTACAGCTTCGAGCATGCCGATACCGGCCTGCTGTTCCGCCACTTCGAGGACGCGGAGCGCGAATGCGCCGCGCTGGTGGGGCGGGGCCTCGCCCTGCCGGCCTATGACCAGTGCATCAAGGCCAGCCACAGCTTCAACCTGCTGGATGCGCGCGGCGCCATCAGCGTGACCGAGCGCGCCGCCTTCATCGGCCGCGTGCGGGCGCTGGCGAAGCGCTGCTGCGAGGCCTGGGTGGCGGGCGGCGGCAGCGGGTCGCCGGCCGGATCGGCCCCGCGGCCTTGAGGCGTCGCGGGCCACGCCGGCCGCGCCAGGGCCGGCCACCGGAGCGGATCCTCGCCGGGCGGAGCCGGGCCGGCGCTTTTCCCGGGCGGACCACGCCGCTGAATTGTACCCTGAGTTGTACAAGGGCAATGACCTTGCCCGTATCGGTAAGAAGCCTGCATCCCGATGCCTGAACTCCTGCTGGAACTCTTCTCCGAGGAAATCCCGGCCCGCATGCAGGCGCGGGCGGCGGACGACCTCGCGCGGCTGCTGACCGAGGCGCTGAAGCCGGCCGGCCTCGCGCCCGAGGCGGTGCGCACCCTGTACGGCCCGCGCCGCATCGCGCTGATCGCCGTGCTGCCCGCCGCGACGCCGGCCGTGGAGGAGGAGCGGCGCGGCCCGCGCGCCGACGCCACCGGCCCGGCGCTGGAGGGCTTCCTCCGGGCCACCGGCCTGACGCGCGAGGAGCTGGAGGCGCGCGACACCGGCAAGGGCGCCTATCTCTACGCCGTGATCCGCCGGCCCGGCCGACCCACCGCCGCGCTGCTGGCCGAGACGCTGCCCGGGCTGCTGCGCCGCTTTCCCTGGCCGAAGTCGATGCGCTGGGGCGATGGCGGCAGCTTCGCCTGGGTGCGGCCGCTGCGCCGCATCCTCTGCCTGTTCGACGGCGAGGTGGTGCGCTTCGGGCTGCGCCAGATGGAAGCCGGCCGGGATGACGACGGGCACGGCCTGGTCCCGGGCGACGAGACCGAGGGGCATCGCGTGCACGCGCCCGGCGCCTTCGCGGTGCGCCATGCCGAGGACTACCTCGCCGCCCTGGCCGGGCGCTACGTGGTGCCGGATGCGGGCAGGCGCATCGCCGCGATCCGCGAGGGCGTGGCCGCGCTCGCCGCCGACGAGGAGCTGGAGGTGGTTCCCGACGAGGGGCTGCTGGCCGAGGTGGCCGGCCTCGTGGAATGGCCGGTGCCGCTGCTCGGGCGCATCGACGACGCCTTCATGGACCTGCCGCCCGAGGTGATGCGCACCACCATGCGGGTGAACCAGCGCTACTTCGCGCTGCGCCATCCGGATGGCCGCGCCGCGCCGCGCTTCGCGCTGGTGGCCAACATCGTGCCCGCCGATGGCGGCGCCGCGATCGTGGCGGGCAACGAGCGCGTGCTGCGCGCCCGCCTCTCCGACGCCCGCTTCTTCTGGGACAACGACCGTCGCGAGACGCTCGAGTCACGCCTGCCGAGGCTGGACACGGTGGTGTTCCACGCGAAGCTCGGCACGCAGGGCGAGCGCGTGCGCCGGCTGGAGGCGCTGGCCGCGACGATCGCGCCGATGGTGGGCGCCGACCCCGCGCTGGCGGCGCGCGCGGCGAAGCTGGCCAAGGCCGATCTCGCCTCGGGCATGGTGGGCGAGTTCCCCGAATTGCAGGGCGTGATGGGCGGCTACTACGCCCGCGCCGACGGCGAGGAGGCGCGCGTGGCCGAGGCCGTGACCGCGCACTACCGGCCGCTCGGGCCGGGCGACGCGGTGCCGGCCGAGCCGGTCGCGGTGGCGGTGGCGCTGGCCGACAAGCTCGACCAGCTCGTCGGCTTCTTCCGCGCCGGCGAGCCGCCGACCGGCTCGGGCGACCCCTACGCGCTGCGCCGGGCGGCGCTCGGCGTGATCCGCATCATCCGCGAGAACGGGCTGCGCCTCGACCTCTTCGCGGTGGCGGACGCGGCCTACGAGGGCGTGGTGGCGCTGGCGGCGCCGGCTTCCTCGCTGGCAGGCCAGGGCGGCGCCGACGCCTGGTGGAAGCGCGGCGTGGCGCTGCTGGCCGAGGACCGGCCCGGCGTGGTGGACGACGTGGTGGGCTTCATCAAGGACCGGCTGCGCGTGCAGCTCCGAGCCGAGGGGGCGCGGCACGACATCGTGGCCGCCGTGCTCGACGCCGAGGAGCGCGACGACGACCTCGTGCGCGTGCTGGCGCGCGCCGAGGCGGTGCGCCGCTTCCTCGGCACCGAGGACGGCGCGAACCTGATCGCCGCCTACCGCCGCGCCGCCAACATCCTGCGCATCGAGGAGAAGCGCGACGGGCGCAGCTTCGCGCCGGGCGGCGATGCCGGGCTGCTGCGCCTGCCCGAGGAGCGGGCGCTGGCGACGGCGCTGGACGCGGCCTCGGCCGCGGTGAAGGAGGCGGCCGCGCGCGAGGATTTCACCGCCGCGATGGATGCGATGGCGGCGCTGCGCGTCCCGGTCGACGCGTTCTTCGACCGCGTCATCGTCAACGACGCCGACCCGGCGCTCCGGGTGAACCGCCTGCGACTGCTCTCGCGACTGCGCGCCGCCATGGACGCCGTCGCCGACTTCTCGAAGATCGAAGGCTGAGGTCGCCGCACCGGGCGGGCCGCGCGCCCGCCCGGACGGCGCGACAGGGGAAGGGATCCCGGATGACCCACCAGTGGGTGTACAGCTTCGGTGCCGGCCGCAACGAGGGGCGCGCCGACATGCGCAACCTGCTCGGCGGCAAGGGCGCCAACCTGGCCGAGATGGCCTCGATCGGCCTGCCCGTGCCGCCCGGCTTCACCATCACCACCGAGGTCTGCACAGCCTTCTACGACAACGACCGCAACTACCCGGCCGAGCTGAAGCCGCAGGTGGACGCGGCGCTGGCGCGCGTCGAGGAGGCGGTCGGCAACAAGTTCGGCGATCCGGCGAAGCCGCTGCTGGTCTCGGTCCGCTCCGGCGCCCGCGTCTCCATGCCGGGCATGATGGACACGGTGCTGAACCTCGGCCTCAACGACACCACGGTGGCGGGGCTGGAGAAGGCCTCGGGCGATGCGCGCTTCGCCTGGGACAGCTACCGGCGCTTCATCCAGATGTACGGCTCGGTGGTGCTCGGCGTCGACCATCACCGCTTCGAGGAGATCATCGAGGAGGCGAAGCTCGAGAAGGCCGTCTCCGAGGACACGGCGCTCGACGCCGATGACTGGCGGCACGTCGTCGCCAGCTACAAGGCGATGGTGGCCGAGGTCACCGGCAAGCCCTTCCCGATGGACCCGGCCGAGCAGCTCTGGGGCGCGATCGGCGCCGTGTTCGGCTCCTGGATGAACCCGCGCGCCAACACCTACCGGCGCCTGAACGACATCCCGGCGAGCTGGGGCACCGCGGTCAACGTGCAGGCCATGGTGTTCGGCAACATGGGCGAGGACTGCGCCACGGGCGTGTGCTTCACGCGCGACCCCTCGACCGGCGAGAACGTGTTCTACGGCGAGTTCCTGGTGAACGCGCAGGGCGAGGACGTGGTGGCGGGCATCCGCACGCCGCAGCCGCTCTCCAAGGCGCGCGCCAAGGTGGGCGAGATCTCGATGGAGGAGGCGCTGCCCGGCGCCTACGCCGAGCTCTGCAAGGTGCGCGAGACGCTGGAGCGCCACTACGCGGACATGCAGGACATCGAGTTCACGGTGCAGCAGAACAAGCTGTACATGCTGCAGACGCGCAACGGCAAGCGCACCGCCGCCGCCTCGCTCCGCATCGCGGTCGACATGGCGAACGAGGCGCTGATCGACCGCAGGGAGGCGGTCAAGCGCGTCTCGCCCGGCTCGCTCGACCAGCTCCTGCACCCGACGCTCGACCCCAAGGCGCCGCGCAAGCTGCTCTCCAAGGGCCTGCCGGCCTCGCCGGGCGCCGCCTGCGGCATCGTCGTGTTCTCGGCCGACGAGGCCGAGGCGCGCGCGGCCAAGGGCGAGGCGGTGATCCTGGTGCGCATCGAGACCAGCCCCGAGGACATCCACGGCATGCACGCCGCCAAGGGCATCCTCACCACGCGCGGCGGCATGACCAGCCACGCCGCGGTGGTGGCGCGCGGCATGGGCCGGCCCTGCGTCGCGGGCGCAGGCGGGGTCGCGGTGGACTACAACTCGCAGCAGCTCTCGGCCGGCGGCGTGGTGGTGCGCGGCGGCGAGACCATCACGCTCGACGGCGCGACGGGCGAGGTGTTCGTGGGCACCGTCGCGATGATCGAGCCGCAGCTCTCGGGCGACTTCGCGACGCTGATGGGCTGGGCCGACGAGGTGCGCCGACTCAAGGTGCGCGCCAACGCCGAGACGCCGATGGACGCCGACACGGCGCGCAAGTTCGGCGCCGAGGGCATCGGCCTCTGTCGCACCGAGCACATGTTCTTCGACCCCGAGCGCATCGGCGCCGTGCGGCAGATGATCATGGCAGAGACCGAGGAGGGGCGGCGCGACGCCATCGCCCGGCTGCTGCCCTTCCAGCGCAAGGACTTCGTCGAGCTGTTCCGCATCATGGCGGGGCTGCCGGTGACGATCCGCCTGCTCGACCCGCCGCTGCACGAATTCCTCCCCCACAAGGAGGAGGAGCTGGCGGAGCTGGCGGAGAGCCTGGGCGTGGACGTCGAGGCGATGCGCCGGCGCGCCGACGACCTCAAGGAGGCCAACCCGATGCTCGGGCATCGCGGCTGCCGCCTCGGCATCACCTATCCCGAGATCTACGAGATGCAGGCGCGCGCCATCTTCGAGGCGGCGGTCGAGATCGGCAAGGAGAGCGGCAAGGCGCTGGTGCCCGAGATCATGATCCCGCTCGTCGGCATGGTGCGCGAGCTGGAGGTGACGCGGGCGCAGGTGGACAAGGTGGCCAAGGCCGTGTTCGCCGAGACCGGCACCACCATCGAATACCTGGTCGGCACCATGATCGAGCTGCCGCGCGCGGCGCTGATCGCCGACAAGATCGCCGAGGTGGGCGACTTCTTCTCCTTCGGCACCAACGACCTGACGCAGACCGTGTTCGGCCTCTCGCGCGACGATGCCGGCAAGTTCCTGCCGACCTACGTCGAGAAGGGCATCCTGCCGAAGGACCCGTTCGTCTCGCTCGACGTGGATGGCGTCGGCGCGCTGGTCGAGATCGCCGCCGAGAAGGGGCGGGCGACCAAGCCCGGCCTCAAGCTCGGCATCTGCGGCGAGCATGGCGGCGACCCGGCCTCGATCCAGTTCTGCGAGAAGGCCGGGCTCGACTACGTCTCCTGCTCGCCCTACCGCGTGCCCGTGGCGCGGCTGGCCGCGGCGCAGGCGGCGCTGTCGGGCGGCGGGGTCGACCGCACCGCATGAGCCACGCCGTGCCGGCGCGCCCCGGCGACGCGCCGGGCGCCCGGCGCGGGGCGGGGCGTCCGGGTTGAGCGCGTCCGGGTCACCGGCGGGCGGCCCGCCCCGGCGGGTCGCCATCGTGCTGCCGCCGAAGGAGGGCTTCTCCGAGGGGCGTGCCGGGGCGATCGCGCTGATCGTGCGCGACCTCGCCGCCGCCAGCCCGCCCGGCTGGCAGACCACGGTGCTGGGGGCGGCTTCCGACTCGCCTCCCTATCCGGGCCTGCGCTTCCTGCCGGTGCGGCCGGGGCCGCTGCTGCGCCTGCTCGGCAGCAACGCCGCCTATGCGGCGGCGGCGCTGCGGGCGCTGCGCCGGGATCGCCCGGACGTGGTGGAGGTGCACAACCGGCCGGACGTGGCGCTGCGCCTCGCGCGCGGGCTGCCGGGCGTGCCGGTGGTGCTGGTGCTGCACAACGACCCGCGCGGCATGCGCCGGGCGCGGACGCCGGACGAACGGCGGGCGCTGCTCGGGCGGCTCGGCGCCGTGTGCTGCGTCTCGGGCCACATCCTCGATCGGCTGACCGGCGATCTCGCAGCCGGCGGAACGGGCGCGCCGCCGGGGCGGGCGCTGGTGATGCACAACGGGCTGCGCCTCGACACGCTGCCGCCGCCGTCGGCGGAGCGCGGGAAGGTGCTGCTCTTCGTCGGGCGGCTCGCGGCGGACAAGGGCGCGGACACCTTCGTGCGCGCCTGCGCCCTGGCGCTGCCCGACATGCCCGGCTGGCGCGCCGCGGTCATCGGCGCCGACCGCTTCCGCGCCGACAGCCCGGAGACGCCCTTCACCGCCGCGCTGCGGCCGCTGGCGGCGTCGGCGGGGATCGACATGCTGGGCTTCCGCAACAATGCGGAGACGCTGGCGGCGCTTTCGCGCGCGGCCGTGGCGGCGGTGCCGAGCCGCTGGCACGACCCCTATCCGCGCGTGGCGCAGGAGGCGCTGGCCTGCGGCGCGGTGCTGGTGACGACGCGGCGCGGCGGGCTGCCGGAACTGGCGGGCGACGCGGCGGTCTACGTGGACCACGAGGACCCGGCCTCGCTGGCGGCGGCGTTCCGGCGGCTCGCGGGGGATCCGGCGCTGCGGGCGGCGCTCTCGGCGCGGGGGCGCGCACGGGCGGCGGGCTTCGAGCTGGGCGCGGTGGTGGGGCGCTGGACGTCGCTGCGGGAGAGCCTGCTCGGCTGAGGCGGCGGCGAGACCCGGCATCGGGGATGGCGGCGCCCCCCGCCGGACCGGCCCCGGCGGATCGCGGGAGCCGGATGGGCGGCCTCCCCGGCGACCGCCGAAGCTGCCATCCTGCCTGCCAACAGGAAGGGATGGGCGTCCATGCAACGACGGGGACTCGCCGCCGCGCTGGCGCTGCTCGCGGCCGTGCGGCCGGGGCAGGCGCAGGAGGCGTGGCCGCAGCGCACGGTGACGCTGGTCGTGCCCTACGCGCCGGGCGGCTCGAACGACGTGGTGGCGCGGCTGCTGGCGCCGGGCCTGCAGGCCGCCTACGGCCGCTCCTTCGTGGTGGAGAACCGCACCGGCGCCGGCGGGGCGATCGGCATGGCGCAGGTGGCGCGGGCGCGGCCGGACTCGCACCTGCTGCTGGTCTCCTCCGCCTCCAACCACGTCTTCAACCACCTCGTGGTGCCGGACCAGGGCTACGACCCGCGCGAGGCGCTGGTGGCGATGTCCATGCTGGTGGACGTGCCGAACGCGCTGGCGGTGCATCCCTCGGTCGGCGTCGCCGATCTCGCCGGGCTGCTGGCGAAGCTGCGCACGACGCCGGGCGGCGTGAGCTTCGCCTCCAGCGGCGTCGGCAGCAGCAACCACCTGGCGGGGGAGCTGTTCCGGCTGCGCGCCGGGGTGCCGCTGAACCACGTGCCCTATCGCGGCGGCGGCCCGGCGCTGACCGACCTGATCGCCGGCACGGTGCCGATCGCCTTCCTCAACCTGCCGACCCTGCTGCCGGCGCACGAGGCCGGGCAGGTCCGTATCCTGGGCGTCGGCAGCCGCGCGCGGCTGCGCAGCCGGCCGGAACTGCCCACCATCGCCGAGGGCGGCGTGCCGGACTACGAGGTGCGCTCCTGGACCGGGCTGTTCGCGCCGCGCGGCACGCCGCAGCCGGTGCTGGAGCGCATGGCGGCGGAGACCAGGCGGCTGCTGGAGGAGCCGGCGATGCAGGCGCGGCTCGCCGAGCTGGGCTCGGACAGCCTGTGGATGGACCCGGACGCGACCGACGCCTATGTGCGCGCGGAATTCGACCGCTGGGGGCCGATCGTGCGGCAGGCCGGGGTGACCAACAACTGAGGCGGGCCCGTGCGGCGCCCCGTTCTACCGCTTGTCCTGCGACCGGTCCTGCGGCGCGGTGCCCCGCGACGCCTTGCGCGACACCATGACGCGGCCGAGCATCTCATGGGCCCAGTGGCGGATCTGGGCGAGCTGCTCCTCGCCGGCCGGGACGGCCACGTCCTCGGCCTCCTCCGCCGCGCCGGCGACGAAGGAAAGCATCCCGACCACCTCCTCCAGGGAGGCCTGCGGAAGCTGGGCGATCAGCGCGGCGACGGACATTTCGAGCACGAGCATGCGCGCTTCATGGTCGGTAAGTTCCGCCACGATACTCCTGACCGGCATCTGCACACGTCCAGCGATCAATTGTGGTCCAATCGTGCCACTTTTGAGGGGCATCGTCCAATTCCTCGGTCACCGCACGGTGTCGAAGCGGAGGGCTGACTCTCGCCGCCGACGCGCGGCCGAGGCGCGCCGGGGCGGTTGCCGCCCCTGGGGGATTATGCCAAAGCCCCGCTGCCGCGCCGCCAACAAGATGTGATGCCGCCAATCCCGCCCGATCCCGTCGCGACGGTCGCCGACGCGCCCGTCCCGACCATGCCCGCCGAGGCCCGCCCACGGCCGGCCGACCCGCTGCTGACCCTCGTCGTGCCGGTGCTCAACGAGGAGCAGGCGGTGCCGCTGTTCCTGGACGCGGTGGTCGCGGTGCTGGAGGGCGCCGGGCTGCGCTTCGAGCTGCTGTTCGTCGATGACGGCTCGACGGACGGCACCGTCGCGCTGCTGGCGCGGCTCGCCGCCGCGGACCGGCGGATCCGGGTCGTGGCGCTGTCGCGCAATTTCGGCAAGGAGGCGGCGATGAGCGCCGGCCTCGACCGGGCGCGCGGCGACGCGGTGGTGCTGATCGACGTCGACCTGCAGGACCCGCCGGAGCTGATCCCCACCCTGGTCGCGCGCTGGCGCGAGGGCTACGAGGTGGTCTACGGCAGCCGCGCCGACCGCAGCAGCGACACCGCCCTCAAGCGCATGACCGCCGGCTGGTTCTACGGCGCGTTCAACCGCGTGGCCAACACGCGCATCCCGCCCGACGCCGGGGATTTCCGCCTCGTGGACCGGGCCGTGGTCGAGGCGCTGCGGCGGCTGCCGGAGCGGGGGCGCTTCATGAAGGGGCTGTTCGCCTGGGTCGGCTTCCGCACGGTCGGCGTGCCCTTCGAGCGCGCGGAGCGGGCGGCGGGCGAAAGCAAGTGGAACTACTGGCGGCTGTGGAATTTCGCGCTGGACGGCATCACGAGCTTCTCCACCGTGCCGCTGCGCGTCTGGACCTATCTCGGCGCCGTCATCGCGCTGCTCTCCTTCCTCTACGCCATGTTCATCGTGGTGCGCGTGCTGGTGCTCGGCATCGACCTGCCCGGCTATCCCTCGATGATGGCGGTGCTGCTGTTCCTCGGCGGCGTGCAGCTCCTCTCGCTCGGCGTGATCGGCGAGTATCTCGGCCGGCTCTTCGTCGAGGTGAAGGGGCGGCCGCTCTACCTGGTGGCGCGCGAGATCGGTCCGCCCGACACGGAGCATTGAGACTTGGACCTCAGGGAATCCGACATCCTGGGCGACGCCATCGGCGCGCACTGGTACTACCGCGCCAAGTACGCGGCGCTGGCGCGGCTGACCGCCGATCTCTCGCCCGGCTCGCTGCTCGATGTCGGCGCGGGCTCCGGCTTCTTCGCGCGCCAGTTGCTGCGGCACACGGCGCTGGCCGAGGCGGTCTGCGTCGACCCGAACTACCCGGACGACCACGACGAGCAGGAGGCGGGCAAGCCGATCCGCTTCCGCCGGCAGGTCGGGCGGAGCGAGGCCGGGCTGCTGCTGATGATGGACGTGCTGGAGCACGTCCCGGACGATGTCGGCCTCGCCGCCGAGTACTTCGCCAAGCTGCCCGCCGGCGCGCGCTGCGTGGTGACGGTGCCGGCCTTCGAGTGGCTGTGGAGCGGGCACGACGTGTTCCTCGGCCACGAGCGCCGCTACACCCTGAAGCAGATCGAGGACGTGCTGCGCCGCGCGGGCTTCGTCGTGGAGCGGGGCGCCTACTACTTCGCCTCGATCCTGCCGCTGGTGGCCGGGGTGCGGCTCGGCGGCAAGGTGCTGGGCAAGGACGAGGCGGCGCCGAAAAGCAGCCTCCGGCAACACGGCGCGCTGAGCAACGCGGCGCTGGAGGCGGTCTGCCGCGCCGAGCTGCCCTGGTTCCCCTACAACCGGGCCGGCGGCCTCTCCGCCTTCGTGCGGGCGCGCAAGGACTGACGCCGCCCCGCGCGGGCCCCGGCTCGCGCGGACCGGCATGGCGCGCGGGCCCGTCCGGAGGGGCGGGCCCCGGCCGCGCGCCGGACCGGTGAATCGCGCCGGTCCGCGCCGGCGCTGACCGGTACGGGCCGGCCCGCGGGAATCCCGATCACGCCGGCCAGGGGACCGCGCGCGGGCGCGGCGGGCACGCCGGGGCCGGAGAGGGGGCGGGCAGGGGGCCGGCCCGCCGCATGACGGGCAGTTCCGTGCGGGCCGACGCGGCAGGACGCCGCGGGGTGGCCGGCACGATGTCAGCAGGGGGATCAACTTGATCGAGCCGATGCGTTCAGCCGCGCCCCGGGCCGGCATGGAGCCGCAGCCACCCGGGATCACCGCTCTCGGCGCCGCGCTCGCGGTGCTGATGGGCTTCGGCGCCTTCGTGGCGATCGGCGGCCTCGCGATCCTCGATCCGGCGCGCACCGGCTGGCTCAACCAGGGCGACCCGTCGACCTACGTGCTCGCCTGGCGCTTCTTCGTGCAGTCGCCCTGGCACTTCCCGCCGGGCGCCAACCCGGATTACGGGCTGGAGCTCGGCTCCTCGATCTACAATGCCGACATCATCCCGATCCTGGCGATGCCGCTGAAGGCGCTGTCGGGCGTGCTGCCGCTGCCGCAGTATCTCGGCCTGTGGGTGCTGCTGTGCTTCCTGCTGCAGGCGCTCGGCGGCTGGCTGCTGATGGGGCAGGCGACCACGCGGCCGCTGCCGCGGCTGCTCGGCACCGGGCTGCTGGTCGCGGCACCGGTCTTCCTGTTCCGGATCGGCGGCCATTACGCGCTCTCCTCGCACTGGCTGATCCTGTTCGCGCTGTGGCTGGCGGTGGCGCCGCCCTGGCGCCGCCAGGGGGTGCTCTGGGTCGGGCTGCTGGTGCTGGCGGCCGGCATCCACTCCTACATCCTGGTGATGGTGGCGGCGCTGTGGGGGGCGGACCTGCTGCGCCGGCTGCTCCTCGGCCGCTCCTGGGGCGCCACGCTCGCGGAGGCGGCCTGCGGCGTCCTCGGCGTGTTCCTGCTGCTGTGGCTGAGCGGCTTCTTCCTGATCGGCACCGGCTACACCTCGGCCGGCTACGGCGAGTACCGCTTCAACCTGCTGGCCCTGCTGCACCCGGATGGCTGGTCGCGGCTGCTGCCGCCGATCCCGCTCGGCACCACCCTGACCGAGTCGCCGGTCTTCCCCGGCCTCGGCGGCCTCGTGGCCTGGGCGGCGGCGCTGGTGGCGCTGCTCGTCGGCCGGCGCGGCAGGCGTCCGGCCCTTTCCTGGCAGTACGTGCCGCTGCTGCTGGTGCTGCTGGGGTTGCTGGCCTTCGCCGTCACCTACCGCCCCAGCATCGGCACCTTCGAGCGCTGGCTGCCCTTCCCGCCCTGGGCGCTGCGGATCGCCAACGTGCTGCGCAGCGCCGCGCGCTTCGTCTGGCCGATGCTGTACCTGCTGACGATGCTGGCCGTGCTGGTGCTGGTGCGCCGCTGGGGCAGCCGGGCGGCCTCGGCGGTGCTGGCGGCGGCGCTGGCCCTGCAGGTGTGGGACACCAGCCCGGGCTGGCTGCCGCTGCGCAACCGCTACCTCGCGGCGCCGGCGCAGTGGAATCTGGCGCCCGGGGCGCCGTTCTGGGGCGCCGTCCTGCCGCACTACCGGCGCATCCGCCGGCTGCCGCCGCAGATGGATGCGGCCGGCTGGTCGCGCATCGCGACGCTCGCGGCGGATCACCGCCTCGGCCTCGACATGGTGTACCTGGCGCGCTGGGACCTCGGGAACATGGAGGCGCTGCGCCGCGAGGCCGAGTCCATGGTGGCGAACGGGCGCTTCGACCCGGAGACGGTCTACATCCTCGGCAACCCGGCCTTCGCCGCCTCGGTGCTGCTCGGGCTCGACCCGGCGGGCGACGACCTGCTGGTGCAGGTGGACGGCTTCTACGTGCTGGCGCCGGGCGGGAAGCGCTTCGTGCCCGACCCCGCCGCGGTCGGCGCGGTGCCGATCCGGCCGGAGCAGGTCCTGCCGGCGCTGCGCATCGGCGAGACGCTGCGCACGGTGAGCGGCGAGAGCGGCACCGGGGCGCTCTCGGTCGGCTGGTCGCGGCCCGAGTCGACGCATACCTGGAACGACGGCAAGCATGCCGAGATCGTGCTGCGACTGCCGGCGGACCTGCCGGAGCGGGTGGGCCTGCGCATCACCGGCATGTTCTTCCTGCCGCCGCGCTGGGAGCACCAGCGGCTGATCTTCTCGGTCGGCGGCCACGAGATCGGGCGCTTCACCGGCAGCGGCGCGATCCGGGAGATGGACCATGTGATGGTCCTGCCGCGCGACCGGCTGATGCCGATTCCGGGCGGCTACCTGCTGCGGCTCGGCTGCGAATTCCCGGACGCGGTGCGGCCGATCGACGCGCAGGTGAACGCCGACGACCGGGCGCTGGCGCTGGGGATCAAGTCGATCGGGCTGGTGGAGACGCCCTGAGGGGGCGCCCTGAGGGGCCGTGCGGCCGGCTCGGGGGCATCGGGGCGCTGCCCCGAGCCCCGGCAGGGGGGCGTCGCCCTCTCCCGTACCTCTCCCACCAAAGGACGAAGCCCCTTTCGGCAGAGACATCCGGGTTGTTGAAACACCCGCGAGCAAACGAAGAGAGGTGCAGGAGGGCCTCGCCCTCCTGCCGGATGGGTTCCAGGGAAGGCAGCGCCTTCCCTGGCCGGAGGGGT
>NZ_JALPRX010000085.1 GCF_023223525.1 Roseomonas acroporae | reverse complement strand
TCCAAGGGGGCTTCGCCCCTTGGCGGGAGGATACCCAAGGAGGGCGGCGCCCTCCTTGGCCAGGGGGCGCCAGCCCCCGCCCCCGCGTGTCGTTCCGCAACCTGTTTCCGCTCGCCTCGCCGCCCCCGCCCCGCGCACACTCGCCCGGCCGCCTGCCGGGCGCCAACGGGAGTATGGCTTGCCGTCCCATCCACGCCGCGCGAGCGGCCCCGAGCGTGACCCCTTTCCCGCCTGCCGGACGGTGACGCCGTGCTGAGCCTCGGCCCCCTCGCCTTCGCCGCGCCCTGGCTGCTGGCGGCGCTGGCCGCGCTGCCCGTGCTGTGGTGGCTGCTGCGCGTCACCCCGCCCTCGCCGAAGCGGCAGCACTTCCCGCCCGTGGTGCTGCTGCGGGACCTGAAGCTGGCCGAGGAGACCCCCGCCCGCACGCCCTGGTGGCTGCTGGCGCTGCGCATCCTGGCGGCGGCGCTGCTGGTGCTGGGCCTCGCGCGCCCCGTGCTCGCGCCGGGCCCCGTGGCGGGCGGCGACGGGCCGCTGCTGCTGGTGGTCGACGACGGCTGGGCGAGCGCCGCCGACTGGCCGGCCCGGCGCGCCGCCGCCGAGGCCGCGCTGGACGCCGCCGCGCGCGAGGGACGGCGTGCCGCGCTGCTGCCCACCGCCCCGCCGCTGACCGGCGAGCCGGTGCAGGCCAGCGCCGCCATGCCGGCCGAGCAGCTCCGCGCCCGCCTCGCCGCGCTGCGCCCCAAGCCCTGGGCGCCGGACCGCGCCGCCGCGCTGGCCGCGCTGGCGGCCTGGCGCCAGACCAATCCGGGCGGGGTCGCGAGCCTCTACGTCTCGGACGGGGTGGAGCACGCGGCCGACGACGCGGCCGGCCGGCTCGCCGCCGCGCTGGCCGCGGCCGGGCCGCTCACCCTCGCCACCGCGCCGCCGCGCCCGGTGCGCCTGCTGCCGCCGCCCCGCGCCGAGGCGGACCGGCTCGTGCTCCGCGTGGTGCAGACGCCGGTGCCGCTGCCGACCGAGGCGGTGGTGCTGGCCCGCACCGGGGACGGCCGCACCCTGGCCCGCGTGCCGGTCCCGGTCCCCGCCGACGGGACGGCCGGCGAGGCCACGCTCGACCTGCCGCTGGAGGTCCGCAACAACCTCAGCCGGCTGGAGCTGGAGGGCGGCAATGGCGGCCCGCCCGGCGCCAACGGGGTGATGCTGCTGGACGAGCGCTTCCGCCGCCGCCCCGTCGGCCTGCTGCCCGCCTCCGAGGAGGCGGCCGACACGCCGCTGATCGGCGACCTGTTCTACGTGGACCGCGCCCTCGCCCCCTACGCGGAGCTGCGCCGGGGCACGCTGGAGCAGCTTCTCGCGCGCCGTCTCTCCGTGCTGGTGCTGACCGACCGGGAGGTGCCGCCGGGCCCGCAGCGCGACGCGCTGCTGCGCTGGGTGGAGGCCGGCGGCACGCTGGTGCGCTTCGCCGGCCCGCGCCTCGCCGCCGCGATCGGTGAACGGGGCGGCGCCCGGGGCGGCGACCGGGGCGGCGACCGGGGCGAGCCGCGCCCGGACCCGCTGCTGCCGGTGCCGCTGCGCGCCGGGGAGCGGCAGCTCGGCGGCGCGCTCTCCTGGGAGCAGCCGCAGGCCCTGGCCGCCTTCCCCGAGAACTCGCCCTTCGCCGGCCTCGCCATCCCGCCCGAGATCACGGTGGAGCGGCAGGTGCTGGCGGAACCCTCGCCGCGCCTTTCCGAGCGGAGCTGGGCACGGCTGGCCGACGGCACGCCGCTCGTCACCGCCGAGGCGCGCGGCCAGGGGCGCGTGGTGCTGTTCCACGTCACCGCCAACGCCGAATGGTCCAGCCTGCCGCTCTCCGGCCTGTTCGTGGACATGCTGCGGCGGATCGTGGCGCTCTCGGCGGGCGTGGCGGGCGGCGAGGAGCGCGGGCCGGCCGCGCGGCTGGCGCCGCTGGAGACGCTGGACGGGTTCGGCCGGCTCGGCCCCGCCCCGCCCGCCGCCGTGCCGGTGGAGGCCGGGCGGATCGACGCCACCATCCCCTCGCCGCTGCACCCGCCGGGCTGGTACGGCGCGCCGGGGCAGGCCGCCGCGGGATCCGGCGGCGGCGAGGGCGGCGAGCGGCGCGCGCTGAACCTCGGCGCCGCCCTGCCGCCGCCGCGCCTCGCCGCCGCGC
>NZ_JALPRX010000084.1 GCF_023223525.1 Roseomonas acroporae | reverse complement strand
CCCCCCCCCCCCCCGCCGCCGCCCGGCACCGCGCTGCTCGGGATCGGCGGCGTGCCGGCCGAGCGCGACCTCGGCCCCTGGCTGCTGGCCCTGGCCCTGCTGCTGCTGGCGGCCGACCTGCTGGTCTCGCTCGGCCTGCGCGGTCTGCTGCGGCGGTCGGCCGGCGGAGGAGCCGGCGACAGGCCGGCCGGCGGCGCCGCCGGCGGCCGGGGACGGCGCGCCGCCGGCGCCGCCGCGCTGCTGGGGCTGGGGCTGGGGCTGGCCCTGCTCGCCGCCGGTCCCGCGCGGGCCCAGGGAAGCGCGCAGGGAAGCGCCCAGGGAAGCGGGCCGGGAAGCGGGCAGGGCGGCGATTCGCCGGAGGCGGCTGCGCTCGCCACCCGGCTGGCCTACGTCGCGACCGGCGACGCGCAGCTCGACGAGACGCTGCGCTCGGGCCTCGCCGGCCTCTCCGACTACGTCAACCGGCGCACCGCCGCGGCGCTGGCCGAGCCGATGGCGGTGGACCCCGCGCGCGACGACCTGTCGCTCTACCCGCTGCTCTACTGGGCGCTGACCGCCGACGCGCCGCAGCCGGACCCGGCCGCGGTCGCCGCGCTCAACGCCTTCATGCGCGCGGGCGGCATCATCCTGTTCGACACGCGCGACGAGGGCTCGGGCGAGGGCTTCGCCCCCGGCACGCGGGCGGCGCTGCGCCGGGTGACGCGCGACCTCGCCATCCCGCCGCTGGCGCCGATCCCGGACGAGCACGTGCTGCGCCGCGCCTTCTACCTGCTGCCGGAGATGCCCGGCCGCTTCGCCGGCGGCGAGGTCTGGGCGGCGCGCGACCAGGACCGGGCGAACGACAGCGTCAGCCCCGTCATCATCGGCGGGCACGACTGGGCCTCGGCCTGGGCGGTGGACCGCAACGGGCAGAGCCCCTACGCGCCGATCCCCGGCGGGGCGCGGCAGCGGACCCTGGCCTACCGCTTCGGCGTCAACCTCGTGATGTACGCGCTGACGGGCAACTACAAGGGCGACCAGGTGCACGTGCCGGCCATCCTGGAACGGCTGGGGAACTGACCATGACCGCCATGCTGCTCGCCTCCCCGCCCGTGCCGCTGCCCGCCTGGGCCGCCACGCTGGCGGTGCCGGCGCACGCGCCCGGCCGGCTCGCCGCGCCGGTGGTGGCGCTGATCGCCGGCACCGGCGCGCCGCGCTACGCCGGCATGGCCGTGCCGCCGACGCGGCCGCGCACCGCCGACGCCCATGCGCGGGCCGGGCGCCGCGTCGCCGCCGCGACCGGCGCGCTGTTCGCGGGCCTCGGCCTGTCGCCCGGCCTGTCGCTGGCCCGGGCGGAGGCCCGCTGAGCCATGCGCCAGGCCGTCGCCGGCATCGACTTCGCCCCCATCCTGCCCGTCTGGCTGCTGGCGGCGCTCGCCCTGCTGGCGCTGCTGGCGCTGGCCCCGGCGGTGTGGCGCCGCGCGCGCGGCGCCTGGTGGCGGGCGCTGGCCTTCGCGCTGCTGCTGCTGGCGCTCGGCAACCCGCGGCTCGTCGAGGAGACGCGCGAGATGCGGCCCGACATCGCGCTGCTGGTGGTGGACCGCAGCGACAGCGCCCGGCTCGGCGCGCGCGGCGCCACCATCGAGGCGGCGCGGCGCGAGATCGAGGCGCGCGCCGTCCGCCTGCCCGACCTGGAGCTGCGCACCATCGAGGTGCCGGAGGCCGGCCGCCAGGGCACCCTGCTCTTCGCCGCCGCCGAGCGGGCGCTGGCCGACATCCCGCGCCCGCGCCTGGCCGGCGTGATCCTGCTCAGCGACGGGCAGGCGCACGACGTGCCGGCCGCCCCGCCCGTCGAGGCGCCGGTGCACCTGCTGCTGCCCGGCCGCCCCGGCGAGACCGACCGGCGGCTGCGGGTGGTCGAGGCGCCGGGCTTCGGCATCGTCGGCCGCTCCGTGGAGCTGCGCGTGGCGATCGAGGATCTCGGCGTGCCGCCGGGGCGCGCCGACGGTCCCGGCGGCAGCGCGCGGCTCACGGTGCGCCGCGCCGGCACCGCGCCGCGCGTCGAGAGCGTGCGCGTCGGCGCCGACCACCGCATCACCGTGCCGATCGAGCGCGGCGGCCCCACCGTGGTCGAGATCGCCGCCGAGCCGCTGCCGGGCGAGGTCTCGGAGCTGAACAACCGCGCCGTGGTCACCATCAACGGCGTGCGCGACCGGCTGCGCGTGCTGCTCGTCTCCGGCGAGCCCAACCCGGGCGAGCGCACCTGGCGGCGGCTGCTGAAGGCCGACCCGAACGTCGACCTCGTCCACTTCACCATCCTGCGCCCGCCCGAGAAGGACGACCTGACGCCGCTGAACGAGCTGGCGCTGATCGCCTTCCCGGTGCGCGAGCTGTTCCAGCAGAAGCTGCGCGACTTCGACCTGATCGTGTTCGACCGCTTCGCCAACCGCGGCATCCTGCCGCCCGCCTACCTGCGCAACATCGCCAACTACGTCCGCCAGGGCGGGGCGCTGCTGCTCTCGGTGGGGCCGGAATTCGTGGGCCCCACCAGCCTCGCGCTGACGCCGCTCGGCGCGGTGCTGCCGGTGCGGCCGCCGCTCGGCGCGGGCAGCGTGCGCGAGGGCGCCTTCCGGCCGCTGGTCACCGAGACCGGCGCGCGCCACCCCGTCACCGCCGGCCTGCCCGGCGCCAACCGGCCGGTGCCGGCCGCCGGCGCCCCGCCGGGCGGGAGCGGCGCGGCCGGCGGCCCGGCAGGCGCTGGGCCGGGAGGCGCGGGGCCAGGAGGCGCGGGTTCCGACGGCGCGGCCCCGGGCTGGGGCCGCTGGTACCGCAGCATCGGCGCCGATCCGCGCGCCGGCGCCACGGTGATGGAGGCCGGTGGCGGCGAGCCGCTGCTGCTGCTCGACCGCGTCGAGGAAGGCCGCGTCGCCCTGATGCTGTCCGACCAGATCTGGCTGTGGTCACGCGGGCATGACGGCGGCGGCCCGCAGGCGGAGCTGCTGCGCCGCACGGCCCACTGGCTGATGCACGAGCCGGAGCTGGAGGAGGAGGACCTGACGGCGCAGATCGAGGATGGCCGCCTGCTGGCCGAGCGCCGCAGCCTTTCCGCCGATCCGCCGCCGGAGTTCACCGTCACCGCGCCGGACGGCACCGTCACCCGCCGCCGGCCGGAGCCGGGCGCGCCCGGCCGTGCCGGGCTGACCATGCCCGCCACCCTGCCCGGCGTCTGGGAGGTGAGCGACGGCACCCGCGCCGTCTTCGCCGCCGCCGCCGCCGCCAACCCGCTGGAGATCGCCGACCTGCGCGCCGACGAGGCGCGGCTGCGCCCGATCGTGGAGGCCACCGGCGGCGGGGCGCGCTGGCTGGGGCCGGAGGCCGCCGGCGGCGAGCCGGCGGTGCCGGAGCTGCGCCGCGTGTCGCCGGGGCGCGACGCCGCCGCCTCGGGCGGGCGCGGCTGGATCGGGCTGCGGCGCAACGGCGACCACACCGTGACCGGCATCGCCGCCCTGCCGCTGCTGCCGCCCTGGCTGGCCCTGCCGCTGGTGCTCGGCACGGCGCTGCTGGCGTGGCGCCGGGAAGGGCGCTGAGCCGGGCGGCGCCGGGAAGACGGCGGCCGGCGGCCCGGGCGGGCGACGGTTCCCCTGCCGGGGCTCGCTCGTCGGGGCTCGCCCGTCGGGGCGACGCCGGCGGAGGCTGCACGCGACCGGGAAATCGCCTATAGGATGCCCGCCATGCGCCGGACCCGTCCCCTCCTCGCCCTGCTCACCCTCGCCGCCGCGCCCCTGCTGCCCGGGCTCGCCACGCCGGCCCAGGCGCAGTACGGCGGCGGCGCGACCGGCGCCGGCATCCCGAGCGCCAGCGGCCTCGGCGGCGGCGGCATGGGCGGCCTCGGCGGCGGCATGCCGCAGCAGCAGCAGAGCCGCCGGCCGCAGCCGGCCGCCCTGCCGGGCCTGGTCGGCCGGCGCACGCCGGAACCGATCCCGCCCGACCCGAACGCCAACCTCTCGCCCAATGCCGCCCTGTTCGACGCGATCAACCGCGGCGACCTGCCGGCCGTGCGCGAGGCGGTGAGCCGCGGCGCCGACCTCGATTCGCGCAACGTGCTCGGCCTGTCGCCGATCGATGCCGCCGTGGACCAGGGGCGCAACGAGATCCTCTTCTACCTCCTTTCCGCCCGCGGCTCGCGCGCCGCCCCGCCGGCCGCGCGCCCGGGCGACGCGCCGGAGACGGCGGGCGCGCCGCCGCGCGATCGCCGCACCGCCGCGCGCGAGGCCGCCCAGGCACGTCGTGCCGAGGCGGCCGAGGCGCGGGTCCGCTCCACCGCCACGCCGATCGCCACCCAGGTCAACGCGCCGCGCCTCTGGGCGGGGGATGGCGGCGCGGCGCAGCCCGAGATCGGCTTCCTCGGCTTCGATGCCGGCCGGCCGGCCGGCGCCGTCGCCCCGGCCGGGGCCCGCACCACGGGTGCCGCGGCCGCGACGCGCCGGTATCGCGGCACGCGGGGCTAACCCCGGCGGCGCCCCAAGCCCTGCGGCATATGGCCACGGCGACGGTCGCCGACCCGTCCGCGGCTCCGCCCCGGGCCTCGCGCCGAAGACGCATTGGGGGCCGAAGCCCCCTTCGGAACCTCCTGCCCGCGAGTCCGCTCGGCCAATCCCGTCGCCCGCGCGAATCGCGACGGGAGCGACCGGCCGCGGCCTCGCCGCGTTCCGCCACGGATGCGCCCCGATCCGGGTCTCCTCATCGGGCCTCCCCACCGGGCCGCCCCACCGGGCGCCCCGGAGGCCCCCCCGCAGGGCGTGCCGGATCGAGGGCCGGGAGTCCGGCAGGCAACCATGGCGCGGCGCAGGCGCTCTGGCCGGCGGAGAACGCCATGCCATCGGATACGACACCGCCCGTGCCGACGACGGACGACGACCTGCGCCACATGCGGCGCGCCATCGCGCTCGCCCGCGAGGGCGACTCCGCGCCGGGGGGCAACCCGATCGGCTGCGTGATCGTGCTGGACGGGCGCGTCGTCGGCGAGGGGCACAACGAGGTGGACCGCCGGCTCGACCCGACCGCCCATGCCGAGATCGTGGCGATCCGCCGCGCCTGCGAGGCGCTCGGCGACACCGACCTGCGGCGCGCCACCCTCTATGCCACGCTGCAGCCCTGCGGCATGTGCTCGATGGCCTCGATCTGGGCCCGGATCGGGCGGATCGTCTACGGCGCGGGGCGCGGGGACGTGCACCGCATGTACTTCGAGGGCCGGCACCTCGACACCGTGGACTTCATCGTCGACGCCTTCCGCGACGACCTGCCCGTGACCGGTGGCGTGCTGGCGGCCGAGTGCGCGGCGCTCTACCACCGCCCCGGCGAGGCCGTGCCGGCCGAGGAGCAGACCAACCTCTGATCCCGGCCGGCATGGGCCCCGCCCCGCGCCGGCCGGCATCGCGCGCGGGGTTGGCAGGCCGGCCGCACGCCGGAGGCCGAAGGCGTGACGGGGCGCCCCGATTCGCCTCGGCCACCCGGCCCCGCTCCCTGGCCACAATGCGCGGCCACGATGCGTGGATGCCTCGGCCGGATGCGCGCATGCCCATGCCGGACCGGCCTCCCCTCGCCTTTCTCCGGACTATCGGCATGATGCCGCGGTCAACCGAGGAAGCGCATCATGCTGTGCCTTGCCCGCACCCCGATTGCCTTCCGCGCCGCGGCGCTGCTGGCGACGTTCGGCTTGGCGGCCTGCGTGCCGCCGCCGGGTCCGGCGCAGACGCAGGCGCAATCCGCCGCGATCGCCTGCCAGCAGGGCAACCAGCAGGCCTGCGCCGCCTGGCAGCAGATGGCGCCGGCGGCACAGTTCGAGCAGCAGCAGCAGGCCCAGCAGGCCCAGGTCGGCACCGCCGTGGCGGCCGGCGCCGCCGGGCTGGTGGCGGGTGCCGCCATCGCCAACAGCAACAACCGCCGCTACTACCGCTGGCACGACAACCGTGGCTGGCACGGGGGCTGGTACCGGTCGCCGCCGCGCGGCTGGCACGGGCCGCCGCCCCGGTCGAACTGGAACCGCGGCCATCCGGGCTGGAACAACCGGGGGCCGCACCGGGGCCCGCCGCCGTCGCGCGGCCCCTCGCGGCGCTGGTGAGCCGGACCGCGGACCGGGGCAGGTCGCCGCCGGCGGGCGGGCCGCCGGGCGCGGCGGGGCCGTGCCGGCACCGGTGAGCCGGCCGGCACGCGTTACCCGGGACCGGACCCGTTGAGAGCCTCCGGTCTCCGACTCAGGCGAGCGCCGCCCGTGCCGCCGCCGCGTCCAGCGCGATCTGCGCCCGCAGCGCCTCCAGCCCCGGGAATTTCCGCTCGGGACGCAGGAAGCGGTGTAGCCGGACGGCGATCTCCCGGCCGTAGAGGTCGCCGGCGAAGTCGAACAGGTGGGCCTCCACCCGGCTCTCGGTCCCGTCCACGGTGGGGCGGCGGCCGATATTGGCCACGCCCAGCGCCATTCCCCCCCCGGGCAGCACGGCCGACACCGCGTAGACCCCGCGCGCCGGCTCCAGGTGCCGGCCGAGGGGCAGGTTGGCGGTGGGAAAGCCGAGCAGCCGGCCGCGCTTGTCGCCGTGCGCGACGTGGCCGCGCACCTCCCAGGGCCGGCCGAGCTCCGCCGCCGCGCGCTCCGGGTAGCCGTCCTGGAGCAGCCGGCGGATGCGGGTGGAGGAGATCGGGCCCGCGGCGTCCACCACCGGCGGCACCACGGTCAGGCCGATGCCGCGCGCCTCGGCGGCGGCCGCCAGGAAGTCGGCGTCGCCGCCGCGCCGATGGCCGAAGGCGAAGTCCGCGCCGCAGGCGAGGTGGCGCACGCCGAGGCCGCGGTGCAGCACCTCCTCCACGAAGGTCTCGGCGCTGAGGGCGGCGAGGTCGTCGTCGAAGGGCAGCGCGTAGACGATCCCGGCGCCCGCCCCGGCCAGCGCCTCGGCCTTGGCGGGCAGCAGGGTGAGGCGGAAGGGCGGGTCCTCGGGCCGGAAATGCTCGCGCGGGTGCGGCTCGAAGGTCAGGGCGGCGAGCGGCAGGTCGGGCCGCGCGGCGTGGGCGGCGCGCAGCACGGCGCGGTGGCCGACATGCACGCCGTCGAAATTGCCCAGCGCCACGGTGGCGCCGCGCAGCGCGCGGGGCACGGCGTGCCAGTCCCGGGCGATGGTGGCCTGCGCGGTGGCGGCCCCGGCGGGGGCCTGCCCGGCGGAAGTCTGCCCGGCGGAAGTCTGCCCGGCGGAAGTCTGCCCGGCGGAAGTCTGCCCGGCGGAAGTCTGCCCGGCGGAAGTCTGCCCGGCGGAAGTCTGGCCGACGGAAGTCTGCATGGTGGGGGCCTGCATGATGGCCTGGGCGATGGCGGCACGGTCCCTGGCCATGCCGGGCGCCGCGCGTTCAGCCACCGGCCTTCCCCCGGGTGGCGCGGAGGTGGTGGGCCGCCGTGGCGCGGCATCCGTTCGGCACATTGGGGGCATGCATGTGCGGGCTGCTGTAGCGCGCCGGTCCGGCGGTGGACAAGTGGAAGGGCGCGGCGGGCGGCGGGCCGGTCCCGCGGCCGGCCCGGCCGCAGGGCGGGGCGGCCGCGCGGCGGCGGCGCCGGCTGGTCGTGGCCGCCGGCGGGCCCGCGCGTCGGGCACGCCGCGCCTGTCCTTGCCAGCCCATGCCGGCTGGCCTTTGCTTTCCGGCTCGGGCGCGGACCGCGCCGCCATCCCGCAGAGGAGGACCCGGCGCATGCCGCAGACCGCGATCGGCCCATCGGCTGCCGCTTCCGGGCCGATGCTCGACGAGTTGCGCGACTGGGTGCTGCTGGAGACGCCGACCACCGACGCCGCCGCGGTGAACCGGCTGCTGGACCTGGCGGAATCCGGCCTCGGCGCCGCCGGCGCCCACCTGCGCCGCCTCCCCGGCACGCGGGGCCACGGCGACATGCTGCTGGCGCGCTCGCCCGGCGAGGGGAAGGCGGTGCTGGTGGTCGGGCATCTCGACACGGTGTGGGACCACGGCACGCTGGCGCGCATGCCGTACCGCGTGGAGGGGCCGCGCGCGCATGGCCCGGGCATCTACGACATGAAGGCGGGCAGCTACATCGCCTTCCACGCGCTGCGCGCGATCCTGCGCGAGGGCACGCCGACGCGACGCCCGGTCGCCCTGCTGCTGACGCCGGACGAGGAGGTGGGCAGCCCGAGCAGCCGCGCCACGATCGAGGCGGCGGCGCGCGACGCCGTCGCCGTGCTGATCCCCGAGCCCGCCAGCGCCGAGGGCCACTGCGTCACCGCGCGCAAGGGAGTCGGGCGCTTCGCCGTGCGCGTCGCCGGCCGCGCCGCGCATTCCGGCACGCACTGGGAGGCGGGGCGCAGCGCCGTGCTGGGGCTGGCCCGGGTGATCGAGGCGGCAAACGGGCTGGTGGACCTCGCGCGCGGGGTCACCACCAACGTCGCGCCGGTCTGGGGCGGCACGCGGCCCAACGTCGTCGCACACGAGGCGGGGTGCGAGATCGACCTGCGCGTGGCGACGGCCGAGGATGGCGAGCGGCTGGAGCGCGCCCTCCTGGCCCTGCCGGAGACCCTCGCCCCCGGCCTGCCCGACGGCATCGCGATCGAGGTCACGGGCGGCATGAACCGGCCGCCCTTCGCCGAGACGCCGGCCGGGCTCGCGCTGTACGAGCGGGCGCGCGCCATCGCGGCGGGCAACGGGTACGAATTGCCGCGGCAGTATCGCGGCGGCGGCTCGGACGGGAATTTCACCGCCGCCCTCGGCGTGCCGACGCTGGACGGGCTCGGCGTGCCCGGCGCGGGCGCGCATGCGGCGCACGAGCACATCCTGTGGGAACAGCTCGCGCCGCGCTGCGCGACTCTGCGCGGGCTGATGGAGACGCTGGGATAGGCGGCCGGGCGCGCGCCCCGGGGTGCCACTGGGAAACGGCCGGCGGGATCGGGAGCGCGGCCGGGGTGACGTCCGGGTGGACGCGTCCGGGAGAGGCGACCGCCCCGGACGGGGCACCCTGCCCATGGTCGCCCAGCCGGTGGTCGCCCCACCGGTAGTCACCAGGCCGGGGGCGCCACGCCGGGACGGTTCCGCCATGCGGCCGCCCCGCGCCCGGGGCGGCCGCATGGCGGACCGGAGCGTGCCGCGCTTCCGTGACAGGCCGTCCATGTCCATACATAGGGCATCGGCCCCCCGCCGCCCGGGCGGGCACGAACCGCTTTCCGAGGAGACGACAGGCCATGACCGACGCCACCCGCCGACAGCTCATCCAGGGCGCCTCGCTGCTGGCCGCCCTGCCCTTCGCCTCGCGGCTCGTCCTGCCGGGCGCGGCGCTGGCGCAGGAGGCGAACTACCCGTCCCGCCCCGTCCGCATCATCGTGCCCTTCTCGCCGGGCGGCACCACGGACCTGCTCGCCCGCATCCTGGCCGAGCGGCTGGGCGCCGTGCTGAACGGGAATTTCGTGGTCGAGAACCGGCCCGGCGCCGGCGGCAACATCGGCGGCGAGGTGGTCGCCCGCGCCGAGCCCGACGGCTACACGCTGCTGATGACCACGATCGGCACGGCCGCCATCAACTACGGCCTGTACGGGGCGCAGATGCCCTACAAGCCGCAGGACCTCGCGGCGGTCTCCAACCTCGCCAACGTACCCAACGTCATCATCGTGCCCGCGAATTCGCCGGTGCGCGACCTCGCCGGGCTGGTGGCGAAGGCGAAGAAGGACGGCGTGACCTTCGGTTCCTCGGGCAACGGCACCTCGCTGCACCTGACCGGCGAGCTGCTGCACCAGCAGGCGGGCGGCGACTTCATCCACGTGCCCTATCGCGGCTCCGGCCCGATGCTGACCGACGCCATCGCCGGCCGGGTGGACGTGGCCTTCGACAACCTGCCCTCCGCCCTCGGCCACATCCGCGACGGCCGGCTGCGGGCGCTCGCCGTCACCAGCCCGCAGCGCGCCCCCACCCTGCCCGACGTGCCGACGGTGCGCGAGGCCGGCTTCCCGGCGCTCGAGACCTTCGCCTGGTTCGGGTTGCAGGCCCCGGCGCGCACGCCGCGCCCGATCATCGACAAGCTGGCCGGGGCGATGAAGACGATCGTCGCCGACCCCGCCGCCCGCGCCAAGCTGGCCGAGCAGGGCGCCGAGCCGGTGGGCGACACGCCCGAGCAGTTCCAGGCCTTCATCGATGCCGAGATCGCGCGCTGGCGGGAAGTGATCCGCAAGGGCAACATCCGGGTGGACTGAGGCCGGAACCGGTCCCGCCCCGGCCGGATGCTCCTGGCGGGACGCTCCCGTCAGGTTCGATGCCGGCGGGACGGACCGGGACGGGACGGACTTCATCGGGCTCGGCCCCGGCGGGATTGACCCGCGGGGCCGGGCCGGGGCCGATGCGTGCCATGACGACACCGCCCCCCCTTCGCAACCACTCCCCCCGGCGCCTCCCGGCGCCGGCCCGCGCGCTGCTGCTCGCCCTGGCGCTGCTCCTGGCGCGGCCCGCCCTGGCCGAGCCGGTCTTCCCGGCGGGCAGCGCCATCGGGATGGAGCCGCCCGCCGGCTTCGCCCCCGCCACCGGCTTCAGCGGCTTCGCCGAGGCGGCCTCCGGCGCCAGCATCGTGTTCGCGCAGCTTCCGGGCGCCGCCTTCGCGCAATTGCGCGACGGGCTGACCTCGGAGCGCCTGCTGCAACAGGGCATCGGCGAGGAGACGCGGCGCACGGTCACGGTGGGCGGCCGCGAGGGGCTGCTCGTGACGGGCACGCAGTACCTGCGCGGCGATCCGGTGGCGAAGTGGCTGCTGCTGCTGCCGGGCGACGGCATGACCGCGCTCGTCACGGTCAACCTGCCCGGCCGGCCGTCGGCGGCGCAGCGCGAGGCGGTGGACAGGGCGCTCACGACCACGGTGCTGCGCCGGCCGGACGCGGCGGCGGAGCGGGCGGCGCTGCGCTTCGCCTTCGCGGAGACGCCGAACCTGCGCTTCCGCATGGCGATGCTCGGCTCGGCCGCGATGCTGGCGCCGGACGGCGCGGCGCCGGGCGGGCCGGCGGTGCCGACCATGACGCTGGCCGCCTCGGTCGACAACCAGCCGCTGCGCGGCGAGCCCCGCACCCTGGCCGAGCTCGGGCTGCGCAGCCTGAACGGCCTCGTCGACATGACGGTGGAGGAGGCGCCCGCCGAAACCGTGGCCGGTCAGCCCGCGACCGTGCTGACGGCGCGGGCGCGCGACCAGCGGAGCGGGACGGCGATGCGGCTGATCCAGTGGCTGGTGCTGCCCCCGGGCGGCGGCAGCTTCCGGGCCCTGGCCTCGGCGCCGGAGGACCGGTTCGAGGCCATGCTGCCGGAGTTCCGGCAGGTGGTGGCGAGCGTGACGCTGCGCTGACCGGCCGGTCCCGCGGAAACGTGGGCCCGGCGGGGAGCGTCAGCCTCTCCCGGCCATCCCTGGCGCGGGGTCCGGGGCGGGCGCCCCGGACGGGCGACGGCGGCCCGCGGTCGGGCACGGGCGCCCCGTCACGGGCGTCCCTGCCCGGGGCGCCCGGCCCCAGACGCCCGGCAGGTGGCGGCGGGGCGGAGCGCGGGCGTCAGAGACGCCCGAGCAGCTCCGCTTTCTTCGCGGCGAACTCCTCGGAGGTCAGCACGCCGTTCTGGTGCAGCGTGGCGAGCCGCTCCAGCAGGCCGATCACGTCCTGCCCGCCCGTCTGGCCACCCGACTGGCCACCCGGCCGGCCGACCGGTGCGCCGACGGCCGGCTGGCCGAAGGCGGCCGACTGCGGCTGGAAGTCGCGCGGCGGCTCGGGGGCGTGGACAGCCGGGGCGTCGCCATAGGTGCCGCCATGGTCGGCGGCGGGGGCGGAGCCGCCCGTCATGCCGCCGGAGACGACCGGCAGGTCCTCCAGCCGGACCGTCCCGTACTGGCTGTTGAAGGACAGGGACTGGCTGCCGCCCTGCTGCTGCGACACGCCGTACAGCGAATGGTCGCGCGTGTCGTAGACCGTCACCTGGCCGCCCTGGAGCACGGCCAGCCGGCGCGCGCCCGGGAAGATGGCGTAGCGCATGTCGTTCTGCGCGCCGCTGGAGGAGGGCGAGCCCAGCTCGGAGGGCCACCAGCCCTGCCCGCCGAACTGCCCTCCCGAGGACATGAAGCCGCCATCGCTTGCCGCCACCAGCGGGCCGCGCTGCATCGCGTCGGAGAGGGCGTTGGCGAGCTGGTCCACGCGGGCCTTCAGCCCGTTGTTGAACATGTCGCCGATCATCAGCATGCCGCCGCGCGACCACTGCCCCATGCCGCCCAGCTCGGGATGGCTGAACTGCGCCATGTAGCCGCCGCCGGCGATCATCGCGTTCAGCATCGTGGTCACGGCATCCGGGCCGAAGCCGGTGTTGCGGGCGATCTCGTCGACGGCGCGGCGCCCGTCCTCGGTGAGCTGTGGCATCTTTTCTGGCTTTCCTTCCGGCACGCCTCGTGGCGCATCGGCATGGCGGGACGACGGGCGACGCGGCCATGCCAACGCCCGAGAATGCACGAAGCCGCACGGAATGGGAGCGTGCCTCGGACCGGCGGCCGCCATCGGCGCGGCCGCGACCTTCGGCAAGATGGAAAGCGGCAGCACCGTCGGCAAGTCGCGGCACGGCATGGCAGCCATGGCTGGCCGCGCCGCGCGCAGCCCTGCCCTCCGCCGGCCGCCCCGGGGGCGGGAATGTCGGCGTGGGGGGGGCGCGCCGGCGACGCGACGGAGGGGCCGGCGCCGGGCGGGGGCGTGCCGGCCGGGGCAGTCGCGCGGCGCCGCCGGGCGGGAAGCGGGCCGGGGCCGCTTCCCGCCCGGCAGGCGGACCCCTCAGCCGGCGGGCGGCAGCGCCGCGCCGTCGCGCAGCAGCCGGGCGAAGAGCGGCACCGCCGCCTCCAGGTCGCGCATCGCGACATG
>NZ_JALPRX010000083.1 GCF_023223525.1 Roseomonas acroporae | reverse complement strand
GGGGCCGGGGCCCGCGCCCCCCCCGGCAGGCGGACCCCTCAGCCGGCGGGCGGCAGCGCCGCGCCGTCGCGCAGCAGCCGGGCGAAGAGCGGCACCGCCGCCTCCAGGTCGCGCATCGCGACATGCTCGTGCGGCGTGTGGGCGGTGGCGATCGAGCCGGGGCCGAGGATGACGCAGGGGGCGAGGCCCTGCATCTCGGAGGCGTCGGTGCCGAAGGGCACCGTGCCGGCGGGCAGCCCGGTCGCCTCGGCGGCGAGGCGGATCAGCGGGTGGTCCGCCGGCAGCTCGGGCGGCCGGCCCTCGTAGGTGGCGTCGAAGGAGAGGCCGGCGCGCTCGGCCGCCGCGCGCACCGCCGCCACCACCGGCTCCGGGTCGATGGAGCGGCTGTAGCGGAACTTGATGCGCGCCGTGGCGCGCGCGACGGTGACGTTGATCGCGGTGCCGTGGTTGTCGAGGATCAGGTTGAAGTCGGAGAAGGGCGGGTCGTAGGCCGGGTCGAGCAGCGCGGGGTCGGTGCGCAGCCGGTCGAACAGCGCCTTCATCTCGGCCAGGAAGGGCAGCAGCGCCCAGTTGGCGTTGGTGCCGCGCCCGGTGGAGGAGTGCGCCTGCACCCCGGCCGCCTCGACCTGGAAGTTGACGTGGGTGCGGTGGCCGCGCACCGGGGCGAGGCCGGTCGGCTCCGCCACCACGATGCCGCGCAAGGCCAGCGAGGCGGCGAGTTGCGAGCGGCCGGCGACCACCCGCGCCCCTTCCTTGCTGGTCTCCTCGTCGGTGGTGAGCAGCAGCGTGGCCGGCACGTCGGCCGGCACGGCGCGGGCGGCGAGGATGGCGGCGGCGATGGCGCCCTTCATGTCCTGCGAGCCGAGCCCGTGCAGCACGCCCTCGGCGTCGATGCGCGGGTCCCAGGGGTCGCCTTCCCAGCCCGTGGCCGGCACCGTGTCCATGTGGCCGGAGAGGGCGATGCCGCCGGGCGGGCCGCGATGCGCGACCAGCACGCGCTTGGGCGTGCCGGCCGCGTCGGCGTAGTCGAGGCGCTCGATCTCGAAGCCGTCGAGCGCCTGCTCGATGCGGTCGGCGACGGGGATGTTGGAGAGGAAGCTGCGGCTGTCGATGGCGACGAGGTCGCAGGCGAGGCGGCGCAGTTCGGCGCTGTGGTCGGGCATGGCGCAGCATGCGCCCGCCGCGACGGCGGCCGCAAGCGAGGGTCGCGACGGCGGCTGCGAGCGAGGGTCGCGACGGCGGCTGCGAGCGAGGGAGCGGCGGCGGCCGGCGGAAGCGCGACGGATGCGGCGGCGTGCGTCGCGGACGGCCCCGCCGCGCGGGATGGCGGATGGCGCCCGCGGGCCGCGCCGGCGGTCCCGGTCGCGCCGGGACGACGCCGCACGCGACCGTGCCGCGGCGGATGCCGCGTCCGGCCTTGCCGGAAGGGAGGCCGCACGCGACCTTGCGGGCATGAGCGACACGCCCGACGCGCCGGCCTACCTCGATCCCCTCACCGGCCGCACCTGGCCGCTCGACGCGCCGCGCTGGTGCGCCGAGGCGGATGCGGATGGCGACCGCCGGCCGTTGCTGCTGACGCCGCTGCCGGGCATCGGGCGCGAGGCGATCGACCCGGCGGCGCCCGGCCTGTGGCGCTACGCCGCCGCCCTGCCCTTCCGGCCGGCCGCGCCGATCACGCTCGGCGAGGGCCGCACGCCGCTGGTGCCGCGCCGCTTCGCGGGCGGGACGATGCACGCCAAGTGCGAGTGGCTGATGCCGAGCGGCTCGTTCAAGGATCGCGGCGCCGCCGTGATGCTGTCGCTGCTGCGCGAGCAGGGCATCGTGTCGGTGCTGGAGGATTCCTCGGGCAATGGCGGCGCCGCCATCGCCACCTACGCGGCGGCGGGCGGCCTGCGGGCGCGCATCCTGGTGCCGGAATCGACCTCGCCGGCCAAGACGGTGCAGTCGCGCGCCGCCGGGGCGGCGATCGCGCTGGTGCCCGGCACGCGGCAGGACTGCGCCGACGCCGCCGAGCGCGAGGGCGAGGCGCGGGCGGACGGCATCTTCTACGCCAGCCACAACTGGCACCCCTTCTTCCTCCAGGGCACCAAGCTGCTCGCCTACGAGCTGTGGGAGGATCTCGGCTTCCGCGCCCCGGACAACGTCATCGTGCCCTGCGGCGCCGGCTCCAACGTGCTGGGCTGCGGCATCGGCTTCTCCGAATTGCGCCGCGCCGGGCAGATCGAGAGCCTGCCGCGCATCTTCGCGGCGCAGCCGGCCAATTGCGCGCCCGTCGCCCGCGCCTTCCTGGACGAGGAGCCGGCGGCGGCCGCGCCCACCATCGCCGAGGGCACCGCGATCGCCCGGCCGATCCGGCTGCGCGAGGTGCTCGGCGTGCTGGAGGAGAGCCAGGGCGGCGCGGTGATGCTGACGGAGGCCGAGATCGCCGCCGCGACCCTCGCCCTGGCGCGGGACGGGCTCTACGTCGAGCCGACCAGCGCCCAGGCGGCGGCGGCCTTCGGGCGGCTGCTCGCGGCGGGCACCATCGCGCCGGAGGAGACGACGGTGGTGGTGCTGACCGGCAGCGGGCTGAAGGCGACGCCACGGATCGCGGATCTGCTGGGCGTGGCGGGGTGACGGAGGGCCGGAACCGGCCGGCCGTTGCAACCCCGGAAGTTTTGTGGCGGTCATCCCCACGGAACACGGAGGCCAGCGCAGGTGCCATCGCCCATCGTCGAACTGCCGAACCGGCCGCTGCGGCTCCGGCCGCCCGTCGGCGGCTGGCGGACGAGGCTGCTCGGCCTGGTCTGCGTGCTGCTGTTCGGCGGCGGGTGCGTCTGGCTCGGCGTCTCCGTCGCGCCCGGGCTCGTCGGCGACTACGCGGTGCGCGGCACGGCCCTGCCGCTGACCACCGGCCGGATCAGCGACGGCCGGTGCCATTCCAAGCTCTTTCTCGTGAGCTGCGACATCACGCTGAGCAGTACGGGCCCGGGCAACACCGGCAAGGCCGGCGCGCGGGTGACGCAGGACGTCCACTACCTGTTCGCCGACATCCATTTCGGCGACTACACCGTGGCGGTGATGAGCGATCCGGCGCGGCCGGGATGGCTCACCACGGATATCGGCATCGACCGCTACTGGAACCGGGCGGTCACCTTCGTGCTGATGGCGGCGTTCTCGGTCGCGATGGCGGTGTTCGGGCTGATCCAGCTCGTCTCCGGCGGCCCCTGGGCCACGGCGGCGCGCCGGCTGGACGGGCAGGTCCTCGTGCCGGCCGTGCTGCGGCTGCGCGGCGTGCTGCGGCAGGGATGGGCGGTGGATGCGCAGCCCGGCGAGAGGTTCCGGAACGGACGGCTCTGGCCGGTCGGCCGGCAGGCCGAGCCGCTGGTGGTCGGCCCCGGCAACGCCATCCTCGGCGTCACGGCGCGATCGGGCGGTCCGGTCGTGCCCATGGATGCCGGCCTGACCTGGCTCGACCTCACCGAGGAGGAGCGGCGGCGCGCCTTCGCCTCGCTGCCCCGCCCGCCGGGGTGACCGGCTGCCTCGACCTTCACCCTCGATCGCGCTTGGCAAGTCCGGCCGATGCGCCAAACTCGCCGGCAAGCACCGGCCCGCCCGAGCGGCGCCGGCCCATGACGAGGCGAGGACGCGATGCCATCCCTGTTCGACCCGATCCGCATCGGCGCCATCGAGGCGCCCAACCGCATCTTCATGGCCCCCCTCACCCGCGGCCGCAGCACGCGCGGGCACGTGCCGACGCCGATCATGGCCGCGTACTACGCGCAGCGCGCCGCCGCCGGGCTGATCATCTCGGAGGCGACGGGGATCAGCCGCGAGGGGCTGGGCTGGCCCTACACGCCGGGCATCTGGACCGAGGAGCAGGTGGCGGCGTGGCGCCCGGTCACGGCGGCGGTGCACGCGGCGGGCGGGCGCATCCTCTGCCAGCTCTGGCACATGGGCCGGCTGGTCCATCCCGACATGATCGGCGGGGTACCACCCGTCTCCGCCTCCACCATCCCCGCCCCCGGCATGGCCCACACCTATGACGGCAAGAAGCCCTACGAGGCGCCGCGGCTGCTGGCGCTGGAGGAGATTCCCCGGCTGATCGGCGACTACCGCCACGCCGCCGCCAACGCCATGGCGGCCGGCTTCGACGGGGTGGAGATCCACGCCGCCAACGGCTACCTGCTCGACCAGTTCATGCGCGGCAACGCCAACACCCGCACCGACCGCTACGGCGGCCCGGTGGAGAACCGCATCCGCCTGCTGACCGAGGTGACGCAGGCCGTGGCGGACACGGTGGGCGCGGACCGCACCGGCGTGCGCCTCTCGCCCAACGAGCCGCGCCAGGGGGCGGACGACGACGACCCGTGGTCGCTGTTCGGCGCCGCCGCCGCCGCGCTCTCGGCGATCGGCATCGCCTTCCTGGAGCTGCGCGAGCCGGGGCCGGAAGGCACCTTCGGCAAGGCGACGCGCCCGCCCGTGGCGCCCACCATCCGCGCCGCCTTCTCCGGGCCGCTGGTGCTGAACTCCGACTACGACGGGGCGAGCGCGCAGGCGGCGCTGGATGCCGGGCAGGCGGACGCCATCGCCTTCGGCCGCACCTTCCTGGCCAACCCGGACCTGCCGGAGCGGCTGCGGCGCGGCGCGGCGCTGAACCCGGACGTGCAGGCCACCTGGTACAGCCAGGGGCCGGAAGGCTACCTCGACTACCCGACGCTGGCCGCGGCCTGAGCCGCGGCGCCGCAGGGCCGGGCCGCGCGCGTTCCGGCCCCGGCGGCGGCGCCTTGCCGACCCGCCCTCGCGGGCGCAGCATCGGCGGGGCATGGACAGGCTCGGACGGGATGCGGGGGCGCCGGCGGCGCCCGGGGCGCTGCACGGATCGGCGGCGGCGCCGCGGACGCCGCCGCCCTTCTGGCTGCTGGTGCTGGTCACCGCCTCCGGCACGCTCGGCATGCACATCTTCATCCCCGCCCTGCCGGAGGCGGCGGCGGAGCTGGGCGTCGGCGCGGGGGCGGCGCAGCTCACCATCACGCTCTACATGCTGGGGCTGGCGGCCGGGCAGCTCGTCTACGGCCCGGTCTCGGACCGGACGGGGCGGCGGCCGGCGCTGCTGGCCGGGCTCGGCCTCTACACGCTGGGCTGCCTCGGCGCGCTGCTCGCCAACTCGCTCGGCGCGCTGCTGGCGGCGCGGCTGGTGCAGTCGCTCGGCGGCTGCGCCGGGCTGGCGCTCGGCCGGGCGATCGTGCGCGACACGGCGGAGCCGCGCGCGGCCGCGGCGCGGCTCGCGCTGCTGAACCTCGTGCTCTCCGCCTCGCCGGGCCTGTCGCCGGTGCTCGGCGGCTGGCTGGCCGTGCTGTTCGGCTGGCGCGCCGTGTTCGCCGCGATGCTGGCGCTCGCCCTGCTGACCCTGGCGCTGGTGCTGTGGCGCCTGCCGGAGACGGCCAGTCCCGGCCAGGGGAGCGGCGGCGGCAGCCCCGCCGCGCTGCTGCGCGGCTACGGCAGGCTGCTGCGGCAGCCGGCCTTCCTCGGCTACGTGGTGGGCGGCGGCCTCGCCACCACCAGCATCTACGCCTTCATGGCCGCCTCGCCCTTCATCTTCGTCGAGGAGCTGCACCGGCCGGTGCACGAGGTGGGCTACTACTACTTCATCCTGATCCTCGGCATGACGCTGGGCAGCTTCCTCGCCAACCGGCTGCTGCAACGCCTCGCCATGGGCACGCTGCTGCGCCTCGCCGGCGGCGTCGCGCTGCTCGGCGCCGCGCTGTTCCTGGGCGCGGTGCTGGCCGGCCGGCTTTCCGTGGTCACGGCGGTGGCGCCGGTGTTCCTGTTCGTCGCGAGCTGCGGCCTCGCCGCGCCGGTGGCGCTGACCAAGGCGATCAGCGTCGATCCGAAGGCGATCGGCGCGGCGGCCGGGCTCTACGGCTGCGGGCAGATGGTGATCGGCGCGCTCTGCACCGTCGCGGCCGGCTTCGGCGGGGACCCGGCGCTGGCCTCGGCCTGCGTGCTGCTCACGGCGGCGCTGCTGAGCCAGCTCGCCTTCACCGTCGCGCTGCGGCACGACCGGCGGGATTGAGCACGGGGAACTCGCGAGGCCGGGGCGGCGCGGCGATGGCCGGACTGACGGCAGGCGATGCCTTGGCGTTACCTCTTTGTAATTCACGGACAGTTGCGGCCAACCCTGGCGGCCGCGCAGTTGCCGCCGACCCGGCAGGAGCCGACTCTTCCGCGGCCGAACCGGCTCGCCCGCACCGGGAACGGCCGTCTTCCGCTCGGTGGAGGAGGCGAAGCTGTCTGTTCCCGGGCCGGATCGGAGGGGCCGGATGAAGCGTTGGTTTTCCCTGCTCTACGTGCAGGTGCTGGTCGCGATCGTGCTCGGCGTCGCGGTCGGCGCGATCTGGCCGCATTTCGGCGCGTCGCTGAAGCCGCTGGGCGACGCCTTCATCAAGCTGATCAAGCTGGTGATCGCGCCGGTGGTGTTCCTGACCATCGTGCACGGCATCTCCTCCGTCCGCTCGGCGGGCCAGGTCGGGCGGGTCGGCATCAAGGCGATCGTCTACTTCGAGGTGGTCTCCACCTTCGCCCTGGTGATCGGCCTGCTCGTCGCCAAGATCTTCCGGACCGGCTCGGGCTTCAACATCGACGTCTCGGCGCTGGATGCGCGCGCCGTGCAGGGCTACGCGGCCCGCGCGCAGCACGACGGCGTGGTCGACCACCTGATGGCGATCATCCCCGACACCTTCTTCGGCGCCTTCGCGTCCGGCGACCTGCTTCAGGTGCTGTTCATCGCCGTGCTGACGGGCTTCGCGATCAACGCCCTGCCCGAGAAGTACCGCGTGCCCACCAGCCACGTGATCGACCGCATGGCCGACATCTTCTTCGGCATCGTGGCGATCGTGGTGAAGGCGGCGCCGATCGGCGCCTTCGGCGCCATGGCCTTCACCATCGGCCAGTACGGCGTCGCCTCGATCGTCAACCTGTTCGAGCTGGTGGCGACCTTCTACTTCACCGCCATCTTCTTCGTGCTGGTCGTGCTCGGCACCATCGCGCGCTTCTGCGGCTTCTCGATCATCCGCTTCGTCAACTACATCCGCGAGGAGCTGCTGATCGTGCTCGGCACGTCCAGCTCCGAGAGCGTGCTGCCGCAGATCATGCGCAAGATGGAGCGCCTCGGCTGCTCGCCCTCCGTGGTGGGCCTGACCGTGCCGCTCGGCTACTCCTTCAACCTCGACGGCACCAACATCTACATGACGCTGGCGACGATGTTCCTGGCCTACGCCACGAACACCGAGCTGACGCTGACGCAGGAGCTGACCATCCTGCTCGTCGCCATGCTGACCTCGAAGGGCGCCTCCGGCGTCACCGGCGCGGGCTTCGTGACGCTGGCGGCGACGCTCTCGGTCATCCCCGACATCCCGATCCAGGCGCTCGCCGTGCTGATCGGCATCGACAAGTTCATGAGCGAGTGCCGGGCGCTGACCAACCTCGTCGGCAACGGCGTCGCCTGCGTCGCGGTCAGCCGCTGGGAGGGAGAGCTGGACCCGGTGAAGCTGCGCGCCGAGCTGGCCCGCGGGCCGAGCAGCCACGCGATGGACGACGCCTTCCCGGCGACCGGCCCGGCGACCGGCGACAACGCGCCCCGTGCCGCGCTGCCCCGGCAACTGGCCGAGTAGCTCACGAAACCGGGCGGGCGGTTGATCCTGCCCGGCCCGCCGCCGATCTCCCTGCCGCACTGCACAAGGAGATCGCGATGCAGATCGACCTTTCCGGCCGGCGCGCCGTCGTCACCGGCTCCACCGGCGGCATCGGCTTCGCCATCGCCCGCGCCCTCGCCGAATGCGGCGCCGCCGTCGTGCTGAATGGTCGCGGCGAGGAACGCACCGCGTCGGCCGTGGCGCGGCTGCGCGAGGCGGTGCCCGGCGCCACGGCGGAAGGCGTCTCCGGCGACCTCGGCACCGCCGAGGGCTGCGCGGCGTTCCTCGGCCGCGCCGGCGAGGCGGACATCCTGGTCAACAACCTCGGCATCTTCGCGCCGAAGCCGTTCCTCGAGATCGACGACGCGGAGTGGCACCGCTTCCTGGAAGTGAACCTGATGAGCGGCGTGCGGCTCTCCCGCCACTACCTGCCGCGCATGGCGAAGGCGGGCTGGGGCCGCATCGTGTTCCTCTCCAGCGAGTCGGCGCTGAACATCCCGCGCGAGATGATCCACTACGGCGTCACCAAGACGGCGCTGCTCGCCCTCTCGCGCGGACTCGCGGAATCGGTGCCGGCCAGCGGCGTGACGGTGAACGCCGTGCTGCCGGGCCCGACGCGCTCGGAGGGCGTCGCGGAATTCATCGACCAGCTTTCGGGCGAGCGGCACCTCGCGCCGGAGGAGGCGGAGAAGGTGTTCCTGGCCGAGAACCGGCCGACCTCGCTGCTCGGGCGGCTCGCCACGGTGAAGGAGGTGGCGAACATGGTGGCCTATGTGTGCTCGCCGCTCGCCTCGGCCACCACCGGCGCGGCGCTGCGGGTGGATGGCGGGGTGGTGCGGACCATCTCGCCCTGATTCGGGGCTCCGCCCCGGACCCCGCCAGGGGCTTTGCCCCTGGACCCCACCAAAGGGCGAAGCCCCTTTGGAAACCCCGTTCGGATCCGAGCCCCACAGGTTCAACCACCGAGGCCGCAAACGCCGGCGGAGGTCCAGGAACCTGAGGTTCCTGGTGGGTGGGGTCTGGGGAGGGCGAAGCCCTTCCCAGGCGGATAGGGTCCGGGGAAGGTGCAGCCTTCCCCGCACGGCCGCCGCCCTAAAGCCACCCCTTCAACCGGAACCACAGCAGCGGCAGGATGGCGCTGACCGCGATCATCGCCAGGCCGTAGGGGTAGCCCCAGGCCCAGTCCAGCTCCGGCATCACCTTGAAGTTCATGCCGTAGATGCTGGCGACGAGGGTGGGCGGGATGCCGACGATCGAGACCACGGTCAGCAGCCGGATCGTGTTGTTCTGCTCGATGCTGATGAAGCCGAGCGTCGCGTCCAGCAGGAACTGCACCTTGTTGGCGAGCTGCGTGTCGTAGTCGTTCAGCGAGGCGATGTCCTGGCGCAGCGAGCGGAAGCGCCCGTGCAGCGTCGCGGGCAGCCACTTCGCCGCCGCCTCCTCCACGAAGGGCACGATGCGCCCGACGCCGAGCAGCGTGTCACGCAGGCGCGACAGGCGTTCGCCCTCCTTGCCCACGGAGCGTAGCGCGGCGCGCAGGGCCGCGTCGGCGCGCACCGGCCGGTGGTGCTCGTTGGCGGCGAAGGCGTGGGTGGAAAGCCGGTCCAGCTCGGCGCCGATCTGCTCCAGCAGGTCCGCGAGCCGGTCCACGATGGCGTCCAGCAGCCCGGCCAGCAGCACGGCGCTGCAGTCGCGCCGCTCGGTGTCGGTGTCCTCGGAATCCACCTCGGCGCCGTAGGTGTCGAAGGCGGTGAGGGGCGCGAAGCGGATGGTGACGAGGTGGCGCGGCGACAGCAGGAGGCCGACCGGCGTGACGACCGGCGTGTGGCCGGCGGCGCGCGAGGCGACCGGCGTGCTGAGGTAGAGCGCGTCGCCGCGCACGGCGAGGCGGCTCGACGTCTCGATCTCGCTCAGCGCCGCGCGGCTCGGCACGCGCAGGCCGGTGTGGCGGGTGACGAATTCCTTCTCCGCCTCGGTGCCGTCCAGCAGGTCGAGCCAGAGCGTGCCCGGGGGCAGTGAGTCCGGCAGTGAGTCCGGCAGCGCCCCGTTCGCGCCGGCGGCGGCGGCACCCGCCGGCGCTGGGTGGAAGAAGAGCAAGGTGCTACTCCTCGTCTGCGGCGGCCCCGGCGCGGGGAGCAACGCCCGCGCCGCGCCCCCGGATGCCGGCGCCGCCCCGCGGCGGCGCGTTCCCGGGGCGTGCAGGCCGCGAGACGCGGCAGGCACGGCGCGGCGCGCGCCCGGCGGCGGGGACGGCATCACGGAACGGGGGAAGAGCGGATGACACGGGACGAGCTGACGCAGTGGGCGCTGTCGAATGGCTGGCGGCTGGTGGACGGGCATCCGAGCCTGCTCAAGCCGGGCCGGAGCGAGGCGATCGTGCGGCTGGTGCTGAAGGCGACGGTCGCCAATGTCGAGGTGAAGAAGCCGGCCGGCAAGTGGGAGAAGATGGGCGGCGCCGCCTACGGGAAGATCGAGGCGGACGAGTCGACCGGCGTGCCGCGCGGCCTCGGCCTGGTCAGCATCCCCGGCTTCTCGATGCTGATGCAGGACAACCGCGACCGCATGGCGTTCGGCGGCGACCGGCCGAAGGAGAAGGCGCCCTCGGCCGCCGACGTGTTCCGCAAGCTCGGCCCGGGCTGAGGCCGGGGCCGGGCGTTCCGCTCTATTCCGCCGGCAGCGGCACGCGGCGGCCGCGATCGGCCTCGGCCGAGACGCTGGCCGTGCCCATGCAGAGCAGCGACAGGCCGAGCAGCGTCGCCACCAGCGGCAGCACCAGCCCCGGATGGCCGCTGTCGATCAGCAGGCCGCAGGGCACCGGCATCAGCGCGCCGCCGAGCGGCAGGCCGGAGGAGACGAAGCCGAACACCTTGCCGATCTGGCCCGGCGGCGCGGCGTTCTTCACCATCACGTCGCGCGGCGTGCGGCTGGCGCCGAGGCAGAGGCCGGCGGTGAAGGCGGCGAGCAGCAGCACGGGCCGGGCCATCGGCACCGTGCCGATGGTGATGAACAGCGCCATCGCGACCAGCGTCAGCGACACCACGAAGCCGACCTGCCGGGTGGAGCGGTCCGCGTACCAGCCGCCGACCAGCACGCCGCTGGTCTGGCCCACCGTGTAGCCGGAGAGCGCCAGCGCCGCGACCTCGGCCGCCGTGCCCCAGAGCTGGCCGAGCACGGTGATGAGGAAGTTGGTGACGCCCGAGGTGCTCATCGAGGAGAGCAGCATGAAGGCGAAGAAGAGCAGCATGGTGCGCGAGAGCAGCAGCTCGCGCCCGGTGATGCCCTTCGTGTCCTTGGCGGGCTTGGCCTGGTCACGCAGCACGCGGCTCTGCCACAGGATCGCCGCGACGACGGGGATGCCGAGCAGCCCGACCGAGAGCAGCGCGCCGCGCCAGCCGATCGTCGCGGCCAGCAGGGCGATGACCGGCGGCGCCGCGGCGAAGCCGAGATTGCCGGTGAAGGTGTGCAGGGCGAAGGCGCGGCCCATGCGGTTCCTGTCGATCGAGCCGGCGAGGATCGCGTAGTCCGCCGGGTGGATCACGGAATTGCCGATGCCCGAGAGGATCGAGAGCGGCAGGATCCACCAGAAGGAGGGCACGAAGGCCATGGCCGAGACGGAGAGCGCCATCAGCAGCGTGCCGCCGACCAGGAAGGGCCGCGCCCCCCAGCGGTCCACCCAGAAGCCGACCGGCGTCTGCAGCACGGCGGTGGTGCCGGACATCAGCGCGGTGGCGAGGCCGAGCATCGCGAAGGAGACGCCGAACTCGCCGCGCCAGGCCAGGAACAGCGGCGGCAGGGTGAGCATGTAGAAGTGGGAGAGGAAGTGGCCGGTGCCGATCAGGGCGATGATGCGGCCATCGCGGCCCTGGCCGGCAGGGGCCTCGCCGGCGGCCCCGCCATCGGGGCCGTGTGACGTCGCGCGTGCGGGGACCATGCCGGTCCTTCTCCAGATCATGTCGCGGAGGGGTATACGGAGAACGAGGGGTATACGGAGAACACTGCGCCCCGCCCGGCAGGGGGTCAACGCAAGCTAGCCGGGCGGACAGCCCCGCGTCCAGGGCATACCGTTCCGCGCCCGTGGCATGGCTGCCGCACCACCGGACGAGGTGCCGGACCGCCCGCCGGCCGCGGCAACCCCTTGTCTCCGGCCGGGATCCAGGCGGGCGTGGGGCATGCCCCCCTACCCTGCCGGCGGCGCCGCCGGCTTCTCCGCCACGTGCAGCATGGCCGGCATGGCGACGAGCAGCGCCAGCAGCGTCCAGGCCAGCGACAGGGTCAGCAGCACCCCCATGCTCGCCGTGCCCGGGTGGTGCGAGAGCGCCAGCAGGCCGAAGGCGCTCGCCGTGGTGAGGGCGGAGAGCACCACGGCGCGGGTCAGCGGCGTCGCCAGCAGCTCGCGGGTGCCGTCCTCCCAGGCCAGGATGTAGTAGATGTGGAAGGCGACGCCGACGCCGAGCAGCAGCGGCAGGGCGATGATGTTGGCGAGGTTCAGCGCCAGCCCGGTCAGCACGCAGGTGGCGAGAGTCAGCAGCAGCCCGAGCATCAGCGGCGCCAGCGCCAGCGCCATGTGCGTGACGCTGCGCAGCACCACGGTCAGCAGCAGCGCGATCAGCGCGAGGGCGACGCCGCCCGCCACCAGGAAGGCGTGCCGGATCGTGCCGGTGGAGCCGAGGATGGAGATGGGCGGCCCGCTCGCCCCCGGCGAGAGGGACTGCGCGGCGGCGGCGAAGCGGGCCATGGCGGCGTCGTCGGTGCTGTCGCCGCTCGGATACAGCTCCACCCGGGCGCGGCCGTCCGGCGTCACCCAGTCGGCGCGCAGATCGGCCGGCAGGTCCGCCTCGGTGACCGCCTGGGCGCCCAGCGCCGCCGTGATCTGGCGCAGCGTGGTGCGCAGCCCCGGCACGACCGCTTCCGCCAGCAGCGCCCGGCCCTCGGGCGGGCCGTCGGCCAGAGCCCGGAAGGCCACGGCGAGCCGCCCGGCATCCGTCGCCGCCGCGCCGCCACGGCCGCCGGCCGCCGCCGCCAGCCCCTCCGCGGTATGCCGCAGCGCCGCGGCCACCGCCGCGTCGTCGGGGTCGGGCCGCGGCTCGGGCGCGAGCGTCGGGCCCATCAGCATCGCCGCGTCCTCGATCAGCGCCAGCTTCGGCCCCTGATTCTCGGGGATGAAGGAGCGCAGCGTCACCGCCTGGCGGATCTCCGGCAGGGCGGCGGCGCGGCGCGCCAGCGCCTCGGCCGCATCCAGCGAGGGGGCGAGGATGTCGGCCGTCTGCGGCGTGGTGTCGGGGTCGCGCATCAGGTCGTAGTAGGTCGCGACCGCCTCGGAATGCCGGTCGCGCAGGTGCAGCGGGTCCACGTCGAAGGACAGGCGCGGCAGCAGGGCGAGGCCGCCCACGGCCAGCACCACGCAGAGCCCGACGACGAGGCGCGCCCGCTTCGTCAGCGCCCGGTCGAGCGGCGCCAGGGCCGACCAGCCCACCTCCCGCCCCTCGGCGGCGGGACGCAGCAGGCAGAGCAGCGCCGGCAGCAGGGTGAGCGAGAGCACCACCGCCACCACCATGCCGAAGCCGGCGATCCGCCCGAGATCCGCGACGCCGCGATAGTCGGTGGGCAGGAAGGAGAGGAAGCCGATGGCGGTGGCGATGGCGGCGAGCAGCATGGCAGGCCCCGCGCGATGCCCGGCGGCGAGCAGGGCGGCGCGCAGCGGCCGGGGCGTGCCGGGCGGCAGGGCGTGGCGCTCGGCGCGGTAGCGCACCGCGTACTGGATGCCGAAATCGACCCCGAGCCCGACGAACAGCACCGCGAAGGCGACCGAGATGATGTTGAACGGCCCGACCGCGAGCAGCGCGAAGGCCGCGGTGACCGCGAGGCCGGCGGCGAGCGTCACCAGCACCGCCAGCACCAGACGCACGGAACGCAGCGCCAGCCAGAGCAGGAACACCACCAGCGCGACGGAGAGCAGCCCGTTCACGTCCGCGTCCTCGGCGATGGAGCCGAACTCCTCGTCGCCCATCGGGATGGCGCCGGTGATGCGCAGCCGCACGCCGTGCGCCGCGTCGAGGCCGAGGCGTCGCGCCTCGGCGCGGATGCCCTCGGTGACGGCCTCGCCGGGCGAGAGGGCGGCGTAGTCCAGCCTCGCCTGCACCAGCACGAAGCGGCGCAGCTCCAGCGCCGAGGGGGCGCGGCCGGTGAACAGGCGCGACCAGTCGAGCGGCCGCAGCCTTCCCTCCGCCGCCTCCCCCGCCGTCCCGGCCAGCTCCCGCAGGGGGGCGGCGAGGCTTTCCAGCGTGGTGTCGCCGCGCTTCACCCCCTCCAGCACCAGGTCCAGCGTCGACGCGACGCCGCGCAGGCCCGGATCGGCCGCGAGCGTGCCGAGCAGCGGCTGCGCCGCGATGAGCTGCTCGGTGATCGACCGCACCTCGGCCTCGGGCAGGAACAGGAAGGCGTTGCGCTCGAAGAAGGCGCCGCCATCGGGGCGGCTGACACGCTTCGCGATGTCCGTGCGCCGTGCCAGCGCCTCGGCCAGCGCGGCGGCGGCGCGGTCGGCCACGGCGCCGGTCGCGCCGTCGATCACCACGGCGACGAGGTCGTTGCGCTGCGGGAAGGCCTCCTCCAGCGCGCGCTCCGCCTGCCGCCAGGGCAGGTCCTGCGGGAAGAGGCGGGTGGCGTCCGTGTCCATCGCGAAATGGCGCGAGACATGGACCCCGGCGCCGATGCCGAGCGCCAGCAGCAGCAGCACCGAGAGCAGCGGCCGGGCGATGGCGACGCGCACCAGCGTGGTGGCGAGGCGTTCGAGGGCGCCGACCAGCCCGCCGCGATGCGGCGGCGCGCCCGGCGGGGCGGCGGCGCCGGGCGACGCGGCGGACGACGGGACGGCGGCCGGCGGGGGGGCCAAGGGGGTGTTGGGCGGGATGTTGGGCGGGGTGCCGCCTCGTGCCCCCCCGTCCCGGCCATCGGCCCCCTGCCCCGCGCCGGCCGGCGCCGCGCCGCGCTCGATCAGGGCGTCGTCGCGCCCGCGCTCGTCCTCCGCCAATTCAGGCCTCGCGGTACAGCATCAGCAGCAGGCCCATCAGCACCATGCCGACCGGCCAGACCCAGCGGGCGATGCGCGCCTCCCGCCCCTCGCCGCGCAGCTCGACCCAGCGGGCACAGCCGGAGATCACCGCCATGGCGCCCAGCGGCAGGTGCGACAGCTCGATCAGCAGCGCCTCCTTGACGTTGGAGATGGCGTGGTTGTGGGCGAGCAGCAGCACGCCGCCCAGCACCATGGCGCCGGGGAAGACGTAGCGCAGCCGCCCCTGCACCTTGCCCAGCCGAACCCGCCATTCCGCCACGGCGAAGGCGACGACCAGCAGGGCGAAGAGGCGGTGCTGCACCACCTCGGCGTCGCGCATGCTCTCGATCAGCCCGATCTCGCCGAGCGGCCAGACCTCGGGGTCGGAGCGGAAGGCGAGGAAGCCGGCCAGGATCAGGAAGAGCAGCGGCCAGTGCCGCGCCCAGGGCACGCGGCCGGTGGCGTCGAGCAGCGCGGCGAGGCCCACCAGCAGCACGACGAGGCCGGCCCAGTGGTGGTTGTACTCGCTCCAGGCGATGTCGCTGGCGTTGCGCGGCGGCAGGAAGCCCTCGCCGGGCGCGAAGGCCTGCGGGCGCGGATCGGCCTGCCGGCGCTGCCACTCGGCATCCAGCCGCGCCTGCAATTCGGGGATGGCGAGGTCGGCATGGTCGGGCGAGGAGAGGCGCGGCCAGGTCGGGGTGAAGCGTTCCGTCACCTCGGCCCAGCTCGCCACGTCGGCGGCCGGGTTGTCCACCGCCGGGGGCAGCGAGGTCAGCGAGGCAGCGGCGGCCAGCACCGCGACGCCGAGGCCGATCTCGCACTCCACGAAGCGGCGCACGTGGTTCAGGTGCTTCTCGGGGTTCCGCACGAAGCCGTGCAGCACCAGGAAATTGCCGAGGCCGAGCAGCAGCAGCAGCCCGAACAGCGCCCCCTTGGTGGCCGACATGGCGCCGTAGGCGGTGCCGTAGAGGTTGCCGACGCCGCCGAGATAGGCCCCCCAGAAGCCGAGGATGCCGAGCACGATCAGCAGCACGCCGCCCGCCGCGAGGCGCGAATAGGCGGCGCCGATCGCCCGCGCCGCCGAGAGGCCGCTCATGGCCGGGGCCGCCACCTGCGCCGCGCCGAGGCTGGCCGGCCCGGCCACGGACAGCCCGGCCGGCACCGCCGCCCGGCGCCGCACCGGTCCCGCGAGGCGCAGCGAGGCCAGGAACACCGGCAGCCCGCCGAGCCAGAGCGCCGCGCCGAGATGGTGCAGGGCGGTGGCCAGCATCAGCAGCGCCCGGTCCTCGGTGCGCGCCATGGCGTGGCTGCCCGCCACCCCGCCCGCGAGGCAGAGCAGCGCGGCGGCGGCGAGGGCGAGGCGGCGGCCGGGCGCGGGCGGGTCGGCGGGCGCCGCGAGCAGCAGGGCCAGCGCCGCGCCGGCCACCACGATGGCGCCGGAGACCACGAATTCCGCCCCGAGCGCGCTGCCGAGCGGGATTTCCATCGAGGCCGCCAGCGCCAGCGCCCCCAGCACCGAGGCGAGCGCCGTCAGCCCGAGCGTCAGCCAGGCCGCGATGCGCACCCCGCGCCGGGCGATGCCGAGCAGGCGCGCCCCGTCCTCGCGGGTGAGGTCGCGCGAGACGGGCACCGCGAGCAGCACCCAGAAGGCGATGCCGCCGATCAGCGCCGAGCGGGAGAGCAGCACCGCCATGTGCAGCAGCACGCTGACGAAGCCGTACACGTCGAGGAATTGCTGCATGGCGCGGGCGGTGGTCCCGGAAGTCCTCGGGTTGCGTCGAGGGGGGTTGCGTCGAGGGGGGTTGCGTCGAGGGGGGGGTTGCGTCGAGAGGGGTTGCGGCCTCGGGAGGCGGCGGACCGGTCCGGCGGACGCCGGGTCGGGGCCGGATGGGCCGTCCCGGTCAGCGTATCGTGCCGCCCCCGGTGGCGGGCGCGGCGGCCTGCGGCGTGCCGCCCGGGGCCGCGTCCCGCAGCGCGTCCCGGGGCACGACGGTGAACACGATGTCGCCGCGCGTGATGTGGCCGTCCACCGCCAGCACCTGCCAGCGCAGTCGGTAGGGGCCGGGCTCCAGCGGGCCGGTGCGGGCGATCAGCCGGGCGCCGGACGGGTCCTCGGTCAGGGCCAGGCGCTCCTCCGGCCCGCGCGCCTCGCCCGCCTGCCCGGTGCCGCGCGCGAGGCCGAGGCGGCTGCGGGCGACGTCGATGCGGCTGTTGTAGCGGATGTCCACCTCGACCGGCCCGGCCGGCACGGCGGTGCCGGCGGCGGGACGGGATTCGACCACGATGGCATGCGCCGCCGCCGGCCGGGCCGCCAGCAGGGGCGGCGCCACGGCGAGCAGCGCGGCCGCCGCCAGGGAAAGGCGCCCAGGGGAAAGCCAAAGGGAGCGCCAAAGGGAACGCCAGGCGGCACGCATGGCAGGGTTGCGGCGCTCGGGACGGGTCGGTGGAACGGACAAGGCGGGCTCCCGCGAAAGCTGGCCGGACCCTAATTGCGGCGCCGCAGCGCCGCCAGCCCGGATTTGCCGCCCCCTGCCCGCCCCCGGGGCATGGCCGCGTCGGCCAGGAGAAGGATGGCGGGCAAGATGGCCCGGCAGGTGTGGCGCGGAAACCATGGCGCCGGCCCGCCGGCGATGCCACATGGCGCAGGGCCCCGCGCAAGGCCCTTGCGGAGCGGGCGAACCGCCCGGACCGTCGGCCGGCATGCTGCATCGCCGTTGCCCCCGCCCCCGGGGCCGGCGTAAGCATCCGGAAAGCGGCGCCTGCCTATCCGGTCACCACCAGGGCCGGCCGCCCTCCAAGGAGAGTCGTTGTCGCATGGGTATCCCGCTCGCCCAGCAGGTCAGGATCGGCGCCTACATCGCCAAGCAGCATCTCCTCGGCCGGAAACGCTATCCGCTGGTGCTGATGCTGGAGCCGCTCTACCGCTGCAACCTCGCCTGCGCCGGCTGCGGCAAGATCGACTATCCGGCCCCGATCCTGAACCGGCGCATCTCGGTCGAGGACGCGCTGCACGCGGCCGACGAGTGCGGCGCGCCGGTGGTCGCCATCGCCGGCGGCGAGCCGCTGCTGCACAAGGACATGCCGGCGATCGTCGAGGGCATGATCGCCAAGGGCAAGTTCGTCATCCTCTGCACGAACGCCCTGCTGCTCGAGAAGAAGATCGACCAGTACAAGCCCAGCAAGCAGTTCACCTGGGACATCCATCTCGACGGCGACCGCGAGATGCACGACCACGCCGTCTCCAAGGAAGGCGTCTACGACCGCGCCGTGGCGGCGATCAGGGTGGCCAAGGAGAAGGGCTTCCGCGTCGCCATCAACTGCACCCTGTTCGACGGCGCCGACCCGGAGCGGGTGGCGAAGTTCCTCGACACGGTGACCGAGATGGGCGTGGACGGGGTGATGACCTCGCCCGGCTACGCCTACGAGCGCGCCCCGGACCAGCAGCACTTCCTCAACCGCCGCAAGACCAACGAGCTGTTCCGCGGCATCTTCCGCCGCGGCAAGGAGCGCAAGGGCCGGCGCGCCTGGAAGTTCAACCAGTCGCCGCTCTTCCTCGACTTCCTGGCCGGCAACCAGAGCTACAAGTGCACGCCCTGGGGCAACCCGACGCGCACGGTCTTCGGCTGGCAGCGCCCCTGCTACCTGCTCGGCGAGGGCTACGCCAAGACCTACAGGGAGCTGATGGAGACCACCGACTGGGACAGCTACGGGGTCGGCAATTACGAGAAGTGCGCCGACTGCATGGTGCATTCCGGCTTCGAGGCGACCTCGGTGATCGACAGCGTGAGGCACCCGGTCAAGGCGGCGATGGTGGCCCTGCGCGGCCCGCGCACCGAGGGCGAGTACGCGCCGGCGATCGACCTCTCGAAGCAGCGCAAGGCGGAATACGTGTTCTCGAAGCACGTCGAGAAGGCGCTGGACGAGATCAAGGCGGAGGAGGCGGCCGCGAAGCCGAAGCCCGTGCCGCCGCTCGCCGCCGAGTAGCGGGCGACCTCCCCGGAAGGGCAGGAGGGAGGCGGGAAGGAGCGGTCATCCCCCGCCCGTGCCGGCGGCACGGGAGCGGGGCGCCGCCCGGACACGGCCCGAATCGGCCTTCCATCCCCGCCGGCCATCGCGGATGCTGGGGCCGCCCCTCCGAGGAGGCTCCCGGCATGGACTACCCGACCCTCGGCGCCGCCGCGCCCCGGCCCCGGGCCGCCACGGCCTCCGTGCTGCCGCCGCTGCCGACGCGCTACGACGCCGTGGCGCGCTTCCTGCACTGGCTCACGGCGCTGCTGCTGCTCGCCGTGATCCCGCTGGCCTGGCAGATGCTGGCGCTGCCCGAGAACGATCCCAGGGCCGGCCTCTACTTCACGCTGCACAAGTCGATCGGCGTGACCATCCTGGCGCTGGCCGCGCTGCGCCTGGCCTGGCGCGCGACGCACCCCGCCCCGCCCCTGCCCGCCGGCACGCCGCGCTGGGCCGTGGCGGCGGCGCATGCGAGCCACTGGCTGCTCTACCTCGCCCTGCTGGCCATGCCGATCAGCGGCTACGTCCTGACCGCCGCCGCCGGCTACCCGGTGCCCTGGTTCGGGCTGTTCGAGCTGCCGACCCTGCCCCGCAACGAGGCCCTCGCCAACGCCGCCAATGCCGCGCACCTGGCCGGGCAGTGGGTGGTGTACGCCCTCGTCGTGCTGCATGTGCTAGGCGTGGTCTGGCACGTGGTGATCTGGCGCGACGGGCTGCTGGGCCGCATGCTGCCGCCCCAGGAGCCGCTCTGAAAGACCTTCCGGGGAATTCCGCCCCGGACGGGCAGACGCCAGCGGGCAGACGCCGAAGGGCAGGCGCCAGCGCGCAGGCGCCGAAGGACGGCAGCCGGAGAAGCGGTCGGCGCGGCGGCTGCCGGGCGCTCAGGTGAACAGGTAGTCCCCCGCCGCGAGCCCGGCGCCGTCCATGGAATGGACGTTGAGCTTGAGCGCCGAGCCGTCCGCGGCGTGCAGCGCGTGTCCCTCCGCGTCCAGGAAGGTGTACTGGAGCAGTCGGCCGTAGCCGGCCTGCGCCGCGTTCCCGGCGCTGGTCACGTCGCGCGCCTCGCTCAGATGGGTGCCGGCGGAGAAGCCGACGAAGACGATGAAGTCGTTCTCGCCGGGCACGCTGTAGCCGCCCGCGCCGTGGAAGTCGGCGACGTACTTCGAGGTGCCCATGCCGTTGTCGGCGGAGGAGCCGAAATCCTTGAAGCGCAGCTTGAAGGTGTCGTTGCCGCCGCCGCCGTAGAATTGCTGGTAGCCCTCGTAGGCGTCGCCGGAGCCGTAGCCCGACTGGAAGGTCTCCTTGGCGTCGCCGCCGCTGACCTTGCTCATGGGATCGGCGCCCATGGGATTGGCGGCCGGGGCCATGAAGCGGGCGAGCAGGCTCGTGCTGCCCGCCACGCCGGTATCGAGGGAACGGTTCGCGTCACTGGTGGCGAAGATGATGCCGTTGCCGTTCGAGATGTCGTAGCTCACGCGGGTCACTCCGATCGTGGATGGGCTGCGGGAAGCAGGCTGAGATGCGTCTTGTTCTTGGTGCCTTCTGCGGGATCACGCGGCTGATGCCGTTGCCGTGCCCGGTTGTTCTGATCGGAACAATCTTGCCGCCGGTGCTGAACAAACTCTTTTCGGTCGCGGAGCGCCGATACTCCCGGCTCATCCATCTCTTTTCTGATACGGAAACAGCGCTGATGGAATGGACGGAAATGTCATCCCGCACGACGATCGAACAATAAAAGATACGATCGGACACTCTTTGTCCGGGCTGCATGCCGCTCCGGAGCACTCAAGCCGGGCGTGCTCGCCCGGCGCCTCGGAGAATGCGCCGGATCAGGAGCCGGCGCCGTTCCGGCCTGACCGTATCGGGCCGGAACGGCTCTAACCTTCTGGTCTTTCGCATTTTCCGGGTCGCTGGGTGAGTACACCCAGCTTGAAAATGCTCTAGGGCCGGGGAAGTGTCCGGAGGATCTCGCGCGGCGGCACCCGGCCCAGCGCCCGCAGCGCCCGGCGGCTGGACCGGCCGATCCGGATCAGGCCGGGAAGCTGGCCGGGATGGCGCAGCAGCGAGGCCAGCACCCCCGGCAGGTCGGCGCTGCCATCCGGGCGCAGGCCGCGCAGCGCCGCCGGCGGCACCGCGTCGGCCGCCCTGTCGGCGACGGCGCGCAGCACCGCGAAGGGCAGCGCCCGCTCGGCGGCGAAGGCGGCGGCGGCGGCGGATTCCATGTCCACCGCGATCGCGCCGCTCTCCGCCCGCAGCGCCCGCTTCGCCGCCGGTGTCGCGACGATGCCGTCATGCCCCACGATCGCGCCCCGGCGCGCGGCCCCGTAGCGGCGGCACAGTGCGTCGCTCCAGCCCGCATCGGTGCGCCAGGTGCGGCCCCCCGCCCGCACCGCCGCGGGCACGACCACCGTCCCGGCGGCGAGGCCGGGGTCCAGGCCGCCGGCGATGCCGAAGCTCAGCACCCCGGCGAAGTCCCGGCCGAGGCCGCCGAGCAGCGCGGCGAGGCGGACGGCATCGCCGGCCGAGCAGAGCACGCACGCCTCGGGCGGCAGCAGGCGTGCCTCCGCGCGCATGCCGACGACCACCAGGACCGGGCGCGCCGCCGCGCCCGTGGGCATGCCGGGGCCAGGGTCGGGGCCAGGATCGGGGCCGTCGCCCATGGCCACGTCAGGTCGCGCGCCCACGGCGACGCGTTCGGACCGGGCGCTCAGAGGCCGTGCACGACCCGGCGCGAATTGCCCCGGCGCAGGTTGCGCAGCCGCGAAAGCGCCCAGAGCGGGAAGAACTTCGCGTAGCCGTGGTAGCGGAGGTAGAAGATCCGCGGGAAGCCGGTGCCGGTGTAGTCCTCCTCGGACCACAGCCCGTCCGCGCCCTGGTGCGCCAGCAGCCAGTCGGCGCCGCGCTGCACCGAATCGTCGTCCGCCTCGCCCGCCGCCATCAGCGCCAGCATGGCCCAGGCGGTCTGCGAGGCGGTGCTGACGGCGGCCGCGCGCCGCGCGGCGTCGTCCAGCCCGTAGCTGCCGCCCTCCTCGCCCCAGCCGCCATCCGGGTTCTGGCGGCGCTTCAGCCACGCCGCGCCGCGGCGCATCGCCGGGTGCTCCGGCTCCAGCCCGGCGGCGTTCAGCGCGGTCAGCGCCGACCAGGTACCGTAGACGTAGTTGACGCCCCAGCGGCCGTACCAGCTCCCGTCCGGCTCCTGCTCGGCCAGGAGGTAGGCGATGGCGTCGCGCACCGCCGGCTCGGACGGGTCGTGGCCGAGCTGCGCCAGCATGGCGAGGCAGCGCGCCGAGACGTCCGAGGTCGGCGGGTCGAGCAGCGCGCCGTGGTCGGCGAAGGGGATGTTGTTCAGGTAGTGATGGGTGTTGTCGGCATCGAAGGCGCCCCAGCCGCCGCCCCTCGACTGCATGCCGACGGTCCATTCCGTGCCGCGCGCGATCGCCTCGCCCACCCTGCCGCCGCCCGGGCCGCCCTCATGGCCGAGCTGGTGCCGGGCACGGTCCAGGGCGAGGACCACCACGGCGGTGTCGTCCACGTCGGGGTAGTAGGCGTTCTCGTACTGGAAGGCCCAGCCGCCGGGGCGCAGGCCGGGGCGGGACACCGTCCAGTCGCCCGCCACGTCCAGGATCTGCCTCCCCAGCAGCCAGTCCAGCGCCGCCGGCACCCGTTCGGCCGCCTCGCCGCCCGTCTCCAGCAGCGCATGCGCGGCGAGCGCCGTGTCCCAGACCGGCGAGAGGCAGGGCTGCACGTAGGTCTCCGCCTCCCGCCCCCCATCCTCGCCGGGTCGCGCCGGGCGGTCGTGCACCAGCTTCTCGACGGCGGCCCAGGCGGTGAGCACGCGCGGGTCGTCGGGCGGCACGCCGAGGCAGTGGTACATCATCAGCGCGTTGGCCATGGCCGGGAAGATGCCGCCCAGGCCATCCTCGCCGTTCAGCCGCTCCGTCACGAAGCGCTCGGCCAGCGCCTCGGCGCGGCGGCGGCTGCGCCGCGGCAGCCGGTGCTGCGCCGGCTGGAGCACGCGGTCGATGCCGCCGAAGATCGCCGCCCAGGGCTGCCGCTGGTGCGCGCCGCCCGGCCAGCGCCGCACCTCGGCCGGCGGGGTGCGGAACAGCTCGGCGATGCCGATGCCGCGCGGGTTGGCGGCGCGGGGCCGGTGCGCCATCACCACCAGCAGCGGCACCAGCACGGTGCGCGCCCAGTAGGAGATCTTGTCGAGGTGGAACGGGAACCACCGCGGCAGCAGCATGATCTCCACCGGCATGGCCGGCGCCGCGCGCCAGGGCACCTGGCCGAACAGGGCCAGGGCGATGCGGGTGAAGACGTTGGCGCGCTCGGCGCCGCCCGCCGCCAGGATCGCCTCGCGCGCCGCCCGCATGTGCGGCGCCTCCGGCGCGTCGCCGATGATGCGCAGCGCGTAGTAGGCCTTCACGGAGCAGGAGACGTCGATCGGCCCGCCGTGGAAGAGCGGCCAGCCGCCGCCCGCCTGCGGCTCCGCCGCGCGGGTGCGGCGCAGGTAGTTGCCGATGCGCGCCTCACGCGCCAGCGACGCCTCGTCGTCCGGCAGGCCGAAGAAGTGGCGCAGCAGCACGTACTCGGCGGGGATGGTGGCGTCCGCCTCCAGCTCGAACACGAAGTGGCCGTCGGCGCGCTGGTGGGCGAGCAGGCCGGCGGCGGCGCGGTCGATGGCGCCGCCCAGCGCGGCCTCCGCGTCCTCGTCGCGCAGGACGGCGGTCACGCCGGCCGCGGCCAGCATGGCGGCAATGGCGGGATCGGAGACGTTGGCGGTCGCGGCGTTCAGGGTGTCGCTTGAATGCAGTCTGGCCACAGCGGTCATCCGGTACTGATTGTTCCCGTGAGCCGGCGGCGCCCGGAGGGCCGCCGGCAGTAGCCATCCCGGCGATCATCGCCCGCCCGGCCCCCAGGCAATACGCCGGGACGGGGGGAGCGCGAAGCCTCGACGCTCCCGATGCGTGGTTTTCCTGCCGCATTGTGGCGCCGCTGCCAAGGCCCCAGGGGCCCGGCCGCTGCTGCATCGCACGCAAGGCTGTCATCCCGCTGCCGGGCGGCGCCGGCCGGACGGCACCTTGCCGGGCCGCGGCCCCGGCGGGCGCGTCGCGATTCGCCGGGGCGGACCGCGCGCGTCGGCCGGCCCGCGCCGCCCCCCGCGGATCATCGCCGCCGCGCCCTCGCCGCCGACGGATGCCGGCCCCGGCCCGGGTGGCGACGCGGCGCGCGGCCGGTTGCCGGCCCGCCGCCCCGCTTCAGTCCCAGAAGGCCCTGGCGTTCCGGAAGGCGTCCCGGGCTTCGGGCAGCCTCGCCAGGGCGGTGGCGCGCCGGGCCTCGGCCCATCGCGCCAGTGCCGCCCGCGCCGCTTCGTGCCGGGCCGGCTCGCCGGCCTCCAGCGTCCCGGCGAGGCGCAGCGCCATGCCGGCGTCGTTCAGCATGCCGAGCGGCGCGAGCAGCGCCTTGGTCGCGCGGCGGTACCGCTTCACCCGCTTCGGGCGGAAGGGCGCCGCGCCGAGCTCGGCGGCGAAGCGGAGCTTGCGGACCGACCGGCGCAGCCCGTGCAGCTCGGCGTCGGAACGCCGCCCGAGGTGCCGCGCGCGCCGCCGTGCCCGGCGCGCGAGGCGCCGGAGCCGGTCCGGCAGCAGCCGCGCCAGCGGCTTCCGCCGCTCGCCGCCCAGCGCCCGCCCCTCCTCCGCCCAGGCCGCCAGCCCCAGCACCAGCGCGGTGAAGGCCGGCCCCTCCAGCTCGGCGCGCAGGGCGGCATGCGCCTGCTCGCGCGCCCGCTCGGCGTCGGTGCGTAGCCGGCGCAGCGCCTCGGCGGCGGCCGGCTCGGCGACCGAGGTGATCGCCTCCGGCAGCAGCTCGGCGCAGAACACGTCCCAGTCCCGCGCCTCGCCGAAGACGCGGCCGGCCCGGCGCAGCCCGGCGTCGAAGGCGGCCGCCGCCGACGGCTCGGCCGCCTCGCGGAACAGCGCCAGCACGGTGCGCAGCCGGCGCAGCGCGACGCGGAGCTGGTGCACGCCCTCCAGCCCTCCGGCCATGGCGGCCGGCAGGTTGGCCAGCAGGTGCCGCAGCCCGTTGCCGAGCATGGCGGCGAAGGCCGCGCCGCTCCTGGCCGAAGGGTCGCGGGCGGGCGCCGGTGCCGGCTCGGCGGCCGGCGCCGTGCCGGCCAGCAGCCGGTAGCCGCGCGCCGCCTTGCTCTCCGCCTCGATGGCGAGCGGCACGACGGCGTGGATCTCCAGCGCCAGGCGGAACAGCGCCGCCGGGCTGCCCTGCTTCAGCTCCAGCTCCAGCTCGCGCACCGGCCGGCTGGACGCGCCGGCCCGGATGACGCCGGTGTCGAGTGCCGCCTCCACCACCGTGCCGTCCGGCAGGTGCAGCAATTGCCGGCGGCGATCGATCTCGGTGGTGAAGACCGGCTCCAGCCGGTCGGCCAGCGCCCGGCCCGACGAGTCCAGGTCCAGCGCGGCCAGCGGGGTGCCGGCGAAGGCTGCCGGGTCTGGCCGGTCGCGGGCGACGGGCGCTTCCCATTCGCCGCGACCGAAGCCGCCGGGGCCGGCGGCCCCGCTCTTCACCGTCTGCACGCGCTGGCGGCCGCTGCGGCGGATGCGCAGCGCCAGCCGGTGGCGCAGCAGCAGGCGGTCGGGCGTGTCGAAATAGGTGGTGCGTGCCCGCACCGCCTCGGCCGGTGCGGCGAGGGGGGGCTGGAAGGCCGGCAGAGTCGCGAGCGCGGCCTCGGCACCTTCGGGAAGGCGGAAGCTGACCTCGATCTCGACCGGCCCGGCGCCGTCGTGTTTCCTGCCCATCGCGCATGGCTAACCGGCCTGCCCGGCTGCCGCAACCGCCGGGACACGCCGCCAGGATACGCCGCTGGGACACGCCACTGGGACACGCCACTGGGACACGACCCACGCCCCGCCCCCGGGCCGCGTGATCGCCCGGCCCCGCCCTTCGCCCGGCGGGCCCCGCCGGGCGAAGGCCCGCCGGGCGAAGGACGGACTCGCCCGCGGGCACCGGCGCGCCGACCACGACTTACACTTGCTTTCATTTTGCTCATTTTCCTGCGACCTCTTGGGTGCTCTTCCTGCTGCCTCGCCGTGCGCCGGCCCGCGCCGGCTCGCAGGAACCGACTTGCCGGAGTACGCATGCCCGCCCCCAGCACACCGCCAACCGACGTCAGAATCGGCCCGGCACGGCCATGACCATGGCCGGAGATCCCCGCTTCTTCGCGCGCAGCGGCCCGTACTCCCTCGCCGAGGTCGCGCGCGCCGCGGGCGGCGAACCGTCGGCCGGGGAAATGCTGCTGACCGGCGTCGCGCCGCTCGGCAGCGCCGGTCCCACGGAAGTGAGCTTTCTCGACAACCCCCGCTACATCGAGGCGCTGGCGGCGACGCGGGCCGGCGCGGTGATCGTCAGCCCCGCCATGCTCTGCCGCGTGCCGCCGGGCACGGTGGGAATCGCGACCGAGAACCCCTATGCGGGCTGGGCCCGGGTCGCCGCGCTGTTCCACCCGCCGGCGCCGGCCCGCCCCGGCATCCATCCCTCCGCCGTGGTGCTGGAAGGCGCGCGGGTCGATCCCGGCGCCGAGATCGGGCCGTTCTGCCTGATCGGCGCCGGCGCCGCGATCGGCGCCGGCTGCCGCCTCGGCGCCGGGGTGGCGATCGGCGACTCGGTGTCGATCGGCGCCGACTGCCGGCTCGGCGCCGGCGTCAGCATCAGCCACGCGACCCTCGGCGCGCGCGTCCACGTCAAGCCGGGCGCGCGAATTGGGCAGGAGGGCTTCGGCTTCGCCACCACCCCGACCGGCTTCCTGGCGGTGCCGCAGCTCGGCCTGGTGGTGGTCGGCGATGACGTGGAGGTGGGAGCCAACACCACGATCGACCGCGGCTCGGCGCGGGACACGGTGATCGGCGCCGGCAGCCGCCTCGATAACCAGGTGCAGATCGGCCACAACGTGCGGATCGGCCGCTGCTGCGTGCTGGTCTCGCACGTCGCGATCTCGGGCTCGACCACGCTGGAGGATTTCGTGCAGGTCGGCGGCCAGGCCGGCATGGCCGGGCACCTGAAGGTCGGGCGCGGGGCGCGGATCGGCGCGCAGGCCGGCGTGATCGCCGACATCCCGGCGGGCACGGCGGTGATCGGTAGCCCGGCGCAGCCGGCGGGGGCGTTCTTCCGGCAGGTCGCGCTGCTGAAGCGGCTGGCCGGACGCCGGACGGCAGGCTGAGCGGCGGGACCGGCCGGCACCGGCGCATGCCCGCCATACGCCCCTGGCCATATGCCCCTGGTCATATGCCCCCGGGGAGACTCGAACTCCCACGCCTTGCGGCCGCGGATTTTGAGTCCGCCGCGTCTACCGTTCCGCCACGGGGGCCTGGCACAGGGGCCTGGTCGCCTCCGGAGGAGCGCATCCGGAGGGGCGGCGCCCTGCTTAGACCGCGCCCGCCGCCCGGTCCAGCACCGGCCCGGCGGACCCGTCCACCGGGCCGTCCGACCGGCCGCGCGCGGCTGCGGCGCCATGTCGTCGCCGCGTCGCGCGCGGATGACGCTGCGGATGACGCTGGAGCCGTTCCGGCCTGACCGCATCGGGCCGGAACGGCTCCAGCCTTCTGGTTCCTCGCATTTTCCGAGTCGGCGGGTGAGTACACCCGGCCTGAACCTGCGCCGGGTCGGCCCGGGGCTGCTCCCGATCCTGTGTACTGCGGTGCACCATCTCGTGTATCTGCCGGGTCGACGGCCGGGCATCGACCCGGCGCCGCAACCGAGGATGGAGCCGGAACCGGCATGTGGAACAATCCGGACCGGGCGCTGCTGCCCGCCCTGCTGGTCTCGACCGCCTGGCTGCTGCTCTGCCAGCTCGTCTTCGTCGTGCTCTGGCATTTCGGGTGGATGAGCCATGGCGTGGCGCTGCTGCACTGGCTGGTGGTGGGCGTGATGCCGCCGGGCATGGCGCTCTGGCGCTTCGAGCGCGAGCGGGGCGCGGGCTGAGCGGCCCGTCGGCCGCCCGTCGGGCCACGCGCCGCAACAACGCGTGAGCGGGATGGTCCCGCGGCGCAACACGGGTTCACCTGCACCATGACCGCACTGATCCCGGCCCTGCCAGAGCGGGCCGCCCTGCTCCTGGATTTCGACGGCACCCTCGTCGAGATCGCGCCCACCCCCGACTCCGTCCGGGTCCCCCCCGACCTGCCGGCGCTGCTGGAGCGGCTCTCGGCGCGGCTCGACGGGGCGCTCGCCATCGTCAGCGGCCGGCCGTTGCGGGACCTCGACCACTTCCTGCCGATCCCGGTGGTGAAGGCCGGCGACCATGGCGGCACGCTGCGCCTCGCCCCCGGCGCCCCGGTGGAGTCGCCGCCCCTGCCGGTGCCGCCGGCCGAATGGCGCCAGGCCGCCGACGACTTCGCCGCCGCCCATCCCGGCACGCTGGTCGAGGACAAGGAGCACGGCTTCGTCATCCACTACCGGCTGGCGCCGGAAGCCGGCCCCGCCGCCCTGGACCTGCTCTCCGCCCTGGTCGCCACCGCGCCGGACCGCTTCGCGCTGCTGGAGGCGCGCATGGCGTGGGAGGTGAAGCCGGCCGGCATCTCCAAGGCCACCGCCGTCACCGCGCTGCTGGCGCGCGCGCCCTTCCTCGGCCGCACGCCGGTCTTCGTCGGCGACGACGTGACCGACGAGGCCGGCATGGCCGTCGCCGTGGCGCATGGCGGGCATGGCTGGAAGCTGCAGGACGTGTTCGGCGACCCGGACGGGCTGCGCGGCTGGCTGGCCGCGGCGGACCGGGCGCTGGCGGGGCACGGGTAGGGCGGGACAACATCCTGACCCACGACCCGCGCGATCGCGGCCGCAGCGGCGAGGGCAATGGCGGGATCGGCGGCCTCGGCCTGCTGGAATGCCGCGACGTCGTCGGCTCGGCCCGCCATGCCCGCGCGCATCGGTCCTGGGGAAGATGCGCACGGGCCTCCATAGCCGCCGCATGGGCGGCAACGCCACCACAGCCGCCGCATGGGCGGCAACGCCACCATCGTCGCCATGGCGAAATGGCCCGGGGCGTCCGGGCACATCGAGGCGCTGGTGATCCTGAACGCGGTGTCCGGCCCGCCCTGCCGCGACCGCCGCGGCATGATCCGGGCCGGGCGCCGCCCGCCGCGGGGCGGCGCTCAGGCCGGCACCGGCACCCGGCTCGCGAGCGGCTCCAGCAGCATCTCGATCCCCGCCGGCTCCTCCCATTCCAGCTTCACCGTGACCACGGTCACGCGGCTGCGGAAGGCGGGGGGGATGCGCACGAAGTCCTTGCGCGTGGTCACCGGCGTCGCGCGCAGCGCCTCGGCCTGGGCCAGCAGGTCGCGCAGGTCCCCGGGGTCGTAGGGGTAGTGGTCGGCGTAGGTGACGCGCCCGGCCAGCACCGCGCCCGCCTCGGACAGCGTGGCGAAGAACTTGCGCGGCACCGCGATGCCGCAGAAGGCGAAGACCGGCTGTCCGGCCAGCAGCGCCGCCTCCGGCCCCGGCGCGAGGCGCGCGCGCAGGGTGCGCATCCCGGCGGGAAGCTGCGAGGCGACGTCGGCCGTGTCCTCGCCGATCACCACCGCCGCCTGGGCGCGCGCGGCGGCCTCGGCCACCGGCTCGCGCAGCGGCCCGGCCGGGATCACGCGGCCGTTGCCGAAGCCGTAGGTGCCGTCCACCACCAGCAGGGAGAGGTCCTTGCGCAGCGTCGGGTTCTGCAGCCCGTCATCCATGACGATGGCCTGCGCCCCGGCTGCGATCGCGGCGCGGGCGCCGGCGTCGCGCTCGGCGGCGACCCAGGTCGGGCGCTCGGCGGCGAGCAGCAGCGCCTCGTCGCCGACGGCGCGGCTGTCGTGCACCGCCGGGTCGACCCGCACCGGCCCGCGCAGCTTCCCGCCGTAGCCGCGCAGCAGGAAGTGCACCGCGACGCCGCGGTTGGCGAGGCGGCGGCCGATGTCGAGCGCCACGGTGGTCTTGCCGGCGCCGCCCGCCGAGGCGTTGCCGCAGCAGATCACCGGCACCGGCGCCTGCCAGCCGGGCTTGCGCATGCGCCGCGCGGTGGCGCAGGCATAGATCCGGGAGGCGGGGGTCAGGAGCAGGGGCAAGATTCCCCCGCCGCCTTCCGCCCAGAACGCGGGGGCGCGCATCAGTCTTCCGTCGATCCTCGTCAGGTGCTCCCGGCCACGGCCCGGTCCGGCGCGGCGGGATGGGAAGGCAGAAGGTCCAGCACAGCCCGGGCGATCCGGTCCGGCAGGCCGGCCTGGTCGGCGGCGATCGCGGCGGCCGCCTCGGCCATGCGGCCCGCCCGGTCGGGATTCGTTAGCACGGCGAGCGCCGCCTCGGCCAGCGCCGCCGGGCCGTCCACCCGGATGGCGCCGCCCGCCGCGAGCAGGCGCTCGGCCGGCTCGGCGCAGTTCTCGGTGTGCGGGCCGAGCAGGATCGGACAGCCGAGGCGGGCCGGCTCCAGCGGGTTGTGCCCGCCCACCGGCACCAGCGCCCCGCCCACCAGCGCGACGCCGGCGAGGCGGTAGAACAGGCCGAGCTCGCCCAGCGTGTCGGCGAGGTAGACGGCATGGCCCGGAGCGGGCAGCGCGCCGAGGCTGCGCCGCGCCAGCGGCAGGTCGCAGGCCTCGGCGATCACGGCGCCGCGCGCGGGGTGGCGCGGCACCAGCACGGTCAGCAGATCCGGCAGGCTGGCCGCCAGCCGGCGGTGGGCCGCCAGCAGCACCTCCTCCTCGCCCGGATGCGTGCTGGCGCCGAGCAGCACCGGCCGGCCGCCGAAGGCGTCGCGCAGCGCGGCCAGCGCCGATTCGTCGGCCGGCAGGGCGTCGGCGGCGAATTTCAGGTTGCCCCAGCAGGCGGGCGAGGGCGCGCCGACCGAGGCGAGCCGCGCCGCATCCGCCGCCGACTGCGCCAGCACCAGCCGGAAGCCGCCCACCACCGAGGCCGCGAAGCCCGGTGCCCGGCGCCACCAGCGGGCCGAGCCCGCCGACATGCGGGCGTTCACCAGCCCGAGCGGGATGCCGCGCCGCCGCGCCTCGGCGATCAGGTTCGGCCACAGCTCGGATTCGACGAACAGCGCGGCGTCCGGCCGCCAGCCGTCGAGGAAGCGCGCCGTCCAGGCGGGCACGTCGAGCGGCACGAAGCGGTGCCGCACGCGGCCCGCCAGCGCCGGCGGCAGGCGCTGCGCCAGAAGCTCGGCCGCGGTGACGGTGCCGGTGGTGACCAGCAGGCCGAGACCGGGCGCGCGGCGGGCCAGCGCCGTGATCAGCGGCAGGATCGACAGGGTCTCGCCGATGCTGGCCGCGTGCAGCCAGAGCAGCCGGCCTGGCAGCCGCTCGGCCCCCTCCCCGCGCCGCTCCGCCAGCCGCGCGGCGACCTCCTTGCCGAGCCGGACCCGGCGTCGGAGGTAGAGGGGCAGCAACGGCCGTGCCGCGCTCGCCGCGACCCGCCACAGCGCGGCCGGCATCCCCCCGCCCGCCCCGGCGGGCCGCCACTCGCCCGGGCCGCGGCCCGTGGCTTGGCCGTGGGTATGCCCAGGGGCGGCATGACCAGGGGGGGCGTGGTCGGGAGGGGGGCCGGATGCGTCGGGAAGGCGCCGGGAGACGTGCCGGGCGGCACCCGGCGCGGCGCCGGGCGGGGCCGCGCCCGGACGTTCCGTCGACGCCGCATCCTGCGCCTCGCGGATCGGCCGGCCGGACGGCAACGCGTTCAAGCCGGCACCTCGACGGGTGCGCCGCCGCGTGCCGCCGCCCAGGCCTCGGCGGCGTCGCAGGCCGCGTTCAGCCCGGCGACGATGGCCGGCAGCGCCGTCGCGGCGCCGTCGCGCGGCACCGCGATCGGCGGGCCGAGGTGGATCACGCCGCGCCCGAAGGGCAGCGGCAGCGCCATGCGGTCCCAGGAGCCGAGCCGCCGCAGCCGCGTGCTGGCGCCGGCGCAGGGCAGCACCGGCACGCCGGTGAAGGCGGCGAGCTGCGCGACGCCCGGCGCCGCCTGCCGCCGCGGGCCGCGCGGCCCGTCCGGCGTGATCGCCACCGCGTCGCCCTTCGCCAGCAGCCGCGCCAGCACGCGCAGCGCCGTGGTGCCGCCCCTGGAGGAGGAGGCGTGCACCATCACCAGGTCGAAGCGCGAGACGATGTCGCCGATCAGTCGCCCGTCGCGGTGGCGCGAGACCAGCACGTGCGCCTGCCGCTCGCCGCGCGCGGCGGGGCCCTGCGGCGCCGTCTGGCGCCCGAAGCGCCAGACCAGGGGCATCATCGGCAGGGATTCGTGCCAGAAGGCGGCGATGATCGGCCGGCCCTCGGCCATGAAGGGGCGGATGTGCTCGCCCCCCTCCAGCGTCCAGCGCGTGGTGCGATAGACGAAGGCGAGATAGGAGCCGAGCGTCCGCGCCAGTGCCGCCTGCGTGGTGGGGTGACGAAGCAGCCGCTTCAGCATGGGGGCTTTTGCATGATGTTGGAACCGCCCCTAGCACGTCGGGGGTGGAATCGGGAGGGGTTGTCGCGGGAGACCAGGGCAGCGGGAAAGGCGACGCTTTCCCCGATGCCCCCTGCTCCCCTCCGGGACCCCATCCGGCAGCGAGGCGAAGCCGTCCTGCACCGCTCCTCGTCTGCCGGCCCCGGGTTGTCGCGGCGGCCGGTCCGGCACGCCCGGAACGGGGGTTCCAGGGAGACCTCGTCCCCCGGCGAAGGGTGCGGAAGGCGATGCCTCCCTACCGGGACCGAGGTAACGCCCCGGCGCCCCCGCCTCCCTACCGCCAGCGCCGGTGCATCCAGAGCCACTGCCCCGGATGCTCGCGTACCCAGCCCTCGACGATGCGGTTGATCGTCGCGGTCGCCGCCTCCACGTCGATCCTGCCTTCCGCGTCGCGCGGCAGTTCCACCGCCTCGGTCACCTCCAGCCGGAAGCGGTTGCCCGGCAGGCGGATCGCGCGCGCGCCGTGCACCGGGCAGTCGAAGCGCCGGGCGAGCTGGGCCAGCAGCGGGTTGCAGGAGGCCGGGCGGCCCAGGAAGGGCAGGCGCGGCCCGCGCCCGAAGCGCTGGTCCACCAGCATGCCGACATGGCTGCCCGCCTCCAGCGCCGCCAGCAGCCGCGCCGGGGCCATCAGACCGGCCGGCACCAGCGTGCCCATCAGGTCCCGCCGCAGCGCCAGGATGTCGGCCGCGACGGTGCGGTTGTTGGGCGTGCGGTACAGCACCGCCGAGGGCATGCCGTGCTTCGGCGCCACCACCGCGGGCAGCTCCCAGTTGGCCAGGTGCGCGGCGAAGACCAGCGCCGGCTTGCCGTCGTCGCGCAGCGCCTCGAAGCGGGCGACGCTTTCGGCCGGGACCTGGATGCGGCCGCCCGGGTCCGGATGCGCCGGGTCGAAGTCCCAGATGCGGTCCATGTGGACGTACTCGCAGGCGGTGCGCCCGAGATTGTCCCAGGCCTCGCGCAGGATGCGCCGGTGCTCGATGTCGGGCAGCGACGGGAAGGCCTGGCGGATGTTGTCGAGCCCGACGCGGTTCACCGGCAGCAGCGGGCCGAAGGTACGCGCCACGAAGCCGCCGAGATCGGCCGCGCGGTCCGGCCCCAGCACGCGCACCAGCGCGAAGGCGGCGCGCACCAGCCGCGCCACCACCCATTCGCCGAGGCCGTTCAGACCGCGACGCAGACGCCGCCCGATCCGCGCCATGCCGCTCAGAGCGTGACCACGATCTTGCCGAACACCCGGCGCGATTCCAGCCGCTCCAGCCCGACGGCGAAGTCCGCCATCGGCACCACCGTGTCGATCACCGGCAGGATGCCGGTCGCCATGCGCTGGTAGCCGTCGGCGATCGCGCGCATCGGCGCGCCGAAGGAGCCGAGGATGCGGAGCTGGCGCTGGAACAGCATCATCAGGTTGGTCTCGGCCGAGACGCCGGAGGTGGAGCCGCAGGTGACCAGCCGCCCGCCCATGCGCAGCGAGAGCAGGCTGCCGGCCCAGGTGGCGGCGCCGACATGCTCGAACACCACGTCCACGCCCACCTTGCCGGTGACGCGGCGCGCGACCGTCGGGAAGTTCTGCGTGTTGTAGTTCACCACGTGGTCGGCGCCGAGTGCCTTCGCCCTGGCGCACTTCTCGTCGTCGCCCGCGGTCGCGATCACGGTGCAGCCGAGCGCCTTGGCCACCTTCACCGCGACGGTGCCGATGCCCGAGCCGGCGGCGTGCACCAGCACCGTCTCGCCCGGTTCGAGCTTCGCGTTGTCGAACAGCATGTGCTCGACGGTGGAGAAGGTGATTGGGCCGCAGGCCGCGTCGTTCCAGGCGATGCCGTCCGGCACCGCGACCAGCAGGCGCTCGGGCATGTTGCAGAACTCGCGCGCGAAGCCGTCGACGTGGAAGCCCATCACGCCGGCCACGTTCTCGCAGAGATTGTCCTGCCTCGCGCGGCAGCGGCGGCAGTGGCCGCAGGTCAGCGCGCCGTAGGGCGCGACGCGGTCGCCCACCTTCCAGCGGGAGACGCCCTCGCCCACCGCCGCCACCTCGCCCACCGCCTCGGCGCCCACCACCAGCGGCATCTGCCGCTTGGCGAAGGCCATGCCGCGCCAGCCCCAGACGTCGATGTGGTTCAGCGCCATGGCGCGCAGGCGCAGCCGCACCTCGCCGGGGCCGGGCGGCGGCGGCTCGGGCAGGTCGACGAGGCGGAGGTCGCGGTCGGCGAGGAGTTGCAGGGCGCGCATGCGGGAGGGCCTGTGTGGGGCGGGTCGGCGCGTCAGCGCAGCGAAGGCAGCGCGGCGGACAACCCGCCATCGACGGGGATGGTGGCGCCGGTGACGTAGCCGGCTTCCGGCGAGACGAGGAAGGCGATCACGGCGGCGATGTCGGCCGGCTGCGCGAAGCGGCCGGCGGGGATGCCCTTCTCCAGCGCGTCGCGGTGCCCGGCATAGGGGGCCATCATCGCCGTGTCGACATAGCCCGGGGCCACCGTGTTCACGGTGACGCCCTTGCCGGCCACCTCGATGGCCAGCGTGCGGCAATAGGCCTCCAGCGCCGCCTTGCTGGCGATGTAGGCGGCGTTGCCGCGGTTGCTGCGCGCGGCGGTGACGGAGCCGACCGCGACGATGCGCCCGTGCCGCGCCCGCAGCATCGGCCGCACGGCGGCGGCGGCGAGGCGGGTGAAGGACCAGGTGTTGACCTGCATCACGGCGGCGGCGCGGGCCGGGTCCATCACCGGCGCCAGCGCGTCGTAGGTGCCGCCGGCGACGTGGACCAGCGCGGCGAACGGCCCCGCTCCTTCCGGCCCGTGCGTTTCCAACGCCTCGGCGAAGGCGTCCACGGCGGCCGGATCGGCAAGGTCGAGCGGCAGCGCGGCAAAGCGGCCTCCGGGACGGGCGGCGCGCAGCTCATCCAGCAGCGCCGCCGCCTCCGCCTCGGCGCTGCGCACGGTGAAGGTGACGTCGTGGCCGGCCGCGGCCAGCGCCCGCACCGTGGCGGCGCCGATGCCGCGGCCGCCGCCGATCACCAGCGCCGCGCCCGTCACGCCCCTCGCGCTCAAGCGGGCGGCGCCCCGAGCACGAGGCAGACATTCTGCCCGCCGAAGCCGAAGGAGGAGGACAGCACGTGGCGCACCGAGGCGTCGCGCGCGACGTTCGGCACCACGTCCAGCGTGATCGCCGGGTCCGGCACCTCGTAATTGATGGTCGGCGGCAGCCGGCCCTCGCGGATGGTCAGCAGCGAGAACACCGCCTCCACCGCGCCGGCCGCGGAAAGCGTGTGGCCGATCATCGACTTGTTGGAGGAGATGGGCGGCGCCGCCTCGCCGAACACGGCGCGCATGCCCAGCGTCTCCATCTTGTCGTTCTCGGGCGTGCCGGTGCCGTGCGCGTTGACGTAGCCGATGTCGGACGGCGCCAGCCCCGCATCGGCCAGCGCGTTGCGCATCGCGCCGATGATGGCGCCGCCATCCGGGTTGGAGCGGGTGCGGTGGAAGCTGTCCGCCCGCTCGCCGCAGCCGAGCAGCAGGCCGAGCACCCGCGCGCCACGCGCCCGCGCCGCGGCCAGGCTCTCCAGCACCAGCGCGCCGGCGCCTTCGGCCATCACGAAGCCGTCGCGCGACTTCTCGAAGGGGCGCGAGGCCGCCTCGGGCGCGTCGTTGCGCGTGGAGAGGGCCGAGAGCAGCGAGAAGCGGATCAGCGCCTCCGGGTTCACCGAGCCGTCCGCGCCGACCGCGATCGCCGCCGTTGCCTCGCCGCGCTGGATCGCCTCGACGGCGAGCTGGATCGCGGAGGCGCCGGTGGCGCAGGCCGTGGTCAGCGAGATCGGCGCGCCCTCGGTGCCGAAGCGGTCCGCCAGGCGCTCGCCGACGCCGCCGAACAGGAAGGTCTCGTAGAGATCGACCCGGCCGCGCGCGGCGGCGACGATGCCGCCATAGCCGGGCGCCGCCCCGGCGGCGCGGGTCAGGTCCAGGCGCTGCGGCCACTCGAATTCGACCGGCGGCATGCCGAGGAAGAGCGGCCCCGGGAAGTGTCCCTTCGCGCCGATCCCGGCCTGGGAGAGCGCCTCCTCCATGGCGAAGGCGGCCATGGTCTCGACGCGCTGCGGCGCCGAGACGACGTCGCCCGGCGCCTCGTTCGGCAGGTCCACCGTGCCGGCGATGGTGGTCCTGAGATGCTCCGTCGGGAAGCGCCGGATGCGGCGGATGCCGGAGCGCCCGGCGGTCAGCGCCGCCCAGTTGTCGGCCACGCCCCAGCCCAGCGGGGTGACGATGCCGAGGCCGGTGACGGCGACCAGCGGCCGGCCGAGATGGTCGGTGTCGGCGTCGCTCATCGGGCGTTCTCCGACTCGGGGATGCGGTCGAGCAGGGCCAGCGCCTCGCCGCGCCACTGGCCGATGCCCGTCACCAGGATCTGGTCCACCGGGCCGGCCTCGCCCGTGTCGGCGGGATCGAGCGACGGCGGGAAGGCGCCGTGCGAGAGGGCGAGCGCGCCCAGGGCGATGTTGGCCGGGAAGGCCGCCTCCACCGAATGGCCGAGCAGCCCGGCGGTGCGGCGGATCGCCACCGCGCGCGACGGGATGTGGGGGGCGGCGAGGCTGGCGAGGAATTCCTCCTCCTCCGCCGTCGCGGGCTGCGCGCCGCTCTCGCCGGAGAGGATGCCGAGCGGGCCGGCGCCGAGCGCCGGCTCCAGCCGCGCCGCCAGCGCCCGCGCCGATTGCGCGATCTCGCCGCCGCCGCCGCGGCGGCGCGCCGCGCCGGAGACGACATCGGTCAGCCGGGCCAGTCCCTTCGCGCCACGCGCCTTTGCGTGCTCCGCCGCCTCCAGCACCAGGAAGGCGGCGGCGGTGCCGAGCACCATGGCCGGGCGGCCCCCCTCGGCGCGCCCGGAGAGCGGCTGCCAGGGGCCTTCCCACAGCCCGCCGCCGGGCCGGTACAGCAGCAGCAGGTCCCAGCGCGAGGCCACGAAGGCGCCGCCGGCCAGGGCGATGTCGCCCCGCCCCTCGGCGATGCGGGCGCGGGCGATGCGCACCGCGTCGGCGGCCGCGCTCTCCTCGCCCATGAAGGTGCGCGAGGAGCCGATCACGCCGTGCACGATGGAGATGTTGCCGGCGAGCAGGTTGGAGAGCTGGGCCAGGAACAGGGTGGGGCGCAGGCCGGTGGCCAGGCGCTCGTTCAGCAGCCGCCCGGCCGCCTCGGCCGGCAGGCCGGCAAGCTCCGCGCCCACCGCCTCGTCCAGCGCGATGTCGCGCTCGCCGCCGCCGGCCGCGACCACGAGGTGGGTGCGGGCGAGCAGCGCCGGGTCGCGCGCGCCGGCCGCGTCGATGGCGAGGCCGGCCGCGTAGGTGCCGAGGCGCTGCCAGGGCTCCATCTGCCGCTGGTCGCCCTTCTTCGGGATCTGCCGGTCGAGGTCGAGCGCGGGGGCGGGGTGGACCGGAAAGGGCGCGAAGCCGGCCTCGTCGAGCGACGGCGTGCCGGCGCCGAGTGCCGCCCGGTGCGCCTCCGCCCCCTCGCCCAGCGAGGTGACGAGGCCGATGCCGGTGATCCAGACGTCGCGCATGGTTCAGCCCCCCTGCCCCGCCGGCTGCCCGCCCACCGGCTGCCCGCCCACCGGCAGGCCGATCCGCGCCGCCTGGGCACGCATCGCCGCCTCCAGCTCGGGCGCCGGGAAGGGCAGCGTCTTGAAGGTCAGCTCGGAGTCGCAGACCCGCCTGCCGTCCACGCTGATCCGGCCCGCGGTCATGGCGTAGCCGGAACCGTCGTGGACCAGCTCGGCCTCCACCGTCAGGGCGGCGCCGGGCGGCACGAAGCCGCGCAGCTTCGCCTCCTTCACCGCCGCCAGGAAGGGCATGCGGGCGAAGCCGTTCAGCCCGAGCAGCAGGTAGCCGGAAGCCTGCGCCATGGTCTCGACCAGCAGCACGCCGGGCATCAGCGGATGGCCGGGGAAGTGGCCCTCGAACACCGTGCTGGTGTCGGGCACGTGCGCCTCGGCCACCAGCCGCGTGCCGTCGAGCGACAGCACGCGGTCGATCATCTGGAAGTATTCGAGGCGCATGCGATGCCCTGGGACTCGGTGGGAACGGAGGGTAGCCCCCCGCAGGCCGGGTCAGGGAGGCGGCACGGACGGCGCCGGACCCGCGCGGCGTCTTTGGCGCGAAGCGGGGGGCTTGGCAAGCCGGCGGGGGCTGGGCCGGCGCCGGACCCCGTTTCGTCGGCGGGGAGGACTCCGCCCTCCCGAACCCCGTTTCGTCAGCGGGGAGGGCTCCGCCCTCCCCGG
>NZ_JALPRX010000082.1 GCF_023223525.1 Roseomonas acroporae | reverse complement strand
CCCCGCACCCCGGTCGTTTTGGGCCTCGGTGGTTCGGCCGTCGGGTCCTGAGACCGAGCGGGGGTCCAGGGGGCTTCGCCCCCATTCTCCCCTTGGGTGGGAGAGCGCGGAGTGGGCGAAGCCCTCTCTGCCGGAGTCCGGGGCGGAGCCCCGCGCCCCTCAGCCCCCGGCCTGCTTCGCGGCCACCAGTTCCTCGACGCGTGTCGCGAGGTTCTTCATCACGAAGTACTTCTCGGGCGGCGCCTGGCCGGCATTCACCTCCTGGGTCCAGGACTCGACCGGCACCTTGATGCCGAACGCCTTGTCGATGGCGAAGACGATGTCGAGGAAGTCCAGGCTGTCGATGCCCAGGTCGTTGATCACGTGGCTGTCGGGCGTGATCTTGTCACGCGGGACGTCGCTGTTCTCAGCGATGATGTCGGCAATGCGCTCGAACGCCGAGGCCATGAGGCGTCCCCTCCGATCCGGGCGAAGTTGGGAAAATGAGCGGCGTCTTTGGCCCGAACCGGCGCCCTTGGCAAGCCGCGAGCCCCGCGCCAGCCCCGGCCGGGGCGCGGGTCAGCCCGGCGCCGCGGACGCCGTTCCGCCATCCTCGCGGAGCATGGCGATGATGCCGGAGAAGTCCTTCCCCTCCCCGCCCGCCGCCAGGAAGCGCTCGTAGAGCGCGAGCGACGCCGCGCCGAGCGGCGTCCCCGCCCCCGTCTCCCGCGCCGCCTGCTGCGACAGGCCGAGATCCTTGGCCATCAGCGCCGCCGCGAATCCGGGCCGGTAGTCCCGGTTGGCGGGGCTGTTGGGCACCGGGCCGGGCACCGGGCAGTAGGTGGTGAGCGACCAGCACTGCCCCGAGGAGCGGGAGGCGACGTCGAACAGCGCCTGGTGCGACAGGCCGAGCCGCTCCGCCAGCACGAAGGCCTCGCAGGTGCCGATCATGCTGATGGCGAGCAGCATGTTGTTGCACACCTTGGCCGCCTGCCCGGCCCCGGCCTCCCCGCAATGGACCACCGTGCGGCCCATGGCGGCGAGGATCGGCTCGGCGCGCCCGAAGGCGTCGGCCGGGCCGCCCACCATGAAGGTCAGCGTGCCGGCCTCCGCCCCCATCACCCCGCCCGAGACCGGCGCGTCCAGCATCGGCCGGCCGACGGCGGCAGCGACCTCGCGCGCCGTCGCGACGTCGATGGTGGAGCAGTCGATCAGCACGGCATCCGGCCCGGCGGCCGCGGCCAGCCCGGCCCCGCCGCCCTTGCTTCCGCTGCCCATGCCTTCGCTGCCCACGCCTCCGCTGCCCATGCCTCCGCTGCCCAGCCAGACCTCGCGGACATGCCGCCCGGCGGGGAGCATGGTGACGACGAAATCGGCGCCCGCGGCCGCATCGGCCGACGCCGCGGCGGCACGGGCGCCCGCCTCGGCCAGGGCTACCACCGCCGACGCCTGGAGGTCGAACACCGCCACGTCGTGCCCGGCCTTGAGCAGGTTGCGCGCCATCGGCGCCCCCATGTTGCCGAGCCCGACGAACCCGATGCGTGCCATGTGCCGCCTCCCCTTCCGTGGTTGCCTGCGCCCCAGGCTACAACAGAAGGCGGCCACGGCGAGCCGGCCGCGGCGCCGGCCTCCGCCCGGGACCCGATCCCTTGGCCCGATCCCCTGGCCCACCCTCCCGGCCCGTGCCGCCGGCGCGGCCAACCCGGGCGGCGCCGCGGGCCGTCGCGGGACAGCGCCCGGCCGACGGTCTCCGGGCCCGTCACCGTCGGGATCGGCCGGCCTTCACCCGGCCGGGTGCAGGGCGCCCTGGAGGACGGCCGGCGGCGGGACGACGGCTGCCGGCGCGAAGGCCGTGCTGCCGAAGCCCCGCAGCCTGACCAGGGCGGCCTCGACATGGGTGCGCGCGAGATCCGCGGCGCCCTCCGGGTCCCCCTTCAGGACGGCGCAGAGGATCTCCTCGTGCCCCTGCCAGAGCGGCGCCAGGCTCAGCAGGCGGTTCGAGAGGGCGCTGACGACGCGGCGGACGTGATGCCAGTTCATCGTGGCGACCGTCTCGATCAGCGGGTTGCCGGACAGCTCGTAGATGTAGCGGTGGAACAGGAAATCCGCCTGGATCATGGCGCTGACGTCGCGCTCGGCCACGGCCCGCCGGCCGTCGAGGAGAATCGCCTCGCCCGCCTCCCGCTCGCGCCCCGTCACGCGTTCGGCGGCGCGCGCGGCGGCGGCGGCATCGAGCGCCGCGCGCAGGTCGTAGACGTTCTCGGCCAGCTCGATGCTCATCGGCGCCACCACGAGGCCGCGCCGGCCGGCCTCCTGGACGAAGCCTTCCTTGTGCAGCTGCTGCAGCGCCTGGTGCACCGGCTGCCGCGACACGTCGAGGCGCTTCGCGAGGCTGTCCTCCGCCAGCCGCTCGCCGGGTGCCAGCTCGCCCAGGCAGATCGCGTCGCGGATCTTCTCGTAGACCTGATGTCCGAGCGACTGGGTGAGCTTCACAGGTTCCATGCGCGCGCGTGCCTCCACGGATATCGTACACCGTATTTCGGTCGCAGATCCATCCCCGGCCCATTGTAGCGCATGCTTCGCCACGCGCCCCGGCCGAGTTCGCCTCCGGCGTTCCCGGATCATCGTCGGCAGGCGAACAATTCCGCTTGACTCCATCGCGTACCAATACCGTATACCGTATTTAAATCTCGCGCCCAACCGGTGCCTATCGCCAGTTCGCCGGCCTGCCATGAGGATGGAGGCTAGCCTTGCGTAACAACGACTTCGCCCGCCCCGGCCCCGATTCGGGCCTGCCGGGCGACGACACGTCCGCCGGCGTGGGCTCGGCAGTGCTGGGCGGCCTGCTGACGCTGATCCTGATCCTGCCGGTCGCGGTGTTCTTCTGGTTCGCCGCCTACAGCCCGGGCAGCCTCGCCACGCCGGTCAGCGCCGGCGGCAGGACCTCGGTCTGGATCGTGTACGGGCTGGCCCTCATCTTCTTCTCGACCGCGCTGAACGGCCTCTACGTGTTCCTCACCAACCGGCGCTGGGTGCGCCGGACCGGGATGGCCGCGGTGGCCGGCCTGTCGCTGCTCGCGGCATTCCCGGCGCAGGCGGCGACCCCCGGCGGCGGGCCGAACACCCAGGCGGTGGCCTTCTTCCTGCTGCTGGTCGCGCTCACGCTCGGCATCACCTACTGGGCTGCCCGGCGGACCCGCTCGACGAAGGACTTCTACGCCGCCGGCGGCCATCTCACCGCCTGGCAGAACGGCCTGGCCATCGCCGGCGACACCATCTCCGCGGGCGCCTTCCTGGGGCTGTCGGGGCTGGTGTTCGCCAACGGCTTCGACGGCCTGCTCTACGCGGCGGGCTACGCGGTCGCCTATCCCATGGTCGGCATCCTGTTCGCCGACCGGATGCGCAGCCTCGGCCGCTTCACCTTCGCCGACGTCGTCGCGTTCCGCCTGTCGCCGACGCCGATCCGCATCCTGGCGGCGTCCAGCACGCTGGTGATCGCGGTCTTCTTCCTGATCGCCCAGATGGTGGGCGCGGGGCAGCTCGTGCAGCTGCTGTTCGGGATCGACTACGTCTACGCGGTGTGCGCCGTGGGCGGGCTGATGGTCTGCTACGTGCTGTTCGGCGGCATGATGGCGACCACCTGGGTGCAGATCATCAAGGCCATCCTGATGCTGGCCACCGGCGTCACGGTGGCGCTGCTGATCCTCAGCCGCTTCGGCTGGAGCTACGACGCCCTGCTGGCGGAGGCGGTGGCGCTGCATCCCAAGGGCCTGGCGATGCTCTCGCCGACCAGCTTCGCGGCCTCGCCCCTCTCCACCCTGTCGCTGGGCCTGGCCATGTTCGTCGGCACCGCCGGCCTGCCGCACCTGATCATGCGCGTCTTCACCGTGCCGGATGCCCGCACCGCGCGCTCCTCCATGTTCTTCGGCGTGCTCTGCATCAGCAGCTTCTTCGCGCTGATCTCGATCATCGGCGTCGGGTCGGTTGCGCTGGTGGCGGGCAACCCGGAATACGTGCTGCCCAACGGCGCGCTGCGCGGCGGCGGCAACATGGCCGCCGTCCATCTCGCCCATGCGGTGGGCGGCGACCTGATGCTGGGCTTCGTCGCGGCGGTGGCCTTCGCCACCATCATCGCCGTGGTGGCGGGGCTGACCCTGTCCGGCGCGGCCGCCGTGTCGCACGACATCTACGCCAACATCCTGTGCCGCGGCCGGGTGAACGAGCGGACCGAGGTGCTGGTCTCGCGCGCGGCGACCCTGGTCCTCGGGATCCTCGCGGTGGTGCTGGGGATCGCCTTCCAGGGGCAGAACATCGCCTACGTGATCGGGCTGGTCATCGGCATCGCGGCCGCCTCCAACTTCCCGCTGCTGCTCCTCTCGCTCTACTGGCGGGGGCTGACGACCTGGGGCGCCGTGCTGGGCGGCAGCACCGGGCTGGTGCTGTCCATCGTGCTGACGGTGCTGGGTCCGGCGATCTGGGTGAAGGTGCTGGGCCACGCCGAGCCGATCTTCCCGCTCGATCCGCCGACCCTCGTGGCGCTGCCGGCGGCCTTCATCGTCTGCATCGGCGTCTCGCTGCTCGACCGCAGCCGGCGCGCCGCGATCGACCGCGCCGGCTTCGTCGAGCAGAGCCGGCGGATGCGGGGCGGCGGCCTGGTCGCGGCGCCGGCGGCCGAGTGACGGGCCGGTGACGCCCGACGCCGCGCGGCGACGGCGCGGACGGACCCGCCCGGCCGTCGATCGCGGGCCGCCGCGGCGTCGCCCGCGCGGAGCAGGCGCCGGTACCGACCCCGCCCGACAGGATCGGGCGCGGCGGGGCCCGGCGAGACGGCCGGCGGCGGGTTCGCGCGCCGCCGGCGCGGCCGACACACGAAAGCATTCCGGACGTCAACGACAGGTAGCCTGATCATGCCAGACCTCTTCAGCGAGTTCCGCCTCAAGGATGTCGTGCTGCGAAACCGGATCGCGGTGTCGCCGATGACGCAGTATTCCTGCGACGGCCAGGACGGCATCCTGACCGACTTCCACCTGATGCATCTCGGCGCGCGCGCCGCCGGCGGCGCGGGGCTCGTGGTGATGGAGCAGCTCGCCGTCTCCCCGGAAGGGCGCATGACGCCGGGCTGCGCCGGCATCTGGTGCGACGAGCAGATCCCGATGCTCCGCCGCGTCGCCAGCTTCATCAAGTCGATGGGCGCGGTGCCCGGCGTGCAGCTCGGCCATACCGGCCGCAAGGGCGGCATGACGCCGCCCTGGGAGGGCTATCACCAGCTTCCCGACGACCATCCGCTCGGCTGGGAGGCGATCGGCCCGACGGACACACCCTATGGCGGCAAGCGCTTCCCGCGCGGCGCCCGGTACGCGACGAAGGAGGACATCGCGCGGCTGGTGTCCGACTTCGCCCGCGGCGCCGAGCGGGCGCTGGAGGCCGGGTTCGAGTGGGTGGAGATGCACTACGCGCACGGCTTCCTGGGGGCCAGCTTCCTGTCGCCCGTCGCCAACACGCGCGACGACGAATACGGCGGCAGCCTGGAGAACCGCGCTCGCTTCCTGATCGAGGCCTTCGACGCCGTCCGGGCGGTATGGCCGGAGCGGCTGCCGCTGACGATGCGGGTCGGCGCGATCGACTACGGCATGGAGACCCATTCGGTCGAGGACACGATCTGGCTGACCCGCACGATGGCCGAGCGCGGCCTCGACCTCGTGGACATCAGCATGGGCATGAACACCGATGCGGGGCCGGAGGTGCCCTGGACCGATCGCGGCTTCATGGTGCCCACCGCGGCACGCATCCGCGCCGCGACCGGCATTCCCACGGCCGTGAGCTGGAACGTGGGCAACCCGGCCTATGCCGACCGGATCATCCGCGACGAGCAGGTGGACCTGCTGATGATCGGCCGGCCGATCATCGCCAACCCCCACTGGCCGCTCTACGCGGCGCTGGAGCTCGGGCGCAACGAGCCTTTCGCGGTGCTGCCGAAGCAGTACAGCCACGCCCTGGAGCGTAGCCGCGACACGGTGAATTGCGGCGGCTTCACGCTGGCGAGGGCGAGCTAAGCAAACCTCTCGAGGTTTGCGCATGGACAAATGGCTGAGCAGGCCTGCGCAGCCTGCCGCAGCCTATTTCCATCCGTGGCGCAGGCCGCACCGGTTCCCGTGGCGCGGGCGCGTCGCGCGGGTCCGACCCGCGGGCGCGGGTGACGAGGCGGTCCGGGCCCCTGCACCCGGTGGCCACGCCCGGGCATGGCCCGCCGGCACCCGCGCCGAGGGAGCGTCGGCCGGCCGGGTCACGCGGTCGCCATCCTATACCGGCACCGCCCCCGGCCGCTTCAGCGGCGTCAGCACGAAGCTGGAGCGGGTCTCCTTGACCCCCGGCATGCGCAGCAGCGCCTTGAGCGCGAAAGCCGCATAGGCCTCGAAGTCGGCGGCGAGGATGTGCAGCAGGTAGTCCATCTCGCCGCTCATCGCGTAGGCGGCGAGCACCTCCGGCCGGCCGGCGAGCGCCTTCTGGAAGGCGCTCACCACCTCCTCGGCATGGCTCGACAGCGCCACCGAGACGAAGGCCTGGAGCGGCAGGCCGAGCCGCGCCGGATCCAGCAGCGCGGCGTAGCCGGCGATCACCCCCGCCTCCTCCAGCCGGCGCAGCCGGCGCTGGCAGGGCGTGGCGGAGAGCCCGACCCGCTCGGCCAGGGCGACCACGGAAAGCCGCCCGTCGGCCTGCAGGGCACGCAGGATGCGGCGGTCGATGGCATCCAGGGAAAGGGCGGAATCCGCCATGGACGGGAATCCTCCTGGTGAATTCCGCCAATCCTAGCCGGTCCGGCAGTGGATTCGTCGCGGATTCCGCCGCCGCTCCGGCGCTAGCCTCGGCAACGAAGGAGACGTCGCCATGGAAGGCAGCCTACCCCCGCTCAGCATGGGCTCCCCCATGGGCACCCCTCCGGGCCACCGGCCGCCTCCCCCGGCTGCCTCCCCGGGCGGGGCGCCCCTGGACGCCCCGCTGGCTGCCCCCCTCGACATCCCCCTGCCGGCCGCCAGCCGCGCCGCCAACCTGCGTGGCGACTACGCCGCCGCCCGGCCCGACGGCACGGTGGATCAGGATGTGGCGGCCTACACGGCCGCCGACCACGCCACCTGGCGCACCCTGCACGCCCGGCAATCCGCCCTGCTGCCCGGCCGCGCCGCCGCCGCGTTCCGCGACGGGCTGCGGCGCCTCGACTGCGGCGACGGGGTGCCCGACTTCGCCCGCGCCTCCGACCGGCTGCGCGCGGCCACCGGCTGGTCGCTGGTGGCGGTGCCCGGCCTGATCGCCGACGGCGCCTTCTTCGAGCACCTCGCGGCGCGCCGCTTCCCGGTGACGGTGTGGCTACGGCGGCCCGACGAGCTCGACTACCTGGTGGAGCCGGACGTGTTCCACGACTTCCTGGGACACGTGCCGCTGCTGATGCAGCCGGACTTCGCCGCCTTCATGGAACGCTACGGCCGCCTCGGCGCCTGGGCGATGCGGCATGGCGCGCTGCTGCCGCTGGCGCGGCTGTACTGGTTCATGGTGGAATTCGGCCTGATCCGTGAGGAGGGAGCGACGCGCGCCTACGGCGCCGGAATCCTGTCCTCGCGCGCCGAGCTGCTGCACGCCACCGGCGACGGGGGTGCCCGGGCGCCGCGCCGCCTGCGCTTCGACCTCGGCCGCGTGCTGCGCAGCGACTACGTCATCGACGACCTGCAGCCGACGCTGTTCGTGCTGGACGACTACGCCACGCTGTTCGCGGCGGCGCGCGACCTGCCCGAACACCTGCTCGCCGCGCGCGACGCCCCGGCCATCGCGCCGGGCGCGGCCGACCCGGACGACCAGCCCGCCCGCTGACGCGGGCGGCGCCGCCGGATCGCGGCGCCGGCGTCGGGATCGGGCCCGTGCCACGTCCCGGCCGGCGCCGACGCGCGCCGCGTCCGCCGCGCCGCTCTCCCGGCGCGGGCGGCGGCCGCGGCCCGGCACGCCACGCCCATGCCGCCCGGCGGGGCCGTCGGCGACCCCGGCCGGCTCACGCCGCCGGTGCCCGCGCGGCGCCGGCGGCCTCGTAGACGCCACGCTCCCCGGCCACGGGCACCAGCGCCGTCTCCAGCCCGAGCATGGTCTCCGCCCCGCCCAGGTACAGCACACCGCCGGGAGCCAGTTGCGCGGTCAGGGCGCCGAGCACGCGCGACTTGGTGGGCATGTCGAAGTAGATCAGGACGTTGCGGCAGAAGATCACGTCGAAGCGGCCGAACCGCGCCGTATCCTGCAGCAGGTTGGCGTGTTCGAAGCGGGCCATGGCGCGCAGTTCCGGCGCGATCCGCCACTGCGTCCCCTCCTTGCGGAAGTGCTTCACCAGCAGTTGCACGGGCAGGCCGCGCTGCACCTCGAACTGCGTGAAGAGCCCCTCCCGCGCCCGCTCCACCACCTCCCGCGCGATGTCGGTCCCCAGGATCTCGACCCGCCGCCTGCCAGGCGCGGGGCCGAGGCCCAGGGCCAGCATGGCGGCCGAATAGGCTTCCTGCCCCGTCGAGCAGGCCGCGGACCAGATCCGCAGCGGCGCCCCGGCGGGCCCGCGCGCCAGCATCGCGGGCAGGACGCGGCGCAGATGCTCGAAGGGCCTGCTGTCCCTGAAGAAGGAGGATTCGTTGGTGGTCAGCGCCTCAACCACCTCCTGCAGCAGCGCGTCGCCGGCCGGCTGGCGCACCCGCACGGCCAGCGCATCGAGGCCGGCGAGCTTCTCGCGGCGCAGCAGCGGCGCGAGCCGCGTGTCGAGCATGTACTGCTTGTCCGGCGTCAGCACGATGCCGGAGCGGGCCTTGACCAGCTCGGCCAGGCCGGTGAAGGCCGCCGGCGTCATGCACGGACCGCCGCGGCGGCCGGCCGCCAGCGGGCCGCCGGTGCCTGCGCCAGCGCGATCAGCACCTGCCCGGCCAGGGCCGGCGGCGGCAATACGTGGCGCGCGAGGCCGGCCCGCGCCACCGCGCCCGGCATGCCCCAGACCACCGACGACGCCTCGTCCTGCGCCATCACCTCGCCGCCGGCCGCGACCACGGCGCGGCAGCCTGCCAGCCCGTCCTGGCCCATGCCGGTCAGGATCACCGCCAGCACCCGGCTGCCGCAGGCGGCGGCGAGACTGCGCAGCATCGGGTCCACGGCGGGGCGGCAGAAATTCTCGGGCGGCCCTTCCGAGAGCCGCACCGCCAGGCCGCCCGGCCCGCCGACGGCCGTCAGGTGCCGCTCCCCCGGCGCGATGTAGATCCGGTCCGGCCGCAGCGGCTCGCCCTGCACCGCCTCGGCGCAGGGCAGCACGCCGAGCCGGTTGACGTGGTCGGCCAGCATGGCGGTGAAGCCGGGGGGCATGTGCTGCACCACGAGGACCGGCACGCCGAGGCGCACCGGCGCCGCGCCGCGCAGCCCCCCGATCAGGGCCGCGAGCGCCTGCGGCCCGCCGGTGGAGCTGCCGATGGCCAGGACCTGCGGCACCCTGCCGGTCGCGGCCTCGCGTGCCGCCGGACCGGGCGGCGTGCGCGACGGGATCGGCGCAGGCGGCATGGCCGGCCGGCGGCGGGCGATTCCGGCCCACCCCTTCACCTTGGCCAGCAGTTCCGCCTGGAAGCGGCCATCCTGGAGGCCGGACGGCCCGGCCGCGCCCGGCTTCGGCACGTAGTCCGCCGCCCCGGCGCGCAGCGCCGCCATGGCGGCGGCGGCGCCACGCTGGGTCAGGCTGCTCGCGACGATCACCGCCGGCGGCGACGCGCCCCGCAGCAGCAGGGGCAGCGCGGTCATGCCGTCCATCACCGGCATCTCGAGGTCGAGCAGCACCACGTCCGGCCGTGCCTCGGCGGCGGCGGCCAGGGCCTGCCGACCGTCGGCCGCCTGCGCCACGACGCGGACGCCGGGGTCGCCCTCCAGCAGCCGGCGCATCGCGGCGCGCACCGTGGCGCTGTCGTCGCAGAGCAGGACGCGGATCGGCGTCGCCGCGCTCACGTCGGCACCTCCGGCAGCAGGCCGAGCCGGCGGAGCCTGTCGCCGAGAATGTCGGCGTCGAAGGGCTTCATGATGTACTCCTGGGCGCCCGCCTCCAGCGCCGCGACGATGCGCTCGAGGTCGGTCTCGGTGGTGCAGAGCACGACCACGGGCCGGTCGGGACCGAATTCCCGGCGCAGCGCCTTGAGGCAGGTCAGCCCGTCCATCACCGGCATGTTCCAGTCGAGCAGCACGAGGTCCGGCAGCACCTCGCGGCAGGCGGCGAGGGCCAGGGCGCCGTCCTCGGCCTCGGTGACCGCGAAGCCGAAGGTCTCCAGGAGGCGCCGTGCGATGCGGCGCACCACGCGGCTGTCGTCCACCACCAGGCAGCGGCGCTGCGTGCCGCCGCCCGGCAACGCCCCGCCCGAGGGCTCGCTCGGCATCGTCATGGCGGCGCTCAGCCGATCGCCAGCAGCCGCTCGACGTCGAGCACCAGCAGCAGGCCCTCCGCCTGCCGGTGGACGCCCCGCCCCGCCTCGCGCCAGGCCGGATCGAGGGTCGGCGGGTTGGGCACGCAGCCCGAGGCCGGCAGCGCCACGACCTCGCCGACCGCATCGACGAGCAGGCTGTAGAGTTCGCCCGACCACTCCACCACCACGTTCATCGCCGCGGCCCCCGGCCCGCGGGCCGGCAGGCCGAGGCGGCGGCGCAGGTCGATCGCGGTGACGATGCGGCCGCGCAGGTTGAGGCTGCCCGCCACCTCGGGCGGCGCGAGGGGGATGCGGGTGATCGCCTGCGCCCCCAGCACGTCGCGCACGCCGAGCGCCGGGACGCCGCAGATCTGCTGCGCCACGGTGAAGGTCAGCAAGGCCGTCACGGGCTCCTCCGCGCCTGGGCCGGCGCCGCCCGGCGCCGTCCTCACGCCGCGGGAGGCAGGTCCCGGCCCGCCCGCGGGCAGGGCGGGGGAACCGGCCGCGACACCGTCGCGGCCTGTCCCGGATGCGAGCGGCGTGGCGGCCGCGTGCGGCAGCACATCCAGCATGGGGTCGCTCTCCTTCAGCGCGCGGCCGGATGCTCGAGGCACTGCCGCAGGCTCGCGAGCAGCGCCGACCGGTCGAGCTTGGCGACGTAGTCGGTGAAGCCGGCGGCGCGGCCGCGCTCGATGTCGGCGGGCGTCACCCGGCCGGTCAGCGCGATCATCGGCAGGCCGGCCCAGGCGCCGCCCTCGCGCACCGCCCGCGCGAAGCCGTAGCCGTCCAGCTCCGGCATCTCGATGTCGGAGACGATGACGTCGAAGCCGATGCCGCCTTCGCGCAGCCTCAGCGCCTGCTGGGCGTTCTCCACGGCGGTCACCGAGAAGCCCTCCGCCGCCAGCGCCGGCACCACGAGGTGGCGGAAGAAGGCGCTGTCCTCGACGAGCAGGAGCCGGTGCCGCGCCCCGGGGGCGGGACCGGTGCCGAACCAGTCGCCGCCGGACTGCGCGTCGGCCTGGGCGAGGAAGTGCGCGCAGTCCACGATCTCGGTGACCCGGCCCGCGATCACGGCGGTGCCGAGCACGCCGGGCCGGCCGGCCATCAGCTCGATGGCCATCCGGTCCTCGATGATGTCGACGATGCGGTCCACCAGCAGGCCGAAGGTGCGCTCGCCCTCGGCGATCACCAGCACCGCCTGCCGCGCGCCGGGCGCGGGGTCGGGCGACCAGCCGGCGGCGAAGGGCAGCAGCGTCATCAGCCGACCGCGGTACTGCACCACCGGGCTGCCGCAGGACAGCTCGATCCGCTCGACCGGGATGTCCTCCAGCCGCGCCACGAGGCCGAGCGGCACCGCCTTGGGCGTCTCGTCGCCGGCGCGGAACAGCACCAGCGCGGTGCTCGCATCCGAGCGCTCGGCCAGCCAGCCGCGCTCGCGCTCGTAGCGCCGGTCCTCCTCGCCCGCCTCCGAGCCGAGGCCGGCGGCGCGCGCGATGCCGCCCGGATCGAGGATCATGATGACGCTGCCATCGCCGAGGATGGTGTTGCCCGAGAACATGGTGACGTGGCGCAGGATCGGCGCCACCGGCTTGACCACGATCTCCTCGGTGTCGAAGACGCGGTCCACGATGATGCCGAAGACGTGGGGCCCGACCTGCGTCACCACCACGAAGCCCGCCTCGCCGGCGGGGGACGCGCCGTCCGCCGCGGCCGTGGCCGCCCCGTCGAGGCGCAGCAGGGCAGGCAGCGACACCAGCGGCAGCAGCCGGTCGCGCAGCCGCATCACCCGGCTGTCCTTGATCCGCTCGACGCGCGCACCGCTGCCGCCGATGCGCACCAGCTCCACCACCGCGAGCTGCGGCACGGCGAAGCGCTCGCCGCCCGCCTCGACGATCAGCGCGGCGACGATGGCCAGGGTCAGCGGAATGCGGATGACGAAGGTGGTGCCGCGCCTCTCGGCGGTGCGCAGGTCGATGCTGCCGCCGATCCGCTCGATGTTGGTCCTGACCACGTCCATGCCGACGCCGCGGCCGGAGACCGAGGTGACCGCCGCCGCGGTGGAGAAGCCGGGGTGGAAGATGAAGCGCGCGATCTCGCGGTCCGACATGGCGGCGATCTCCGCCTCGCCCGCCAGCCCCTGCGCCAGCGCCTTGGCGCGGATGCGCGGGATGTCGAGGCCGCGGCCGTCGTCGCCGATCTCCAGGATGATGTGCCCGCCCTCGTGCCAGGCGCTCAGCTTGATCAGTCCCGCCGCCCGCTTGCCGGCGGCGCGCCGCGCCTCGGTCGACTCCAGCCCATGGTCGGCGGCGTTGCGCACCATGTGGATCAGCGGGTCCTTGATGAGTTCCAGCACCTGCCGGTCCAGCTCGGTCTCGGCGCCGTGCATCTCCAGCTCGATGCCCTTGTCGAGTTCCTGCGACAGGTCGCGCACCAGGCGCGGCAGCTTCGACCAGGCGTTGCCGATCGGCTGCATGCGGGTCTTCATCACGCCTTCCTGCAGCTCGGTCGTCAGGTGCGACAGGCGCTGCAGGGGGCCGGCGAAGGCGCCGCCGCTGTCGGCGCGCGCGAGCTGAAGGAGCTGGTTGCGGGTCAGCACCAGCTCCGAGACCAGGGTCATCAGCCCCTCGAGCACCTCCACGTTGACCCGGATCGATTGCGGCGCCCCCTGCCCCACCGGGTCCGCCGCCGCGGCCTCCGGCATGCGGGTGGCTGGCGCCTCCGGCGCCGGGGTGGACCTTGCCTCCGGCGCAGGGGTAGACCTTGCCTCCGGCGCCGGGGTGGATCTTGCCTCCGGTGCCGGGGCGGACACAGCCTCCGGCACGGGGACGGCGGCCGGCGCGGCGGCCCCGTCCGCCGGGAGCGGCGCGGCGGCGACACCCGCCGCGGGGGCCGCCGCGCGCACGGACGGGGCACGGCCCGCCGCCGCCTCGCCCAGCGCGTCGATCAGGTCGCGGTCGTCGCCCGGCGGCTCCGCCTGGCTCGTCTCCAGCGCCTGGAGGATCAGCTTGATCCGGTCGAGCCCGTGCAGGATCAGGGTGATGCCGTCCGGCGTCACCGCCAGCGTGCCGTCCCGGTACTGGCCGAGCACGTTCTCGGCCGCGTGCGCCATCGCCTCCAGGCGCGGCAGGCCGAGGAAGCCGCAGGTGCCCTTGATGGTGTGGACCAGCCGGAACACCTCGCCCAGCGTCCGGCGGTCATCCGGCGTCCGCTCCAGGCGCAGCAGCGCCGTGTCCAGCGCGGCGAGGCCCTCGCTGGTCTCGGTCAGGAAATCGGCGAGCAGGTCGTCCATCGGCGGCTCTCTTGCCTTGCTCGCCGCAGGAAACCCGTTCCGTGCGAAGATTCGGTAAAGTGCCGGCCGGCTGCCGCCCCGCCGCGCGGCCGGTCAGCCGGCGCGCGGCCGCAGCGACGGACCTTCGAGCAGCAGCACGCCGGGCCCCTCCGCCGCGCCGAGGGCGAGGCTGAGCCCGATCCCCGCCGCGTGCGCCAGCCGCGCCAGCAGGACCGGCAGCACCTCGCGCGGGCCGGCCTCGGGCGGCGCCGCCCCGTGCCCCGCGACGGCCGCCAGCTCCGCGGCCAGCCGCTTCGGCCAGGCGGCGTTGCGCCCCTCCGGCAGCAGCGCGACTCCGGTCCGCGCATCGCCGGCGACACGGATGGTGCCGCCGCGCGGCAGCGCCTCGCCCGCCACCAGGATCGCCACCAGGAGCACCTGCGACGCGCCGGGCGGGAACTCGGCGTCGTCGGGCAGGGCGACCTCCAGCCGGGCGCGGCCGCCGGCCGGCAGCCCGTCCACCAGCTCGATCAGCTCGCGCACGCCGAGGCCGATCCCGCCTCCGTAGGCGGCACGGCACAGGCGGAGCTGCCGGCGCAGGATCAGCGCCGTCTCCAGCGCCACCGCGAAGGCCTCGCGGTCGTCCCCGCCGGCCAGTTCGAGGGCCCCGGCCACCGTGCCCACGGCACCGCCGAGATCGTGGCAGAGACGCGCGCAGAGGGTCTGCGCGAGAACGAGATCAGCACCCATGCATGGCTTCCTGCACAGCGGACACGGCCCGGTGTAGGGTAGCTATCTTTACGCTTCGTTGAGGCGAAGGCATGCATACCGTGATCGAGCCGGGGATGCGCGTGCGCCATCCCACCCGCCCGGACTGGGGCGACGGCCAGGTGCAGTCCGTGGTGGGCGAGCGGGTGACGGTGAATTTCGAGAACGCCGGCAAGGTCCTGATAAACGTCGCGGTGGTGGACCTGGAGATCCTGCACGAGCCGCGCTGAGCGGGCGGGACCGGCCCGCCGGCCGCGCCCGGCGCCACCGCGCCGGGGAGAGTCGCGGCACCAGGGGGGGTTGCGGAAGCGGGGGGTTGCGGACCAAATCCACCGCGTCGCGATGCACCCGATCCCTCCCGATACCCGCCCCTTCACGCCGAGGCCCTCCATGATCGATCCGTTCGACCGGCGGATCTCCTACCTGCGCGTCTCGGTGACCGATCGTTGCGATCTCCGCTGCGTCTACTGCATGGCCGAGGAGATGACCTTCCTCCCCAAGGCCGAGCTGCTGACCCTGGAGGAGCTGGACCGGCTCTGCGGCGCCTTCGTCGATCTCGGCGTCGAGAAGCTGCGCCTGACCGGCGGCGAGCCGCTGGTGCGGCGCGACGTGATGCGGCTGTTCGAATCGCTGGGCAGGCGCCTGGCGCCGGGCGGCGGGCTGAAGGAGCTGACGCTCACCACCAACGGCACCCGCCTCGCGCAGCATGCCGAGGGGCTGCATGCCGCCGGCGTGCGGCGGATCAACGTCTCGCTCGACACGCTCGACCCCGCGACCTTCCGGGCGCTGACCCGGCGCGGCGACATCGAGCGGGTGCTGGACGGCATCTTCGCCGCCCGCGCCGCGGGCCTCGCGGTCAAGATCAACACCGTGGCGCTCAAGGGCGTCAACGAGGGCGAGATCGACCGGCTGCTGATCTGGTGCGGCGAGCACGGCTTCGACCTGACGTTGATCGAGACCATGCCGCTCGGCGAGGTGGACGGGGACCGCACCGACCAGTACCTGCCGCTCTCCCTGGTGCGCGCCCGCCTGCGCGAGCACTGGACGCTGATCGAGAGCGACCACCGCACCGGCGGCCCGGCCCGCTACGTCACCGTGCGCGAGACCGGCCAGCGCCTCGGCTTCATCACGCCGATGACCCACAATTTCTGCGAGAGCTGCAACCGCGTGCGCCTGACCTGCACCGGCACGCTCTACATGTGCCTCGGCCAGGAGGACGCGGCCGACCTGCGGCGGCCGCTGCGCGAGGGCGCCGACGACGCGACGCTGCACGCGGCCATCGCGGACGCCATCGCCCGCAAGCCGCGCGGCCATGATTTCGTCATCGACCGGCGGCACAATCGCCCGGCCCTGTCGCGCCACATGAGCGTCACCGGCGGTTGAGGATCGCGGCCGCGGCGCCCGCCGGGCCCCGGCTCGGGAGTGATAGGCTTGGGAGCGACCGGTTCAGGATCGACCGGCAGCCCGGAAGCCGCGATAACCCTCCCTGGCCGGCCGGCCCCGGGGCGACGCGGACACGCCGGGACCGCCGGCACGCCAACCGCGGCCCGGCGACCGCCCGGGCCATCCCACAGGATCGCCCGCCATGCTGCAGGATCTCGCCAACAGGCTGGTCGTACCGGGTCTGCCGGAGTGGACCGGGCTGGTCGTGCTGGTGGCGGGGCTGCTGCTCGGGCTGGCCTTCCTGCTGATGCCGTTCAGCGTGTTCGGCGTGAAGGGCCGGCTGGACGCGATCGAGGCGCAGCTCGACGAGTTGCATGCCGAGCTGCGCGGTCTCGCGCTCCAGCTGCCCGACCTGTCGCGTCGGCATACGCTGGTGGAGGATGACTGGGCCACCCCGCCGCCGCGCAGCGCCGCCGCGGAGCCGCCGCCGCGCAGCACCCCGCCGGTGCCGCCCCCGCCCGCCTGGCCCGGCCCGCCGCGCGGCAGCCGGGCGGAACCGCGCCTGGACTGGCCCGGCGACGGCCGCGGCGAGCCGCGCCGCTGACCGCTTCCCGCCGGCGGCCCGGCCCCCCGTCCGGGCGGCGGGCCGGCGCGGCGTGCGGCCGGCATCGCGGGTGGACAGGGGCGGACCGGGCCGACCCGGCGGTATCCGCGCGCGAAGCCTTGCCGACATGCCCGGCAACGGGCTTGATGCGCCTCCCGGCGGGCAGGCCACGCCCGGTCGCCGCAGCCCGCCGTGGGCCGGGGCGGATCGCAGCCCTCCGCCGCCACGGGCCGGGCGGGGGCAGGCACCCGGTCCGGGCCCGGCGGGGCGCGGCCCGGCCCCGCCCCCCGGCCCCGCCCTGGTGCGGCCTGCCCCGCGACGACGGGCCCGGCCGGCCCGACACCGCTCCGCCCGACAACGCTCTGGAGGCGAGGTCCCCGATGCGCATGACCGTGCTGCAGATGAACCCCGGGCACGACAAGGCCGCCAACATCGCGCAGGCACGCCGCCTGATCGAGTCGGCGGTCCGCGCGGACCGGCCGGACATCGTCGCCCTGCCGGAGATGTGGACCTGCCTCGGCGGCGACCGCCCCACCAAGGTGCTGGCCGCCGAGCCGCTGCCGCCGCCGGGCAGCGACGCCCCGGGCGGCGAGGCCTACGAATTCCTGCGGGAGATGGCGCGCGCCCATCGCATCCATCTCCATGGCGGCAGCCTCGCCGAGCGTCCGGATGGCGGCGAGCGCCTGTTCAACACCACCGTCGCCTTCGATCCCGACGGGCGGGAGCTGGCGCGCTACCGCAAGATCCACCTCTTCGACATCACGACGCCGGACGGCACCGGCTTCCGCGAGAGCGCCACCTACGGCGCCGGCACGGAGATCGTCACCTACGAGACCACGGGCTCCGCCGCCGGCACCAGGATCGGCTGCGCCATCTGCTACGACGTGCGCTTCCCCGAGCTGTTCCTGGCGCTGCGCCGCGCCGGGGCCGAACTGGTCTTCCTGCCCTCCGCCTTCACCCTGCAGACCGGCCGGGACCACTGGGAGGCGCTGATCCGCGCCCGCGCCATCGAGACGCAGTGCTGGTTCGCCGCCCCCGCCACCTGGGGCCAGCACCTGGACCGCGGCCAGCCGCGCACCACCTACGGCCACTCCCTCATCTGCGACCCCTGGGGCCACGTGGTGGCGAGCGCCGCCGACGGCGTCGGCTGGGCCACGGCGCGGCTCGACCCCGAGGTCACGGCGCGGGTCCGCCGCGACATGCCGGTGCTCGAACACCGCAGGCTGGCGTGATGCCGGACACGGCGCCCGTCCCGCCCGGCCTGCCGGTGCCGGGCCTCTCCCCCGCCGATGGCAGCGGCGGCGGTGCCCTGCCCGCCGCCGCCGAGGTCGGCGCCCTGCCGCATCCGCCCGAGGCGGGGCGCCTGGCGATCCTCGCCGCGCCCACCCCGGCGGCGCAGGCGGGGCGCGAGGAGCTGGTGGCCCGCTACGGCGACACCCCGCCGGAGGACGCCGCCGCCATCGTGGCGCTGGGCGGCGACGGCTTCATGCTGGAGACGCAGCACCGCTTCCTCGGCCGCAACCTGCCGGTCTACGGCATGAACCGCGGCAGCGTCGGCTTCCTGATGAACGACTACCACGCCGAGGACCTGCCCGGGCGGGTCGCCCAGGCGCAGGCCGCCCTGCTGCATCCCCTGCGCATGTGGGCCTATTGCGGCGACGAGGTTTGCCTGGAGGCGCTGGCGATGAACGAGGTCTCGCTGCTGCGCGAGAGCCGCCAGATCGCCAAGATCCGCATCCTGGTGGACGGCAAGGTGCGGCTGCCGGAGCTGGCCTGCGACGGGGTGCTGGTGGCGACGCCGGCCGGCTCCACCGCCTACAACCTCTCGGCGCACGGGCCGATCGTGCCGCTCGGCGCCAACCTGCTGGCGCTGACGCCGATCAGCGCCTTCCGTCCCCGCCGCTGGCGCGGCGCGCTGCTGCCCGGCGAGGCGGAGGTGGTGTTCGAGATCCTGGAGCGCGACAAGCGCCCCGTCGCGGCCGTCGCCGACTACACCGAGGCGCGCAACGTGCAGCGCGTGCGGGTGCGCGAGGACCGCTCGGTGACGCTGACCATGCTGTTCGACCCGGACCACGGGCTCTCGGAGCGGATCATCGCGGAGCAGTTCACGGCGTGAGGGCGGGGGCGACCCCGGCGAGGCGGCGCCACCGGCGCATCGCGTCCGCGACGATCAGCGCGTGGACGAGCAGGGCGATGGCGAGGCCGAGCGCGTGCTGCCAGGGCGCGGCCTGACCGGCGGCGGCCCGGAGCGTCGCGCCGCCGAGCGGGAGAAAGAGCAGCACCGCCGTCGCCAGCCCCGGATTCGGACGCCGCAGCCGCAGCGCGGCGCCGAGATGCGTCAGCGCGTTGACCAGGACCAGGTACGGGGCCGCCAGCCCGTAGCCCACGCCCCAGGCGAAGCCCGCGTACAGCGCGGCCAGGTTGCCGCCCCAGACCAGCGGCAGGTTGACCAGCAGCACCTCGCCGGGTGTCAGCACCTCGCGGCCGCCGAACAGGGCCCGGTTGGCGAAGCGCCGGAAGCGGTCCCCCGCGTGCTCCTCCACCTGATGCAGCATGTAGGCGGGGCCGTGCAGGTGGAGCAGCAGCAGCGCGGCGCCCAGGACGTGGCCGAGCAGCGGCGCCAGGGCGAGCAGGCCGACGGCCAGGAAGCCGGCCCCGGCCACCCAGTTCGCGGCAAGCCAGCCGATGATCCGGTCGCGCCGCATGCCCGTCGCCGCCCCCGCCACGCGTCCCGGCGGCGAACCGCCGTTCCCGCCATGGCCGGCAGGCTACGCGCCGTTCCGGCAATGAACCGTGAACGCCGCGCCCGCGCTACCGCCCGAGCCGCGCGTCCTCGCGCCAGTTCGCGCCCCCGGCACCCGACACGTAGGGGCCGCTCGTGCCGCCCCCCGCGCAGCCGGCCAGCCCGAGCAGCACGACCACCAGCAGCAGCGACGCACGCACCATCGCCCCCTCCCGCCTCAAAGCTGCGACTCCACCGGCAGCCAGCGCACCAGCCAGGCCAGCGCCCGGCGCCTGAAGGAGGCGTCCGGCTCGTGCCGCTGCACCCGCACGCCGTTGGCGGACCGGTCCACCCAGCGCAGCCGCCCGCCCGCCAGGCGCACCCGGTAGGAACGGTACGGATCCACCAGCCGCGCATGCTCCACCGCGAGGCGCGCGGCCAGTTCCCGGTTCCGCGCGAAGGCGCCCATCTCGGTGTTCAGGTTGGCCGAGCGCGGGTCGAGGTTGAAGGAGCCGACGAAGACCAGCTCGCCATCGACCGACAGCGCCTTGGTGTGCAGCGAGGCGCCGCGCGAGCCGAACACGCCGCCATCCTCGCGCCCCGAGCGCTTCAGCTCGTAGAGCTCGACGCCGCCCGCCAGCAGCGCCTTGCGGTAGCGGGCATAGCCGGCGTGCACCGCCACCACGTCGGTCGCCGCGAGGGAGTTGGTCACCACCGAGACCCGCACGCCCCGCCGCCGCAGGTCGAGCAGCAGCGCCAGCCCCTTCTCGCCCGGCACGAAGTAGGGCGAGATCAGCAGCGCCTCGCGCCGCGCGCTTTCCAGCGCCGCCAGGATCGCCGGGGCGAGGCCACCCCGGATGCGCCGGCCGGTCGCCTTCTCCGGCGGGTCGGCCAGGATGCGCACCCCGTCGGCCGGCAGCAGGCCGTTCTCGCCGCACCAGGCGGCGCAGTCGGCGGCATCCGGCCGCCGGTCGCCGCCTTCGCCGAAGCAGGCCTCCAGCCGCGCGAGATAGGGCGCGGCGGCCGCCGAGGCGGCGTGGTGGCGCAACGCCTCGCCCCAGGCCGGCAGCGCGGTCGGCTCGCAGGCGGGGGCGCCGCGCGTGTCCTGCAGGCGGCGCGCGAGGCGGTTGTTCCAGTAGCGGCGGAACACGCCCACCGCCTGCTGCACCGCCTCGCCGACCACGGCGAGGTCGAGGTCGCGGAAATTGAACTCGCCCGAGGCGTCGAAGTACTCGTCGCCGATGTTGCGCCCGCCGGTGATCACCAGCCGGTCGTCGGCGATCCACGCCTTGTTGTGCATGCGGTGGTTCAGGTGCCAGCCGCCCAGCGCGAATTCCAGCAGGAAGCCGAGCTTGCCCCAGGCCTGCCAGCGCGCGGCGTTGAACAGGCGGATCTCGATGCGCGGATGCGCCGCCAGCACCGCCACCGGCGAGCCGTCGCCCAGCACGTAGCTGTCGTCGAGCAGCAGGCGCACCCGCACGCCGCGCTCGGCCGCCTGCAGCACCTCGTGCGCCAGCAGCCGGCCGGTGATGTCGTCGTGCCAGGCGTAGTAGAGGAGGTCGAGGCTGCGGGTCGCCGCGCGCGCCGCCTCGGCGCGCAGCGCGAAGGCTTCCAGCCCGCCGGGAACCAGGGTCGCGGCAGTGCGGGCGCCCACCTCGCGCAGCAGCATGTCCACCCAGTCGTCGAGGCGCGGCACCGGGGCGGCGCGCCGCGGGACGCCCTTCTCCGGCCCCGGCTGGACATCGGCCGCCACGGGGATACGGGCTCCGGGTACCGGGCTCCCGGTCGCTGCCCCCCCGGTCATCGCCCCCCCGGTCGACGTGCCCCCGGCCGACGGCCCCCCGGTCACCGGGGCCTCGGATGTCAGGGCCGCCGTCACCACGGGGCGCCGCGCGGTCCGGCCGCGCTCATGCGGCGACGGCCACCGCCGCGGCGGCCCGTCCGGTGGCGGGCCGCGACGCGGCCAGCGCGTCGCCGATCTCCAGGTCGATCCACGCCTTGAGCGGCAGGTGGTCCGAGGCGACCGTGGCCAGCGGGCTGCGGTGCACCGCCAGGGCGCGCACCAGCCCGTAGGGCGAGCCCAGGATGCGGTCCAGCGCGAAGATCGGCAGGCGCGAGGGGAAGCTCGGCGGCCCGCCGCGCAGCGGGCCGAACAGCGGCTCCAGCCCGCGCAGCGAGGAGCGGCGGCCGGGCCGCCATTCGTTGAGGTCCCCCAGCAGCAGGGTCGGCATCCGCTCGCCTTCCGCCATGGCGGCGACCAGCGCCGCCGCCTGGCGCTCGCGGCTGCGGCGCAGCAGGCCGAGATGCGCCGCCACCACCCGCAGGCGCCCGGCCGGCAGGCGCAGATCGGCCACCACCGCGCCGCGCGGCTCGCCCGCCGGCAGCCGGATGCGCTCGATCCGCAGCAGGGTCGTGCCCGGGCGCACCAGCAGGGCGTTGCCGTGCCAGCCATGCCCGTCCGGCAGCGGCGAGACCGGCAGCAGCGAGAGGCCGCTCGCCCGCTCCAGCACCTGCGGATCCAGCAGCCCGACGCGGCGGCCGAAGCGCCGGTCGGCCTCCTGCAGCGCCACCACGTCGGCGCCGAGCTCCCCGATCACCGCGGCGACGCGGGCCGGGTCGAAGCGCCCGTCCACGCCGACGCACTTGTGGACGTTGTAGGAGGCGACCAGCACGCGGCGCTCCGGCGCGCCGACCGGCGGCGGCGGGTGCGGCAGGCCGGCGGAGGCGGGCGTGCCGCCGCGGTGCTGGGCGCGCGCCAGCCTGGCGTCCAGGCCGTGCGGGGTCGGTAGGGCTGGCTCGGATTGCACGGAGGCGTCGAACCCGGATCGCTGTTGGCGGAGAAGGCTCAGGCCGGCAGCCCGACCACCCCAATCTAGGCCCTGACCCATGCCGTTCCAAGCGTGGCTCCCAGCGCGGTTCCGGATGCGGCGGCCGGCGGGGCAACGGATGGGGCACCGGATGCCGCGGCCGGCACGGAGCAGAGCGCCGGCGACGCGGGCGGGTTCCGGCACGCCCGGAGCCGTTCCGGCCTGACCGCATCGGGCCGGAACGGCTCCAGCCCTATCCGGCGCAGCTTCCGGGGCGCCCGGCTCGGGAATGCCCTATTCGCGCCGCAGCAGCCGGTCGTTCACCGCGCGCGCCAGCCCGCCCGCCACCCCCCCCGAGGCGAAGTCGCGGGCCAGCGCCTCGGGGTCGTATTCCCGCCGGACCCAGTCGAGGAAGGGCAGCCGCCCCTCGGCATCGCGCGCGTAGCGCAGGAACACGGCCCGCAGGATGCCGGCCGGCGAGCGCGCCAGGTGGCCGTGCCGCAGCGAGAGCTGGCCCAGCGCCGCCGCACTGCCCTCCCCCTGCAGCAGCAGGTACAGGCCGGCGGCGAAGCCGGCCCGGTCCGCCCCGGACTTGCAGAACACCAGCGCCGGTTCCGCCATCCCGGCATAGATCCCGGCGAGGTGCAGGATCGCCTCCCGCGTCGGCGCCCGGCGCGAGCGCAGCGGCGCGTCGAGGAAGGCGAGGCCCAGCGCCGCGGCGCGCTGACGCGCCAGCGCGTCCGATCCGTTGCCCGTCGCCCCGCGCAGGTTGACCAGCGTCCGCAGGCCGAGGCGACGGGTCAGCGCCGAGAGGCGGCGCGGGTCGGGGTAGTTGCAGCGGTAGAGCCGCCCCGGGACCACCGTCGCGGCGTTGGTCCAGGCCAGGCGCAGCAGCCCGTGATCGACCAGCAGGCTGTCGGCCCAGGCCAGCGCCCGGCCGCGCGGGGTGGCGAGGTCGCCGCGGAAGATCGTGTCCATCGCGGCGCGCCTCAGAGTGTGTGAAGACATCGAACCTGCGAAGGAATGCCCGTTGAAAGGGCTCGTCTCTTTCGGCCGGTTTCAACGCTGACGGGCATTCTTCCACAAACTCTCTCAGGCCGCCGTCATCTCGTCCAGCGGCCAGCGCGGGCGCGGCGCGTGGCCCAGCGCCTCGTCCGGCGGCCCGGCCAGCCCCAGCCGCAGCCGCTCGATGCCGGCCCAGGCCACCATCACCGCGTTGTCGGTGCACAGGCGCACCGGCGGCGCCACCAGCCGCGCCCCGCCCCGCTCGGCCACCGCCGCCAGCGCCCGGCGCACCGCCCCGTTGGCCGCGACGCCCCCGGCGACCACCACGCCGCGCGCCGCCGGCAGCATCGCCAGCGCGTTCGCCGCCCGGTCCGCCAGCGCCGTCGCGACGGCCGCCTGGAAGGCGGCGGCGAGGTCGGCGCGCGTCCGTTCCGCCATCGTCCCGTCCTCCCCCGCCTCACGCGCCACGTGCTGCGCCACGGCGGTCTTGAGCCCGCTGAAGGAGAAGTCGCAGCCCGGCCGCCCGACCATCGGCGCCGGCAGGCGGAAGCGCGCGGGATCGCCCGACTCCGCGAGGCGCTCCAGCGCCGGCCCGCCCGGCCAGGGCAGGCCGAGCAGCTTGGCGGACTTGTCGAAGGCCTCGCCCACCGCGTCGTCCAGCGTGGTGCCGAGGCGCCGGTAGCGGCCGACGCCCTCCACCGCCACGCACTGGCAGTGCCCGCCGGAGAGCAGCAGCAGCAGGTAGGGGAATTCCACCCCGCCCTCGACCAGCCCCGGCAGGCGCGCGGTCAGCGCGTGCGCCTCCAGGTGGTTCACCGCGACGAAGGGCAGCCCGTGCGCCAGGGCGATGCCCTTGCCGAGGCTCGCCCCGACGATCAGGCCGCCGATCAGGCCGGGGCCGGAGGTGGCGGCGACGCCGCCGAGATCGGCGAAGCCCAGCCCCGCCTCGGCCATGGCGCGGCGCGCGAGGCCGGGCAGGTGCGCCAGGTGCGCCCGCGCCGCGATCTCGGGGACCACCCCGCCGAAGCGGGCATGCTCGTCGAGCTGGCTCAGCACCAGCTCGGCCAGGATGGCGCCGTCCGGCGCGAGCACGGCGGCGGCCGTCTCGTCGCAGCTCGACTCCAGGCCGAGCACGGGACGGTCAAGCATGGGGGCGGTCCAGCGGCGCGGTTCCGCGCGGGGTCATGGTCGGGGCGGGCTCCAGGCCGGCATCGGGGCGCGCGGCATCGGCGAGGCATATAGGCGCCCTCGCGCGAAAGCGGCAGGCACCCGCGCCCATGGCAGGCCCCGCTTTCCGGCGGCCGGCGTTGCCGGCGGCGCGTCGCCTTCGATGGCGCCTCGCGCCGCCGGCCCGGCCGCTCCCTGGCGATCCGACTCAGGCGCGGGCGCTGACCAGCGCGAACAGCGCCCCCTGCGGATCGAGCGCCTGCACGACCCAGGTGCCGCCGGGCACCTGATGCGGGCCGTTGACCACCATGCCGCCGGCGGCCCGCAGCCGCGCCACCGCCTCGGCCAGCCCGTCCACCTGGATGTAGTAGATCCAGAAGGAGGCCGGCACCATCGGCGGGCGGGTCATCATGCCGCCCAGCACCTCCCCTTCCGCGGCGAAGAGCTGGTAGCTGCCGAACAGGCCCATCGGGATCGCCCGGTCCTTGGTCCAGCCGAACAGCCCGGCGTAGAAGGCGAAGCCGGCCTCGCGGTCGCTGGTCACCAGCTCGCGCCAGCTCACATGGCCGGGCGCGCCCGGCGCGCGCGGCGGCGGCGGCTCGCGCGTGGTGGCGAACAGCACGAAGACGGCGCCCTGCGGATCGGCGGCCACGGCGAAGCGGCCCACCCCGGGAATGTCGGTCGGCGGGTGGCGGATCTGCCCGCCCGCCGCCGTCACCCGCGCCGCGCAGCCATCCACGTCGTCCACCGCGACGTAGCCGACCCAGCCCGGGCGGGCGCCGCGGGCGCGCGCCTCCTCCGGCAGGGTCAGCAGGCCGGCGGCCTCGGCTCCCGCCTCGCCCTCCCCCGGGGCGCCGGGGACGCGGAAGAGGGTGTAGGGCTTGTCCGGCTGCCCGGCCGGCGACGCCTCCCAGCCGATCACGGCGCGGTAGAAGGCCTCGGCCGCCGCCGCGTCGGTGGTCATCAGCTCGTACCAGACGAAGCGTCCGGATGGGCGATCCTGCGGGTCCGACATGCGGGCTCCTTTCATGCGCGGCGTGAGAACGCCGCCGGCCATGCGCGGCGTGAGAGCGCCGCCGGCCATGCGCGGCGTGAGAGCGCCGCCGGCCATGCGCGGCGAGGGAGCGCCGGCGGCGCGGCCCGATCCGCTCGCGCCTTTCCCCGGACGGGACATGTATCCCGGTCCGCGACGGGCTTCACCCCCGCGCGGGCAACCGGCGCGACGCGACGCCCGTCGTTCCGGGCCGATCCACGGCAACGACGGCCCGCCGGGGACCACGCCGGGGCCGCGTCGTTCCTCCGGCACCCCGCGCGCCGGCGCAACGGCCGCGAAGGTTCGCCGGATCGCAGCCGCCGGGAACGGCATGCCCGGTGGGCCGGATCTCCGGTGCAGCGGACCCACCGCCCCCCGGCGGAAAGGCGACATCGGCAGGCGTATCGTCCATCGGCCCAACTCGCGATGGTAGTCGTCCACCCGAAGGTTTGGCACCATCGCTTGCTTTCGATATCGTTACGGTGGAGGAAATCCGTGTCCACGGAGTATGTTCTGAAGTGCCCGAGCGCCCAGGTCCACGCGACCTATGCCGTGATCGGCAAGCTGGAGGCGGGCGACAGGCTGACGATCCCCAACCTTACCGGGTGCATGGGCCTCATCTGCGCCATTCCCGACGGCAGGGCGCTCATGGTCCACGATGCGAGAACGGCCTACCCCGTGGCGAGGGCGAAATTCCTGTCCTTCGTCCGGGAGAACGACGCGAGCCGGATCGATCTGGTGTTCAGCGGGGACAGCGGCTTCAACCAGACCGGCCTGTTCAGGCAGCACGGGATCAACATCAGGGAGAAGGCCAGGTACGGGAAGCAGATCCCGGACGGCAATTCCATCTCGTGGCCGGAACAGGGCGGAAAGCCCGCCGACCGGCAGGATGTCGGCGCGGAGGCCAGCACCAGCACGAGCTACGAGAAATTCGATGTCCTGACCGAATCCGATGCCAGATGGGCCGACGACCAGGGCGTGCAACAGTGCCCCTCGTGCAGAAAGTCCTTCGGCGTCTTCCTGCGGCGGCACCACTGCCGGAACTGCGGCAGGATCATGTGCAACAATTGCGGCAGCAAGGTTTCGGGGCTCATGGGCATCAACGGCCATGTGCTGCCCAAGAACTGGTACTGCACCAATTGCCTGGATCCCCATGGGCGCCTGACCTGGACGAACGACTGGTGAGCGGCGGGCGGTCCGGCCGCCGGACCGCCCGCCGCCTCAGAACCGCTCCGGCGCGAAGGGCGAGAAGTCGAAATTCGGCCGCCGCCCCAGCATGGCCTGCGCCAGCAGCGCGCCGGTCGGCGCCGAGCCGGTCAGGCCGAGATGGCCGTGCCCGAAGGCCGTCCACAGGCCGGGCCAGCGCGCCACCGGGCCCAGCACCGGCAGGCTGTCCGGCAGGCAGGGACGGTGGCCCATCCAGGGCTCCCCCGCCGGCTCGGTGCGCATGCCGGGGAACAGGGCGGCGAGGTCGCGCAGCAGCAGCGCGGCGCGCTGCGGGTCGGCCGGGCGCTGCAGCCCGCCGAACTCCACCGTGCCGGCGACGCGCACGCCGAAATCCATCGGCGAGACGAACACCTTGCGGTCCGCCGCCACCACCGGCCGGCGCGGCCGGATGCCGGGCGCGTGCAGGTCCACGTGGTAGCCGCGCTGGCTCTCCAGCGGCACGCGGTAGCCGAGCGGGCGCAGCAGCGGCGCCGACCAGGCGCCGGCGGCGATCACCACCCGCGCGGCCGGCACCCGCCCGGCATCGGTCTCGACGCCGACCACGCGCCCGCCTTCCGTGGCGATGGCGGTGGCGCGGCGGCGCAGGAAGACGCCGCCGGCGCGCTGCACCCCGTCCGCCACCATCTGCGCGTGCCGCCACGGGTTCACGCAGAGCCCCTGCTCCGGCACGAGGATGCCGATCGCGTAGTCGGGCGAGACGGCGGGCTCCAGCTCGTGCAGTTCGGCCGAGTCCAGGCGCTGCCAGTGCTGGCCGTGCCGGCGGCGCAGCTCCCAGCCGGTCATGTCCTTGGTGAGCTGCGACTCGTCGCGGTAGGCGTAGAGCTGGCCGTTGTCCTCCAGCAGGTGCGAGGCGCCCTCGGCCGCCGCGATCTCCCGGTGCCGCTCCGGCGCGTGGGCGAGCAGGCGCGACAGCGCCTCCGCGATGGCGGCGACCCGCTCCGGCCGCGCCGCCGACACGAAGCGGGCGAGCCAGGGCAGCGCGCGCGGCCAGTAGGCGGGCGGCACGCGCAGCGCGCCGGCGGGGTCGAGCAGCATGCGCGGCACCTGCTTCAGCACGCCGGGCATGGCCAGCGGCGCCACCGAGCCCTGGCTGATCGCTCCCGCATTGCCCGAGGAGGTGCCGCTGCCCGGCGCCGCCGGGTCCAGCACCGTCACCGTGGCGCCGTCGCGTGCCCCACCCTCCCGCAGCAGGTACCAGGCGACGCACAGCCCGACGATGCCGGCGCCGATCACCACGGTGTCCCCGACGGCTTCCCCCGGGTGGTCGCCGGGCAGGCCGCTGCCGGCCGCGTCGGGCGCGGCGCGGCGCGCGGCGCCGCCTTCCCGTCCTGTCATCCACATGCCCGGCATCCTGCCGCAGCGCCGGGCCGCGCGGAAGCCGGGCGACACGGCACCGCGCGGGCGCGCCGGCCGGCGCGGCGTTGACGCGCCCGCCGCCCGGCCGGAACCTCGCCCCGGCCACCACGCGACCCTGGCCGCGCCGTCGGGCCCCGACTCCGGACCACGACTCCGGGCCCCGACTCCGGACCACGACGCCGGTCCGGGAGATGAGGAGACACGCCATGAACGTCAGCGCCGAGCGCATCCGCCGGCAGATCAGCAACGTGCTGCTCGCCTGGGGCATGCCGGAGGACCTGGTGGCCACCACCGCCGAGATCATGGTCGAGACCGACCTGATGGGCGTGGACAGCCACGGCATCTCGATGCTGATGACCTACGAGGACCTGCGCACGAAGGGCGGGCTGAAGCTCGACGCCCGGCCGCGCGTGCTGCGCGACGCGCCCGGCACGGCGCTGATCGACGGCGGCGACGGGCTCGGCCACCCGGTCACGGTGATGGCGACCGACCTCGCCGTGGACAAGGCGCTGCGGAACGGCGTCGGCGTGGTGGGGGTGCGCAACTCGCACCATTTCGGCGCGGCCGGCGTCTATGCCCGGCGCGGCGTGGCGCGCGGCGCGGTGGTGATGCTGGCCAGCTCGACCCGAGGCGTGAACATGGTGCCGACGCGCGGTCGCATGCCGGTGCTCGGCACCAACCCGCTGGCCTTCGCGGCGCCGACGAAGCGGAACGCGCCCTTCGTGCTGGACATGGCGACCACCACGGTCGCGGCCAACAAGGTGAAGGTCTACGACCTGAACGAGAAGCCGATACCGCCGGGCTGGGTGGTGGACGCGGCCGGGCAGCCGGTGACGGATTCGCGGGAGGGCTTCGACGTCGTCTACAACCAGCCGGCGGGCGGGCTGACGCCGCTCGGCGGCACGCCGGAATCGGGCAGCCACAAGGGCTACGGCCTCGCCACGATGGTGCACATCCTGGGCGGCGTGCTGGTCGGCGCCTCCTTCTCGCCGCTCCGCAAGCGGACCGAGAAGCCGGGCGACCCGAACAACATCGGCCACTTCGTGATGGCGCTGGACCCGGCGCTGTTCCGGGAGCCGGGCGAATTCGAGGACGACCTCGACGCGGTGATCGACGAGCTGCACGCGACGCCGCCGGCCGATCCGGCGAAGCCCGTGCTGGTGGCCGGCGAGCCGGAGGACGCGACGCGCGCGCGCCGGCTGGCCGAGGGCGTGCCGGTGCCGCCCTCGCTGCAGAAGAAGCTGCGGGACATCTGCGCGCGCTGCGGGGCGGAATACGTGCTGGCGGAAGGCTGAGCCGGCGGGCCCGCCGCCGGGCCGCGTCGGCGGCCCGGCAAGGGCGGGGCCAGGCGGCGCGGGGTCCCCGCTATCCGGCCCGCAGCCCCAGCCGCCGCACCAGCGCCCGCTGCCGCGCCGCCTCCTCGCCCAGGAACGCCGCGTAGCTGAGCGGGTCCAGGTAGGCCGTGGTCATCACGCAGAGCTCCAGCACGCCCTGCACCTGCGGGTCGCGCAGCGCCGCCGCGAAGGCGTCGTGCAGGGCGGCGGCGGTGTCCGCGGGAAGTCCCAGCGGCGCCACCAGGCCGAAGGGCGAGGTCACCACCATGCCGTAGCCCAGGTCGAGCAGGGTCGGCACGTCGGGCCAGCGCATGGAGCGCGTGTCGCTCCACAGGTTCAGCCAGCGGAGGACGCCGCGATCCACCTCGACCCCGAGGCCGCCGGTGCCGGCCACGGCGTCCACCCGCCCGTCCAGCAGCGCCGCCACCCCTTCGGCATCGCCGTTCTCCTCGACCGGCGCCAGCGAGACGCCCGCGCGCGCCGCGATCATCTCCATGGCGACGTGGCTGCTGCCGTTGGTGCCCCAGTGGGCGTAGCGCAGCGCGCCCGGCTGGCGCCGCGCCTCGGCGAGGAAGCCGGCCCAGTCCGGGAAGCGGTCATCGTCGGCGCGCACGGCGAGGCCGAAGGTGTAGCCGGCGAGTTGCAGCAGGTGGGTGAAGTCGCGCGCCGCGTCGAACAGCACAGTCTGGCCCGACTCGGCCCGGATCGCCTGCTGGCGCAGCGCCGAGATCGGCAGGGCGGCGATGAGCCGGCCGTCCGGGAAGGCCCGCGCCACCGCGATCGCCCCCTGCGAGCCGGCGGCGCCGGGGCGGTTCTCCACCAGCACCGGCTGCCCGAGGCGGGGCGCGGCGGCGGCGGCCAGGGCACGCAGGAACAGGTCGGTGCCGCCGCCCGCCGCGAAGGGACAGATCAGCGTGACCGGCCCGTCGAGCGGCGAGGGCCGGCCGGCCGGCTGCGCGGGCGCCGGGCGGGGCATCAGGCCGGGAGGCAGCGCGGCCAGCAGCGCGGCGGCCAGGGTAGCGCGGCGGGAGCAGGGTTGCATCGTCACTCCGTGGCGCAGGCGGAGCCGCGGGCCGGGCCCCTCCGTCCGGCGGCCCCGGCCCAGCGGTCCTGTCCGGCGGTCCTGTCCGGCGGCGGAATGCCGGTTCCCGTCGGAAAAGGGGAGAAGGCCGTGCCGCCTCCGCCGCGCGACGCCGCCCGGGCACAGGTTCATCCGCCCGTGCGCGCCTGTCGAGAGGCATGGCGTCCGGCCGCCTGCCACGCCGGGGAAGCGCGCGGCGCCGCTTCTGCCCCGGCGGGCGCTGCTCTACACCGTCCTGCATCGCCGGGCCTGTCCCGCCGGCGCGCCATGGGGAAACGCGATGCAGGATGTGAAGGCGCTGCTGTTCGACGTGTTCGGCACGGTGGTGGACTGGCGCGGCGGCGTGGCGCGGGAGGCGGCGCCGTTCCTGGCCGCGCACGGGCTCGGGCAGGTGGACCCGGCGGCCTTCGCCGATGCCTGGCGCCGCCGCTACCAGCCGGCGATGGAGGCGGTGCGCAGCGGCCGCCGTCCCTACACGCGGCTCGACGTGCTGCACCGCGAGAACCTGGAGGCGGTGCTGCGCGACCACGGGCTCGACCCGGCCACGGTGCCGGAGGCGGAACTGGCCGCGCTCAACCTCGCCTGGCACCGGCTGGACCCCTGGCCGGACTCGGTGCCGGGGCTGACGCGGCTGAAGCGCGTCTTCGTCATCGCGCCGCTCTCGAACGGCAACATCGTGCTGATGCTCGACATGGCCAAGCGCGCCGGCATTCCCTGGGACGCGATCCTGGGCGCCGAGGTGGCGCGCGCCTACAAGCCGACGCCCGAGGCCTATCTGCGCACCGCCGAGGTGCTGGCGCTGGCGCCGGCGCAGTGCTGCCTGGTCGCGGCGCACAACGGCGACCTGAAGGCGGCCCGCGCCTGCGGCTTCCGCACCGCCTTCGTCGCGCGCCCCACCGAGCACGGCCCCGGGCAGCGGTCGGACCTGCACGCGGAGGAGGCGTGGGACGTGGTGGCGACGGATTTCGAGGATCTGGCGACCCGGCTCGGCGTGTGAGCGGCGGGCGGGCCGCGGGTCCGGCGGCGGGCGGGACGGCCCATGCGGTTCCGCACGGGTGCGGCCCCGCATGATTCGCCGGTCCGGCACGCGGCCGCCCCGCCGACCCCGCGCGCGATACCGGCCCGCACGGGTCGGGACCCGTGCGGGCCGGCATCAGGCGATGCCGTGCCAGTACCGCGGGTCGGCGGTGCCCAGCAGGCCGCCGGCGACGACGGCGGCGCCGTCCAGCGCCCAGAGCAGCACCTCGCCGCCGGCGCCATGCCACAGGATGTCCGCCCGGCCATCCGCGTCGGCATCGGCGAAGCCGGCCACGGTCCAGTAGGCGGGATCGGCCATGCCGATCAGCCCGCCGCCGACGATCCGCGTCCCGTCCAGCGCCCAGAGCGCCACCTCGCCGCCGGCGCCGCGCCACAGGATGTCCGCCAGGCCGTCGCCGGTCGCGTCGGCGAGGCCGGCCACGGTCCAGTAGGCGGGGTCGGCCATGCCGACCAGCCCGCCGCCGGCGACCCGCGCCCCGTCCAGCGCCCAGAGCAGCACCTCGCCGCCGGCGCCGCGCCACAGGATGTCCGCCAGGCCGTC
>NZ_JALPRX010000081.1 GCF_023223525.1 Roseomonas acroporae | reverse complement strand
GTCGCCGGTCGCGTCGGCGAGGCCGGCCACGGTCCAGTAGGCGGGATCGGCCATGCCGACCAGCCCGCCGCCGGCGATCCGCGTCCCGTCCAGCGCCCACAGCGCCACCTCGCCGCCGGCGCCGCGCCACAGGAGGTCCGCCCGCCCGTCGCCGGTCGCGTCGGCGAGGCCGGCCACGGTCCAGTAGGCGGGATCGGCCATGCCGACCAGCCCGCCGCCGGCGATCCGCGTCCCGTCCAGCGCCCACAGCGCCACCTCGCCGCCGGCGCCGCGCCACAGGAGGTCCGCCCGCCCGTCGCCGGTCGCGTCGGCGAGGCCGGCCACGGTCCAGTAGGTGGGATCGGCGACGGCGATGTTGCCGCCATCGACGATGGCGCCGCCATCCAGCGCCCAGAGCAGCACCTCGCCGCCGCCACCGTGCCAGAGCAGGTCGGCCCGGCCGTCGCCGTTCGCGTCGGAGGCGGGCGGCGGCGGCAGCCGGATCTCGCGATCGGCGAAGCGCAGCACCTCGACGCCGAGCAGCGTGTCGGTGCCGAGGCCCGGACCGCTCACCAGCCAGGCGGCGCCGATGCGCGACCAGCTCGCCTGATCGGCGGCGACGCCGAACACGGCGACGTCGCGCCCCGCGCCGCCGGTCAGGAGGTCGTCCCCGGCGCCGCCCGTCAGCGTGTCGTCGCCGGCGTCGCCTTCCAGGATGTCGTCGCCGCCGCCGCCGGCCAGCGCGTCGTCGAGCGGCGTGCCGAGGATGGTGTCGGCCGCCGCCGTGCCGGTGCGCAGGTTGGCGAAGGTGTCGGGCAGGAAATCCTCGATGCCGAGGGTGACGGGCGCGTCCTTCGAGCCGACCCGGATCACCAGGTCTAGGGAGTCGAGCCGGAAGTCGATGCCGGTCGGCGGGTCGGCGGCGTAGGTGACGTCGTTGCCGCGCTCGGCGCCGCCCGTGTCCACCAGCAGCCAGCCGCCGGCCGGCTGGCCGTCCTCGAACGCCGGAAGCCACCAGACCTGGTAGTAGCGGGCGCCGAGATCGGCACCCGGCAGGTCCATCCCCTCCTCCGGGCTGCCCGTCGGCGCCCCAGTCGGCGCCCCAGTCGGCGCCCCCGTCGGCACCGATGCGCCGTCGAGGGTGCCGCGCCAGACCAGCGGCAGCTTCATCGGCGCGGCACCATCGGCGTCGGCGAGGTAGTCGCCGGTCTCCAGCCGGCCGGCGGCCTCGCCCAGTCCGATCCGGTCGCCCTGCGCGCGGCTGAAATCGGCCAGCGTGTCCATCGCCGACAGGGTGGAGGAGGCGCCGTTGTGCCGGTTGCCGGCAACGAGGAGAAAGGTGTCGGCGCCGGCGCCGCCCTCGTACCGGTCGGCGCCGGCGCCGCCGGCCAGCACGTCGTTGCCGTCGCCGCCGCGCAGCACGTCGTCGCCGCCGGCGCCGTCGAGGCTGTCATCGCCCTCGCCGCCCTCCAGCACGTCGTCGCCGAGGCCGCCGTCGATCGAGTCGTCGCCGCCATGGCCGCGCAGCAGGTCGGCGCCGGTGCCGCCGAACAGGATGTCGCCGGTGCTGCCGCCGTCGACGCGGTCGTCGCCGCTCACGCCGTAGAGGAAGAGGCGGATGCCGCCGGAGGAGACGGCGGTGGCGTCGATGGTCAGCGCGTCGCCGGCGCCGCCGTAGTCGGTGCGGGTGCTGCCGGTGATCAGCAGCCGGTAGGGCAGCCCGCTGTCGCCGCCATCGTAGGTGGAGGCCACCGTCGCGTCGTCGAGGACCAGGGTCACGTCGCCGGCGGTGACGCGGATCTGCTCCACGTCGCGCAGCGTCCACGGGCCCAGCGCGACCGAGAGCGGGCCGCTGATCTCCAGCGTGTCGTAGCCGCTGCCGCCGTCGATCCGGTCGCCGGCGTCGAACGCGCCGCCCGCGACGATCCGGTCGTCGCCCGCGCCGGCGAGGACGGTGTCGGCGCCGCCGCCGGTCAGGCCGACATAGTCGCCGTTGCCGCCGCCGGTCAGGGTCTGGCCGCCGGCCGCGTCGAGCAGCACGCCGCTGTCGGGAAACGCGAAATTGTAGCCGTGCAGCGCGCCCAGCGCCGTATCCGCCAGGATCACCGTCGTGCCGTCGATCGTGACCAGCAGGTCGCCGCCGGACTGGGTGAGGACGAGGGAAGAGGCGGTGCGGGACGGGAACCCGCCCGCCTCGAAGCGGGTATCGGTGAAGGCGAGGAGGTCGACGGCGGGATCGAAGGCGATGCGCTGGCCGCCGCTGGCCGTGAAGTCGATCCGTGCCATCCTGGCTCCCGGCCACGCCGCCGGAAGCTGCAGGCGCCGCCGGCCATGTAGCACGGCGATGCTGAAGGAATGGTTTAGAGCGGATCGCCGACGGGCGGACACGCCCGGCGGCGTGAATCCGCGCCGAGAACAACGAGCCACAGCGAATCGCAGTCCCAGCCGGACTGCGGTTCGCTGTAGAGCGTCCTCGGGGGATGCTCCGAACCATCTGGGCGCGCGCCCCCGGCGCCTCGGGAAACGCGCCGGATCAAGGGGCCGGAGCCGTTCCGGCCCGATACCGTCAGGCCGGAACGGCTCCGGAGCGGATCGCCGGAAGGCGGGCACGCCCGCAGGCGCGAGGCCGCGCCGAAGGCGACGATCCATGGCGAGGCGCGGCCCGGCCGGGCCGCGCCTCGCAGGGCCGCCCCGCCGGTCAGCGCAGCACGAAGCGCTCGGCCACGAGCGGCGGCGGCACGGCCGGCTCGCCCAGGGCCTCCAGCAGGTCGATCTCGATCACCCGCACCAGCGCGTCGAGCGGCAGGTCGTTGGCGGCCAGGCCGAAGGGTTCCTCCAGCTCGTCGCTCAGCGCATCGAGGCCGAACAGCGCGTAGGCCAGGATGGCGGCGATCGCCGGGGTGGCGAAGCCCAGCGTGCCGACGAAGCCGAAGGGCATCAGCAGGCAGAACAGCCAGGCCGTGCGGTGCAGCAGCAGCGAGTAGGCGTAGGGCAGCGGCGTGTTGCGGATGCGCTCGCAGCCCGCCAGGACCGCCGTCATCGCGTTCAGGTGCGCGGCGAGCGCGGCGTAGAGGACATCGCTGATCTGGCCGGCGCGCAGGCACCCGGCCAGGTCGGCGGCCTGCCGGCGCAGCACCGCCTCCGGCCGGTTGCGCAGCGGGCGCAGCGCCTCGGCCTCCCCGGGCGGCAGCCAGGGACGGGCCTTCTCCAGCCCGTCCAGGCCGCGCAGGCCGGCGGCGGCGAGGTGGGCGAAGGCGGCGAGGCGACGCAGCAGGCGCGACCGCAGAGCGGGGTCCGGCAGCAGCGCCACGCCCTCGCGCGCGAAGGCCCGGGTCTCGGTGACCAGCAGCCCCCACTGCTTCCGCCCTTCCCACCACCGGTCGTAGCAGGCGTTGTTGCGGAAGCCGAGGAAGATCGAGAGCGCGATGCCGAGCAGGGTGAAGGGCGCGGCGGTGAATTCCGGGAAGCCGTGGGGATGCAGCCGGTCCGCCACGGCCAGCGCCAGGGCCAGCAGGGCGATCAGCAGGAGGCGCGGCAGCACCAGCGGCACGATCGAGCCGCGCATGGCGAAGAGCAGGTCGAAGGGGCCAGGGCGCGGGCGGACGATCATCGCGGACTTCCGGTTGCGGGCGCCCTGGCTACGGCCCTTCCCGCCGCGCCGCAGCCCCTCCTTTCGCATGCGTGCGCTGCGTCGCGTCGCGGTCCGGCACCAGCCAGCCGCGATAGAGCGGATCGCCGGCGGGCGGACCCGCCCGGCGGCGTGAATCCGCGCCGGGACCAACCAGAGCGGATCGCCGGCGGGCGGACCCGCCCGGCGGCGTGAATCCGCGCCGGGAACAACCAGAGCGGATCGCCGGAGGGCGGACACGCCCGGAGGCGCGAATCCGCTCGGAAAACAATGGGATAGGGCGGCACGCAGTCCTAACTGGTCTGCGTCCCGCTCTAGCGACAGCGAACCGCAGTCTCAACCGGACTGCGGTTCGCCGTAGGCGACGAGACGCCCGAGCCCGGGCACGGCGACCGACACGGCGAAGCGGAACCGCTTCCCGCGCCGCGACGCGCGGGCAGAGGGCGGATGGCAGCGGCAGCGGGCCGAGCAGGCGGGCGAAGAGCGGCGGCGCGCGCCCCGCGCCGCTCACGCTTCCGGTGCCAGCCCGTCCGGCAGGATGCGGCGGCGCAGCTCGGGGCCGGGCAGCGGGCAGGCGTCGCTGCGGCCGAAGAGTCGGTAGCGGCTGCCGGCGACGCGGTCGTAGAGCCCGTCGCGCAGCCGGCACGGCAGCAGGCCGAGCAGCCGCACCCAGCCCCAGCCCGGCAGCCGGCGCAGCACGGCGATGGCGGCATCGGACTTGAAGAGGGCGCGGCCTTCCAGCAGCACCGCCACGCTTTCCGGCGCCGCCGGGTCGATGCCGAGTCGCTCCGCCAGCGGGCGGCCGGCCGGCGACTGGACCGAGGCGAAGCGGAAGCGCGCCGCCCGGTCGCGCGCCGCCACGAAGCGGATCGAGCGGGCGCAGAGCAGGCAGACGCCGTCGAACAGGATCAGCCCGTCGAGCTCCCGGCCGGCCGCGCCGGGCAGGCCGTCGAGTGGCCGCAGGTGCCAGGCCCGGGCGCCGCGGCCCGGCGTCGTCCGCCCGGATTCCCGCGGGGCCTCCGCCCCGCCCGCCGCCGGGAGCTTCCCGCCGATCCTCCCCGGCGCCTCTCCCGCCCTCGCCGGCCGGGCCGCCTGCTGGTTGCCCGCGTCGGCGTCCCGGTCGGCCGGCCGGGGCCGGCTCAACGGGTCACGCCGTTCGGCGGCGTGAGAATCGGGTCGATCGGGATGCGGATGTAGCGCACCCCGTTATCCTCCGGTTCGGGGAGGCGGCCGGCGCGCAGGTTCACCTGCACCGAGGGCAGCATCAGGCGCGGCAGCGCCAGGGTGGCATCGCGGGCCCGGCGCAGCGCCACGTATTCCGGCTCGGTGGTGCCCTCGTGGACGTGGATGTTGCCGGCGCGCTGGGCGGCGACGTCCGTCTCCCAGGCCACGGCGTCGCGCCCCGGCGCCTTGTAGTCGTGGCAGACGTAGAGGCGGGTGCCGGGCGGCAGCGACAGCAGGCGGTTGATCGAGCGGTAGAGCAGCGCCGCGTCGCCGCCCGGGAAGTCGCAGCGGGCCGTGCCGCTGTCGGGCATGAACAGCGTGTCGCCGACGAAGGCCGCGACCGGCTCCCAGCCCGGGTTCCCCCCGGTCGGCGCCGCCCCGGCCGGATCCGCGGCGCCGGCGGCGCCGACCAGGTAGCTCAGGCTGTCCGGGGTGTGGCCCGGCGTGGCCATGGCCCGTGCCGGCAGGGCGCCGATCGCGAAGCCGTCGCCATCGGCGAACAGCCGGTCGAAGGCCGGGGCGTCGCGGCCGAAGTTGAACAGCTTGCCGAAGTTGCGGCGCACCGTCTCCACCTCGGCGCCGATGCCGACGGCGCCGCCCAGCGCGCGCTGGACGTAGGGCGCGGCGGAGAGGTGGTCGGCATGGACATGCGTCTCCAGCACCCATTCGCAGGCCAGCCCGCGCTCGCGGACGGCGGCGATGACGCGGTCGGCGGGCGCGGAGTCGGTGCGGCCGGAGACGGGGTCGAAGCCCAGCACCGCATCGATCACGGCGCAGCGCCGCGTCAGCGGGCAGGCGACGAGATAGGAGATCGTGCCGGAGTCGGGGTCGTGGAATCCCGAGATGTCCGGAGACGCCGGGTTTGCCATGGCGTCCATGCTAGCAGAGCGCCGGGGCGGGGCGACGGAATTCTCGCCTCCGGGCGGGGCGCGAAACGGGGTTGCAACAGTCCGAAGCCGGCCGCCGTGCACAGGCGCGGCGGGGATGTGCTGCCATGCACGGACGGACGGCGGCGCCCTGCTGCCCCCTCCCCCCGGCGGCCATCGCACCTCCCCCCCTCGATGGCCCGGGGCGCCGCCGTTCCCGCCGGCCGCCTGCTCCGGTCGCCTGCTCCGGTCCGGCACGCGGCCTCTCCCGGCGCTCAGGCCACCCCGTTGGGCCACCCCGCTGGGCCACCCCGCGCGCGATGCCGGCCCGCGCGGGCCTGAACCCGCGCGGGCCGGCATCAGCCTGCGAGCAGGCGTTCGGGCACGACGAGGCCGAGGCGGGTGGGGATGCGCCAGACCTCGCGCACCACGCGCAGCGTGCGGAAGCCGGCCGCGTGGTAGTTCGGCAGGGCGCGCGGGTGGTCGGCGGTGCAGGTGTTCACCGTCAGCCAGGCGCAGCCCTCCGCCCAGGCGGTGTCGACGGCGTGCCGCAGCAGGGCCCGGCCCCAGCCACGGCCCACCGCGTGCGGCAGCAGGCCGAAATAGGCGAGGTTGGTGCCGGGCGGCATGCGCCGGTCCAACTCGTAGAAGCCGGCCGGCTCGCCATCGGCATAGAGCACGTGCACCGAGACCCGCGGGTCCTCCAGGACGGCTTCCAGCTCGGCGTCCGGCACGGTGCGGCGCAGCCACCAGAGGTAGTCGTTGCCCACCCTGGCGTAGAGGAAGCGGTAGAAAGGCAGGGTGCAGCGGGTGAGGCGCTCCACCCGGACGGTGGCCGGCAGGGCGGGACCGGGCTCGATCGGGGCGCGGTCCATGCGCAGGAACGTCACGTGCACCACCGCCGACACCGTCGGCTCCGACCGCCCGATCATCGCTTCCCCCAGATCCCTTCGCCCGGATCGACCGCCCGCCCGGACGCCGACGGGCCACGGGAACGGCGCGGACAGCCCAGGCGGCCCCGGCCACCGCACCCGCCGCCGCACCCGCCGCCGCCCCGGCGCACGGGCATCGGGCACTTCGCCCGAACGCCGCCCGCTTGTCGAGACGGCGCGTCGAGGCCGGCGCGGCCGCACGCCGCCGGGCGTGTCCGCCCGCCGGCGATCCGCTCTAGAGCCGATCCAGCCTGACTGTATCAGGCCGGAACGGCTCTAGCCTTTTGATTTTTCGCATTTTCCGAGTCGCTGAGCGAGGACGCTCAGCTTGAAAATGCTCTAGTTGTCGAGGAACGAGCGCAGCTTGCGGCTGCGGCTCGGGTGCTTGAGCTTGCGCAGCGCCTTGGCCTCGATCTGGCGGATGCGCTCGCGCGTCACGTTGAACTGCTGGCCGACCTCCTCCAGCGTGTGGTCGGTGTTCATGCCGATGCCGAAGCGCATGCGCAGCACGCGCTCCTCGCGCGGGGTGAGCGAGGAGAGCACCCGCGTCGTCGCCTCGCGCAGGTTGGACTGGATCGCGAAGTCGAGCGGGATGACGGCGTTCTTGTCCTCGATGAAGTCGCCGAGGTGGCTGTCCTCCTCGTCGCCGATCGGCGTCTCCAGGGAGATCGGCTCCTTGGCGATCTTCATCACCTTGCGCACCTTCTCGAGCGGCATGCCGAGCTTCTCGGCCAGCTCCTCGGGGGTGGGCTCGCGGCCGATCTCGTGCAGCATCTGCCGGCCCGTGCGCACCAGCTTGTTGATCGTCTCGATCATGTGCACGGGGATGCGGATGGTGCGCGCCTGGTCGGCGATGCTGCGCGTGATGGCCTGGCGGATCCACCACGTCGCGTAGGTGCTGAACTTGTAGCCGCGGCGGTACTCGAACTTGTCCACCGCCTTCATCAGGCCGATGTTGCCCTCCTGGATCAGGTCCAGGAACTGCAGGCCGCGATTGGTGTACTTCTTGGCGATCGAGATCACGAGGCGCAGGTTGGCCTCGATCATCTCCTTCTTCGCCTGCGTCATGTCGCGCTCGCCGCGCGAGACGGTCTGGAAGACGCGGCGGAATTCGGCGATCGGCAGGCCGGTCTCGTTGGCCACCATCGCGATCCGGGCACGGATCGACTCGACGTCGTCGGCGGATTTCGCGACGAAGGTCTTCCAGGCCTTGCCGGGCAGCCGGTTCAGCCGCTCCACCCAGCCCGGCTCCAGCTCGTGGCCGCGGTACTGGGTCAGGAATTCGTCGCGCTTGACCTTGGAGGCCTCCGCGAGGCGCAGGAGCTGGCCCTCGAGGCCGGTGAGCTTGCGGTTGAGGGTCTTGAGGCCCTCCACCAGCTCCTCGATGCGGTTGTTGTGCAGGTGCACCTGGCCGACCAGCGCCACCAGCTCCTGGCGCGCCTTGTCGTAGGTCTTCTCGCCCTTGCCGGCCAGCTCCTCGCCGGAGGTGTAGGCCTCCATGCGCTTGCTCTGGAGCTTCTGCAGCTTCTCGGTATGGCCCTCGATCGCCTCGAAGGCGGCCAGCGCCTCGGGCTTGAGCTTCTCCTCGAGCGCCGAGAGGGACAGGCCGATGCCCTCGCCCTCCTCGCCCTCCTCGAACTCCTCCTCGGCGGCGGGGGCGCCGGCCTCGGGGTTGCCGGCGATGTGGGTGGCCTCGAGGTCGATCACGTCGCGCAGCAGCATGCGGCCCTCGCGCACCGCCTCGTGCCAGCCGACGATGGCGCGGAAGGTGAGCGGGCTCTCGCAGAGGCCGCCGATCATCATGTCGCGGCCGGCCTCGATGCGCTTGGCGATGGCGATCTCGCCCTCGCGCGAGAGCAGCTCCACCGAGCCCATCTCGCGCAGGTACATGCGCACCGGGTCGTCGGTGCGGCCGAGGCTCTCCTCGTCGACGTTGCCGCCGGACTCCTCGTCGCCCTCCTCCTTGCCCTCCTCGCCCTCCGCCTTGGCGGCGGGCTTCTGGGCGCCGTCGCCCTCCTCGCCCTCCTCGCCCTCGACCACGTTGATGCCGAGCTCGTTGAGCATGGCCAGCGTGTCCTCGATGGTCTCGGAGGAGACCTGCTCGGGCGGCAGGGCGGCGTTCACCTCGTCGTAGGTGACGTAGCCGCGCTCCTTGCCGCGGGCGACCAGCTTCTTGACCGAGGAGGTCAGGGTGTCGACCAGCACGCCCTCCACCGCCTCCTCGCGGCTCTCCACCGTGTCCGTGCCGCTCGCTGCCTTGCTCGCCATCAAACCTGCTCCGCTCACGCCTTGATTTTGGACGCCGCCCTGATCCGTCCCGCGCCCCTGCCGCGGGGCCCCCGGGGGGTCGGTGAACGCCAGTCCGCCGTCTCCCGCCGCCCCGGCCGGACGCGCGGGCGCTACGCATCCTTCCACGGCGGGAAACGGTCACGAGAACCTTCCGACGGGCGCCCCGAAGGGGAGCCCCGATGGGGGCCAACGCCGCCGCGCCCCGTCGCGCGCGGCGCGGGTGCCGGCGGCGTCAGTGTTCCGAGACGGCCTCGGCCTCGTGGCGCCGCAACGCCTCGATCGCCTCGGCCAGCCGCTTCATCCGCTGCGCCGATACCGGGTCGTTGGTCGCGATCCAGTGGTGCCTGGCCTCAGCAAGATCGGCTTCGAGATGCTCGCCTCCGCGCAGCTGGGCAAAGAAGTGCCACCAACCATCCAGGGCCTCCTTCGGTTGGGCATCCTCGCGGGCGGCGGGCGGCAGGCCGACGACGCCCAGGGTCCAGCCCGCGTCCTCCGCGAGTCCAGCCTGGGCGAGGTGGTTCATCAGCCCTTCCGAGTCAAGAACCTCCGCGCCGGCGAGCCAGCCGAGCAGGGCGTCGCGCAGCGCATCGCAGCGCGGGGCCTGGAAGTCGAGCAGCGTCAGCGCCTCCTCCACCTCGGGCAGCATCCAGGGGTGGCGGAGCAGGATGGCCAGCAGCATGCGGGCCTGGCTGAGCCGCACCTCGGCCGGGTCGATCGCCAGCCGGGGCGGCATCCGGGGCGACGGGGCGGCGAGGCGCGCGGCGCCGCCGGCGGGACGCCCCCTGCCCTCGCCCCGCCGGCCCGGCTGCCGGTCGGGGCGGCCGGCGAAGAAGCGGTTCAGCAGGGCGCTGCGCATCTCGGCGGCGAGGGCACGGTCCGGGATCTGCGCCGCCGCCGCGACGATGGCGTTGCGCAGCGCGGCGCGCTGGGCCGGGCCGTCGCCGGGGTGCTCGGCGGCCAGCGCGCGGAACAGCGCGTCCTCCAGCGGGGCGGCGCCTTCCAGCACCGCCTCCATGGCGCGCGGGCCGTTGGCCTTCACCAGCGTGTCCGGGTCCTCGCCGGCCGGCAACGTCGCGATGCGCAGCGTGCGCTCGGGCGAGAGCAGCGGCAGGGCGACGCGCACCGCCCGCGCGGCGGCGCGGCCGCCGGCCGCGTCGCCATCGAAGCAGAGGCAGGGCTCGGGCGAGACCTGCCAGAGCGCCTGGAGCTGGTCCTCGGTCAGCGCCGTGCCGAGCGGCGCGACGGCGCCGGCCAGCCCCGCCTGGTGCAGGGCGATCACGTCCATGTAGCCCTCGACCACCAGCAGCCGCGCCCGGCCGCGGAACACCGACTCGCGGGCGCGGTCCAGCGCGTAGAGCGAGCGGCGCTTGGCGAAGACCGGCGTCTCCGGGGTGTTGAGGTATTTCGGCTGCCCCTCCCCCATGATGCGGCCGCCGAAGCCGATCATCCGCCCGCGCGCGTCGCGGATCGGGAACATCACGCGGTTGAAGAAGAATTCCGAGAGGGCACCGCCCTCCTCGGGCTGCCGCACCAGCCCGGCCTCGACGAGCTGGGCGGGCTCGATCCCCTCCTCCCGCAGCGAGGCCACCAGCGCGCCGCGGCCGCCGCCGGACCAGCCGAGGCCGAAGCCGGCGATGGTCTCCTCCGTCAGCCCCCGGCCGCGCAGGTAGTCGAGCGCGGCGCGGCCTTCCGGCAGGCGCAGGCGGCGGGCGAAGACGGCGGCGGCGGCCTCCAGCACGCCGTGCAGGTCGCGGGCACGGGCGGCGCGGCGGGCCTCCTCGCGGGAGGGCCTGGGCACCTCCATCCCGGCCTCGGCGGCCAGCCGCTCCACCGCCTCGGGGAAGGCGGCGCCGTCGGTCTGCATCAGGAAGCTGATCGCATCCCCGTGCGCGCCGCAGCCGAAGCAGTGGTAGTGGTCGTCGTAGACGTAGAAGCTCGGCGACTTCTCGTTGTGGAAGGGGCAGCACGCCTTCCAGATGCGGCCGTTGCGCACGAGGCGCGTGCGGCGGCCGACCAGCGGCGCCAGCGGCGTGCGGGCGCGCAGCTCGTCGAGGAAGGCGGGCGGCAGGGCCATCCGGCGTCCGGCTCTCCCGCGCTCAGGCCGAGAGCCGCGCCTTCACCAGCGGCCCGGCGGCCGCCATGTCGAGCGTCGCCGCGTGCTTCGCCCTGAGCGCGGCCATCACCTTGCCCATGTCCTTGATCGAGGCGGCGCCGGTCTCGGCCACGGCGGCATCGACCGCCGCCTGCATCGCGGCGGCGTCCATCTGCTGCGGCAGGAAGCTCTCGATCACGGCGATCTCGGCCTCCTCCTTGGCCGCCAGCTCGGGGCGGTTGCCCTGGCGGTACAGCTCGACGCTCTCGCGCCGGCTCTTGGCCATGCCGCGCAGCATGGAGACCACCTGCTCCTCCGGCACCTTGTCCACGCCGGAGGGGCGGGCGGCGATGTCGGTGTCCTTGAGCCTGGCCAGGATCATGCGCAGGGTGGAGACGCGCGGGGCATCGCCGGCCTTCATGGCGGTCTTGAGCTCGTCGGTGAAGCGGGTGCGCAGGTCCATGGCGTTACGAATCCGGTGGTTGGGAAATCGCGGCCGGTCGGGCGGGCCGTCCGTCCGGCATGGTACCGCCCCGGGGCGGCCGCGTCATGGCCGGCGCACCGGCGGCCGCCCCGCCCGGGCCGCATGGCCGATAGGCGGGAAGAAATTTCCCGATCACTCGGTCGAGAGTTGATCCGGGAAGTTTTTTCCCACATATGCCGCCCATGCGCACCGTGGAAGAGATCGTCGCCCTGATGGGCGGAGCCGAGGCCGCCGCCCTGCGTTGCGGCGTCGGCACGGAGGCCATCCGCAAGTGGCGGCAGGCCCGCTCCGTGCCGGCCAAGCACTGGCCGGCCATCCTGCGGGCCACCGGCCTTGCGCTCGACGACCTTCCCCGGCCCGATGCGGCCCCGCCGGCGTCGCCCCTTCCGGCCGCCGCCGCGGCCGTTCCTGCCGTGACCACCCCTCCGGAGAATGCCATGCCCGCGACCGAGACGGCCGACCAGTCCGGCAACGAGGAGGCTCCGGCCGGCGCCACCGCCTGCCTGGTGCTCGGCGACGGCCACGTCTTCTGGGGGCGCGGCTTCGGAGCCCACACGGCGCCGGGCGGCGCGGCGGTGGGCGAGCTGTGCTTCAACACCGGCATGACGGGGTACCAGGAGACGCTGACCGACCCCTCCTATGCCGGGCAGATCATCACCTTCACCTTCCCGCACATCGGCAACGTGGGCGCCAACCCCGAGGACCTGGAGGCGACCACCCCGGCCGCGCGCGGCCTCGTGGTCAAGCAGGACGTGACGGAGCCCGCCAACTGGCGCGCCACGCGCGGGCTGGACGAGTGGCTGAAGAGCTTCGGCATCCCCGGCATCGCGGGCGTCGACACGCGCGCGCTGACCATGCGCATCCGCGACGGCGGCCCGCCCAACGCGGTGCTGTGCCACCCGGCCGACGGCCGCTTCGACCTGCCGGCGCTGCGCGCCCAGGCCGCCGGCTGGGCCGGGCTGGAGGGGATGGACCTCGCCAAGGAAGTCTCCTGCCGGCAGAGCTACCGCTGGGAGGAGGGCCTCTGGCGGCAGGGCGAGGGCTACGCGAAGGCGCCGGCGGCGAAGCACCGCGTCGTCGCCGTGGACTACGGCGCCAAGCGCAACATCCTGCGCTGCCTCGTCGATGCCGGCTGCGAGGTGACGGTGGTGCCCGCGACCGCCACCGCCGAGGACATCCTGCGCCACGAGCCGGACGGCGTGTTCCTCTCCAACGGCCCCGGCGACCCGGCGGCGACGGGCGAGTACGCGGTGCCGGCGATCCGCGGCGTGCTCGATGCCGGCAAGCCGGTGTTCGGCATCTGCCTCGGCCACCAGCTCCTGGCGCTGTCGCTCGGCGCGCGGACCTACAAGCTGGAGCGCGGCCATCGCGGCGCCAACCAGCCGGTGAAGGACCTGGCCACGGGCCGGGTGGAGATCACCTCGCAGAACCACGGCTTCGCGGTGGACGAGAAATCCCTGCCGGAGACGGTGAAGGTGACGCATACCTCGCTGTTCGACGGCTCCAACGAGGGCATCGCCTCGACCGAGAAGCCGGCCTTCTCGGTGCAGTACCACCCGGAGGCCTCGCCCGGCCCCTCCGACAGCCACTACCTGTTCCACCGCTTCGTCGAGCTGATCGAGAAGCAGCAGAAGTCGGCCTGAGCCGACGCACCGCCCGCATCCCCTCGATCAGACAGGTTCCGTTCCCATGCCCAAGCGCACCGACCTCAAGACCATCATGATCATCGGCGCCGGCCCGATCGTGATCGGCCAGGCCTGCGAGTTCGACTATTCCGGCGCCCAGGCCTGCAAGGCGCTGCGCGAGGAGGGCTACCGGGTGGTGCTGGTCAACAGCAACCCGGCCACCATCATGACCGACCCCGGGCTGGCCGACGCCACCTATGTCGAGCCGATCACGCCCGAGATCGTCGAGAAGATCATCGCCAAGGAGCGCCCGGACGCGCTGCTGCCCACCATGGGCGGGCAGACCGCGCTCAACACCTCGCTCAAGCTCGCCGAGGCCGGCGTGCTGGAGAAGTACGGCTGCGAGCTGATCGGCGCCAAGGCCGAGGTGATCGACAAGGCCGAGGACCGGCTGAAGTTCCGCGACGCGATGACCAAGATCGGCATCGAGAGCCCGCGCTCGGCCATCGCCCACACCATGGAGGAGGCGCGCGCCGGGCTGGAGGAGGTGAAGCTTCCCTGCGTCATCCGCCCGAGCTTCACCCTGGGCGGCACGGGCGGCGGCATCGCCTACAACAAGGAGGAGTTCGAGCAGATCGTCTCCGCGGGCCTCGCCGCCTCGATGACCACCGAGGTGCTGATCGAGGAGAGCGTGCTCGGCTGGAAGGAGTTCGAGATGGAGGTGGTCCGCGATTCGGCGGACAACTGCATCATCGTCTGCTCCATCGAGAACCTCGACCCGATGGGCGTCCATACGGGCGATTCCATCACCGTGGCGCCGGCGCTGACGCTGACCGACAAGGAATACCAGCGCATGCGCGATGCCTCCATCGCCTGCCTGCGCGAGATCGGCGTCGACACGGGCGGCTCGAACGTGCAGTTCGGCATCAATCCCGTCGATGGCCGCATGGTGGTCATCGAGATGAACCCGCGCGTCTCGCGCTCCTCGGCGCTCGCCTCGAAGGCCACCGGCTTCCCGATCGCCAAGATCGCGGCCAAGCTCGCCGTGGGCTACACGCTGGACGAGCTGAAGAACGACATCACCCGCGTCACGCCCGCGAGCTTCGAGCCGACCATCGACTACGTGGTGGTCAAGATCCCGCGCTTCACCTTCGAGAAGTTCCCCGGCACGCCGAACACGCTGACCACCAGCATGAAGAGCGTGGGCGAGGCGATGGCGATCGGCCGCTCCTTCGCGGAAGCCCTGCAGAAGGGCCTGCGCTCGCTGGAGACCGGGCTTTCCGGGCTCGACGAGGTGGAGGTGCCGGGCGACGGCTCGCCCGAGGCGTTCCGCGCGGCGCTGACCACGGCGCGGCCGAACCGGCTGCTGGTCGCGGCGCAGGCGCTGCGCGCGGGCATGTCGGTGGAGGCGATCGAGCAGGCCTGCCACTTCGACCCGTGGTTCCTGCGCGAGTTCCAGCGCATCATCGACGCCGAGAACGAGGTCCGCGCCCACGGCCTGCCGCGCGACGCGACCGGGCTGCGGCGGATCAAGGCGCTCGGCTTCTCCGACCGGCGCCTGGCGCAGCTCGCGGGCACCGACGAGGTCTCGGTCAAGGCGCTGCGCGATTCGCTCGGCGTGCAGCCGGTCTACAAGCGCATCGACACCTGCGCCGCCGAATTCGGCTCCGACACGCCCTACATGTACTCGACCTACGAGGGCGGCTTCGGCACGCCGGAATGCGAGAGCCGGCCCACGGCGCGCGAGAAGGTGGTGATCCTCGGCGGCGGCCCGAACCGCATCGGCCAGGGCATCGAGTTCGACTACTGCTGCGTCCACGCCGCCTACGCGCTGAAGGAGGCGGGGTTCGAGACCATCATGGTCAACTGCAACCCCGAGACCGTCTCCACCGACTACGACACCTCCGACCGGCTCTACTTCGAGCCGCTGACCGCCGAGGACGTGATCGCGCTGATCCGCAAGGAGCAGTCGAACGGCACGGTGCTCGGCTGCATCGTGCAGTATGGCGGCCAGACGCCGCTGCGCCTCTCGCAGGCGCTGGAGGAGGCGGGCATCCCGATCCTCGGCACCAGCGCCGAGGCGATCGACATCGCCGAGGACCGCGAGCGCTTCCAGCAGCTCCTGCGCGGCCTCGGCCTGCGCCAGCCGGAGAACGGCACGGCGCGCACCGTCGAGGAGGCGGAGAAGGAGGCCGAGCGCGTCGGCTTCCCGGTCGTCGTCCGCCCCTCCTACGTGCTGGGCGGCCGGGCGATGGAGATCGCCTACGACAAGGCCCAGCTCCAGCGCTTCACCCGCGTCGCCATGCAGGTCTCGGGCGACAACCCGGTGCTGATCGACCGCTACCTCAACGACGCGATCGAGGTGGACGTGGACTGCATCTGCGACGCGGACGGCCAGGTCTATGTCGCCGGCGTGATGGAGCATATCGAGGAGGCGGGCATCCATTCCGGCGATTCCGCCTGCTCGCTGCCACCCTACTCGCTGCCGCCGGTGATCGTGACCGAGCTGAAGGCGCAGACCGAGGCGATGGCCAAGGCGCTGAAGGTGCGCGGCCTGATGAACGTGCAGTACGCGGTCAAGGACGGCGAGATCTACGTGCTGGAGGTCAACCCGCGCGCCTCCCGCACCGTGCCCTTCGTCGCCAAGGCGACCGGCGTGCCGGTCGCCAAGATCGGCGCGCGCGTCATGGCGGGCGCGACGCTCGCCGAGTTCAACCTCGACGACGACGCGGTCAGCCGCCACGTCGCGGTGAAGGAGGCGGTGTTCCCGTTCAGCCGCTTCCCCAACGTGGACGTGATCCTGGGCCCGGAGATGAAGTCCACCGGCGAGGTGATGGGGCTCGACCATTCCTTCGAGCGCGCCTTCGCCAAGTCCCAGCTCGGCGCCGGGGTGAAGCTGCCGCTGGAGGGCACCGCCTTCGTCTCGGTCCGCGACGGCGACAAGGGCGCGGCCGTGCCGCTGGCGCGCCGCCTGCACGAGATGGGCTTCCGGGTGATGGCGACCGCCGGCACCGCCGCCCGCATCCGCGAGGCCGGGCTGCCGGTGCAGGTGGTGCGCAAGGTGCTGGAAGGCCGGCCGCACTGCGTGGACGCGATCAAGTCTGGCGAGATCCAGCTCGTCATCAACACGGCCGGCACCGGCCAGTCGGTGGCGGACAGCTTCGACATCCGCCGCTCCGCCCTCACCCAGGGCGTGCCGCACTACACCACCGTGGCCGGCGCCCGGGCGGCGGTGCATGCCATCGCGGCGCTCAAGGCGGGAACCCTTGATGTGGCGCCGCTACAGTCGTACTTTCGCCCTTCGTTCTGAGTGCATCCTGGGCGGGGCCGAGCCTTGCCCGGGCGCGTTCGTGACTCCATCTCTCCCGGCTACCCAGTCGGGCCAGCCAGCCGGGGCCGAAGGGCGGCCCCGGTCGGGGACAGGGCCGGCACGACGGGGATGCGATACAGGGCTGAAGGAAAGGCGTGCCGTGCAGAAGTTCCCCATGACCGCGGAAGGTCTCGCCCGCCTTGAGGAGGAGCTGAGGCACCTGAAGTCCGAGGAGCGCCCGGCCGTGATCCGGGCGATCGCCGAGGCGCGGGCGCATGGCGACCTCTCCGAGAACGCCGAGTACCACGCGGCGCGGGAACGCCAGTCCTTCATCGAGGGCCGCATCGCCGAGCTCGAGTCCGTCATTCCCTCGGCCGAGGTGATCGACGTCTCCCGCCTCTCCGGCAACCAGGTGAAGTTCGGCGCCCGCGTCACCATCGTCGACGAGGAGAGCGACGAGGAGAAGACCTACCGAATCGTCGGCGCGCACGAGGCCGACATCAAGGAAGGCTCGATCTCCATCTCCTCGCCGCTGGCCAAGGCGCTGATCGGCAAGACGCTGGGCGACAGCGTCGAGGTCCCCGCCCCCGGCGGCTCCCGCGCCTACGAGATTACCGCCGTCCGTTTCAACTGACGGCGCCCGCCCTGCATGTCCCGGGCCGGGGGGCGCGGCCCTCCAGACCCGGGACGACAGGCGACCGACCCTGGACCCCGGCAGCAGCGCCGGCGGGCGGTGCGCCGGAGCAGGAGAGTGACCATGACCGGTCTGCCAACAGTCGGCATCGCCGAGGTCCGCGCGGCCGCCGCGCGCATCCGGGGCACGGTGCTGCGCACGCCGATCGTGGAGAGCCACGCCGTCTCCCGCGCCACCGGGGCCCGCGCCTTCCTCAAGCTCGAGACGCTCCAGGCCACCGGCGCCTTCAAGGAGCGCGGCGCCGCCAACCGCATCGCCCTGCTCTCCGAGGCCGAGCGCGCGGCGGGCGTCGTCGCCATGTCGGCCGGCAACCACGCCCAGGCGGTGGCGCGGCACGCGACGCTGCAGGGCATCCGCGCCGTGATCGTGATGCCGCGCTTCACGCCACTGACCAAGGTGGCGCGCACCCAGGCCTTCGGCGGCCAGGTGGTGCTGCACGGCGACACGCTGGCCGAGGCCGCCGCGCACGCGAGCGAACTGGCCGGGCGCGACGGGCTGGTCTTCATCCATCCCTACGACGATGCCGGCGTGGTCGCGGGCCAGGGCACGCTGGCGCTGGAGATGCTGGAGGAGGTGCCGGAGCTCGACGCGCTGGTGCTGCCGATCGGCGGCGGCGGGCTGATCGCCGGCTGCGCCGCGGCGGCCGCCGCGCTGCGGCCCGGCCTGCCGGTCTACGGCGTCGAGGTCGAGGGCTACCCGGCCATGGCGCAGCTCCTGCGCGGCGAGGCGGTGCATGTCGGCGGCCCGACCATCGCCGAGGGCATCGCGGTGCGCGACGTCGGGAAGCTGCCGCTGGAGATCGTCCGCCGCCACGTGCGCGAGGTGCTGGTGGTGCCCGAGCGCGCCGCCGAGCAGGCCATCGCGCTGCTGGCCGAGGGGGCGCGCGTGGTGGCCGAGGGCGCCGGCGCCGTCGCGCTGGCCGCGCTGCTCGCCTACCCCGAGCGGTTCCGCGGCGCCGCCGTCGGCCTCGCCGTCTCGGGCGGCAACATCGATGCGCGCATCCTGGCCAACGTGCTGCTGCGCAACCTGCTGCGCGACGGGCGGCTGCTGCGCCTGCACCTCGACATCCCGGACCGCCCCGGCGTGCTGGCCGACATCGCGACGCGCGTCGCCGAGCAGGGCGGCAACGTCATCGAGGTCTCGCACCAGCGCCTGTTCGCCGCGCCCTCCGTGCAGTCGGCGGAGCTGGAGCTGATGATCGAGGTGCGCGACCAGGCGCAGGCGGCGCTGATCGTCGCGGCGCTGGAGGCGGCGCAGTACGTGGTGCGCATCGGCTGAACGGCACCGCCCGGGGCCGCATCCGACGGCCGTCCCGGGCGTTCCTCACTCCCGGAGGTGCCGCGCCGGGACCGTCGGGGCGGCACGCGGAACGGACGGCGGCAGGAAGACGGGCAGATCGTGGCTGCATCATTTCGCGAGGTGCTCGCAGGCCGTTCCCTGGAGGAGTTGTTCGGGAGGTGGCAGCCCGTGCCGGTGCCGCCTGAGGCGGCCGCCCGCCTCGGCTTTCCGCCGCGGGCCTTCATCGACTGGGTGCTGTCGCTGCCGCGGCTGCCCTTCGACGGCGTCGGTCCGAGCGAGGACTTCCTGGAGCCGCCGAGCTTCTACATGGCGCAGCTCCACCGCCACTGGCTGACGCTGGAAGCGGTGCGGCGCCACCTGCCGCATGACGGCTTCCTGGTCGATCTGGGCTCCTACCCGTTCGGCATCCCGATCGCGCTGCGCGACTTCTGCCTGCATCGCGGCCGGATCGCCGCCAGCGCCATCCAGCCCCTGCCGCCCGAGCAGTCGGCGCTGCTGCGCGGCTACGGCATCGAGCACTTCGCCGCCGACCTCGATCCCCACGTGGTGGACGAGACCACGCGCGGCCTGGAATGCCGCATTCCCTGCCCCGACGGGGCCGCCGACCTGGTGCTGCTCGCGCACGTCGTCGAGCATCTCTACCACCCGCTCGACATCCTGCGCGAGGCGCTGCGCGCGCTGCGGCCGGGCGGCATGCTGGTCGTCACCACGCAGAACGCGCGGCAGGTCGACACCTTCGACAACCTGGCCGCCGGCCATCCCTTCCTGCACCAGCCGGTCGCGTCCAGCTCGGCCATGGTGATGGGCCACTGGCGCGGCCCGGTCCGCTTCTTCACGGCCGAGGACATGGAGACGATGCTGCGCGCGGCCGGCTTCGACGTGGCCGCGACGGAATTCGCGCACTGCTTCTACCACGCCTTCCTGCCCGGCCACTTCGCGCGGCCCGAGCCGGCGCTGGCCGGGTGGAAGCTCGACATCGTCGTGCCACACCCGCAATTCCGCAACACGCTGACGGTGTTCGCCCAGCGGCCGGCCTGACCGGACAGCCTGACCGGCCGGCCTGGCCGATCGGCCCGACCGGCTGGCCCGACCGGCTGGCCCGCCTCCGCCGCGGCGGCAGCCGCGTCGCGCCCGCTCGCGGAACGCGGCCCGGCGATCCGCTCCGGAGGCGCCCTCAGCGCCCGGGCAGCAGGACGATGGTGGCACCCAGCACCGCCGGCGGCGTGTCCTCGACGCGCAGCGACAGGATCACCTCGCCATCCCAGTCCGCCGGCGCCAGCGCCGGCAGGTCGAGCGACAGCGTCGCCGGGCAGCCGATGCGGCGCGTCCCGGCCGGAGCGGTGCCGGCTCCCCAGTCCGGCAGGGTGCCGGCCGCCGACTTCGCCCCCGACCCGAGCATCGACAGGAACAGACGCCGCCAGCTGCCGCCGCACCGGAAGTCCAGCACGATCCCGAAAGCCGCCGACTCCGCGGGGGCCTGCTCGGCCAGGCCGGCCGAGAGCAGCAGCCGCACCGATCCGCGCCAGCGGAAGGCCAGCCCCGCCAGGGCATAGCCGGGCCCGTCGGCCAGCTTCGCCGCGTGCAGCCGGCCGGCCGGGTCGGCGATGGCCTGGCAGCTTCCGGCCGGCTCGGCCCGCTCCAGCACGCCGGGCGTGCCCTCGGCCGCCAGGGGCGGCGCGCCGCGCGGCAGCCCCGCCCCGCGCGGCCGGGTGGTGGCGACCAGCAGGTCGTAGCCATGCGCGGGCGAGACCGGGAAGGCCTGGAACAGCAGGCCGAGGCCGAGGCTGCCGGCGGCGGCGATCACCGCCGCGGCGGTCCCGATGGGCGGGGCGAGCAGGATGGTGCCGCCGCGCCCGCCCTCGTCGATGCACGGGGCGAGACGGCGCAGCAGCGCCACCTGCATCGGCAGGGGCAGGACCGGCGAGAGCAGGGCGAGCGGGCAGGCGCCGCCCGGCAGGCGCCGGAGCAGGGAGTCGAGCACCGCCGGCAGGCTCGGCAGCAGCACCGGCGAGCCGGCCAGCAGCGCCTGCACCGAGGCACCCCGCCGCTGGCCGTGCTCGACCGCCCGCCGGTCGCCGGAATGCGCCAGCACCGCCAGGGCACGCGAATCGCCCTCGGGGGTCAGGCGCATGGCGATGTTGGCGGCGAGCAGGAAGGGTGCCTCGTCCGGCCGGGCGGCCGGCAGCGCGGCGAGCAGGGCGGCGAGGTCGCCCGCCAGCGCCTCGCCCGGCGCCGGCGGATGCGCGCCGCCCGGCAGATCCCCGGCCCGCAGATCCCCGGCCCGTAGATTCCCGGCCGGCAGATCCCTGCCCGGCCGATCCCCGGGCACCCCGCCGGACACTCCCTCGGGCGCCGCCCCGGGCAGCCTCCCGGCCAGCCGCAACACGGCCGGCAGCAGCCGCAGCAGCGCGGGAAGGTCGAGCGCGGCCGGCAGCGCGGCGGGCGACGCCCCGGCGGGTGCGAGGGGGGCGGGCAGCACGTCGCCCGGCGCCACCCCGAGCCGGCGTATCGCCCGCTCCAGGGTCTCGGTCGGGACCAGGAAGTCGGCGTTGTAGAGATTCGGATCGAGCGGCCCGTCGGCGATCGCCGGCCCGGCCACCACCCCGTAACCCACCCCCGCCGCCACGCAGGCGAGCTGGTTCTCGCGCAGGTCCACCGCCGGCACCAGGCTCGGGGCCAGGAACAGCTCCAGCCCCGTGGCCCCGGGGCGCGCGAAGGCGACGTTGGCCGAGCCGCTGCCATGCGCGAAGACCAGGGCCTCCGCATTGGCGATGCGCGCGATCTTCTCGGCCGGGCTCAGCGTCTCGCCCAGCTCCTCGACGAAGCCGTGCCGCTCCAGCGCGCGCAGCAGCGGCACCTCGTTCAGCACGCGCCGGTAGGCGGCGCCGCGGCGCGACAGGTAGAGCCGGCGCGGCAGGACGACGCCCGCCGCCGCCGCCTCGGCGTGGCGCCGGATGCGCTCCATCTCCGCCCGCGCATCCGCGAAGACGGGGAAGAAGGACTTCCCGGGCCAGGAGAGCGGCACGTAGAGCAGGTCCCGCACGCGCACCGGCCGGTCGGCATGGATGAAGGCGACGCGGGCGAGGCCGAGCGCCTCGGCGAAGAAGCGGAAGTACTCGCCGAAGCGGCGCGGCACGACGATCCGCAGCGGCAGGTCCGGCAGGGCGCGGGAGAGGACGATCAGCCGGGCGAGTCCCCAGTAGATCAGGTGCCCGAAGGCGGAGGAGAGGTGGTAGTCGAGCCAGAACACCGGCCCTTCCAGCACCGGCAGCGCCGCCGGGTCGATCGCCGCCCGCCACGCCGGCTCGGCTCCCTCCCCCGCCGGCTCCCAGCCATGCGGCACCTCCTGCGCGGCGAAGCTCTCGGCCAGCAGGGTGCGGCCGTCGAGCAGGATCGTCTCCTCGCCGGTGAGCACGGCGTCGTGCAGCCGCAGCAGCTCCACCGCGGGGAATTCGCGGTGGAGGTCGAACATGGCGGCGGGCGTGACGGGCCGGTCGTCCCAGAGCAGCGTCTCGGGGAATTCGGCGACGTTCTCGAAGACCGGCGGCGGCAGGCGCAGGCCGCGCGCGGGGAACAGGGTCGCCCGCCGATGCCCGGGCGCCGGTACGGCGATCGAAGCGGGATCGACGGCGTGGGCGAGCTGCGCCGCCGTCGCCACGCGCGCGGTCAGCCGCGTCACGGCGTGCCTTCCGGGGCGGCGTGACCCGCGCGCCCGGCAACCGGCGCCGGGGAGGAGGATGCGAGGGCGGCACCGGAGGCACCCCCGCGGGCGGCACCGTGGGCGCCTCCGGGGGTTCCTCCGGGTGCGCCCACGGGAGCGGCCCGGCGGCGTCCCTGGACGGGGGAGGCGCCGCGCCGCGCCATGCCGCTCATCCCGCCACCAGCGACACCGAGGCGCCGAGCGCCGCGCGGGGCAGGTCCTCGACGCGCACGGACAGGATCACCTCGCCGCTCCAGCCGGCCGGGGCCAGCGCCGGCAGGTCGAGCAGCAGCGCGCGCTCGCCGCCCAGGGCCAGCACCGCGTCGGGCGGCGCGCCGGCACCCCAGCCCGGCAGGTGGCCGAGCCGCCCCGCCGGCGGCGGCTCGGAGACGGCGAGGAACAGCCGGTGCCAGCCGCCGCCCTCGCGCCCGAAATCCAGCACCAGCCCCATCGCGCCGCGCAGGGCGCGGCGCGGCCGCGTCGAGGGGCCGGGATGCAGCATCGCCGCCAGCCGGCCGCGCCAGCGGAAGGCGAGGCCGGCCACGGCGTGGCCGACCGTCTCGTCCGGCGTGGCCGCGAACAGGCGGCCATCCGGGTGCGCCTCGGCCAGGTCGAGGTCGGGGTCGTGCACGGCGGTCAGGCAGCCGACCTCGCCGGCGGCGTCGAGACCGCCCGGGGCGCCGGGCAGGGGCGCGGCGGGGCAGGTGCGGGCCAGCACGAGGTCGCAGCCGATCCCGGCCGGCATCGCGAAGGGATGCAGCGCGGCGCCGGTGCCGAAGCAGTCGGCGGCCGCCAGCAGCAGGCCGGCGGCCCCGGCGGGCGGGCAGAGGAGCAGCGTGCCGCCCTCGGCCATCCCCGCCCCGACCGGGCCGGCGAGGCGGCGCAGCAGCGCGATCTGCAGGGCGGGGCCGGCGGCCGGCGAGACGCAGGCGGTCGCCCAGCGGCCATGCGCCGCAGGCGGCGTCAGCCGGTCGAGCGCCGGCAGGACGCCCGCCGCGAGGTCCAGCGGCACCATGTCCGGCACGCGGCCGGGCGGCAGCCCCGCGAGCAGCATCTCCCGCTCCGCCCCGGTCGCCACCAGCAGGCCGGCGGGCCCGTCGCCGTGCCGCCGCAGCGCGTGCCGCGCGGCCAGCACGAAGGCCGCGCGGGCCAGCAGCCGGTCGGGCGTCGCCACGCCGTCGCCGGGCGGGAAGGCGGTCCGCGCCGCGTCGCCGGCACGCGGCAGCCGGTCGGGCAATTGCCGCAGGAAGCCCGGCAGGTCGAAGGCCGGCGGGTCGAAGCCTGGTGGGTCGAAGCCTGGCGGGTCGAAGTCTGGCGGGTCGCGGCCAGGAAGGTCTGGCGGACTCACGCCGCGCGCGGCTCCGCCGGGGCGGTGCTGCCGCCGGCGCGCAGGGTCTCGTACTCGGCCGGCACGCCGCAGAATTGCAGCGCGCCCGGCGGCACGACGGCGTAGTGGACCCGGCCGCCCGCCGTGATCAGGTGGTTGTAGAGCGGCGCCACGTAGAGTTCCGGCGCCGAGGGGCGCCGGCGCTCGGCCGCCAATGCCGCGCCGAACGCCCCGGCATGCGCGAAGTGGTAGAGGCCGGTGCAGCAGAGGTCGGAGAGCGGTCGCTTCTCCGCCGTCTCCGCCACCAGCGGCTCCGCCTCCCCCGGTGGCCCGCCCGCCGGGAAGTCCGCCGGCACCTCCGCCAGCACCTCCACCGGCACCTCCGCCGGGCGGACGTAGGACCAGTTGGCGCCGCCGCCGCGGAACACCTCCAGGTAGCCGTCCGAGCGCGCGAACCAGCGTGCCTCCGGGAAGCGGAAGCCGGGGCGGAAGGTATCGATGTTGAAGACGGTGAGCGGCTCGGCCGGGCCGATGCCGGCGCGTTCGAGGCCAAGCGCCACCGTCTCCGCCTGCCCGGCGGTGGGCGCGTCCAGCAGCACGGTGGCGGCGTCGCGGATGCCGAGCGCCGCGCATTCGCGCGCCACGAAGCCGGCGGTGCCGTCCACGTCGCGGGCGATCAGCAGGAAGCGCCCGGTGGCGAAGTAGCGCTCGAAGCTGGCCAGGGCGTGCGCGAACACGCTGCGGCCGCCGAGCGGCAGCATGTACTTGGGCCGGTCGTAGCCGGCCTCGGCGAAGCGCCGGGAGAGGCCGGCCATCGGGATCACGATCATGCCGGCACCCGCTCCAGCGCCGCGTAGAGCCGCAGCGCGTTGGCGATGAAGGCGCGCTGGCGGTCCGGCCGGTCGGCGTGGAGCGGCAGCATGGACAGGAACAGCCCGGTCATCGCCGCCCGCACGGCCGGGCCGGCGGCGTGCACCCCGTCCACCGAGAGGTCGGCGAAGGCCTCCTCCAGCCAGGCCTGGTGCGGCGCCGGCTCGAAGCGGATGGCGAGGTCGTGCGGCGAGGGCGCCTCCAGCCGGTAGCGCCCGGCCAGGATCAGGTCGTAGCGGCCGAGGATGGAGTGGGCGAGCTTGGCGAGGTCGTAGCGCAGGTCGCCGTGGAGGCCGGGATGGCCGGGGCGCACATGGCCGCGCGGGTCGATCAGCCGGATGCGGCGGGCGCGGGCGTTCCAGAGGATGTTGCTGAAGCAGAAGTCGCCGTGCATCACGCACTCGGCGCGCCCGTCGCGCGTCTCGGCGAGTGCGGCCAGCGACTCGGCGATCGCGGCGAGCGAGGGCAGCGGCCGGCCGTCCAGGCGCATCGGGTGGTCGATGTCGAAGCCGCTCTCGCGCGCGAAGCGGGCGAGCCGGCGCAGCGTCTTGCGCCCGGCGAGCTCCGCCAGCACCGCGTCGCCCGAGCCGGGCGCGGCGCCGGGACGGCGGGAGGCGGCGCAGAGCGCCAGGAAGTCGGCGCAGGAATCGAGGATGCGCAGCCAGCCCGGCCGCCCCAGCGCGCCGAAGACGTAGAGCTCCGACAGGGCCGGCATGTGCTCGTACTCGGTCTCGTACCAGGCGCGCCCGGCCTCGCCCCCCGCCTCGTCCCCGCCCGAATCCAGCAGGCGCGCGCCGTAGAGGCGCAGCGGCGCCGGCAGGCCGCCGAGCCAGGCGGCCTCGGCGCGCATCTTGTCGCGGTCCGCGCTCGACTTGCGGGCGGTGAGGCCGTCGATCCGCAGCGCGTTGAAGTGCCGCGCGGTGGTGACGGCGCGGCGGGAGTGGAAGTAGGTCTGCAGGTGGCCGAAGTCGAACCACGCCCCGGCGGTGGCGGCGCGCACGGCGTGGCGGGCGGCGTAGAGGTTGATGCCCTCGATGAAGTCGTAGCGGGCGCGGGTGATGTCGCGCACCAGGGCGGTGGCGCTGCGGAAGGCGAAGTAGCCGCAGGCGATCGGCCGGCGGGCGTCGCCGCGGCCGGGGCCGGCGGTCTCCAGCCGGCGCACCAGCCCCTCGGCCAGCTCCGCCTCGGCCCAGGAATACTCGTCGCCGCCGGCGGCGACGGCGATCAGGTCCGTGGGCGGATCCTGCGGCCCGGCCGGCAGGTCGCGGAGCAGCGTGTCGCCGTGCAGGATGCGCAGGGGCTGGTCGGGCAGGCCGATGTAGTTGACCGCGTACACCACCGCCTCGCCGAGCGGGAGGCCGGGCGGGACCGGCACCACGACGACGCCGGCCGCCTCCAGCCGCCGCGCATCCTCGCCCGGCAGCCGGTAGTCCTCGGGCAGGGTCAGGTGCACGGGCCAGCGCGCGGCCCGGTGGGCCGCGATGCGCTCGAGCTGGAGCTCGTAGAGGCGCGAATTCCCCACCGGCAGCATGCAGGGCGGCAACGGGCCGAACTCGGCCGCGAGCTCCTGGCCGACATAGGCCGAGGACAGGATCAGCCAGGCGCCGGCGGACGCGCCGGGCGGCGCAGGGACCGGGGCCGGGGCCGGGGCCGGCGCGGTGCCCGGCGGCCCGGGCGGGAGGGCGGACATCGCCTCACCCCCCCGCCGCTCCGCCGATCAGGGCGCGGCTCCCGGGCAGGCCGGGGTTCGGGAACGCGTCGGGCCGCACCGCCCGGTCGTCCACGCGGAAGCCCTCCGTGCCGCACCGGGGCGTGCCGGGATGGATCCCGTCGCAGGGGATGTCGTGGCGGCGCGGCCGGTCGGCGACCGCCGGCAAGGCATGGGCGCCGATGGGCCCGGCCGCGCTGCCGTCGGCGCGCATGCTGCGCGCGGCGTGGAGGACGATGGCGAAGCCCTGCGCGCGGCTCTCGCGGAGCCTGGCGACCGCCTCGGGGTCCGGCTCCTTCCCGGCGTGGTCGCGACCCGGATCGTCCCGCGTGATCGTGCCGTCGAGATCGATCACCAGACGCCGCATGCCGCCACCCCGAGATGCCGCGGAGACAGTATGCAATCTCCTGCAACCTGTCCATCGCGGCACGCCGGCCCCGCTCCGGCGAACCGCAGTCCGGTTGGGACCGCGGTTCGCCGTAGCTCGTTGTTCCCGGCGCGGATTCACGCCGCCGGGCGTAGCCGCCCTCCGGCGATCCGCTCTGGAGCGGCACGCAAACCAGTTGGGACTGCGAGCCGCCCCATCCCGTTGTTTTCCGAGCGGATTCACGCCGCCGGGCGTAGCCGCCCTCCGGCGATCCGCTCTGGAGCGGCACGCAAACCAGTTGGGCCTGCGAGCCGCCCCATCCCGTTGTTTTCCGAGCGGATTCACGCCTCCGGGCGTAGCCGCTCCTCCGGCGATCCGCTCTGGGACGCGACCGCGGGCGCGCCCGGGGAGGGCCGCCCCGCGCGCCGTCAGGCGGCGTTGCCGACGCGGTGGTAGTCGCGCCCGAAGTAGATCAGCCCCTCGTGCTCGCTGCCGCCGCGTATCGCCTCGACCTCGGCGAAGAGCACGCTGTGCGTGCCCTTCTCCAGCACCTCGGTGATGCGGCAGTCGAAGGAGACCACCGCGCCCTGCAGCACCGGCGCCCCGGTGACCAGATGCCCCCAGACGCCGGCCGCGAAGCGATCCTCCATCGAGCAGCCGGTGGCGCCGGCGAAGATGTCGGACAGCTCCCGCTGGCCGGAGGCCAGGGTGTTGACGCACAGCACGCCGTTGCTCTTGAACACCGCGTTGTTGTTGCTCGCGCGGTTGATGCAGACCAGCACGGTGGGCGGCGCGTCGGTCACGCTGCAGACGGCGCTGGCGGTGAACCCGGCGCGGCCCGCGGGGCCCGCCGAGGTGAGGATGTTCACCGCCGCGCCCAGCCGGGCCATCGCATCGCGGAAATCCCGCTGGGGTACGGTCATGGCGTGACGCCTCCTGGACAGGCACGGGGCTCCGCGCGGAATCGCGCGCACGGCCGCGGCGCCCGCCGCACGGACGGCGCTCCTTGGCGGGCGCCGCGGAGCCGCCGGTCCTTCCTGGAGATAGTCGCTCCGCCGCGAAATGGAAATCGGCGCCATGGATCCCGCGCCGCCGTCCCGTCAGGCGCCCCGCCCGCCGCCGGCCCGTCCGGCCGAGAGCGGCGTCGCCACCGCCTCCAGCGGCTTGCCCTCGGCGGCGAAGCCGAGCTTCCACTCGGTCGCGGCGGCGATCAGCATCAGCGCGGCGGCGATCAGGTAGCCCCAGAGGATGTCGCCGCGCTCCCCGCCCTCGATCAGCCAGCCGAACAGCGCCGGCCCCACCACGCCGCCCGCCGCCGTGCCGAAGGCGTAGAACACGGCGATGGCCAGCGCCCGCATCTCCAGCGGGAAGCTCTCGCCCACCGTCAGGTAGGCGGCCGAGGCGGCGGCGGAGGCGAAGAAGAAGATCACCGTCCAGGCCAGGGTCTGCTCCCAGGCGGTCAGCCAGCCCTGCGCGAAGGCGAGGCCGGTGGCCGCCATCAGCACCCCCGCCATGCCGTAGGTGAGGGTGATCATCGGCCGCCGGCCGATGCTGTCGAAGAAGTGGCCGAGCGTCAGCGGCCCGAGCAGGTTGCCGAAGGCGAAGGGCAGGATGAACCAGGGCACCTGGCCGGACGGGATGCCGTAGAACCGCGTCAGCACCAGCGCGTAGGTGAAGAACACCGCGTTGTAGCAGAAGGCCTGGCAGGCCATCAGGGTGAGGCCGAGGATGGTACGCTCGCGGTGGCTGCCGAACATGGCCCGCACCACCTCGCCGATGCCGATGTGGCCGCGCCGGTGCAGGGTCACCGGGCCGTATTCCGGCTCCGGCAGGGGTCCCTTCTCGCGCGCCACGTCCTTCTCGATCTCGCCCACGATGCGCGAGGCCTCGCCGGGCTCGCCGTGGATCATCAGCCAGCGCGGGCTCTCGGGCAGGTGCCGGCGCAGCAGCAGCACGCCGAGCGAGAGCAGCCCGCTTACCACGAAGGTGGCGCGCCAGCCGATTTCGGGATCGATCACCGCCGGGTCCAGCACCAGGATCGAGACGCCCGCGCCGAGGATCGCGCCGAGCCAGAAGGTGCCGTTCACCGCGAGGTCGGTGGTGCCGCGCCGGCGCGCCGGGATCAGCTCCTGGATCGCCGAGTTCACCGCCGCGTACTCGCCGCCGATGCCGGCGCCGGTCAGGGCGCGGGCCAGGGCGAAGGACCAGAAGTCCCAGGTGAAGCCGGTGAAGACGCTGGCCGCGATGTAGAGCAGCAGCGTGATGAAGAAGAGCCTGCGCCGCCCCAGCCGGTCGGTCAGCCAGCCGAAGAACAGCGCGCCGAGCACGGCGCCGACGAGGTAGGCCGAGCCGGTGAGGCCGATCTGGGTCGCCGTGAGGCGCAGGCTCGGGCTTTCGTGGATGGCGCCGGCGAGGGAGCCGACCAGCGTCACCTGCAGCCCGTCCAGCGTCCAGGTGATGCCGAGCGCCACCACCACCATCCAGTGGAACCGGCTCCAGGGCAGCCGGTCGAGCCGCGCCGGCACGTCGGTGCGGAAGCTGCCATCGGGCGCGATCGCGTCGTGCCCCGGCGTCGCCACGGTGCTTTCGGCCATGCCCTGCCCTTCCCTTGCCCCAGGCTGCAACGCAGGGCGGCGGCATCGTTCCGTGCCGCCGGCGGCGGGCCCCGGCCGGCCGGGGAGCATGGCAGGGCATGCCTCCCTTCGGGGGAACGGCGGCCGCGCCGGTGCGCCCGCGGATCGGGCCGGGCGATGCCGTGGCGCGGCGGCGCCACTCCGCTACAGTGCGGCCCTCGGACCCAGGAGGACACGCATGAGCGAGACCAGGATCGCCGCCCCGGACGGCACGGGCGACTTCGCGGCCTACGTGGCGACGCCGGAGGGCAAGGACCCGGCGGGCGCGGTGGTGGTCATCCAGGAGATCTTCGGCGTCAACGAGTCGATGCGGAAGATCTGCGACTGGGTCGCCGATCTCGGCTTCATCGCCGTCTGCCCCGACCTGTTCTGGCGGATCGAGCCCGGCGTGCAGCTCACCGACGGCTCCGAGGCCGAATGGAAGAAGGCCTTCGCGCTGATGAACGCCTTCGACCAGGACAAGGGCGTCGAGGACCTGAAGGCGACCCTCGCCCATGCCCGCGCGATGCCGGGCGCCAGCGGCAAGGCGGGCACGATCGGCTTCTGCCTCGGCGGGCGGCTGGCCTTCCTGATGGCCGAGCGCTCCGATTCGGACGTGAACGTCAGCTACTACGGCGTCGGCCTCGACGGGCTGCTCGGCGAGGCGGGCGCGATCAGGGCGCCGCTGCTCGTGCACATCGCCGAGAAGGACCGCTTCGTGCCGCCCGAGGCGCGCGACAAGGTGGTGGCGGGGCTGCAGGGCAACCCGCATGCCGAGGTCCACGTCTATCCGGGCGTGGACCATGCCTTCGCGCGCATGGGCGGCCATTCCTGGGACGGCCGTGCCGCCACCATCGCCAACGGCCGCACCGCCGAGGCGCTGGCGGCGGCGCTGGGCTGAGGTACGGGGCCGAGGTCCGGAAGCCGGGGGTTCGCCGCCCCCGGCGGTCCGCCGGGTTCAGCCGGCGCTCCACTCCAGGCGCCGCAGCAGCCATTCCCGGTAGGCGAGCTTCGCCTCGGGCAGCGGCGTGATGACCCCGAGCGCCGCCGCCGCCGCGGTGCCTTCCAGCGCCACGGCGTCCGGCACCTCGCGCGCCTCGTTCTCCACGAAACGCTGCGCGGCACGACGCCAGAATGCCACCGTGTCGGCGGGGGTGAGCGAGGGAAGCACCACCGCCGAGCGCAGGCGCAGCGACGCGGCGGCGGCCCGGCAGGCCGCCATCGGCTCGGGAGGGGCGATGGCGGCGAGGTCGGTCAGCGTCGGGCAGCCGAGGCCGCCGGTCTCGGACCGCTCGCACAGGGCCAGCCAGGGCTGGCCGCCGAGGCCGCGCGCCTGGCGCAGCCCCGTCTCGTCGCGCACCACCAGCGCATCCACCGCACCCTGCGCGAAGGCATCCAGCCCATCCACGCTCAGCCCGAGCAGCGGCACCGGACGGGCCGGGACCCCGGCGAGGTCGAGCGCCAGCAGCCCCACGGCTTCCGGCGCGGCCGGGGAGGACAGGGCGAAGCGCGGCTGGGCACCGGGCTGCAGCGCCCCGCGCCCGACCACCATCGCAGGCCGCTCGGTGGCGCAGACGGGCGTCCAGCCCGAGGGATCGAAGCGCGCGCGCGGATCGCCCACCAGCCAGGCCTGAGCCGTCTCGCCCGGCAGCAGCAGCATGGTGCGGCCATCGGGTGCCGCCTCGGCGGCGAAGCGGTTGGCGGCGGTCACGCCGTCCGGCCCGCCGACCACGGTGAGCACCAGCGCCTCGGGCGTCGGCAGGGCGCGGGACAGCACCGCGGTGATCCGCCGGCCCTGCCGCAGCAGCGGCCCCCCCTCGGGACCCGGCGTCAGCAGGGAGGCGGTGCGCGGTGGCGCCGCCGCCGCGCGGCGAGGCCGGAGACAGGCGGCCGGCAGGCCGAGCGCCACCGTGCCGCGCAGCAGAGCGCGCCGGTCGGGTCCATCGCCCCGGATCGTCATGCCTCCCTCCCGCTCATCCGGCCCGCTCATCCGGCCGCCGCCGGCCGCGCCGCTCCGGCTCTCAACTCTCGTAGGCAAGCAGCGACTCGAAGGGCACGTCCAGCCGCTGCCTGCCGCCGAGGAAGGTCAGCTCGATCAGCGCCGCCGCCGCCGGCACCTCGGCCCCGGCCTGCCGCAGCAACGCGATGCCGGCGGCCATGGTGCCGCCCGTGGCCAGCAGGTCGTCGAGCAGGATCACCCGCTGGCCGGGCTGCACCGCATCCGCCTGCATCTCGATGCGGTCGGTGCCGTACTCCAGCGCGTAGTTCAGGCCGAGCGTCAGGCCCGGCAGCTTGCGCGGCTTGCGCAGCATGACGAAGCCGAGCCCGAGTTCCAGCGCCAGCGGCGCCGCCACCAGGAAGCCGCGGCTCTCGATCCCCGCCAGCAGGTCCGGCCGGTACGGAGCGATCAGCGCCGCCAGCCGCGCCATGGCCGTGCGCCACGCCGGGCCGTGCCGCAGCAGGGTCGAGATGTCGTAGAACAGGATGCCGGGCTTCGGGAAGTCCGGGATGCCGCGAACATGCTCGCGCAGGTCGATCGTCGGGTCGTCTTTGAGCGGCGATGTCATGCCGGAATCTCTCCAGGGCGCCGCCGGCGGTGGCGCGGCACGTTCGGCTGCGGATCGGGTGGCCGTGGCGGCGAGAGCGGCGGGCACGCGCCGTCGCGCGCCCCGCCGCCGCCGATCGGCCCATCGGCGGCGCACCTTAAGCAGCGGGCGAGAGCCGGGGCAACCTCGGGGACCGTCGGAGGCCGTCGCGCTTGCCGGGCGGATGGCGGGGGTGGCATGTCGCGGCCCATGTCTCGCGCCGCCATCGCCGTCCCGGTCGGAATCGTCGGCTTCGTGCTCTACGTCGCGCTGGCCGTGGTGCTCGCCGACCGGGTGCTGGGGATGCACTGGACGGTGCAGGCCCTCTACTTCCTGGCCGCGGGCGTGCTGTGGGCCTGGCCCGCGCATCACCTGATGCTCTGGGCGGGGCGGGGACGGCGGCGCTAGAGCCGATCCAGCCTGACTGTATCAGGCCGGAACGGCTCCAGCCTTTGATCCGGCGCATTTTCCGAGCCGCTGAGCGAGGACGCTCAGCTTGAAAATGCTCTAGGTCCCGGCCCGGCCGGAGCCCGGGGCGCCGCACCCGTCGCGGGAGGCAGGGCCGTGCCGGGGAATCGGCCGGAAGCCGTGGAGGGATTTGGGAGCGGGGACGGCCCCGTCGGCCGGGCCGGAACGTCCGGCGATCCCGAGGCGCATCCGGCCGCCGCGTCGGGGGCGGCGGGCGGAACCGGGCGCGGAAAAGAAAAAGCCCGCCGGACCAGGGGTCCGGCGGGCTTCGGGTTGGTCGGAGTGAGAGGATTCGAACCTCCGGCCCCTGCGTCCCGAACACAGTGCTCTACCAGGCTGAGCTACACTCCGTCACCTGCCCCGACGCCTCATGCTGCCGGCCGATGCCGGCGCCGATCGCGGCGGAGGCGGGCCATATAGCGGCCCTCCCCGCGGCCGGCAAGCCACCCCGCGCATCCTGCCCCGCCATCGGGCGGCACCCTGCCATGCGCCGGAACGCCTTCCCCCGATTCTCCCCTCGCGGGGACCGGGCATCCTTCCCGGCACGCCGGATGGACGTGGACGGCTGGAAGTGGCCGGATGGATGGGGGCCGGTGGGCGGGGGCGGTGGGCGGGGCGGATCGCCGGAGGTCCCGGGCGCCCGGCGTCAGAGCCTGTCGGCCGGCACCACCTGGTCGCCGCCATGCAGGCGCCCCAGCAGCGCGAGCGCCTCCGGCACGGTGCGCGCGACGTGGAACAACCCGCGGTCTGCCTCCGAGGCGAAGCCCATCCCGATCATGGCCTCGATCAGCGCCAGCAGAGGCTGCGCCCAGCCCGCGATGTCGAGGATGACCACCGGCTTGTCGTGCAGGCGGAGCTGCTTCCAGGTCAGGATCTCCACCGCCTCGTCGAGCGTGCCGAGGCCGCCCGACAGCACGATGAAGGCGTCGGCCAGCTCGAACATGCGCGCCTTGCGCTCGTGCATGCTGTCGGTGACCTCGAGTTGCAGGAGGTCGGCCTGGGGCTGCTCGCGGCGGGTCAGGAATTCGGGGATCACCCCGCGCACCACGCCGCCGGCCGCGAGCGCGGCGCCCGCCATCTCTCCCATCAGGCCGACGCCGCCGCCGCCATAGACCAGGGCGAGGCCGCGTTCGGCCAGCCCTGCGCCGAGCGCCCGCGCCGCCTCGGTGTGCGCCGGGTCCCGGCCATGTCGGGCGCCGCAGAAGACGGCGATGGAGCGGAGGGAAGCAGACATGTCGATTCCTTGCGTGACCCGGCGGCGAAGGGCATCGCCACCGGGGAAACGACGGGCCCGCGTCGCGAGGGCGCCGCGGCCCGGCGGTTGCCGTTGCCGGACCGCCTCCTCCTTTCCCGCGGCGCCTTCTGCCGGACGCCTTGCCAGAGGGTGTCGGGACCTGACACTCCGGTGGCAATACACCAGGAAACGGGGAATCGGGATGCGACTCCGGGTTTTCGCCACCAGCCTGCTGACGGTCGGGCTGCTCGCCGGCACGGCGCTGCCGCCCGGGGACGCCCTGGCGCAGGCCGCCGGCGACGTCATCGCCCAGCGGCGCGCCGGGCTCAAGCGGATGGGCCAGCACGCGGAGGCGATCAAGGGCATCGTGGACGGGCGCGGCGACGTCGGCCCGGTGGTGGAGCGGGCCGACGACATGCTGGCCTGGTTCCGCCAGTTCCCCACCCTGTTCCCGCCCGGCTCCGACCGGGGCGACACCAAGGCGGCGCCGGCGGTCTGGACCGACCGCGCCGGCTTCGAGCAGGCCAGCGCCACCATCGTCGCCCGACTGGAGGCGCTGCGCGCCGCGGCGCAGAGCGGCAACCAGGCGGCCACCGCCGGCGCCTTCCGCGAGGTCGGGCAGGCCTGCGGCGGTTGCCACCGCGGCTTCCGGCTGCGCTGAGCCGGGCCACGGGGAGCGGGGCCGGCGGACGGGGACCGGCGGACGGGGCCGACCTGGGGGCGCCCGCGGCCGGTGCCCCGCCCTTCGCCCCCGCCCTGCGCCATGGCCGGGCCCGCCCCGGCGAGCCCGGCTCAGCCGAGGCTGGCGATGAGCCAGACGATCGCCGCGGACCCGGCGAGCAGCCCCGCGGCCAGTGCCGGCCGCCCGAGGCGCGGCGCCACGGCGCCGGCCGGCAGCTTCTTCCAGCCCGTGACCATGGGCCTGACCAGGTCGTGCCGACGCAGCAGCGCGTAGGCCAGCACCGCCAGCACGTGCAGCGCCACCGCCGCCAGGATCAGGTTGAAGTTGCGCGCGTGCAGGCCGCTGAGCCGGTCGCTGGTCTCGCCGCTGACGAAGCGCGCCAGCGGCCCGCTGGTGAAGACCTGGTCGTTGCTGAACAGCCCGGTGCCCGCCTGGAACAGCAGCAGGCCCAGCATCACCAGCACCATCCAGCCGCCGGCGGCGTTGTGGCCGATCTCGGTGTCCGGGCCGCGATGGCGGAATTCGCCGAGATGGCGCAGCGCCGCGAGCGGCGAGCGCAGGAAGCGGGCGAAGCGCGCCGTGTCGGAGCCGACGAAGCCCCAGGCGACGCGGAACAGCAGCAGCGCCAGGATGACGTAGCCGGAGAGCAGGTGCAGCTCCATCCAGCCCTTCTCGTAGGTCAGCCAGGAGGCGCCGACCAGCAGCACGATCGACCAGTGGAACAGGCGCACCCAGCCGTCCCACACCTTCACGCGGTGCAACGCCTGCATCCAGCCTCTCCCGCTCCGCCTTCCCGCGCGCCGCGCCTGCCGGCTTTCCGGCCGGGGCCGGCCGTGCCGCGGCCCGGGACCGGGCGGGACCCGATTCGCCGCTTGTCCCGCGGCCGGCGCTGACCCTAGTTACCCTGGCATGGCGGAGAGGACAGGTGGAGGCCGCGCGGCTGCCGGACTGCTCGGCGCCGCGGCGGTCCTGGCCGGCGCGATGCTGGTCGCGCGGCTGCGCGACCAGCCCGGCCCGCCCGTGCCCGACGCCCGGCCCGCCCCGGCGGCGGTGCCGGCGCCCGCCGCGCCGCCCCCCGGCCGCGACGCCGCCACGCCGATCGCGCCGCGGCTCGACATCGCCCGTGTCGGCGCCCGCGGCACGGCGGTGGTGGCCGGCCGGGCCGGCGCCGCGGCGGAGGTGGTGCTGCTCGCCAACGACCGGGAGATCGGCCGCGCCCGCGCCGATGCCCAGGGGCTCTGGGTGATCCTGCCGGCCGAGCCGCTGCCGCCGGGCGCGCATCTGCTCAGCCTGCGCGTCCACCATGCCGGCGGGCCGGTGCGGAGCGGCGCCGAGTCGGCCGTCGTCGTGGTGCCCGACCCGCCCCCCGCCACGCCCGGCCGGCCCGGCGACGAGCCGGTGCGCGGCGAGGCGCCGCTCGTGGTGCTGCTGGGCCCGGATGCCGCGACGCCCTCCCGGCTGGTCCAGGGCGGCGCCACGGCGGGACTCGCCGTCGACCTGGTGGACTACGACGAGGCGGGGCGGATCCGCTTCGCCGGCAGCGGCGCGCCGAACGGGACGGTGCGTCTCTACGTGGACCAGCAGCCGGCCGGCGAGGCGCGGACCGACGGGGCGGGCCGCTGGTCCCTGGCGCCCGCGCTGGCGCCCGCCATCGGGCCGCACACGCTGCGCCTCGACCAGATCCGCCAGGACGGCCAGGTCGCCGCGCGGATCGAGCTGCCCTTCCAGCGCGACGGCGCGCCCCCCGGCGACGGGCAGGCGGTGGTGCAGCCCGGCCTCAGCCTCTGGCGCATCGCCCGGCAGGCCTATGGCCAGGGCACGCGCTACACGGTGATCTACGCGGCGAACCGGTCGCGCATCCGCGACCCCGACCGGATCTATACCGGTCAGGTCCTCGCGCTGCCGGCGCCCGCCGGCGATGCCGCGCCCGAAGCCGCGACCGATGCCGTGGCGGGCCGGCGCACCCCGACCGCCTCCAGCCGCGACAGGTAGGGCTCGAGCGTCAGGACAAAATTCGCCAGCGCGCTGACCAGGGCGATCGCCGTGGCCGGCTGCGCCATGGGCTGCCCCGCCTCCAGCCGGATCCGGTGATCGGCGAGCAGGCTGAGGCGCCAGCCCGCCGGCAGGCTGGCCGGCAGGTCCTGCAGCGCCGCGAAGACGCCCGGCCGATGCGTCCCGGCCGGCTCGGCCGTGAAGGGGATGCTGCCGGCGAGGGCGCCCAGGCGAAGCCCCCCGCCGACCAGCTCCGCCTCGCAGCGGCGGCCGCGCCAGGCGAAGCGGAGCTGCGGCCGCAGGGCCGGATCCCGCAGGATCAGGCCACCCTCCGGGGTCACGCGGAACGGGCCGAGCGTGATGTTCTTCATGGCCCCGGAGGGTTGCCCGGAAGTGGTGAACACACCATAACCGCGCGGCATGGATCTCGGACGCACACTGCGGATGGTCATGGCGCCGCCGCACCGCGCGGGCCTGCCCTTCATCGCCGGCGGCGTGGTGGTGGCAATCCTCGGCGGATTGCTGCTCACCCGCTGGCTGTTCTGGCTCGGCCTCGCCTTCACCCTGTTCTGCCTCTACTTCTTCCGCGACCCGGAGCGCTTCCCGCCCGCGCGCCGCGGGGCAGTGCTAGCGCCGGCCGACGGCAAGGTGGTCTCGGTGGCGCCCGCCGTGCCGCCCGCCGAGCTCGGCCTCGGCGAGCAGCCGCGCTGGCGCGTCGCCACCTTCCTCTCCGTGCTCGACGTGCACGTGAACCGGATGCCGGCCGACGGCACCGTCACCCGCATCGCCTACCGGCACGGCAAGTTCGTCAACGCCGCCCTCGACAAGGCGAGCGAGGACAACGAGCGCAACGCCCTGGCGCTGCGCCTGCCGGACGGGCGCGACATGGCGGTGGTGCAGATCGCCGGCCTGATCGCGCGGCGCATCCTCTGCCACGTGCGCGAGGGCGAACGGGTGACCGGCGGCGAGCGCTTCGGCATCATCCGCTTCGGCAGCCGGACCGACCTCTACCTGCCGGAGGGCGTGCAGCCGCTGGTGGTGGAAGGCCAGACCATGATCGGCGGCGAGACGGTGATCGCGCTGCTGGAGGATGCCCCCGCGTCGCGCCCGGCGCCCGCCGCTCCCCCCGGCTCGCCCTTCTCGCCGGCATGAGCGACCTGCCGCCGCCGGCCGATACCCCGGCCCCGCCGCCGCGCCACGCGCCGGAGCCGCCGGACGGGCGTTCCCCGGCCGCCGCGGCGGGGGAATTCCGGCCGCGCCGGCGGCTGCGCCGGCGCCCCCGCTCGCGGCCGCGCTTCCAGGGCCTGTCCTTCAACCGGCTGATCCCCAACCTGCTGACCCTGCTGGCCCTCTGCGCCGGCCTCACCGCGATCCGCTTCGCGCTGGAGCACCGCTGGGAGCACGCCGCGGCGCTGATCGTGTTCGCCGCGGCGATCGACGGGGTGGATGGCCGCCTCGCCCGCCTGCTCAAGGGCACCAGCCGCTTCGGCGCCGAGTTCGACAGCCTGGCCGACTTCCTCGACTTCGGTGTGGCGCCGGCGCTGGTGATGTACCTGTGGTCGCTGGAGCCCTCGCACGGCCTCGGCTTCGCGCCCTGCCTGCTCTTCGCCGTCTGCTCCTCGCTGCGCCTCGCCCGCTTCAACGCGGCGATCGAGGCGGCACCGGGCAGCGAGCCGCCCAAGCCCGCCTACGCCTACAACTTCTTCACCGGCGTCCCCGCGCCCGCCGCCGCCGCCGTGGCGCTGTTCCCGCTCTTCGCCTCGCTGGCCTGCACCGGCTGGGGCTGGTACGGGCTGGCCAACGCCTTCCGCCACCCGGCCTTCGTCGCCATCGTGCTGGTGGCGACCGGCGCGCTGATGGTCAGCACCCTGCCCACCTGGAGCTTCAAGAACTTCAAGGTGCCGGCGCAGTACATCCTGCCGCTGCTGCTCGGCACCGGCGCCTACGCGGCGCTGCTGGTGGCCGAGCCCTGGGCGGCGCTGGCGGCGGGCGGGCTGATCTATGCCGGCATGCTGCCCTTCTCCGCCCGCTCCTTCGCCCGCCTGCGACGCGAGGCGGAGGGCCTGCTGGACCTGCCGGCGCCGCCGGAACGGAAGGCCGCCGGCCCGACCGGCTGACGCCAGGACGATCCGGCCGGGCGCAGGCACGGAGGGGGCGAGGCCCCCTCCCCGCCGCTCAGCGCCCCCGGCGCAGCCGCAGCATCATGCTGTCGAAGGCGAAGTCCGCTACCTGATGGTAGGCGTAGGAGCGGTCGCGGAACGCCACCTGGCTCTCCAGCAACTGCTTGAACATCGGGTTCGCCGCCGACTGCTCGGCGAACACCTCCTGCGCCGCGCGGTACAGCGCGTCGATCACGTCGTTGGGGAATTGCCGCAGCTGCGTGCCGTCGGCCGCCAGCCGGTACAGCGCGTCCACGTTCTTCCAGTCGTACTGCGAGAGCATCCAGGTGCTGCCCGCGAGGCTCGCCGTCTCCAGCGCGGCGCGGTAGGCGCGCGGCAGCTCGCGCCAGCGGTCGCGGTTGACGAAGACCTGGAACATCGCCCCGCCCTCGCCCCAGCCCGGGTAGTAGTAGTACCGAGCCACCTTGTTGAAGCCGAGCTTGGCGTCGTCGTAGGGGCCGATGTACTCCACCGCGTCGATCGTGCCCCGCTCCAGCGAGGGGTAGATGTCCCCGGGCGCGATCTGCTGCGGCACCACGCCGCACTTGGCCATCACGTTGCCCGCCAGCCCGGCGACGCGCATCTTGAGGCCGTCCAGATCCGCCACGCCCCGGATCTCGCGCCGGAACCAGCCGCCCATCTGGTTGCCGGTGTTGCCCAGTTGCAGCGCATGCACGTTGAATTTGGCGAACACCTCGTTCAGCAGCGCCGCCCCCCCGCCCTGGTACAGCCAGGCGTGCTGCTGGCGGACGTTGAGCATGAACGGCACCGTGGTGGCGAAGGCCAGCGCCGTGTCCTTGCCGGTGAAGAACAGCCCGGCCGAGCTCGCCATCTCGACGCTGTTGCCGCTCACCGCATCCATCGCCTGGAAGGCGGGCACCAGCTCGCCGGCGGCGTATTGGGTGATGCGGAACTTCCCGTCCGTCAGCTCCGCCACCTTCTCGGCCAGGAACTCGCCGGCGCCGTAGGTGATGTCGAGCGGCCGGGTGAAGCTCGACGTCATGCGCCAGCGCAGCTCCGGCATCGTCTGCGCGATGGCCGGCGCGGCGAGCCCCGTGGCGGCGAGCGCGGCCGGTGCCCCCAGGCCCGCGCCGATCAGGCTGCGTCGCTCCATGCGTGATTCTCCTCGTGTCGGACCGGCGCGCGGCGCGCGCTCGGTTACGACCGAGCAATCTTGGTGCCAACGGGG
>NZ_JALPRX010000080.1 GCF_023223525.1 Roseomonas acroporae | reverse complement strand
GGGGGGCTTCGCCCCCGGCGGATGGGTCCAGGGAAGGCAGCGCCTTCCCTGGGTAGGAGAGTGCAGAGAGGGCGAAGCCCTCTCTGCTGCCCTCAGCGCCGCCGCTGCTCCACCAGCACGCCCTGCTGGCGCAGCCCGTCGATCTCCGACTCGCTGAACCCGTGCTCGCGCAGGATCGCCTCGCCGTGCTCGCCGAACACCGGCGGCGCCGAGCGCGTCCCGCCCGGGGTGCGGCTCATCTTGATCGGCGTGCCGAGCCCCCGGTACCAGCCCAGCTCCGTCACCATCTCCCGGTGCGCGGCGTGCGGCGAGTTCACCGCCTCGTCCACGAACAGCACCGGCCCCGCCGGCAGGCCGGAGCGGATCATCCGGTCGGTCAGCGCGTGGCCGTCCTCCTGCGCCAGCCGGTCGTCGAGGATCGCGTTCAGCGCCGCGTTGTTGGTGATGCGGTCGCCGTTGGTGCGGAAGCGCGGGTCGTCGGCGAGCGAATCGAGCCCGAGGAAGGCGCAGAACTTGCGGAACGCCGCGTCGTTGCCGGCCGCCACGAAGATCTCGCAGGTCGCGGTGCGGAACTTGGCGTAGGGGCTGAGGTTCGGGTGCGGGTTGCCCGTCGCCACCGGCCGCCTGTCGTTCAGGAAGTAGTTCGGCGCCTGCGGGTGCAGCAGCGACATGGCGCAGTCGTGCAGCGTCATGTCGAGGTACTGGCCCTCGCCGCTGATCTCCCGCTCGCGCAGCGCCATCAGGATGGCGACGGCGGAGTAGAGGCCGGTGGTCATGTCCACCAGCGCCGTGCCCATGCGCATCGGCCCGGTCGACTGGTCGCCGTTGACCGACATCAGCCCGGTCATCGCCTGCAGGATCGCGTCGTAGCCCGGCAGCCCGCCGAGCGGCCCGGTCGCGCCGAAGCCGGAGACGCGGCAGTGGATCAGCCGCGGGAAGCGCTCGTGCAGCACCTCGTAGCCGATGCCCCACTTCTCCATGCTGCCCGGCTTGTAGTTCTCGATCAGCACGTCGGCGCCGTCGAGCAGCCGCAGCAGCACCTCCCGCCCCGCCGGCTTGCCGAGGTCGAGGCCGAGCGAGCGCTTGTTGCGGTTCACGCCGATGAAGTAGCTGGCGCCGTGCCCGTCCCGCCCCTCGTGGAAGGGCGGGCCCCAGTCGCGCACCTCGTCGCCCTGCGGCGGCTCGATCTTCACCACCTCGGCGCCGTGGTCGGAGAGGATCATGGTGCAGTACGGCCCGCCCAGCACGCGGGTCAGGTCGATCACCTTCAGCCCGGCCAGCGCGCCGGGCGAGCGCGCGAGGCCCTTGCCCCCCTCCCGGAGGAGTCCCCCCCGGCCGGGTTCCTCGGTCATGCCGCCACTCCTTCTGTCGTCACCGGCCCGAACACGCGGGCGCAGAATTCGGGATAGGTCTCCAGCATCTCGTCGCGCACCGGCCCGCGCAGCAGCGCGAGCTCCGCCGGCGTCGGGTCCGGCGTCGCCGGCACCGCGTCGGGGGCGTCGAACCCGAAGCCGGTGGCCTCGCGCACGCCCGCCACCGTCTCGCCCGGGTGCAGGCTCTCCAGCACGAAGCGGGCGCGGGCCGCGTCGAAGCGGAACACGCAGCGCCCCGTCACCAGCGCCTGTGCCGTGCCGCGCCGGAACACGCCGGGCGGCGAGACGCCGGGCGCCGAGACGTTGTCCACCCGCTCCACCAGCACGCGCGGCGAGTGCTCCTCGCGGAACAGGATGGTGCGCGGCGTCATCATGTACATGAAGGCCGAGCCGAAGCTGCCGGGGAAGCGCACCGCCGTGCCCGGCCACTCGCCGGTGCCGACCAGGTTCAGGTTGGCCTGCCCGTCGATCTGCCCGCCGCCCAGGAAGAACAGGTCGATCCGCCCCTGCCCGGTCAGGTCGAACAGCTCGCGCGAGCCTTCGGTGAACGGGTTGCCGCTGCGCTTGTGCAGCAGCGAGAGGCGCACCGGATTGCCGGAGAGCTTCACCAGCCAGCAGGCGGCGGCCGGGATCGGCGAGGCGGCGCCGACCGCGATGTGCCGCGCCGGCGGCGCCGCCGGGTCCAGGATCAGCCGCGCCAGCGCGGCGGCCAGCCGCTCCTCCGGCTGCACCGGCCGCGTGGCGGCCTCGGGCCGGGCGGGCGCGGCGGCGCCGGACGGCACGCCGCTCATTCCGCCGCGACCTTCAGCGCGTCGCCGTAGACGTGGCGTTCGCACCAGGCGCGGAAGCCCTCCTCGGTGCGGGCCATGCGGGCGTACTCGGCGACGGCGGCCGGGTCGGCACCGTACTCGTCCAGCAGCGCGATCGGCGCGGCGCCCCGCTCGGCCAGCGCGACGGCCTCGACATAGGTGGCCGAGATCGTGCCGGCGGCGAGGCGCTCGTCCTCCAGCATGTTCCCCGGCACCACCCGCTCCACCGTGACCAGCACGCGGCGCGAGGCATGGGCGATGGTGGCCAGCTCGCGGCGCCGGCCGACCCAGACGTTGCCGGCCTCGTCGGCCATCGCCGCGTGGAAGGCGGCGACGTCCGGCTGCAGGGCGGGCAGGAGCACGATCGGGTCCCCGCCGCCCCCTCCCCCGCCGGCATCCGCCGCGGCGAAGGGGTTGTCGATCACCAGCCAGTCCGGCCGGTTGGCCAGGATGTCGCTGCCGATGATGCCGCGCAGCGGCATGAAGGGCACGCCTTTCTCGGCCGCCTGGAGCATGGTGTGGATCGCCGGGCAGGTGGCGTCCCGCACCCGGATCGTCCCGGCCTTCAGCGCGGCGGTGAAGCGCGGCGCGAAGCCGGCCTCGCCGAGCGAGACGGCGCTGGTCTGGATCTCCGCCACGCAGCCCGCGCCGATCAGGATGTCGCTGGCCAGGCCCGAGACCGGCACGCCGAGCAGCCGCAGGCCGCGCGCGCCGCGCCGCACCAGGGCCCGCACCAGCGCCAGCGAGGGCAGCGAGTTGTCGGGCGGCAGTGCCAGCAGGGCGCCGTCCGGCACCAGCCTGGCGAGGTCGTCCGGGGTCGGGACTTGCATGGCTCGACTCTTCTCCTCCCTCCCGCCCCGGCGGCTCCACCGCAACGCCGCGGGCAGGCATGCCCCAGGCTACGCCCGCGGGGCCGGGGCGCGAAGAGGGGGAAGCGGACGGGACCCGTCGGGCCGCCGGACGTTCCGGAGTCGTCCCCACCGCGCCCCGCGCGCCGGGCGTGCCATGTGCCGTGCAAGGGATACCAGCCCCTGCGCGCGTTGCACGATACGGCAGGAGATTTTCGCGCGAGAGGCAACTCAAGGTTGCATTCGTGCTATGAATCGTGTCTCCCCCTTCTTCGGATCAGCCTTCCGGACCATCCCGATGCCAGGCCAGGACGATCATGCGGAACAGCGTGCCCTTGCCGCCGAAATCGACCAGCTCCCGGAACGCCTGCGGCGGGCCATCGCCCAGGACGCGCTGACCCCGGTCTTCCAGCCGCTGATGCACCTGCACAGCCGCACCGTCTCCGGCTTCGAGGTGCTGGCGCGCTGGCACGACGACGCGATGGGCCAGGTGGCTCCGGACGCGTTCATCCCGCTGGCCGAGGCGCACGGGATGATGGGGCGGCTGACGGCGCGGATCATGCGGCGCGCCTGCGCCGACGCCGCGGGCTGGAGCGGGCAGTTCCGCCTGGCCTTCAACGTCTCGCCGCTGCAGCTCCTCGACCCCGACCTGCCGGCGCTGGTGCACGAGGCGGTCCACCCGACGGGCTTCCCCCTGGCGCGCGTGGAGATCGAGGTCACCGAGCATGCCCTGCTCGGCGACCTGCGCACGGCGCAGGCCACGGCGGAGCGGCTCAAGGCGCTGGGATGCGGCCTGGTGCTGGACGATTTCGGCACCGGCTACGCCAGCCTCAGCCGTCTCCAGGCCCTCTCCTTCGACAAGATCAAGATCGACCGCAGCTTCGTGCGGTCCATGGGGGAGCAGCGCGACAGCCGCAAGATCGTGGCCGCCGTGATCGGGCTCGGCCAGAGCCTGGGCCTGCCGGTCGTGGCCGAGGGGGTGGAGACCGAGGCCCAGGCGGCGATGCTGCTGCACCTCGGCTGCGATCTCGGCCAGGGCTGGCTGTTCGGCTCCGGCATGCCGGGGGAGCTGGCCCGTGCCCTGCTCGCCGCGGCCGGCGAGCGGGTGCCCCCGACCCGGCCGCTCGACCTGTCCACCAACCAGCGCGCGGCGCAGCTGGAGGCGATCTATGCCGGCGTGCCGCTCGGCCTCTGCTTCATCGACCGCGAGGGCCGCTTCGTCAGCGTCAACGACCAGTTCGCGCGGCAATGCGGCCTGCCGCCCGACTCCATGATCGGCCGCCAGATCGAGGCGGTGCCGGCCTGCATCCCGGCCGCGGGCCTGCGCGACCTGCTCGCCGCCGGCGACGCGGCCGGGACGCCGCCGGATCGGGAGTTCCACGTCGAGGCGCGCGAGTGCTGGTTCCGCGCCACCTACCGCCTGGCGCGCGACGAGGCCGGCGAGCCGCTCGGCGTCTCCATCGCGATGACCGACATCACCGCGCACCGCCGCGCCGAGGCCGCCCTCGCCGAGGGCGCGGAGCTGCTGCGCCGGCTGGTCGAGCCGGATGCGCGGCTCGGCTGGATCGTCGAGCCGGACGGCACGGTCCTGCGGGCCGGGCCACGCCTGCTCGCCTTCGCCGGGATCGGCGCCGAGGAGCTGCACGGCACCCTCTGGAGCAACCTCGTGCACCCGGCCGACCGCCAGCGCGCCTGGCGGAGCTGGACGGCGGCGAACCGCGAGCGGGTGCCGCTGCACGGCCAGTGGCGGCTGCGCTGCGCCGAGGCGGGCTGGCGGACGGTGCGGGTGGAGCTGACGCCGCTGCCCGGCCCCGACGGCACGCTCCTGCGCTGGCACGCCTTCGCCGAGCCCCTGCCGGCCGGCGTGGCCGGTGCGACGCCCTGCGGGAAAGCCGGCGGCGCGGCCGCCCGGATGTCCAGGGGGATGCCGCCGGCGCAGGCGCCATCCCCGCCCGGGGCGCCGTCCGTCCCGGCGGCGGACGGCCGGGCCGGGCCGTCACCCGCGCCCGATGCCGCCATGCGGCGCTGGCACGACGTGATGGCGCGGCTGCTGGACGGGCTCGACCTCGGCTACTGCCTGTTCGACCCGGACGACCGCACGGTGCTGTGGAACCGCACCTTCCTGGAGCTCTTCCCCGAGCACCGCAACCATGTCCGGGAGGGCGAGCCCTACGCGGACAACCTGCGCCGCTTCTACGCCGCCCGCCTGCAGGGCCAGGAGCGCGAGCACCTGGAGCGCTACGTCGCCGACGGCGTCGCGCGCCACCGCGCGCAGCTGCGCCCCTTCGTGTTCGAGCACCGCGGCCGGCGGCTGCACGCCGCCTCGCTGCCGCTGCCCGACGGCAGCCGGCTGCGCGTCTGGAAGACGCTCCCCGCGCCGTACCGGACCCCGGGCGAGGACACGGCGGCGCGCGGCATCACCGGCGACGACCTGTTCGCCAAGATGGCGGACGGCGTGATGGTGCTCGACCAGCGCAAGCGGATCGTCTTCGTCAACGACGAGTTCCTCTCGCTCTACGACGTGCCCGCGCGCGAGCGAATCATCGGCGCGACCTTCGACGACGTGGTGCGCGCGGCCTGGTCCGCGCCGGGTGCCGCGGCGGGGCGGGATGCCGACCTGCCCTTCCTCGCGCACTTCCTCGACAACGTCCGCTTCGCCGGCGCGCCCTTCGAGGTGGAGCTGCCGGGCGACCGCTGGCGGCGCGTGATCGAGCAGCGCACGCCGGACGGGATCGGCTACATCAGCCACGCCGACATCACCGTGCTCAAGCGCCAGCAGCGCGACCTGCTCGCCGCCGAGCAGAAGGCGCGCGACGGCGAGGAGCGCTACCGGCTGCTGGCCGAGAATTCGAGCGACATCATCGTCTCGGTCGGCTTCGACCGGACCATCCGCTTCGCCTCGCCGGCGATCCGGCGCGTGCTGGGCTGGGACCCGGCCAGGCTGCACGGCACGTCCTTCCTGTCGCTGCTGCCCGAGGAGCATCACGGCCAGTTCGCGGCGGACGTGCTGGCGCGCATGCAGAACGCCACGGGCCACGGCGTGTCGGTCTGCCAGTTCCTGCACCGCGACGGGCGGCTGGTCTGGATGGAGGCGCACACCCGCCTCGTCGGCAACCGCGCCAATGCCGACGCGGTGCAGTTCGTCTGCAACATCCGCGACATCTCGCAGCGCATCGCCGCGGAGCTGGCGCTGAAGGCGGCCTACGCGGAGCTTGCCACCCTCGCCGCCACGGACGGGCTGACCGGACTCGCCAACCGGCGCCAGTTCGAGGCGGAGCTGAGCCGGGAGTGGCGGCGCGCCCGGCGCGAGGGCAGCGCGATCGCGCTGCTGCTGATCGACGTGGACCACTTCAAGGCCGTGAACGACCGCTACGGGCACCAGACCGGCGACAATTGCCTGCGGGCGGTGGCGCGCTGGATCGACGCCTCGATCCGCCGGCCGGGCGATCTCGGCGCCCGCTACGGCGGCGAGGAATTCGCCGCGATCCTGCCGGAGACCGACATCGCCGGCGCGGCCGCCACCGCCGAGGCGATCCGGGCGCGCGTGGAGGCCGATCGCGGCCGCGAATTCAGCTCCGACGGCCCGGTCACGGTGAGCATCGGCGTGGCGGTGCTGCACCCCGCCGCCGCGGCGCACGACAACGAGATGACACTGATCCGGCTCGCCGACGCGGCGCTGTACCAGGCCAAGCGCAACGGTCGCAACCGGGTGGAGATAGGCTGAGGCCGGTCCGCCCGGCGCCTCTTCAGGCTGGGCGTACCCGCCCGGCGGCTCGGGAAATGCGCCGGATCAGAGGCTGGAGCGGTTCGCGGTGAACGGATCGGCGTCGAGGCCGGCCAGCGCCGCCCAGGCGGTGGCGCCGAGATGCCCGCGCCGCGGATAGCGGAAATCGGCCACGCCCGGGACCAGCCCGGTGCCGAGGCCGGTCGTCAGCCAGGGCAGGCTGGCGGCCAGCAGCCAGCCCCGGGGGTCGCGCTGACGCAGGATCGCGGCGGCGAGGCGCGCGGCGACCGCCCCGGCCGCCGGCATCCAGCGGGCCCGGCGCAGCACCAGCACGGCCTGGGCGGTGCCCTCCCACCAGGCGCCGTCGCGGTCGTCGTCGAAGTCGAGCCCGTCCAGCGCCGTGGCGGGTGCCCCTGCCGGCACGCCGTGCCGCGACAGCACCCAGGCCAGCGCCGGCCGCCAGGCGGCCTCCCCGGGAAAGGCGAGCAGCGGCCAGAGGTTGGCGTCGAGCGCCGAGTGCGGATTCGGCGTGCCGTCCGGCAGCAGGCCTGAGAGGAAGCGGCCCTCGGCCGGCCGCCAGGCCGCGGCGACGAAGCGCCGCGCCTCCGCCGCCGGACCCGGCCGACCGAGTCGGGCGAACAGCGCGGCGAGATCGAGGTTCTGCTCGGTGGAGCGCCACGGGAGCGGCTCCGGCGCCGGCTCGTGGCCGAGCGTGCCGCCCCGGAAGCCGCCCGAAGCGTCCGGAACGCGCAGAGTCTCCAGCCAGTCGGCGGCCCGGTCCGCCGCGGCGCGCCAGTCCGCCGGACGGCCGAGGCCGCGCTCGGCGCAGCGCAGCCAGAGCAGACCGGCGAAGGCCGTCGGCCCGGCGGCGCTGCCGACCTGGTAGCGGTCCTCGGCCCAGCGGCCGGCGGCCGCGTCCCACCAGCCCGGCGGACGGGCCGAGGCCGGGGCCGCCGCGTGCTGCCGGCCCGCCGCGTAGGCGTTGCGCAGGCGCCCGTCGTGCCAGAACCGGTCCTGCGTCTGCGCCAGCCGGAGCCCTTCGGCCAGCCGCAGCGCCAGGGCGTCCTCGCCGGCGGCCAGCAGGGCGAGGCCGGCCAGGGCGTTGTCGTAGGTGTAGGCGGCCTCGCGCTGCACCCGGTCGAAATCGCCCTCGCCCGCCGTGACCCAGCTGCGCAGCAGCCCCGGTCCGTCCAGGGCCGCGGCCGCCGCACGGATCGGGGCGAGCCAGCCGGCGGCGAAGCCGGGCCAGTCGAAGGAGGGCCAGTCGAGGCCGGCGGCCGCGGGGCGGGAGCCGGCGATCCCAGGGGCGGCGATCCCAGAGGCGGCGATCCCTGGGGCGGCGATCCCCGGGGCGCCGGGCTCCGCCGCCCGGGCGGGATCGGCCAGGGCCAGCAGCGGGGCCGCGAGCAGGCCGCGCCGCGTGGCCGCCGGGGGGCGGCCGGGCGAGGGAGCCGCCGGGTGGCGGCCGGGCGAGATGGCCGCCTGGGGGCGGCCGGGCGGGCAGTCGACCGGTCGCGGGCCGTTCATCGCGCCAACCCCGACCGCCGATGGATGGACATGGGCGATCTTAAGACTTCCTTCAGCGTCGTCATGGCTTTCTGGACGCTCCCCGGAGCCGGTCGCGGCAGGAATGGCGGACGGCACGATGCGAGCGGGATGGTGCCGACCCCCATGCCTGACGACCTCACGATACGCGCCGCGCCCCCCCTGCCACCGGAACCGCACGGCGCGGCGGCGAGCCGTCCGGCCGCCGGCGACGCCGCGGCCGCCGCCCCGCTGCGGCCCAACCCGTCGCTGCGGATCGACGGGGCGCTCGGCCTCGTGGTGATCGAGTTCCGCGACTGGGCCGGCAGGATCACCGGCAGCATTCCCACCTCGCAGGAACTGGCGGCCTACCGGCACTCGGCCCTGCCGGGGCTGACGCCGGACGATGCCCCGCCCGACGGCCGGACGGCTCCGTGAAAGGGGGAAGCGACGGCCGGTGTCGCGCCCCGGCGTCGGGGAGCGCGTACCCGGCCGCCGGGGCGCGGCGCCCCGCGACGGAAAGGTCTGTCAGACCCGCTCGCTGACCGCGATCGCCACCTTGCAACCGGTCTTGATGACGCGCGAGAGCAGCCGGTAGGCGGGCGCCAGTTCCGCCTCGTTGGCGAGGCCGATGTCGCGGTGCTCCAGCTCCTCGGCCCGGAATCGCGCGATGTCCGCCTTGAGCGGCGCCTCCGACTCCGGCAGCTCGCGCTCCTGCTGGGCGTAGTGCTCGTCGATCGCCTCCTCCACCGCCACGGTGCAGGCCATGGCGCCGCGATGGCCGAGCAGGGCGGTACCAGCCCCGAGCGCGAAGCCCGCGACGTGCCAGAGCGGCAGCAGCGCGGTCGGCCGCACCCGCCGCTCCGCGATCAGCCGCGCGAAGGTGTCGAGATGCACCTGCTCCTGGTCCTGCATGTGCCGCAGCATCGGCTCGTAGCGCGTGCCGCGCAGCACGGCGATCTGGCCCTGGTAGATGCGCTTGGCGCCGTACTCGCCGGCATGGTCCACCCGGATGGCCCGCGCCACCGGCCCGGGCGCGCGCGGCGGGATGGCGGCGGACCGCGCACCGGACGCCGGATCGGGCTGCGTGTCGATCATGATGCCTCCTTCCGGCGCGCCAGCCCGAAGGCCAGGCCGGCGACACCCAGCGCATAGATGACGTTCATTCCCGCCATGGAAAGCGGCAGGCCGGGAATCAGGTAGGTGGGAGCGTCGCAGGGCTTGGACGGGACCAGCGGCATGTCGCGCAGCAGGTCCTCGACGCTGGCCGTGCCGCCGCTGCCGCGCGGCGCCTGGCAGCCGGCCAGCGGCGAGGGCCACCAGCCCTGCTCCACCCCCACGTGGAAGGCGCCCACCGCGCCCGAGGCCAGCACCGCGACCGCCGCGAGGAGCAGCATCGGGCGGCGCGGCAGGACGAGCCCCAGCAGCGCGAGCGCCGCCGCCGCCCAGTAGGGCCAGCGCTGCCACAGGCACAGTTCGCAGGGGGCCAGGCCCCACCAGCCCTCGCTGGCGTGGGCGAACAGGGGCGCCGCGGCGGCGAGGGCGGCGATCAGGAGCGGTGCGAGCATGCCGCCTCTTCGCGCGGCGCGGCGCGGCGCGCAACCGCGGCGTCCCCTTGGAGCGATGCGAGGCCCCGCCCTACCCTGCCGGCAGTGGAAGACACGGGAACAGGAAGCGCCGATGAGCATGGCCCCATCCAGCACGCCGCCCACCATCTGGGGGCGGGTGAACTCCAGCAACGTGATGAAGGTGCTGTGGCTGTGCGCCGAGCTGGGGATCGAGCCGCGCCGGATCGATGCCGGCATGGAGTTCGGCCGGGTGCGGGACCCCGACTATCTGGCGATGAACCCGAATGCCCGCGTGCCGACCCTTTCCGAGGCGGACGGCTTCACGCTCTGGGAGAGCAACAGCATCTGCCGCTACCTCTGCCGCACCCGGGCGCCGGAGTCGCCGATCTACCCGGAGGCGCCGCGGGCCCGCGCCGACGTGGAGCGATGGATGGACTGGCAGCTCGCGACGCTCGCCACCGGCATGACGCCGCTGTTCTGGGGCCTCGTCCGCACGCCGGAGCCGGAGCGGAACCCGAAGGCGCTGGCCAGGGCGCTGGACGATGCCAGCGCCGCCTGGCGCATCGTCGAGGCACGGCTGGAGGGGCGGGAGCATGTCTGCGGCGGGCTGACCCTGGCGGACGTGGCGCTCGGGCCGTTCCTGCACCGCTGGTTCGAGCTGCCGACGGCGCGCCCCGATCTGCCGAGACTACGCGGCTGGTATGAGCGGCTTCGCGCGCGGCCGGCCTATGCGACGCATGTCGCGGGCGTGCCGATGACGTGAGGGCGGGGGCGACGTGCCCGCTTGCGTGTGGTGATGGGGAAGAAGGTGCCCAGGGGCGGAATCGAACCACCGACACTGCGATTTTCAGTCGCATGCTCTACCAACTGAGCTACCTGGGCCCAAGGCGTCGCGTACGGCGATCGCCGGCAGAGGCGGGCGGAAATAGCGGAAGGATTCCGGCCTGTCCACCCCGTCAGGCGCCGAAATCGTCCGGCGCCGCCTCGCCATCCTCGCCGGGAACCACGTAGGCGCCGGTCAGCCAGCGGCCGAGATCCACCTGCCGGCAGCGCGGCGAGCAGAAGGGCCGGGTCGCTGCCTCGGCGGGCTTGCCGCAGACCGGGCAGCGGCGGGCCCGCACGGATCGCGCCGCCGGCTTCGCATCCTTCTCGACGCTCATCGATTCGCCTCCTCGATCTGCTCCCGTCCAGGAGGGAGCATGGGGTCGGGCACCAGGACCGGCATCGCCCCGATCATGTCGCGGCACTCGTCGAGCGCGCCCGGCAGCCCCTGCAACGCGGCCAGCACCGCCGGGGAGGCCCGCAGCGAGAGCGGCCGGCCGGGCCGGGCCGCCGCCTCGCGCGCCACGCGCCGCAGCGCCGCCAGCCCGTGGGTCAGCGGCGAGACCGGCCAGCCCAGCACCTCGTGCAGCGGCGGGTGGCGGCGCGGCCGCACGATCTCGGCGAAGCCCAGGCCGGTCAGGCCCAGCAGGCGCGGCCGCATCGGATCGGCCGCCAGCGCCTCGCGCAGCGGCTCCAGCAGCACGGCGCGGCGCTTCTGGGTCAGGCCGGCGAAATCGACCAGGATCGGCCCGGACAGCTCGCGCAGGCGGATCTGCCGCGCCACCTCGCCGGCCGCGTCGCGGTTGAGGCGCAGCGGCGCCGCCGGGTCCCGATCGCCCGCCGCCGCACCGGCATCGACGTCGATGGCGGTCAGCGCCGGGGTCGGGTGGATCAGGAGCCGGCCACCCTTCGGCAGCGCGACGGCCGGCCCGGCCAGCTCGTCGAATTCCGCCTCCAGCGCGTCGTCGAAGGCGGGGTGCGTCAGCAGCGCGACCCGGTCGCGGCCGAGCGCGGCGCGCAGCCGACCCGCCAGCGGCGCGCCATCGACCTCGACCGGCACGCCGGGATGGGCCGCCGCGATGCGCAGCACGGCGTCCGGGCCCCGTCGCACCAGACGCGGGGCGCCGGGCGGGGCGGCTGCCACGGCCGCCGACTCCGCCGCGTCGAGCCGCGCGGTCAGGCGCGGCCCCTTGCCGCCCTGCGCGGCCCGGGTGACCCGCACGCCGAGCAGCCGGCCCTCCTCCAGCCGGGCGCGGTTCGGCAGGCCGTTCTCGGAGTCGGGCAGGAAGCCGGTGAGGCCGTCGGGCAGGGCGAGGAAGGCGCCCGCCATGGCCGGGGCCACGGCGGCGACGCGCGCGCGCAGCAGATCGCCGACCGCGTCCGGCCGGGCGGGCCGCTCCACGGCCGCGGCCACCAGCCGGTCGTCCTCCAGCACCGCGACCCGCACCTCGCCGGGCGAGGCCGAGACCCGGATCAGGGCCGCAGCCACCCCGCGCCCCGCAGAAGCTGCGCCGTCTCGAACAGCGGCAGGCCGATCACGCCGGAATGCGAGCCGGCCAGGAAGCGCACGAAGGACTCGGCCCGCCCCTGCAGGGCGTAGCCGCCGGCCTTGCCCTGCCATTCGCCCGAGGCGAGGTAGTCCTCGATCTGGGCCGGGACCAGGCGCTGGAAGGTCACGACCGTCTCCACGAGCCGGCGCAGGCGGCGGGAATCGGGCAGCACCAGCACCACGCCGGTATGGACGTGGTGGCGGCGGCCCGAGAGCAGCGCCAGGCAGCGGCGCGCCTCGGCCAGGTCCGCCGGCTTGGGCAGGATCCGGCGCCCCACGCCGACCACGGTGTCGGCGGCCAGCACGACGCAGCCCGACGCCAGGGCGGCGGCCGCATCGGCCTTCCGCTCCGCCAGCCGCGCGGCGAGCTGGCGCGGCAGCTCGCCGGGCAGCGGCGTCTCGTCGGCATCGGTCGGCAGAACCCGGTCGGGCACGATGCCGAGGCGTTCCAGCAGCGCCAGCCGGCGCGGGCTGGCGGAGGCCAGCACCAGCGGCACGCGGCGCGCGGCATCCGTCGGCCGGCCGATGCCGGTCCCCGGCGCGTCGGCCCCAGTATCGGTCCCGGTATCGGTCCCGGCGGCAGCCCCGGCCCCGGCTGTGCCGGACGCCATCGGTTCGATCTCCGCCGGAGCGGCCTGCATGCGATGCTCCCCTCTTGCGCCGTCCGCCCGGGCTGCGTGCCCCGGTGGCGGCGAATCGGAACGGCCGGCCATGCGGCATGGCCGGTTGCCTGAGGCGATCGGGACGATCCCGGGGCGGCCGGACACGGAGGGCCGGTGCCCATGGGGACAGGTTCGCCGATGGCGGGCGCCGGCCTCAGGCGGTCCCGGCCCGAAGCGGTCCTGCCCGCGGCGCCCCTACTCGAAGGGGCCCTACTTGAAGCGGCCCTACTTGAAGCGGAAGGTGATGCGGCCCTTGGTCAGGTCGTAGGGCGTCATCTCGACGTTGACGCGGTCGCCTGCCAGGACGCGGATGCGGTTCTTGCGCATCTTCCCGCTGGTATGGGCCAGAACCATGTGTTCGTTGTCGAGCTTCACGCGGAACATCGCGTTGGGCAGCAGCTCCTGCACGGTGCCGCTGAACTCGATCATGTCCTCTTTCGACATCAATCCTCGATGGGCCGAAGCGCCCGCGCAATCCACCCCGCGCGATGCACAGGGGGCGGTCATGCCGGCTTGCAATGTGAATTGGGTTCGGCGGGGACAGGCGTCCAGGCCGGGAGGCCCCAAGGGCAGCCGACGGGAAGATGCGCATGGCCCCCTCCCCGGTCAAGCGCCCGGCGCGCATGGCCGGGGCGCCCGGCCGGCGGGAGCTGTCGAAGGAGGCCGCCAAAGGGGGCCACCAAAGGGGGAAGGACGGAGGGAGCGGGTCGCCCCGCTTCCGGGTCTCCCGGCCGTCGCCGGCCCGGCGTCGGACCGGGCGGGCGTTCAGCCCGGCAGACGCATCGCCACGCTGCGGGCATGCGCCTGGAGGCCCTCGGCCTCGGCCAGCGCCACGGCGGCCGGGCCGATCGCGGCCAGGCCCGCCCGGTCCGCCTCGATCCAGGTGGTGCGCTTGAGGAAGTCGAACACCGAGAGGCCGGAGGCGAAGCGCGCCGTGCGGCCGGTCGGCAGCACGTGGTTCGGGCCGGCCACGTAGTCGCCCAGCGCCTCCGGGCACCAGCGGCCGAGGAAGGCGGCGCCGGCATGGCGGATGCGGCCGAACAGGGCGCGCGGCTCCTCGACCATGAGCTGGAGGTGCTCGGGGGCGAGCCGGTTGGCGAGGTCGGCCGCCTCCTCCCAATCCCGCACCAGGATCACCGCGCCGTGGCGGCGCCAGCTCTCGCCGGCGATGGCGGCGCGCGGCAGCGCGGCCAGGGCGCGGTCCACGGCGGCCACCACGGCATCGGCCAGCGCGGCGCTGTCGGTGACGAGGATGGACTGCGCCGCCTCGTCGTGCTCGGCCTGCGCCATCAGGTCGATGGCGACGTGCTCGGGGTCGCTCGCGCCGTCGGCGATCACCACCACCTCGGAGGGGCCGGCGATGGAGTCGATGCCGACGCGGCCGAACACCTGCCGCTTCGCCTCGGCCACGTAGGCGTTGCCGGGGCCGACGATGCGGTCCACCGGCGCGACCGTCGCCGTGCCCCAGGCCAGCGCCGCGACGGCCTGGGCGCCGCCGATGCGGTACACCTCGGTGACGCCGGCGCGCGCGGCGGCGGCCAGCACCAGCGGGTTCAGCGCCCCGCCGGGTGCGGGCACGCACATGGCGATGCGCCCGACGCCCGCCACCTTCGCCGGGATCGCGTTCATCAGCACGGAGGACGGGTAGGCCGCCTTGCCGCCCGGCACGTACAGCCCGACCGCGTCCAGCGCCGTCCAGCGCATGCCGAGGCGCAGGCCGGCCGAGTCGGTCGTCTCCAGGTCCGCCGGCTTCTGCGCGGCGTGGAACGCCTCGATGCGCGCGGCGGCGAGGTCGAGCGCCGCGCGCAGCGCCGGCGGCGTGGCTTCCAGCGCGGCGGCAAGCTCGGCCTCCGGCACGCGCAGCGCGGCGGCGTCGGCGGGCGACCAGCCATCCCATTCGCGCGTGCAGTCGAGCAGGGCCGCGTCGCCGCGCGCGCGCACGGCGGCGATCACCGCGGCGACGGCGGCATCCACCCGCGCCGTGGTCTCGCGCGCCGTGTCGAGCAGGGCGGCGAAGGCGGCCTCGAAGCCGGGATCGGCGGTGTCGAGACGCATCATGGGGCGGGCTCCGGAAGGTTCGGCCCGGTCGGTTTGGGGGAACCGGGATTGCGGCAGGGTGCCCGGCGGCGGCGTCGGGCCGGAACCGGGCCGGGCGGGCTGCTCCAGGCTCAGGCGATCGGCTCGGCCAGCGCGGCGCGGAAGCGGGCAAGCCAGGCGCCGATCGCCTCCGAGCGGGTCTTGAGCGCGGTGCGGTTGACGATCAGGCGCGAGGTGACGGGCGCGATCACCTCGGTCTCGACCAGCCCGTTCGCCTTCAGCGTCGAGCCGGTCTGCACCAGGTCGACGATCAGGCTGGCGAGGCCGAGCGAGGGGGCCAGCTCCATCGCGCCGTTCAGGTGCACCACCTCCGCCTGCACGCCGCGCGCGGCGAAGTGGCGGCGGGCGATGTTGGGGTACTTGGTGGCGACGCTGACGCGAGACCAGCGTTTGGCGTCGTCCGCGCCGGCCACGGCGACGGGCTCGGCCACCGAGACGCGGCAGCGGCCGAGGCCGAGGTCCAGCGGCGCGTAGATCTCGGGGTAGTCGAACTCCATCAGCACGTCGGCGCCGCAGATGCCGAGATGCGCGCCGCCGAAGGCCACGAAGGTGGCGACGTCGAAGGGACGCACCCGCACCACGTCGAGCGCCGGGTGGTTGGTGGGGAAGCGCAGGCGGCGGCTGTCCTCGTCGCGGAAGTCGTCGGCGGGGCGGATGCCGGTGCGCTCCAGCAGCGGGCCCAGCTCGGCCAGGATGCGACCCTTTGGCAGCGCCAGCACGATGGTGCCGGCATCCTCGGGCGTCACGGGGTCGATCGGGGTGGCGGCGGTCGGAAGGTCCATGGCGCTCTACTCGGGAACGGCATCGCGTCGGGGCGCGGGCCGGGACCCGGCGGGAGCCCGGCAGGGACCATGGGCGGGCGGGGCGGGTCAAGGGGGCGTGCGGGGAAGCTGCCGTGACATCGGAACAGGGCTGGGGGCGGCGGGGCTGGCCAGGGCCAGGGGCTTCGCCCCTGGAACCCCACCAAGGGGCGCTGCCCCTTGGGGATCCCCGCCAGGGGGCGAAGCCCCCCTGGAACCCCCCGTTCGGATTCAGGCCCGTATCGTGGGCGCGGCGAAGCCGAAATCCAACGGGGGGACCGGGGGGCTTCGCCCCCGGTGGGGATCGAAGGGGCAAGGCCCCTCGCCGGAGGGGTTCGGGGAGGGCGGAGCCCTTCCCGACGACAGAACCGGGGTTCGGGGAGGGCGGAGCCCTCCCCGCCCGTCAGTCCGTCAGCCGCTCGATGTCCGCCCCCACGGCGGCGAGCTTCTCCTCCACCCGCTCGTAGCCGCGGTCGAGGTGGTAGACGCGGTTCACCACCGTCTCGCCCGAGGCGGCGAGGCCGGCCAGCACCAGCGAGACCGAGGCGCGCAGGTCGGTCGCCATCACCGGCGCGCCGGACAGCGCGGGCACGCCGCGCACGATGGCCGAGGCACCGTGGACGTTGATGCGCGCGCCCATCCGGTTCAACTCCGGCACGTGCATGAAGCGGTTCTCGAAGATCGTCTCGGTGATCATCGCCGCGCCCTCGGCGACGGCCATCACCGCCATGTACTGGGCCTGCATGTCGGTGGCGAAGCCGGGATAGGGCTCGGTCATGGCGTCGGCGCCGTGCAGCCCGTTCAGCCGGCGCACGCGCACGCCGCCCTCGACCGCGACCATCTCCACCCCGGCCTCGCCCAGCACGCGCGCGACGCTGCCGAGATGCTCCAGCCGCGCCTCGCGCAGCAGCAGCTCGCCACCGGCGATGGCGGCGGCGCAGGCATAGGTGCCGGCCTCGATGCGGTCGGGCACGATGGGATGGTTCGCGGCGCCGAGATGCGTCACGCCCTCGATGCGCAGCCGGTCGGTGCCGACGCCCTCGATGCGCGCGCCCATGGCGATCAGGCAGTGGGCGAGGTCGTCGATCTCGGGCTCGCGCGCCGCGTTCACCAGCTCCGTGGTGCCGCGCGCGAGGGTTGCCGCCATCAGCAGGTTCTCGGTGGCGCCGACCGAGACCTGCGGGAACAGGAAGCGCGCGCCGGCGAGGCCCGAGGGCGCGCGGGCGTGGATGTAGCCGCCGGCGAGGTCGATCTCGGCGCCCATCGCCTCCAGCCCCTTGAGGTGGAGGTCGACGGGGCGCGTGCCGATGGCGCAGCCGCCGGGCAGCGAGACGCGCGCCTCGCCGTAGCGCGCGAGCAGCGGGCCGAGCACCAGCACCGAGGCACGCATCCTGCGCACCAGGTCGTAGGGCGCCTCCAGGTTGGTGGCCTCGCCGGCGATGGCGATGGTGCGCGCGGCGCGGTCATGCGCCACCGAGAGCCCGTGCTGCGCCAGGAGCCTGCCCATGGTGTCCACGTCGGCGAGGTCGGGCGCGTTGGCCAGCACCAGCGGGCCGGCCGAGAGCAGCCCGGCCGCCATCAGCGGCAGCGCGGCGTTCTTGGCACCGCCGATCGGGATGCTGCCGCGGAGCGGCCTGCCGCCACGGATGCGGATACGGTCCATGCGCGAGGTCCTTCAGGGCATGCTCGGAACGGCGGGGCACGGCGGTGCCCCGCGGGGATGGGCGCGCGGCGCCGACGGGCGGCTCGGCAACGCGTCAGAGCCGGGGCAGCGAGACGCCGCGCTGGCCCATGTACTTGCCGGCACGGTCCGCGTAGCTGACCTCGGGGGCGCTCGCGCCCTGGAGGAACAGGAACTGGCAGATGCCCTCGTTGGCGTAGATGCGGGCGGGCAGCGGCGTGGTGTTGGAGATCTCGATCGTCACCTGCCCCTCCCACTCGGGCTCCAGCGGGGTGACGTTCACGATGATGCCGCAGCGCGCATAGGTCGACTTGCCGAGGCAGATCACCAGCACGTCGCGCGGCACGCGGAAGTACTCGACGGTGTGGGCCAGCGCGAAGGAGTTGGGCGGGATGATGCAGACCGGGCCGCGCCGGTCCACGAAGCTGTCGGCGCTGAACTGCTTCGGGTCGACGATGGCGTTGTCGACGTTGGTGAAGATCTTGAATTCGTCGGAGACGCGCGCGTCGTAGCCGAAGCTCGACAGGCCGTAGCTGATCACGCCCTCGCGGCGCTGGCTCTCCACGAAGGGCTCGATCATGCCGCGCTCGGTCGCCATGCGGCGGATCCAGGTGTCGGGCATGATCGCCATGGCAGTGGCCTTCCGGGCGCGCCCCGTCGCGGGGACACGGAGGGGGGAGCGGCATCGCGCGCCCAGGGTGGGATGTCCGCCCCAGGAGGGACCGGGAGGGAATGCCGGGCGTCTTCCGGCGGGCGGCGCGGTCTAGCCTAGCCGGCGGCCGGCCGCAACGCCCGAAGGTTCAGCCCTCCAACCCGGATTCGCCGGGCGGTGTTGCAGGGCAGTCATGGGGGGCGGCGGGGGCGGGCCTGGGCGAGGTGGGCCCTGGGGAGGTGGACCCTGGGGAGGTGGGCCGAGCGGAAGTGGCGCTGGGAAAGCCGGGGCCGGAGGGATCCGGCGCCGGGGAGGCCGCCGGGGAGGCAGCCGGGGACGCCGCCGGGACGGCGAGCGCCCGGGCTCGGGCCTTGCGCCGATGCAGGTTCGCGCGCAGGGCGGCGGCGAGGCGCTCGGCGCGTTCCTCGGCCGCCGTACGGGCCGGCACCGGGGCGGGCGACAGGGGATCGTCGGGCGGTTGCTGCGGCACGGCGGCAGCAGACCGCCCCCTGCCCTGCCCCGTCAAGGCCGGCCCGGCGCGGCGGGCGCGCCACGGCGAGGGCGGGCCCGGCCGCCCGGCGTCAGCCGACGTCGAGCTGCAACCCCTCCTTGCGGATCACGCCGCCCCATTTCTCGATCTCGGCCCGCACGAAGGCGGCGAAGCGCGCCGGGGTGTCGGCGGCCGGGATGCCGCCCATCTGGGCGAAGCGGCGCTGCATCTCGGGCTGGGCCACCATCGCCCGGATCTCGGCGTTGTAGGCGTCGAGCACCTCGGCCGGCGCGCCGGCGGGGAGGAACATGCCGAACCAGGTGTTCACCTCGTAGCTGGCCAGCTCCGGCATGGTCTCGCGCAGCGACGGCAGCTCGGGCAATTGCGGGTTGCGGTCGGCCGAGGTGACGGCCAGCGCCCGCACCTGCCCGGCGCGTATCTGCTGGATCGCGGTGGTCAGGTTGTCGAGCATGAACTGGATGTTGCCGGCCAGCAGCTCGGTCATCGCCGGGGCGGCGCCGCGATAGGGGATGTGCGTCGCCTCCACGCCGATGAGCTGGAGGAACCAGACCGCCGAGAGGTGCGGCGACTGCCCGACGCCGGGCGAGCCGTAGGAGGCCTTGCCGTTGTTGGCCCGCAGCCAGGCCACGAATTCCGGCACGGTCTGCGCCGGGATCGAGGGGTGGATCACCAGCACGTTCGGCCCGCGGATCAGGTTGCTGACCGGCAGCAGGTCCTCGGGCCTGTAGGGCAGGTTGCGGAACAGCGAGTAGGCGATGGCCTGCGGGCCGATGTTGCCGGAGAGCAGGGTCAGCCCGTCCGGCTTCGACCGCACCACCTCCTGCGTGCCGATGATGCCGCCGGCGCCGGTGCGGTTCTCGGCGACGGCCGGCAGGCCCCAGCGGGTCTGGAGATGCGCCGCGAGCAGGCGGCCCATGATGTCGGTGGTGCCGCCGGCGGCGGCCGGCACGACGATGCGCACCTGCTGCGACGGCCGCCACGGCTCGGCGCGGGCGGCGCGCGGGGCGAGCAGCGGCAGGGACGCGGCGAGCGGCAGCGCAAGCGCCGCGCGGCGGGACAGTGGCGTGACCATTGGACGTTTTCCCGGGATATGGACGCGTTGCCGGGAACATGCCGCCCGGCGGCGGATCGCGCCACCCCGAACCGATCGGGGCGGATCGGGTTCGCCGGCCCGTTCCGGCCGTGTCGGACCGCACGGGCCGGTCCGGGCCGGGGCACGCGCCCAGCCGGCGGCGGCGTTCGCCGGCCGGTCCAGGCCCGGTACCCCGCGGGAGGGGCGCGTCCCGGTGCCGGGCATGCCACGCCGGCGGTTCCGGCGGCACGTCGGGGGCCGGGACCGTGGTCCCGGAAGCGTTCCTGGCCCCCGGCCCGCGCGGTGCAGGCGGCCGCCGGGCCTTGCGGCGCGCGGCGGGCATCCGCACCGGCAAGCGTGATCCACGATCGCCGCCCCGGTCCTCTCCCACGACGTTCCGCGGCATGATATCCATCGTCCTGTGCTGCGATCCGCGTGGACCGGGCGGGCCACCGGCGGAGCCATTGGAATTCTCAATCGCTGCCAGTGCGAACCACTTGTTCCCTGGCGCGACCCCGCCCCGGCAAGAGACGGCCCACGCCCCGGCCGATGCCGGGGCCCGGATCGTCCAGGGAGGCTGCAATGTCGAGCACCAGCGATAACCATCAGGAATTGCGCGAAGCGGTGCGCAGCCTCTGCGCCACCTTCCCGGCCGAGTACCACCGCAAGGTCGACGAGGAGCGCGGCTATCCCGAGGAATTCGTGGACGCGCTGACCAAGGCCGGCTGGCTCGCCGCGCTGATCCCCGAGGAGTACGGCGGCTCCGGCCTCGGCCTGACGGAAGCCTCCATCGTCATGGAGGAGATCAACCGCTCGGGCGGCAATTCCGGCGCCTGCCACGGGCAGATGTACAACATGGGCACGCTGCTGCGGCACGGCTCCGAGGAGCAGAAGCGCAAGTACCTGCCCAAGATCGCCTCCGGCGAGCTGCGCCTGCAATCCATGGGTGTCACCGAGCCCACCACCGGCACCGACACCACCAAGCTCAAGACCACCGCCGTGCGCCAGGGCGACCGCTACGTGGTGAACGGCCAGAAGGTGTGGATCTCGCGCGTCCAGCACTCGGACCTGATGATCCTGCTCGCCCGCACCACGCCGCTCGCCGAGGTGAAGCGCAAGTCCGAGGGCATGTCGATCTTCATGGTCGACCTGCACCAGGCGATCGGCCACGGCATGACCGTCCGCCCCATCCCGAACATGGTCAACCACGAGACCAACGAGCTGTTCTTCGACAACCTGGAGATCCCGGCGGAGAACCTGATCGGCGAGGAGGGCAAGGGCTTCAAGTACATCCTCGACGGGCTGAACGCCGAGCGCACGCTGATCGCCGCCGAGTGCATCGGCGACGGCTACTGGTTCATCGACAAGGTCGTGCCCTACGTGAAGGAGCGCGTGGTGTTCGGCCGCCCGATCGGCCAGAACCAGGGCGTGCAGTTCCCGATCGCCGAATCCTACATCGAGATCGAGGCCGCCAACCTGATGCGCTTCGAGGCCTGCCGGCTGTTCGACGCGCACCAGCCCTGCGGCGCCCAGGCCAACATGGCCAAGTACCTCGCCGCCAAGGCCTCCTGGGAGGCGGCCAATGCCTGCCTGCAGTTCCACGGCGGCTTCGGCTTCGCCAACGAGTACGACGTGGAGCGCAAGTTCCGCGAGACGCGGCTCTACCAGGTGGCGCCGATCTCCACCAACCTGATCCTGAGCTACGTCGCCGAGCACGTGCTCGGCCTGCCGCGCAGCTTCTGAGCCGCGCCGCCATGCAACGCCGCAACCTCCTGCGCGCCGCCCTCGGCGGCGCCGGCATCCCCCTGGGCACTTCCCTGGGCGCTTCCCTGGGCACTTCCCTGGGCACCGCCCTGCTGTCCGGGGCGGCGTCCCGCGCCGCCCTGGCCCAGCCCGCCCAGCCCGGCTGGAAGCCCAACCGCACCGTGACCATGGTCGTGCCCTTCGCGGCCGGCGGCACCACCGACGTGATGGCCCGCCTCGTCGCCGGGCCGATGTCGCGCGCCCTCGGCCAGACGGTGGTGGTGGAGAACACCACCGGCGCCGGCGGCACGATCGGCGCCACCCGCGTCGCCCGCGCCGCGCCGGACGGGCACACGCTGCTCTTCGCCCATGTCGGCGTGCTGGCGGTCAACCCGCACCTCTACAACCACCTGCAGTACGACCCGCGCGACTTCCGCGCGGTCGGGCTGGTCGGCACCAACCCGATGGTGCTGCTGGTCTCGGAGAAGTCCGGCATCACGAGCATCGCGCAGTTCCGCGAGCGGGTGCGGCAGGGCGGGCTGATCGCCGGCACCTCCGGCACCGGCACCACGCTGCACCTCGGCGCGCTGCAGGCCTTCGCCGCGGCGGGCGGCAGGGGCGAGCTGGTGCCCTATCGCGGCGAGGCGCCGGCGCTGAACGACCTCGTCGCCGGCACGGTGGACCTGATCGTCTCCCAGGGCATGAACGCCATCCCGCCCGCCCTGGCCGGACAGGCGAAGGCGCTCGCCGTCACCGGCCCCGCCCGGCTGCCCGAGCTGCCGGACGTGCCGACGGCGGCCGAGGCCGGGCTGCCCGGCCTCGACCTCGAGGTGTGGAACGCGATCGTGGCGCCGCGCGGCACGCCGGAGGCGGTCGCCGCCGCGCACGACGCGGCGCTCGCGACCGCCTTCGACGACCCGCAGGTGAAGGCGCGCTTCGCGCAGTTCTCCACCCGCGCCCCGGTCGGCGAGGAGCGCACCCCCGCCCATCTCTCGGCGCTGATCAGGCACGAGGTCGAGCGCTGGGGCGAGCTGCTGCGCGCCGCCGGCGTCGGCAAGGAGGGCTGAGCCGTGGCCGGAGCGAAGCCCCTCGCCGGGCTGCTCGTCGTCTCGATGGAGCAGGCCGTCGCGGCCCCCTACTGCGCCTCGCGCCTCGCCGATGCCGGCGCGCGGGTGATCAAGATCGAGCGCGCCGAGGGCGACTTCGCGCGCGGCTACGACCGGGCGGCGAAGGGCTCGTCGAGCTACTTCGTCTGGCTCAACCGCGGCAAGGAGAGCCTCGTCCTCGACATCAAGGCCGCCGACGACAAGGCGCTGCTGGCCCGGCTGCTGGCGAAGGCCGACGTGTTCATCCAGAACCTCGCCCCCGGCGCCATGGCCCGCGCCGGCTTCGGCTCGGCCGCGCTGCGCGAGAAGCATCCGCGCCTCATCACCGTCGACATCTCCGGCTACGGCGAGAGCGGCGACTACGCCACGATGAAGGCCTACGACCTGCTGGTGCAGGCCGAGAGCGGCCTGGCCAGCGTCACCGGCCGCCCCGAGGGGCCGGGGCGCGTCGGCGTCTCGGTCTGCGACATCGCCTGCGGCATGAACGCGCACGCGGCGGTGCTGGAGGCGCTGATCGAGCGCGGCATCACCGGGCGCGGCAAGGGCATCGGCGTCTCGCTGTTCGACGGCATGGCCGACATGATGAACGTGCCGCTGCTCTACTACGAGGGCACCGGCGTGGTGCCGCCGCGCATCGGCCTCGCGCACCCCTCGATCTGCCCCTACGGCGCCTTCCCGACCGCCGACGGCGCGCTGGTGCTGATCTCGATCCAGAACGAGCGGGAGTGGGCGGATTTCTGCGCCCGCTTCCTGGAGCAGCCGGACCTGCCCGCCCGCGAGGGCTTCCGCAGCAACGTGGAGCGCGTGGCGCACCGGCCCATGGTGGACGCCCATGTCGCCGAGACCTTCCGCGGGCTGACGCGCGAGCAGTGCGCGGCGAAGCTGCGCGCCGCCAACACCGCCTACGGCTTCGTCAACGACGTCGCCGCCTTCGCGCAGCACCCCGCGCTGCGCCGCGTCGTGCTCGACACGCCGGGCGGGAAGGTGCCGGTGGCGGCCCCGGCGCCGGTGTTCAGCGACGGCGAGCGCGCGCTCGGCCCGGTGCCGGCGATCGGCGAGCACTCGGCGCGGATACGCGCCGAGTTCGCCGACTGAACGGCGGCGGCGCGGCGCGGCGGCAGATGCGAACGGGGGGCCGTCATCCCGGCGTGGCCTGGCCGTCGGCCGCCAGTTCGTCGGCCACCCATTCCGCGCGCCAGGTGCCGTCCTCCACCATGCCGCGCAGCAGCGACACCAGCAGGTCCTCGACCCGCACCGAGGCGCGGGTGACGGCCCTGGTGGGGTTGCGCGCCAGGTAGATAGGCCGGCGTATCGCCGGCCGGCCCAGCGGCGCCGCCGAGAGCCGGCCCGCGACGAGGTCCTCCTGCACGGCCGAGTGCGACAGCACGGTGAGGCCGTGGCCACCCGCCACCAGGGTGCGGATGTGGTTCAGCGAGTCGATCTCGATCGCCACGTCGAGCGCGATGCCCTGGGCCGCGGCCTCCTGCTCGACCAGCCGGCGCAGGCCGTGCGCCCGGGTCGGCATGATCAGCGGGCCGGGTGGCGAGGCGACCAGCGAGACCGGTGCCTCGGCGATGCCATGCCGGCCCGCCGGGCCGAAGCGGCCGGCCGGGCCGACCAGGCAGCATTCCTCCACCGCGAGGCGCCGGACCGACAGGTGCTGCAGCGCATCCGCGTGGTGAAGGATGCCGAATTCGATGCGCCCCTCCTCCAGCCAGGCGCGTATGTGGCCGGAGAACGCCTCGTCGAGCCGCACCGAGACGTTGGGCAGCCGCTCGCGCGCCGCGATCACGAGGCGGGCGCCGGCCAGGAGGCTGACGGAGCTGGGCAGGCCGATGGGGACCGCGGCGGGCGAGGCGGCGTCGCGCTGCCTGACCTCCGCCCGGGCCCGGTCCATGTCGCACAGGATGATGCGGGCGTGCTCGCGGAAGATGCGGCCCGGGTCGGTGAGCAGGACGCCGCGGGCGGTCCGCTCGAACAGCCGGATCCCGAGCTCGTCCTCCAGGCGCAGCAGGATCTGGCTCAATGTCGGCTGCGCCATCTCCAGCCGGGCGGCGGCGCGGGTGACGGAGCCCAGCTCGGCGGTGGCCAGGAAGCAACGGAGCTGATGTGCCTCCATGCCCTACGTTCTTGCCAGAAGGTTCATCCCAGCCGTTCCTGCTCGGCTGACCGGCTGCCCAGTATGCGTCCGGATGCGAGGCATTGGCTAGCGGGACGGGCCTGCTCCGCGTGAGCCCGGCCGGCATGGGGTAGGGCGGTTCGGCCCTTCGCGCGCCACCCCGCCCGCCGCGCCCCGGCATTCCGCACGACCCGGCCGGCCGTGACCGCCGCCCCGCTCCCAACCCCGCCCGATGCGGCGCCCAAGGCGGTTGCGCCCCACCCCACCCGGCGCGACACTCCCCGCGAAGCACCGGAGCGGCCCGGCGCGCCCCGGCCCCGCCCGCCGCCGACGCCCGCTCCCACGACAGACAACGGCCCGAAGGCCGTCCGGGAAGGACCGCGTCCGCATGCCGCCAGCCCCCCCACCCGCGTTCCCTCTCCCGCGCCCGCTCGCGCTTCCCCCGGGCGCCATCGACTGCGACCTGCACCCCACCGTCCCCGACATGCGCGCCCTGCTCCCGCACCTGGAGCCGCTCTGGCGCGACACCGCCGTGGAACGCGGCATCGACGCGATCGAATCGAACGCCTACCCGCCCGGCGCCCCCATCACCGCCCGCGCCGACTGGCGCGGCGCCGACGGCCGCGCCGCCACCACCCTCGCCGCCCTGCAATCCCAGGCGCTCGACCGCTGGAACGTCGCCACGGGCATCCTCAACCCGCTCTTCGGCGTGCAGCTCGTCTTCAACGAGGACATGGCGGCCGCCTTCGCCCGCGCCCTCAACGACTGGACGCGCGCCGAATGGCTCGACCGCGATCCCCGCCTGCGCGCCTCCATCGTCGTGCCCATGCACAACCCCGAGCACGCGGTGGAGGAGATCGAGCGCTGCGCGCCCGACCGGCGCTTCGTGCAGGTGCTGCTGCTCTGCATGGGCGAGACGCCGCTCGGCCGCCGCCACTGGTGGCCCGTCTACGCCGCCGCCATCCGGCACGGCCTGCCCGTCGGCATCCATGCCGGCAGCGCCTACCGCCACCCCGTCACCTCGGTCGGCTGGCCGAGCTGGTACCTGGAGGACTACGCCGCCCAGTCCCAGGGCTTCCAGTCCCAGCTCGCCAGCCTCGTCACCGAGGGCGCCTTCGCGAAATTCCCCGATCTGCGCGTCGTCCTGCTCGAATCCGGCGTCACCTGGCTGCCCGGCTTCCTCTGGCGCTTCGGCAAGTTCTGGAAGGGCGTGCGCTCCGAGGTCCCGTGGGTGGACCGCCACCCGGCCGAGATCGTGCGCCACCACGTCCGCCTCACCGTCCAGCCCCTCGACGCGCCCGAGGGACCCGGCACGGACCCGGACACGGTCCGCCGCGCCCTCGACCATCTCCGCTCGGACGCGATGCTGCTCTGGGCCTCGGACTACCCGCACTGGCAGTTCGACGGCGACGACATCGTCCCCGCCGGCATTCCCGCCGACCTGCTCCGCCGCATCGCCGTCGACAACCCCCGTGCCACCTACCCGCGCCTCGACCCCGCTTCATCTCTCCTGGGGCGACCGACCGGCACCGACGCCCCGCCGGCCGGCACGCACGCAGCCCCGGCCCCGCCGCCGCATCAAGCCTCGATCCCCGGCAGCCCGGCGCACGGCGCCGCGTTGCCCGGGGCAACGATCCAGGGAGCCCGCCCATGAACGTCGTCAGCCCCATCCAGGCACGCGCCGGGGTCCTCGGCCCCGACGCCGGCATCGCCATCCTCGACTGCGACATCCACCCGCGCGCCCGCAGCCTCGCCGACTTCCGCCCCTACATGACCGAGCGCTGGTGGAACTACCTCCAGACCTACGGGCTGCGCGCCCGGCACGGCTTCAACAAGGGCTACGTCTTTCCCAAGGCGCAGCCCCTCGCCTGCCGCGTCGATTCCTGGCCCGCCGAGGGCGGCCCGGGCTCCGACCTCGACCTGCTGCGCGCGCAGTGCCTCGACGAGTGCAACATCGCGCACGGCATCCTCAACCCGCTCGGCATCGGCCAGGGCGACCAGAACAACGGCCTTTCCGCCGCCATGGCCTTCGCCGTGAACGAGTGGCAGGTCGAGGCCTTCTGCCGCCCCGAACCGCGCCTGCGCGCCTCCGTCGTCGTCCCCTACGAGGACGGCGCCGCCTCCGCCGCCGAGATCCGCCGCCGCGCCGGCGACCCCAATTTCGCCCATGTCCTGCTGATGAGCCGCACCGCCGAGCCGCTCGGCAACCCGCGCTACTGGCCGATCTACGAGGCCGCGGAGGAAGCCGGCCTGCCCATCGGCATCCACGTCTTCGGCTACAGCGGCTGGGCGCTGACGAACGGCGGCTGGCCCTCCTTCTACATCGAGGAGATGACCGAGCACGCCACCTCCTGCCAGGCGCTCGTCGTCTCGATGATCGTGGAAGGCGTGTTCGAGCGTTTCCCGAAGCTGAAGGTGGTGATGATCGAGAGCGGCCTCGGCTGGATCCCCGCCCTCGGCTGGCGCCTCGACAAGCACTGGAAGCACCTGAAGGCCGAGGTCCCCCACCTCACCCGCGCCCCCTCCGAGTACCTGAAGGAGCATTTCTGGGTCTCCACCCAGCCCATGGAGGAGCCCGAGGCGGCCTCGCACCTGCTCGACGTGATGGAGTGGCTCGGCCAGGACCGCATCCTCTTCGCGACCGACTACCCGCACTGGGATTTCGACGATCCCCGCACCGCCCTCCCCGCCACCCTGACCGCCGCGCAGCGCCGCGCCATCCTCGGCGGCAACGCGCGCGCCGTGTACGGCTTCCTCTGATGCCGGCCGGCGCCACCCCACCTGGCACGCCGCCCACCCCCGCCCGCGCCGTCGCGACGCGCCACGTCGTCGCCGCCACCGACGAGATCCCGCCCGGCGGGCGCAAGCTCGTCGCCATCGGCGGGCGCGACATCCTGGTGTTCAACCTCGCGGGCGAGTTCTTCGCCATCGCCAACCGCTGCCCGCACAATGGCGGCAGCCTGTGCGCCGGCCGCACCACCGGCCTCGTGCAGTCGAGCGAGCCGGGGCGCTACCACTACTCGCGCCAGGGCGAGATCATCCGCTGCCCCTGGCACAATTGGGAATTCGACATCCGCACCGGCCGCTCGGTGATCGACCCGCGCCGGATCAAGGTGCGCGCCTTCCCCGCCGAGGTGGCGAGCGGCGCCGCGTTGCAGGCGGAAACCTTCCCGGTGCAGGTCGAGGGCGAGTACGTGGTCGTCGAGGCGTGAGGCGTGCCGCGCGGCACGCCCGGGGCGCCGCCCCGGACCCCGCCAGGGGCCTTGCCCCTGGACCCCACCAAAGGGCGAAGCCCCTTTGGAAACCCCTTTCCGGAAAGAGGCATCCCGGCTCCGGCAACACCGATGCCCAAACGAACAGAGGTCCAGGAGGGCCTCGCCCTCCTGGCGGATGGGGTCTGGGGAAGGCGGCGCCTTCCCCAGAGGGCGGATGGGGTCTGGGGAAGGCGGCGCCTTCCCCAGAGGGCGGATGGGCCTGGGGAAGGCGGTTGGGTTCGAGAGGAGGCGCCGCCTTCCCCCCTACCGCCCCGCCGCCCGGTGCCGCAGCGCCAACGCCTCCGCCACGTCGGCCCGCAGCACCGCCTCCCGCCCCGCCAGGTCGGCGATGGTGCGCGCCACCCGCAGCACCCGCTCCTGCCCGCGCGCGGAAAGCCGCAGCCGCTCGGCCGCCGAGACGGAAAGCGCCAGCGCCGCCGGCTCCGCGCGCAGGTGCCGCTGCAGCACCGCCTGCGACGCCTCGCCGTTGCAGCGCGGCCCGTCCTCGCCGTAGCGCGCCCGTTGCCGCTGCCGCGCCTCGCCCACGCGCCCCGCCACCGCGCGCGAGGTCTCGCCGCCGCCGAGGCCGAGCAGCGCCGCCGGCGGCACCGGCTGCACCTCCACGGTGATGTCGATGCGGTCGAGGATCGGGCCGGAGAGGCGGCCCTGGTACGCCTCGCCGCAGCGCGGCGCCTGCCCGCACTCGCGCGCGGCGTCGCCGAGGAAGCCGCAGCGGCACGGGTTCATCGCCGCGACGAGCTGGAAGCGCGCCGGGTAGGTGACATGCGCGTTGGCGCGGCTGACCGTGGTGCGGCCGGTCTCCAGCGGCTGGCGCAGCGCCTCGATGGCGGGGCGCGGGAATTCCGGCAGCTCGTCGAGGAACAGCACGCCGTGATGCGCCAGGCTGATCTCGCCCGGCAGGGCGCGGTTGCCGCCGCCGGCCAGCGCCGGCTGGCTCGCCGACTGGTGCGGTTCGCGGAAGGGCGGCCGGCGCAGCAGCCGGCCTTCCTGCAACCGGCCGGCGACGCTGTGGATCATCGAGACCTCCAGCGCCTCGCGCGCCGTCAGGTCCGGCAGCAGTCCCGGCAGGCGGGCGGCGAGCATCGACTTGCCGGAACCCGGGCTGCCGACGAACAGCAGCGCGTGGCCGCCGGCCGCCGCGATCTCCAGCGCGCGCTTGGCCGTCTCCTGCCCCTTCACCTCGGAGAGGCAGGGGCCGGACCAGCCGCCGGGCTCGGGCGCCGGCAGGGCGGGCGGCGAGAGCACCTGCGTGCCGCGGAAATGGTTCAGCAGCGCGGGCAGGCTGTCGGCGGCCAGCACCTCGACATCGCCGGCCCAGGCCGCCTCGCCGCCCTGCGCGGCGGGGCAGATCAGGCCGAGCCCGGCTTGCGCGGCGCCGAGCGCCCCGGGCAGCACGCCGGCCACCGGGCGGATCGAGCCATCCAGCGCCAGCTCGCCCATCGCCGCGTAGCCGGCCATCTCCTCGCGCCCGAGGATGCCCATCGCCGCCAGCACGGCGAGCGCGATGGGCAGGTCGAAATGCGAGCCCTCCTTCTGGAGATCGGCCGGGGCGAGGTTCACCAGCACGCGCTTCGGCGGCAGGGAGAGGCCGAGCCCGGCGAGCGCCGCGCGCACCCGCTCGCGGCTCTCCGTCACCGCCTTGTTGGCGAGGCCGACCAGCAGGAAGGCCGGGATGCCGGCGGCGATCTGGACCTCGACCTGCACCGGCACGGCCCGGATGCCGTCGAAGGCGAAGGTGACGACGCGCGCGATGCTGCTCACGCATCGCAACCTACAGGGGAATGTTTCCCCGTCAAACCCAACCGTCGATCAGGCGAAATTGCCGAGCACGCGCTCCAGCAGGCCGCCGATCACCTCGACCGCATAGCCGCCCTCCTGCACCAGCACGGTGGGCAGGCGGCGCGCGGCGATGGCGGCGCCGGCCCGCTCGAAGCCCTCGGCGGTGACCTTCAGCGCCGCCAGCGGCTCGTGCTCGGAGGCGTCGAAGCCGAGGGCGATCACCAGCGCGTCGGGGCCGAAGGCGTCGATGCGGGCGAGCCCGGCCTCGACGGCGCCGAGCCAGGCGGCGTCGTCGGACCCGAAGGCGAGCGGCAGGTTCAGGTTCGCCCCCTCCCCCGCGCCGGCGCCGCGTTCCTCGGCGAAGCCGACATACCAGGGATAGTAGCGGTTCGGGTCGCCATGGACGGAGACGGTGAGCACGTCGCCGCGCTCCCAGAAGATGCCCTGGGTGCCGTTGCCGTGGTGGCTGTCGATGTCGAGCACGGCGACGCGGCGGGCGCCGTTGCGGCGCAGCGTCTCGGCGGCGAGGGCGGAGTTGTTCAGGTAGCAGTGGCCGCCGGCGCGCGCGGCGTAGGTGTGGTGGCCGGGCGGGCGGCACAGCGCGTAGGCGCCGCCGCCGCTGCCGACGGAATCGGCCGCGGCCAGGGCGCAGCCGGCGGCGTCGATCGCCGCCTCCCAGGTGCCGGGGCCGATCGGGCAGGAGGTGTCGGCCGTGTACCAGCCGACCTGCCCGACGATGGTGCCCGAGGGGCGCGCGCCCTGGGCCAGCATCTCGGGCGTGGGATGGATGTTCGGTACCGCCTCGGGCCCCGCCTCCGGCAGCGCGGCCCAGGCGGCGGCGGCGGTCGAGAGGAATTCGAGGTAGTCGGGCGTGTGCACGCGCTCCAGCGCCGCGCGCGTGGCGGCGGGCGGCGTGACCGGCGCGAGCCCCATGCGCTGGACGGCGGCGAGCAGCGCCTCGGCGCGCGCGGGCACCTCGAAGTTGCGGCGCACCGTGCCGCGCTGGAGGAAGAATTGCGGCGAATGGCCTCGATGGGAGGCATGGGCGAACACCTGCATGGCGGGAGGTTAGGCAGCGTCGCCCTCGATGGCCAAGAGGGGATGTCGCGAGGGATGCGCCGGATCGGCGACGCGCGTCCCGACGCCGGGACACGGGCGGCACCGGATCGTCTATCCTGTACCATCGGGCCTGTACCATCGGGCCTGTACCATCGGTCCTGTACCATCGGTCCTGTACCGTCGGGCCTGTACCGTCGGGTGGAGAGGGCGGGCCGGCGGCGGCGCGTGGCCCGGTGCTTGCTTCCCATGCCGCCAACAGGGCGCCGCCGCGACGGCCGGCCTGGCGCCACGATCGGGAGTCCTGATGGAATGACGCTGCTCGCACGCCGCTCCCTGCTGGCCGCCGCCGCCGCGGCGCCGGCCCTGCTGCGGCTGGAGGAGGCGCTGGCCCAGGGAATCGCGCCACGGCGCGGCGGCACCCTGCAGACCATGCTGACGCCGGAGCCGCCGGTGCTGGTGCTCGGCGTCAACAACCAGGGGCCGACCCTGATCGCGGCGAGCAAGATCTACCAGGGACTGCTGAAATTCTCGCCGACGCTGGAGCCGCTGCCGGAGCTGGCGAAGAGCTGGGCGCTGTCGGACGACAAGCGCACCTACACCTTCCGGTTGCAGGAGAACGTCACCTGGCATGACGGCAAGCCCTTCACCGCCGAGGACGTGATCTTCTCGGTGATGAAGTTCCACATGGAGCTGGCGCCGCGCGCCCGCGGCATCTTCAGCCGGATCAGGGAAGCCGTGGCGGAGGACGCGCACACGGTGCGCTTCACGCTGGAGAAGCCCTTCGAGCCCTTCCTGCTGATGTTCGACGTGACGACGGTCGCGATCGTGCCGAAGCACGTCTATGACGGCACCGACTACCGCACCAACCCGGCCAATGCCCGCCCGATCGGCACCGGCCCGTTCCGGTTCGGGGAATGGCAGCGCGGCAACTTCATCCGGCTGGAGCGGTACGAGGGCTACTGGAAGCCGGGCCAGCCCTATCTCGACGCAATCATCTACCGCATCGTGCCCGACAGCCAGAGCCGGGCGCTGGCGCTGCAGACCGGGCAGGCGATCCTTTCGCAGGCGAACGACATCGAGCCCTTCGACGTGCCGCGCTTCCGCGCGCAGCCGAACCTGGAGGTGCAGACGAAGGGCTGGGAGTACTTCTCGCCGCTCTCCTGGATCGAGACCAACCACCGCGTGGCGCCGCTCGGCGATGTGCGCGTGCGGCAGGCGATCGCGCACGCGATCAACCGCGACTTCATCGCGCAGCGCCTGTGGTTCGGCGTCGGCAAGCCGGCGACCGGCCCGGTCGCCTCGACCACGCGCTTCTTCGACGCCACGGCGCAGATGCCGAAATACGACGTGCGCGCGGCGACGCAATTGCTGGACGCGGCCGGGCTGAAGCCGGGCGCGGGCGGGGTGCGGGCCACGATCAGGCACCTCGTGCTGCCCTACGGCGAGGTGTGGTCGCGGCTTTCCGAGTACCTGAAGCAGTCGCTGCGGCAGGTGGGCATCGACCTCGTGCTGGAAAGCACCGATGCCGGCTCCTGGGCGCGCCGCATCGCGGGCTGGGAGTACGAGACCAGCATCAACTTCGTCTACCAGTACGGCGACCCGAGCCTGGGCGTGGAGCGCACCTACGTCTCCAGCAACATCCAGAAGGTGACCTTCACCAACACCGGCGGCTACAGCAACCCGCGCGTGGACGCGCTGTTCGCCGAGGCGCGCGAGGCGGCGGACCCGGCCGACCGCCAGAAGGCGTTCAGTGCCGTGCAGAAGCTGCTGGTGGAGGAGGTGCCGCAGATCTGGCTGATGGAGATGGCCTTCCCCACCATCCACGAGAGGAAGCTGCACAACGTGATCCAGCTCGGCACCGGGGTGCATGCCTGCTTCGACGACGTGTTCCTGGCGGCATGAGGGGCGGCCGCACGCCGCCTTGCCGCACACGGCCGGGCGGGGCTAGCTTCGCGGCGCAGCATCACCGGATCGAGGCCCACGGATGGAACTGACCCGTCGCAACCTGCTGGGCGCCACCCTGGGCGCCACCGCCGCCGCACCGGTGCTGATGAGCGCCGGCGCGGCGCTGGCGCAGGGCGTCACGCCGCGGCGCGGCGGCATGCTGACCACCATCCTCAACCCCGAGCCGCCGGTGCTCCAGATCGGCGTCAACAACCAGACGCCGACGCTGATCGCGGGCACCAAGATCACCCAGGGGCTGCTGCAATTCACCCCGAAGCTGGAGCCGCTGCCGCAGCTCGCGAAGAGCTGGACCGTCTCGCCGGACGGGCTGGAATACGTGTTCAAGCTGGAGGAGAACGTCACCTGGCACGACGGCAAGCCATTCACGGCGGATGACGTCGTCTTCTCCGTGATGCAGTTCAACCGCGAGGTGGCGCCGCGCCTGCGCGGCGTGCTGGCCGGCATCGCCGAGGCGACGACGCCCGACCCGCACACGGCGCGCTTCGTGCTGAAGCAGCCCTTCGAGCCCTTCCTGCTCTGCTTCGACGCGACCGCCATGCCGATCGTCGCGAAGCATCTGTTCGAGGGGCAGAATTTCCGCACCGCGCCGGCGGTGCAGCACCCGGTCGGCACCGGGCCGTTCCGCTTCGTCGAATGGCAGCGCGGCAATTTCGTGCGCATGGAGCGCTACGAGGGCTACTGGAAGCCGGGCAAGCCCTATCTCGACGGCATCCTCTGGCGCATCGTGCCGGACGGGCAGAGCCGACGGCTCGCGATCGAATCCGGCCAGGTGGTGATGACCACGGCGACCGACATCGAGCCCTTCGACATCCCGGCGCTGCGGGCCAAGCCGAACCTGGCGGTGACGACGGCGGGCTGGGAGTACTTCTCGCCGCTCTTCTGGTACGACCTGAACCAGCGCGTCGGGCCGCTCGCCGACAAGCGCGTGCGGCAGGCGATGAGCATGGCGCTCGACCGCAACTTCATCGTGCAGCGCCTGTGGTTCGGGCTGGGCCGGCCGGCGACCGGGCCGATCGCCTCCACCACGCGCTTCTACGACGCCACCGCGAAGCTGCCGCCCTTCGACGTGGCGAAGGCGAAGAAGCTGCTGGACGAGGCGGGGCACAAGCCCGGCGCCGGCGGCATGCGCTTCGCGCTGAAGCACCTGATCCCGCCCTATGGTGAGATCTGGAACCGCATGAGCGAGTATTTCCGGCAGGCGATGCGCCAGATCGGCATCGACGTGACGCTGGAGAGCACCGATGCCGGCACCTGGGCCAGCCGCGTCGCCAACTGGGACTACGAGACGACCGCGAACGTGCTCTACCAGTTCGGCGACCCGACCCTGGGCGTCGAGCGTTCCTACGTGACCTCGAACATCCAGAAGATCACCTTCACCAACACGGCGGGCTACTCCAACCCGCGCGTCGACGAGCTGTTCCAGGCCGGCCGCACCGCGGCGACGGCGGCGGAGCGGCAGAAGGCGTTCAGCGAGGTGCAGCACCTGCTGGTGGAGGAGGTGCCGCTGCTCTGGGTGGTCGAGGTCGCCTACCCGACCGTGACGGACAAGAAGCTGCGCAACGTGATCCAGACCGGCACCGGCGTGCATGCGAGCTTCGACGACGTGTTCCTGGCCTCCTGACCCCGGCGCATGGACGCGTCGCGCCTTCCCGGCTTCCTGCTGCGCCGGCTGCTGAAATCGGCGCTGGTGATCGTCGCCATCGCCATCTGCAACTTCCTGCTGATCCATGCGGCCCCCGGCGACCCGGCGAGCGTGATCGCCGGCCAGTCGGGCTCGGCCGACCCGCAATTCATGGAGCAGCTCCGGCACCAGTTCGGGCTGGACCGGCCGCTCCACGTGCAGCTCGGCATCTACCTGCGCGACGTGCTGACGCTCGATCTCGGCTTCAGCCACCGCCAGCAGATGCCGGTGGCGACGCTGATCCTCGACCGGCTGCCGGCGACGCTGCTGCTGACCGGCGCGGCCTTCCTGCTCGCCGTCTCGGGCGGCGTGGCGCTCGGCGCGCTGGCGGCGCGTCGGGCCGGCACCTGGGCGGATTCGGCGATCACCGCGCTGGCCCTCACCTTCTACGCCACGCCGCTGTTCTGGGTGGGGCTGATGCTGGTGCTGCTGTTCTCGGTGCAGCTCGAATGGCTGCCGAGCTTCGGCATGAGCGATCCGGGGCTCGACCTGCACGGGCCGGCGCTGTGGTGGGACGTGGCGCAGCACCTGGTGCTGCCGGCGCTGACGCTCGGCCTGTTCTACCTCGCCGTCTATGCGAGGCTGACGCGCGCGACGATGCTGGAGGTGGCGGACCAGGACTTCGTCAAGACCGCGCGTGCCAAGGGCGTGCCGGAAGGGCGCATCCTGCGCGCGCACATCCTGCGCAACGCGCTGCTGCCGGTCATCACCTTCGCCGGTATCCAGGCCGGGCAGCTCATCGGCGGCTCGATCCTGGTGGAGACGGTGTTCGCCTGGCCCGGCATCGGCCGGCTGGCCTTCGACGCGCTGCTGGCGCGCGACTACGCCGTGCTGCTCGGCGTATTCTTCTGCACCTCGGTGATGGTGATCGTGCTGAACCTCGCGACCGACCTGCTCTACGCCGTGGTCGATCCGCGCGTGGAGGTGACGGGATGAGCGCCTTCCTGCGCCGCTTCGCGCGCAACCGCGGCGCCGTGGTGGGCGCCGTGCTGCTGGTGCTGGTGATCGGCATGGCGCTGTTCGCGCCGCTGCTGTTCCCCGGCAGCCCGTGGGACATGGCCGGCGCGCCGTTCCAGCCGCCGGGCGAGGACGGCATGCTGCTCGGCACGGACAGCCTGGGGCGCGACGTGGCGGCGGGCATCGCCTACGGTGCGCAGGTCTCGCTGATCGTCGGCGCCGTCTCCACCGCCGTCGCGCTGCTGATCGGCGTGGCGCTGGGAGCGGTGGCGGGCTATCTCGGCGGCTGGGCGGACGACGCCATCATGCGCTTCACCGAATTCTTCCAGACCATCCCCTCCTTCGTGCTGGCGATCCTGCTGGTGGCGATCTTCACGCCCTCCATCGCCTCGATCATCGTCGCCATCGCGGTGGTCTCCTGGCCGCCGGTGACGCGCGTGGTGCGGGCGGAATTCCTCAGCCTGCGCAACCGGGAATTCGTGCAGGCGGCGGAGGTTTTGGGCAAGCGGCCGCTCGCCATCGTGCTGACCGACATCCTGCCCAACGCACTCTCGCCGATCATCGTGCTGGCCTCGCTGATGACGGCGACGGCGATCCTGCTGGAGAGCTCCCTCTCCTTCCTCGGGCTCGGCGATCCGAACATGATGAGCTGGGGCTTCCTGATCGGCTCCGGGCGCTCGGTGATCCGCCTCGCCTGGTGGATGAGCGTGTTCCCGGGCCTCGCCATCTTCCTCACCGTGCTGGCGCTCAACCTCGTGGGCGAGGGGCTGTCGGACGCGCTGAACCCGCGCCTGCGCAAGCGGGGGGCGGCGCATTGAGCCTGCTCGAGGTCTCCGGCCTCACCGTCGCGCTGCCACCGGGCGGCGACCGGCCGAACGCGGTCGAGGGGATCGACCTGACGCTGGACGCGGGCGAGATCCTCTGCGTCGTCGGCGAGAGCGGTTCGGGAAAGTCGATGACCGCGAACGCGACGATGCGGCTGCTGGCGCCGGGCCTCGCCGTGCGCTCGGGCAGCATCCGGTTCGACGGCCGCGACCTGCTGCGCCTGCCGGAGGAGGAGATGCGGCGGCTGCGCGGCGCGCGGCTCGCCATGATCTTCCAGGAGCCGATGACGGCGCTGAACCCGCTGATGCGGGTCGGCGACCAGATCGCCGAGGCGCTGCGCGTGCACGGCGCGGGCAACGACGCGGCGCGTCGCGTGCCGGAATTGCTGGAGGCGGTGAACCTGCCGGATCCGCGCGCCATCGCGCGCAGCCACCCGTTCCGGCTCTCCGGCGGGCAGCGGCAGCGGGTGATGATCGCCATGGCGCTGGCACTGGAGCCGGCGCTGCTGATCGCCGACGAGCCTACCACCGCGCTCGACGTGACGACGCAGAAGCAGATCCTGACGCTGATCCGCGAGATCCAGCAGCGCCGCGGCACCGGCGTGATGTTCATCACCCATGATTTCGGCGTGGTGGCGGAGATCGCGGACCGCGTCGCGGTGATGCAGCGCGGCCGCATCGTCGAGCAGGGGCCGGCCGCGCAGGTGCTGAACCGGCCCGAGCATCCCTACACGCGGGCACTGATCGCGGCGGTGCCGCAGGGGCATGCGGCGGCGCGGCCGGCGCGTTCGGTCTCGACCGAGACGATCCTGCAGCTCTCCGGCGTGCGCAAGACGTACCATCGCGCCGGCGGCTGGTTCGGCAAGGGCGTCGCCGTGCCGGCGGTGGCGGATGCCGATCTCGTCCTGCACCGGGGCGAGACGCTCGGCGTCGTCGGCGAGAGCGGCTCGGGCAAGTCCACGCTGGCGCGCTGCGTGATCCGGCTGGTGACGCCCGAGCAGGGCGAGATCCTGTTCGGCGGCACCGATCTGCGCCCGCTCTCGCGCAACGCCTGGATGCCGTACCGGCGGCAGATCCAGATGGTGTTCCAGGACCCCTTCGCCTCGCTCAACCCGCGCCGCACCGTGGGCGAGGCGATCGCGGAAGGGCCGATCACCCATGGCGTGCCGCGCGACACGGCGCTGGCGAAGGCGCGCGAGCTGCTGTCGCTGGTGCAATTGCCGCCCGAGGCGATGAACCGCTACCCGCACGAATTCTCCGGCGGGCAGCGGCAGCGCATCGGCATCGCGCGGGCGCTGGCGATGGAGCCGCAATTGCTGATCGCCGACGAGCCGGTCTCGGCGCTCGACGTCTCGGTGCAGGCGCAGGTGCTGGCGCTGCTGACCGATCTGCGCGAGCGGCTCGGCCTGACCATGCTGTTCATCACGCACGACCTGCGCGTCGCCGCCGAGATCTGCGACCGGGTGGCGGTGATGCAGCGCGGGCGGATCGTCGAGCAGGGGCCGACGGAGCAGGTGTTCCGTTCGCCGCGACACCCCTACACGAAGGCGCTGCTGGACAGCGTGCCGGGGCGCGGCTGGGTGCCGCCGGTGGCGCACGGCATCGATCTGGCGAAGAGCGAATGATGCAGACCAACCTCCCCCTCTCCCCCGCGCGACTCTGGGACAGCCTGATGGAGATGGCGAAGATCGGCGGTACCGCGAAGGGCGGCAGCAACCGGCAGACGCTGACCGATCTCGACGCGCATGGCCGGCGCATGCTTCAGGCCTGGGGCGAGGCCGCCGGGCTGACGCTGACGACGGACCGCATGGGCACGATGCTGCTGACCCGGCCGGGTCGCGACCCGGCCCGCAAGGCGGTGGCCATCGGCAGCCATCTCGACACGCAGCCGACGGGCGGCAAGTTCGACGGCGTGCTCGGCGTCCTCGCGGGGCTGGAGGTGATGCGCGCGCTGCAGGAGGCGGGCGTGGAGACCGAGGCGCCGATCGTGCTCGTCAACTGGACCAACGAGGAAGGCGCCCGCTTCTCGCCGCCGATGATGGCGAGCGGCGTCGCCATGGGGCTGCTGGACGAGGCGGCGATGCTGGCGACGACGGACACGGCGGACGCGGTGTTCGGCGAGGAGTTGCGGCGCATCGGCTGGCAGGGCGAGGCCGATCCGGCGGCGCTGCGCGAGTTCGGCGCCTATTTCGAGCTGCACATCGAGCAGGGGACGGTGCTGGAGCGCGAGGGGCTGTCGATCGGCGTCGTCACGCACGCGCTGTGCCAGGAATGGCTGGACGTGACGGTGACGGGCACCGAATCGCATGCCGGCGCCAGCATGCAGGGGCGCCGGGACGCGCTGGTACCGGCCGCCATGCTGGTGGCGGCGGTGGAGGCGATCGCGCTGGCGCATGGCGGGCGCGGCACGGTGGGGCGGCTGACGCTCTCGCCCGACAGCCGCAACATCACGCCGAGCGAGGTGCGGCTGACCGTCGACCTGCGCGCCGACGATGCGGAGACGCTGGGCCGGATGGTGACGGCGCTGCGGGAACGGGCAGCGGAATTGACATCGTCGCGCGGGGTGGAGATCGCGGTGGAGAATTTCTGGACCTCGCCGCTGGTGCCGTTCGATCCGGTCCTCACCGCGCGCGTGCGCGATGCCGCCGCGGCGCGCGGCCTTCCGCATCGCGACATGGCGGCCGGCATCGGGCACGATGCGGTCTACGTGGCGCGCCGGTTGCCGGCGGCGCTGATCTTCACGCCCTGCGTCGGCGGCATCAGCCACAACGAGGCCGAGGCGATCACGCCGGAATGGGCGGCGGCCGGCGTGCAGGTGCTGGCGGACGCCGTGCTGGCGACGGCCGGCGTGGTGCGCTGACGGGAACACGACCATGCGCATCGCCATCGGCGGCTTCCAGCACGAGAGTCATTCCTTCGCGCCGCGCCCGACGGGCTGGGCGGAATTCCTGCATCCGGGCGGCTTCCCGGCGCTGCAACGTCCGGCAACGCTGATCGACGCGCTGCGGCCGACCAGTCTGCCGACGGCGGGCGCCATCGCCGAGGCGGAACGGCAGGGCGCCACGATCGCGCCGCTGGTCTGGTGCATGGCCAACCCGGCGGGACCGGTGACGGCGGAGGCGTTCGAGCGCGTGGCGGCGCTGATGCTCGCGGCGCTGTCGGACACGCTCGATGCCGGGCCGCTCGACGGCGTGTTCCTGGAGCTGCACGGCGCGATGGTCGCCGAGGGCTTCGACGACGCGGAGGGCGAGATTCTGCGGCGCGTGCGCGCCGTGGTGGGGCCGGGCGTGCCGGTCGCGGCAAGCCTGGATCCGCACTGCAACCTGACGCGCGAGATGGTCGAGCTGGCGGATGTGCTGGTGCCGTACCGCACCTACCCGCATGTCGATCAGCGCGAGGCGGGGGCACGCGCCCTTTCCCTTCTCGTCGAACGGATCGGGCGCGGCGTGCCCTTCGCGCGGGCGTTCCGCGCGCTGGACTTCCTGGTGCCGCTGACCGCGCAGTGCACGCTGGTGCCGCCGATGCAGCCGGTGCTGGAGGCGCGCGCGGCGATCGCGGCGAGGCACGGCATCGCCGAGCTGGCCTTCTGCTTCGGCTTTCCCTACGCGGACTTCCCCGGCTGCGGCATGGCCATCGCGGCCTATGCGGAAAGCCGGGCGGCGGCCGAGGCGGCGGCTTCCGAGCTGCACGAGTACATCGCCTGGCGCGAGCCGGAATTCGCGCAGGGCGTGTTGCCGGCCGCGGACGCAGTGGCGGAGGCGCTGCGCATCGCGGCCGAGGCGAACCGTCCGGTGGTGATCGCCGACACGCAGGACAACCCGGGCGGCGGCGGCCATGGCGATACCACCGGCCTGCTGGCCGAGCTGATCCGGCAGGAGGCGCAGGGCGCCGTGCTGGCGCTGATCAACGACGCGGAGAGCGCCGCCGCCTGCCATGCGGCGGGCGAGGGCGGCACGGTGGCGCTGTCGCTCGGCGGCCGGTCGGACGGCGCGCCGCTGGCCTTGGAGGCGGTGGTGGAGCGGCTGACCGACGGGCGCTTCACGCTGGGCGGGCCGATGGGCAAGGGCAACCCCGCCGATCTCGGGCCGACCGCGCTGATCGCCGTGGCGGCCGGTGGCCGGGCGACCGGGGTGCGGGTGATCGTGGTCAGCCGAAAGATGCAGGCGCTGGACCGGGCGCTGCTGACCCATGTGGGGCTGGAGCCGGCCGCGCAGCGGATCATCGCGCTGAAGAGCAGCGTGCACTTCAGGGCCGATTTCCAGCCCATCGCCGAGCGGGTGATCGTGGCCGCGGCACCGGGCCCGGTGGTGGCGGACCCGGCCGGGCTCCCCTTCACCAAGCTGCGGCCGGGGCTGCGCCTGCGGCCGGGTGCCAACAGGGCCGGGTAGGGGCGCGAGCGCCCTCGGCACCGGGCACGGCGCGAGCGCCCTTCACAGGGCACGCGGCTTGCGGTCAGTTGCGTCCGCCGGGGATGGGGAGGCATGAGGAAACATGTTCGCGCGCACCGACGATATCGTGACCCACTATGTCGCGGAGGGGCCGCCGCGTGCCCCGACGCTGCTGATGCTGCATTCCCTCGGCACCACGCTGCATGTGTGGGACGCGCAGGCGGCGGTGCTGTCGCGGCAGTTCCGCGTCATCCGCCCGGACCTGCGCGGGCACGGACTCAGCGGCGTCACGCCGGGCCCCGGCAGCATGGAGCGCTTCGCGCGCGACGCGCTGGCGCTGCTGGACGCGCTGGGCGAGAACGAGGTGCACGTGGCCGGCATCTCGATCGGCGGCCGCATCGCCATGGAGCTGGCGGCGCTGGCGCCGGAGCGCGTCGCGTCGCTGATCCTGGTGGACACGGCGCTGGAGTTCCTGCCGCCGGAGAGCTGGGAAGGGCGTGCGGCCACGGTGCGCGCCGAGGGCATGGCGAGTGTCGCCGATGCGGTGATGGCGCGCTGGGTGATCGACCAGACCCGGCCGGATTCCTTCGGCCTGCGGCAGATGCTGCTGACCACGCCGCCGGAGGGCTATGCCGCCGCCGCCGAGGCGCTGCGCGACGCGCGCGCCGATTCGCTTCGCGGCAGGCTGCACTGCCCGACGACGGTGATCGTGGGCGAGCTGGACCAGGCCTCGCCGGTCAGCGCGGCGAAGGCGATCCAGGCGGCGATCCCGGAGAGCGCGCTGGTGGTGATCCGGAACGGCGCCCACATCCCGACCTTCGAATGCGCCGAGGCCGTGACCGACGCCATCCTGGCCCATCTGCTGCCGGAGCGCGCGCCGGGGATGGCCGCGGCGGCCGGCATGGCGGTGCGCCGGGCGGTGCTGGGCGGGGCGCACGTCGATCGTTCGATGGCGAACATGACGCCGTTCGACAAGCCCTTCGTGGACTTCATCCTGGAAGGCGTCTGGGGGCGGGTCTGGACTCGGCCGGGGCTGCCGCGGCACACGCGCAGCCTGCTGACGCTCGGACTGATGGCGGCGCTCGGCCACCACGAGGAGTTCAAGCTGCACGTGCGCGCCACCGAGAACACCGGCGTGACGGCCGACGAGCTTTCGGAGGTGCTGCTGCAGGTCGCGGCCTATGCCGGCGTGCCCGCCGCGAACTCGGCGCTGCGCATCGCCAAGGAGACCTACAGGGAGATGCAGGGCTGACGGCGCACGGGCAGGGGCCGGCCTCCCCCCTGCCCCGCTCGACCCGGCCTGCTACAGCCAGCGCTTGCGGCGGCGGAAGCTCTTGAGGTTGCGGAAGCTCTTGCGTTCCGCGCCGTGGCCGCCGAGGTAGAATTCCTTCACGTCCTCGTTGCCCGCCAGCGCCTCGGCGGTGCCGTCCAGCACCACCTTGCCCTGCTCCATCACGTAGCCGTAGGAGGCGATGGAGAGCGCCATGCGGGCGTTCTGCTCGACCAGCAGGATGGTGATGCCGAGGTCGCGGTTGAGCTGGCGGACGATGCCGAACACCTCCTTCACCAACAGCGGCGACAGGCCCATGGAAGGCTCGTCCATCAGGATCAGCTTCGGCCGGGCCATCAGCGCGCGGCCGATCGCCAGCATCTGCTGCTCGCCGCCGGAGAGATAGCCGGCGAGGCCGGTGCGTTCGCGCAGGCGCGGGAAGTAGCCGTAGACCATGTCGATGTCGCGCCTCACCTCGCCGTCGCTGCGGGTGAAGGCGCCGAGGCGGAGGTTCTCGAGGCACGTCATGTCGGCGACGATGCGCCGGCCCTCCATCACCTGGAAGATGCCGCGGTGGACGATGCGGTCGGGCTCGATGCCGTCGATGCGCTCGCCCTCGAAGCGGATCTCCCCGCGTGTCACCTCGCCCTCCTCGGAGCGGAGCAGGCCGGAGACGGCCTTGAGCGTGGTGGACTTGCCGGCGCCGTTGGCGCCGAGCAGGGCCACGATCTCGCCGCGCGGCACGCGCAGCGAGAGGCCACGAAGCACGAGGATGACGTCGTTGTACACGACCTCGATGTTGTTCACCTCCAGCAGCGGCGTCGCCTCGTGCGGCGACGGCGCGCGGGGGGCGGCGAGTGCCTCGCCCACGCTACCAGCCCAGCCAGTCGCGCCGGCGCTCCAGCTCGACCGTCGCGACGCGCTCCAGGCGCATGGTGTTGTTGCGGATCAGCTCGTCCACCGGGCCCTGGTTGGTCGGGCCGGTGACCACGGCGCGGTAGAGCTGCACCGTCATCGTGCCGCGATGGTCCTCGGCGGTGAAGTTGGACGGGGCGCAGACGCCCTCGAAGCCGCGCGGCACCCAGTTCTGCCGGGCGTAGAAGCCGTCGCGGATGCGCGGGCCGGTGATCTGGCCGCCGGCCTCGGCGGCGGTCTCCATGGCCTCGGTCATCAGCATGGCGGCGCAGATGCCGGCGAGGTAGTGGACGGGGCGGTAGGCGTTGCCGGAGGGATCGGAGATGCGGCTGATCTCGCGCACCGCCTGCATGCCGGGCGCCTCCTGCCCCCAGACGGCGGCGGTGCGGACCGGGAACACCACGCCGTTGGCGGCGGTGCCGGCGGCCTTCATCGCGTTCTCGTCCATACCCCAGACATTGCCGAGGAACTGGATGTTGGCGCCGACCGTCTGGCAGGCGCGCAGCACGGAGATGTTGGAGCCGGCGGTGTTGCCGAGATAGGCGTAGTTGGCGCCGGCGTTCTTCGCGGTGAGGCACTGCGCGGTGTAGTCGCCCGGCGTCAGCGCGAACTGGATGGCGGGCAGCACCTCGAAGCCGAGCTCGCGCGCCATCGCCTCGCCGGCCTCCTTGGGCGAGTTCGGGTAGGGATGGTTGGCGCCCATGTGGACGAAGCGCGGCCGGCCCTGCTGGCCGCGCGCGCGCCAGTCGTCGGCGGCCCAGCGCAGCATGGCGCGCAGCCCGTCGGAATAGCTCGGGCCGTAGAAGAAGTTGAACGGCGCGGCCTTGTCGGCCTTGGGCGCGCGGCCGGTCGGGTCGGTCAGCGCGGCGGAGTAGGAGCCGGAGATGAAGGGAACGCGGTCGCGCGTGACGAAGGCGACCAGCGCCTCGGTGTCGGCCGTGCCCCAACCCTGGATGGCGACGGGCCGGTCGCGGCTCATCCATTGCTGGTAGAGGGCGACGGCGCGCGGCGCCTGGTAGCCGTAATCCTGCATGGTGACGTTCATCTGCCGGCCGGCGACGCCGCCGCGCGTGCGGTTCACCCAGGCCAGCGCGTCGTCCACGCCCTGGCCATAGGGAACGCCGACATCCGAGGTGGCGCCGGAAAGATCGGCGATATGGCCGACCGGGATGGGCTGCGCGAAGGCCGGGATAGCGAGCGTGGAGAGCACGATCGCCAGCAGGGCGGGTTGCATCTTCATCGGACTTCCTCCTTCGCCGTGCTTGGGCACGGTCGGGTGTCGTTCAGTAGGAAAACGGGTAGAGCTTCCAGTAGGCCTTGATGAGACGCCAGCGTCGCGCGAGACCATCCGGCTCGAAGACGAGAAACAGAATGATCGCGGCGCCGATCGCCATCTCCTTGAGGAAGGCGACGCCGTTGCCGAGATGCAGCGCGCGGTCGATGGCGCCGCCCTGCAGCAGCTCCACCAGGGTCTGCACCACCTCCGGCAGCAGCACCATGAAGGCGGCGCCGAGCAGGGAGCCCATGATGGAGCCGAGCCCGCCGATGATGACCATGCCGAGGAACTGGATGGAGAAGAGGATGTTGAACGCCTCCACCGAGACGAAGAGCAGGTAGTGCGCGTAGAGAGCGCCGGCGATGCCGGCGTAGAAGCTGGCGATGCCGAAGCTCAGCGTGCGGTACCAGGCGAGGTTGATGCCCATCATCTCGGCGCTGAGATAGTGGTCGCGGATGGCGACCAGGGCGCGGCCGTCGCGCGTGCGCATCAGGTTGGCGGCGGCGACGAACATGACGATGACGGCGGCGAGGACGACGTAGAAGTAGCTGTTCTCCGTGTCGAAGCGGAGCGGGCCGAGGGTGAAGGGCTCGGTGACACGGCCGGCGACACCGCCGCTGAACCACTGCGCGCGGGCGAAGAAATCCTCCAGGATGAATTGCGCGGCCAGCGTCGCGATGGCGAGGTAGAGGCCCTTGAGGCGCGCCGCCGGCAGGCCGAAGACCAGCCCGACCAGGGTGGTGGCGAGGCCGGCGAGCGGGATGGCGAGCACCACCGGCACGCCGTGCTCCACCAGCCCCGCCGAGGCGAAGGCGCCGAAGCCGAAGAAGGCGGCGTGGCCGATCGAGATCTGGCCGGTGAAGCCGACCAGGATGTTCAGCCCGAGCGCCGCGATGCCCATGATGCCGATGTTGATGGCGAGGCCGAGCGCGTAGCGGTCCAGCACCAGCGGCGCCGCGCAGGCGAGGGCGAGGCCGATCCAGAGGGCGACGCGGCTGCCGCGCGTCGGGAAGATGGTCATGTCGGCGCGGTAGGAGGTGCGGAAGTCGCCCGCCGGGGTCATCGCGGACATGGGCTCACACCCGCTCGATGTTGCGGGTGCCGAACAGGCCGTAGGGCTTGACGAGCAGGATCAGGATCAGCGCGTAGAAGGGCGCGACCTGCACCATGTTGCCCCAGTTGAGCCATTGCGCGTCGAGGTACTGCGCCAGGTTCTCCAGCACGCCGACGATCAGCCCGCCGAGCACGGCGCCGACGATGCTGTCGAGCCCGCCCAGGATCACCGCCGGGAACACCTTGATGCCGTAGGCGGAAAGCCCCGAGGAGGCGCCGTTCACCACGCCGACCACGACGCCGGCGACGGCCGAGACCATCGCCGAGATCGCCCAGGACATGGCGAACACCTTCGGCACCGAGACGCCGAGCGACTGCGCCACCTGCTGGTCGAAGGCGGTGGCGCGCATGGCGAGGCCGTGCTTGGAGGCGGTGAAGAACCAGGCGAAGCCGGCCATGATGACGATGGAGATGCCGAGGCTGAGCAGGTAGGCGGTCTGCACCTGCAACCCGAATATCTCCACGCGGTCGGCGGGGAAGATCGGCGGGAAGGGCTGGGCGAAGACGCCGAACATCCACTTCATCAGCGCCTGGAAGAAGATGGAGAGGCCGATCGTCGCCATGATGACGCTGATGACGGGCTCGCCGATCAGCGGCCGCAGCACCACGACCTGCAGGACGATGCCGAACACCGTCATGAAGGCGAGGGTGAGCAGGAAGCCGGCCCAGAAGGGCAGTTGCCACTGCGTCAGCAGCCACCAGCAGACCCAGGCGCCGATCAGCAGGAACTCCCCCTGCGCGAAATTCACCACCTGCGAGGCCTTGTAGACCAGCACGAAGGACATGCCGACCACGCCGTAGAGCGTGCCGACGATCAGCCCGTTCAGCACGAGCTGGAACAGCAGGGTCCAGTCCATCACGCCGCCTCCGCCTGAACCGCGCCCGTGCCGGGCGTGACGACGCGCAGCGTGGTGCGCACGCGCTGCCTCGTGCCGTCCTGGAAGGCGATCACCGCGTCCACCGGGATGTCGCGGTCGCCGCGGTAGATCGCCTCGATGATGTCGCCGTACTTGCGGCCGATCACGCCACGGCGGACCTTGCGGGTGCGGGTCAGCTCGTCGTCATCGGCGTCCAGCTCCTTGTAGAGCAGGACGAATTCGCGGATGCGCTGGGCCGGCGGCAGGGTGGCGTTCACCCGCTCCACCTCGCCGCGCAGCAGGTCGAGCACGGGCGGCTTGCCGGCGAGGTCGGAATAGGTGGTGAAGGGGATGCGCTGCCGCTCCGCCCATTTCGAGACGATCGGGTAGCGGATGCAGAGGATGGCGGCGAGGTGGTCGCGCCCGTCGCCCAGCACCACCGCCTCGGCCACGAAGGAGGAGAATTTCAGCTTGTTCTCGATGTATTGCGGGCTGAAGCGGTCGCCCTGGGCGGTGGTGGCGATGTCGCGGATGCGGTCGATCACCACGTACTGGCCGTCCGCGCGGCGGTAGCCGGCATCGCCGGTGTGCAGCCAGCCGTCGCGCAGATCCCCGATCCCGTCGACGCCGTGATAGCCGGCGAACATGTTGGGGTGCCGGGTGACGATCTCGCCGACGCCATTGGCGTCGGGGTCGAGGATGCGCATCTCCACCGTGTCGTCGAAGGGCACGCCCACCGTGTCGAAATCCACCGCATCGGGGCGATGCAGCGTGTAGGCGCCGAGCAGCTCGGTCTGGCCGTAGAGCTGGCGCAGCGGCACGCCCATGGCCTGGAAGAAGCGGAAGGTGTCCGGCCCCAGCGCCGCGCCGCCGGTCGCCGCCGAGCGCAGCCGCGAGAAGCCGAGCCGGTCGCGCAGGGCGCGGAACAGGAGCTGGTCGGCGAAGGCGGAACGGCGGCCGTGTTCCAGCGCGCGCAGGCCGGCCGCCATGCCGCGGTCGAACAGGGCGCGCTTCAGCGGCGTCGCGTCCATCATCTTCGCCCGCACCTCGGCGGCGACGGATTCCCAGACGCGGGGGGCGAACAGCACGAAGGTGGGGCCGATCTCGCGGAAGTCGGCCATGGTGGTCTCCGGCTCCTCGACGAAGTTCACCACCATGCGCGCGATCAGGTTCCAGCCGACGGCGTAGATCTGCTCCATGATCCAGGGCAGCGGCAGGACGGAGACGTACTCGTCGTCGGGGCCCTTCGGGTCAGCGCGCAGATAGGTCTCGCAGTGGCGGATCAGCGCGCCGGCCGTGAGGCGCGCCAGCTTGGGCCGCGCCGTGGTGCCGGAGGTGGTGCAGAGGATGGCGACGTCCTCACCGGAGGCCGCCGCCAGCAGCCTCTCGTACAGGCCGGGATCCTCCTCGTGCAGCGCCTCGCCCAGTGCGACCAGTTCGGCGAGCGGCAGCAGGCGCGGGTCGTCGTACTTCCGCATGCCGCGCGGATCGGCGTAGACGATGTGGCGCAGCGCCGGCACGCGCTCGCCCAGCGCCAGCAGCTTGTCCACCTGCTCCTCGTCCTCCGCCAGCACCGCGACGGCGCCGCTGTGGCCGAGCAGGTAGGCCAGTTCCTCGTCCAGCACGTCGCGGTACAGGCCGAGCGAGAGCGCGCCGATGGCGTGCGCGGCGACCTCGCCCATCACCCAGTCGGGCCGGTTGTCGCCGATCAGCGCCACCACGTCGCCGCGGTCCAGGCCGAGCTGCACCAGGCCGAGCGCCACGGCGCGCGTGCGGGCGTGGTATTCGGCCCAGGTGACGGCGCGCCAGATGCCGAGCCGCTTCTCGCGCAGCGCCGTGCCGGCCGCGTACTCGCGCGCGTTGCGCGCCAGCAGCTTCGGCAGCGTGTCGAAGGCGCCGGCCGCGCCGACGGCGCCGCTCATGCCCCGGCCGCCTCCAGCGCGGGCGCCTCCTCGTCCACCTCGCCGAGATAGGCGCGGCGTACGTGCGGGTCGGCCAGCACCGCCTCGGGCGCGCCTTCCGCCAGCCTGCGGCCGAAGTCGAGCACCATGACGCGGTGCGAGATGTCCATCACCACGCCCATGTCGTGCTCGATCATCAGCACCGTCATGCCCCATTCCACGTTGAGGTCGACGATGAAGCGCGCCATGTCCTCCTTCTCCTCGAGGTTCATGCCGGCCATCGGCTCGTCGAGCAGGATCAGCTTCGGCCGCAGCGCCACGGCGCGGGCCAGCTCCACGCGCTTGCGCAGCCCGTAGGAGAGCGTGCCCGCCATCTCCTTGCGGACGTGCTGGATCTCCAGGAAGTCGATGATCTCCTCGACCGCGTGGCGGTGCTCGATCTCCTCGCGCTGCGCGCCGCCCCACCAGTACAGCATGCCGGAGAGGAAGCCGTGCCGCAGCAGGTGGTGGCGGCCGACCACGATGTTGTCCAGCACGCTCATGTGCCCGAACAGCGCCAGGTTCTGGAAGGTGCGGCCGATGCCGATGGCGGCGCGCCGGCTGGTGCGCAGCCGGGTGATGTCGCGCCCGTCGAAGCGGATGCGCCCCTCGGTCGGGCGGTAGCGGCCGGAGATGCAGTTGAGCATCGAGGTCTTGCCGGCGCCGTTCGGGCCGATGATCGAGAAGATCTCGCCCTGCCGCACCGCGAAGGAGACGTCCGTGAGCGCCCGCACGCCGCCGAAGCGCAGCGACACGCCGGCGACATCGAGGATCGGCTCCGGCTGCGCCGGGGCCGGCGCGAGGTCGGGCGCCGCCTCCGTCGGCGGGTCGAGAGTCGGCTCCGCCGCAGCCATGTCCGCAGGCACCCGAACGTCCCCCAAGTCTTTCCCGCGGCTTATCCGCCGCTTCATGCAGGATAGGGATGGATGCCCGCCGGCAGCAACAGGCTTGCGCGCGCTTCCGGGAGCCGCGGAGTCAGGGGGCTGCCAGCTCGCCGCGCAGTTGCAGCGCCAGCACCGGATCGTCGGTCGTCATCACGTCCACGCCCAGCGCCAGCATGCGGCGGATCGACGCGTCATGGTTGGCGGCCCAGACGCCGAGCCGCAGCCCGGCGGCATGCATCAGCGAGAGCGCGGGCGCGTCGACATCCGCCTCGTGCAGGCCGAGCTCCGCGACGCCGTGCGCACGCGCCACCGCCGCCGCGCCGACCGCGCCGAGGTCGCGCCAGCCGTGCCGCTCCAGCAGCCAGGCCGTGCCCGCCATCCCCCCGGCGCGGGCCGCCTCAGCCGCCGTGGGCGCGTGGAAGGCCATCACGATCGTCCGCCCGCGCATCCCGGCCGCGTCGAGCTCGGCGAGGACGCGCGGCACGATGCGCGGATAGGGCATGCCGGCGGCATCCGCCTTCAGCTCCACCCGCAGGGACTGCGTGGTGGGACGCACCAGCGCCAGCACCGCGGCGAGCGTCGGCACCGTGTCGCCGCCCGCGCCGCGCAGCCGCACGCCGGCCAGCGCGGCGGTGCGGCGCGCCGCGACCGGTCCCTGCGCATCCGTGGTCCGGTCCAGGGTCGGATCGTGGATCACCATCGGGTCGCCGTCGGCCGAGAGATGCACGTCGAGCTCGATCTGCTCGGCCGCCAGCGCAGCGGCGGCGCGGAAGGCGGTCATGCTGTTCTCGGGCCACAGGAAGGCGCCACCCCGGTGGCTTGCGATCGGAACGGGCATGGCGGGGCAACTCCTCCAGGCAAGCCGCCGGGCCCGCCCCGGCGACGCTGTCAGGAGCGCAGGATCGGACCGGCGCCGCCGGCTGTCACCGTCTTCGTCACCTCGCCTCTCCCGGGCCGGCCCGGTCGCCGTCGCAGGCAAGGACCGACACCGAGAACAGCCGGTCGGGATCGGTCCAGAACGCCTCGATTCGCCAGCCGGCCCTGGCAGCCAGCCGGGCGAGCCGGTCGGGCCGGTACTTGTGGCTGCTTTCGGTGTGGATGGTCTCGCCTTCCGCGAAGGTGAAAAGGTGCCCGGCGATGGTGGCACGCTGTGCCCGGCGCGAGACCAGATGCATCTCCACCCGCTCCGCCGCCGTGTTCCAGAGGGCGCGGTGACGGAAGCCGCCCGGGTCGAGATCGCCGCCCAGTTCGCGGTTGATCCGCGACAGCAGGTTCAGGTTGAAGCGCGCGGTGACGCCGGCGGCGTCGTCATAGGCCGCCTCCAGCACCGATGCCGCCTTGACGAGGTCGGCGCCGAGCACCAGCCGCGCTTTCGCCCCAGACCCAGACCCAGACCCAGACCCAGCCCCAGACCCGGCCCCGCCCCCCGCCGCCAGCACCCGGCGGGCGAGGCCGAGGAAGCCGACCGCCTCCTCCGGCGTGAAGTTGCCGATGGTGGAACCGGGGAAGAAGCCAAGGCGGCGCCCCGCCGGAACGCGGGTCGGCAGGGCGAAGGGGCGCGTGAAGTCGGCGACCACCGGCATCACGGGAAGGCCGGCATGCGCCCCGGCCAGGCGCGCGGCCGCGTCGTCCAGCCATTCCGGCGCGATGTCCACCGGCACGTAGGCGGCGGGCCGGTCCAGCGCGCGCAGGAGCAGGCCCACCTTCTCGGCCGAGCCGGAGCCGAATTCGACCACCACCGCTCCCGGCCCGGCGAGCGCCGCGATCGCATCGGCGCGCTCGCGCAGGATCGCCGTCTCGGTGCGCGTCGGGTAGTACTCGGGCAGTCGGGTGATCGCCTCGAACAGCGCCGCCCCCTCGGGGTCGTAGAGCCACTTGCAGGGCAGCGTCTTGCGGGCCGCCGAGAGGCCGGCCAGCACGTCGGCCAGGAAGGCCGCGCGCTGCCCGCCCCCGGGCGCGCCGGCGCGGTCCGCGGCGAGGTCGAGGGCGAGGCTCATGCCGCGTCCTCCGCCAGACGCAGGCCGGCGAACTGCCAGCGTTTCCCGGGGTCGAAGAAGTTGCGGTAGCTGGCCCGCGCATGGCCGGGCGGCGTCGCCACGGAGCCGCCACGCAGGACCATCTGGCCGATCATGAACTTGCCGTTGTACTCGCCCACCGCCCCGGCCCAGGGGCGGAAGCCCGGATAGGGGCGATAGGCGCTGCCGGTCCACTGCCAGACATGCCCTTCCGCCTCCAGGAAGCCCGGCAGCGCGGCGGCGGCCTCCCACTCCGCCTCGGTGGGCAGCCGCCTGCCGGCCCAGCGGGCATAGGCGTCGGCCTCGTACCAGGAGAGGTGGCGCGCCGGGGCGGCCGGGTCGAGGGCGCGCAGGCCGGCCAGGGTGAATTCGAGCCATTCCCCGTCGCGCCGCTCCCAGTAGAGGGGCGCCTGCCAGCCCTCGGCCTGGCACAGGGCCCAGCCATCCGACATCCAGAGGGTCGGGCGGCGGTAGCCGCCATCCTCGACGAAGGCGAGCCAGTCGGCGTTGCGCACCAGCCGGTCGGCGATGCGGTAGGGGTGCAGGAAGGTGACGTGGCGCGGCGATTCGTTGTCGAAGTGGAAGCCGTCGCCGCCGTGGCCGATCTCGACCAGCCCGCCGGGGCCGTCGAGCCAGCCCGTCGCGCCCGGCGCCGCCGCCGGCTCGCACCAGCCGGGGTCATAGGCGGGCCAGACCGGGTTCTGGGACAGGGCGTGCAGGATGTCGGTGAGCAGCAGCTCCTGGTGCTGCTCCTCGTGCTGGAGGCCGAGCTCGACGAGCGCGGCGACCCCGCCGGTGGCGGCCTCGGCCAGCGGCAGCATGGCCGCGTCCACATGCGCGCGGTACCCGGCGACCTCCTCGGCGGAAGGGCGCGTCACCATGCCGCGGCGCTGCCGCGCATGCCTCGGCCCGGCGGCCTCGTAGTAGGAGTTGAACAGGTAGGCGAAGGCGGGATCGAAGCGCCGGTAGCCGGGACGGGACGGCACCAGCAGGAAGGTCTCGAAGAACCAGGTGGTGTGGGCGCGGTGCCACTTGGCCGGGCTGGCGTCGGGCATCGACTGGATACACTGGTCCTCGGCCGAGAGCGGCGCGGCCAGGGCCTCGGTGCGCGCCCGCACGCGCCGGTACCGGCTGCCGGGCGAATCACCCGCCGCCGGAGACGGCGCGTCGGCGTCCTCCTGCCGTTTCCCGGCCTGCCGGCTCCGCTGGTCGACGGGCGCGATGACGTTCATGCCATGGATTCCGCTCTTTCCCAGGAGCAATCAGCGGCGCACCGGCGCGAGGGTTCCTTGCCGATGTGACCACACCGTAACCGTGGCGGGACGATCACATCACCCGACCTTCGGCAGGATCGACGGGAACGCATGCCGTCCCCAAACCCACCAAACTTTCCAGGGAAGACGACGTCGGGCAGACTGACCCAGAGGTGGCCTCCAGGAATGTTATACAATCAAGGATTGGAAAAAAGTGGTCGCTTTGCGCGTGCTTGTTGCGGAGGACGAAGGCCTGGCGGCCATGACCATCGAGGATGTGCTGGCGCAGCAGGGCTACGAGGTCCTGGTCGCCTATGACGGACAGGAGGCGCTGGAACTCGCCGAGCGTGCCACCTTCGACGTCCTGCTGACCGACCTGCGCATGCCCCGCCTCGGCGGGGAGGAGCTGATCCGGCGACTGCGCGCACGCGACCCACGCCTGCCCGTGGTGGTCATGACGGGCTCGCCGCCCACCGGCGGCGTGGCCTCGCTGCAACGTCCGTCGGAAGGACCGATGGAGCTGCTGGAGAAGCCCATGGCCTTCGACATGCTGGTGGATGCGCTGCAGCGCGTGACGCGGCGATAACGACAGAGGGATCCCAGGCCGGGCGGACGCGCCCGGCGGCCGGAAAGCAGGTCGTCCGGCTCCCTCCCCGCCGCCGCCGGATGCCGCCGCCGGATGCCGCCACCGGTCAGTCGCGCTGCGGCATCGCCTCGGGCACGACGGTCTTCA
>NZ_JALPRX010000008.1 GCF_023223525.1 Roseomonas acroporae | reverse complement strand
GCCCCCCCGCGGCGCCCGCGGCCGCGGCCGTGGCGGACGCCCCGAGGAACGGTCCCAGGCACGCGGCGGCCGGGGCGAGCCGCGCCGTGAGCGTGGCGGCCGGCACGAGGACCGCCCGCGCGACGACCGCGCGCCCGAGGCCCGTCCTCCGGAAACCCGTCCCGCAGAGGCCCGGGCGCGCGTCGAGCGGGGCCACGAGGAAGGCCGCCGCGAGGATGCGGAGCGGCCCCGCCGCGAGGAGTCCGCGCGTCCGCCGCGACGCGACGAGCGCGCCGCCCGCGACGCGCGCCGGGACGGCCCCCGCGGCGAGCCCCGCGACGCCGGTCGCCCGGAAGCGCGCGACGCCGGTCGCCCGGAAGCGCGCGACGCCGGCCACGGCCAGGCCCGCGGCGGCCGCCCGCCCGCCGAGGCGCCGCGCCACCGCGAGCGCGATGCCCGCGCCGAACCGCGCGGCGAGCGTCGCCACGACGATTCTGGCGCGCGTCGCCACGACGATCTCGGCGCGCCGGTGCTGGGCTTCGGTGACTCGGTCCCGGCCTTCATGCTGATCCCGGTCCCCCGCCCGAAGCGCGATGCCGGGGACGCGGAGGCCGAGGCGGCCTGACCGCGACCCGCGCGGCCCCCGTCCGGCGCGGGCCGGCATCGCCTGCGGGCCGCCCCGGGATGTCGGGAGCGGCCGCGCGCCGGTGCGCCCTCGACGCGCACCGGCCCGCCGCACGGGCCGGCATGAGACCCGGTTGCGGTCGCCACGCGGCTCCCGCATCCTGCGCCGCCGAACCCGATCACCCCGGCCGCGCGCCTCGCCGGCCGGGCGCGTCCCCGCTATCGCACGGCGCGCCCGGCCCACGCGGCCCGGTCCAACCCACCCCCCAACCTGCCCGGAGGAGACGCCCATGAACGTTGTCGGTTCGCTCGAGATCCCGAGCGGCGGCGTGTCGGACACCGCCGTGCGCGCCGAGGCGCCGGGCGCCCGGCCGCGCTCCACCCCGCCCTTCACCTGGGACGACGCGCTGCTGCTGAACGACCAGCTCGACGAGGACGAGCGCGCCATCCGCGACGCGGCGCACCAGTTCTGCCAGGAGAAGCTGTTCCCCCGCGTCCTCATGGCCAACCGGCACGAGAAGTTCGACCGGGAGATCATGAACGAGTTCGGGGAGATGGGCTTCCTCGGCGCGACGCTGACCGGCTACGGCTGCGCCGGCGTCAACTACGTCTCCTACGGGCTGATCGCGCGCGAGGTGGAGCGGGTGGACAGCGGCTACCGCTCCGCCTTCTCGGTGCAGTCCTCGCTGGCGATGTTCCCGATCCACGCCTACGGCTCTGACGCCATCAAGGACAAGGTCCTGGCGAAGATGCAGCAGGGCGTGCTGGTCGGCTGCTTCGGCCTGACCGAGCCGGATGCCGGCTCCGACCCCGCCTCGATGCGCACCCGCGCGAAGAAGGTCGATGGCGGCTACCTGCTCTCCGGCTCCAAGACCTGGATCACCAACTCCCCGATCGCCGACGTGTTCGTGGTCTGGGCCAAGGACGACGCGGGCGACATCCGCGGCTTCGTGCTGGAGAAGGGGATGAAGGGCCTGGAGGCCCCGAAGATCGAGGGCAAGTTCTCGCTCCGCGCCTCCATCACCGGCATGATCATGATGGACGAGGTGTTCGTCCCCGAGGAGAACAAGCTGGACGTGAAGGGCCTCAAGGGCCCGTTCTCCTGCCTCAACCGCGCCCGCTACGGCATCGCCTGGGGCGCGCTGGGCGCCGCCGAGTTCTGCTGGCACGCGGCGCGCGACTACACCATGAACCGCAAGATGTTCGGCCGCCCGCTGGCGCAGACGCAGCTGATCCAGAAGAAGCTGGCCGACATGCAGACCGAGATCACCCTCGGCCTGCAATCGGTCCTGCGCCTCGGCCGCCTGTTCGACGAGCACAAGGTGGCGCCGGAGATGATCTCGCTCTGCAAGCGCAATTCCTGCGGCAAGGCGCTCGACATCGCCCGCGTGGCCCGCGACATGCACGGCGGCAACGGCATCGCCGACGAGTACCACGTCATCCGCCACGTCATGAACCTCGAGGCGGTGAACACCTACGAGGGCACGCACGACGTGCACGCGCTGATCCTCGGCCGCGCCCAGACCGGGCTGAACGCCTTCGGCTGAGGCGGCAGCGGCCGAAACGGGAGCGGGCGCGCGATGGCGGGAGAGCTGACCAGCGCGCTCCGCGACGTGGCCGAGCTGGAGCGTACCATCCAGCTCGCCATCGCCCCCGCCTTCCTCATCAGCGCGCTGATGACGGCGGTGAACGTGCTGGTCGGCCGTCTCGCCCGCCTCGTGGACCGCAGCCGCGCCATGCGCGCCGAGGCGACGGACGCGGCGCTGGCGGAGCTGGAACGGCTCGGCCGGCGCATCCGCCTGACCTACTACGCCATCTTCGCCTGCGTCGCCTCGGCCATCCTGATCGGGCTGCTCATCATCGTGGCCTTCGTCGGCGCACTCTCCTCGCTGCCGATCGGGCAGCTGGTCGGGTTGCTGCTGATCGGCGCGATGATCGCGCTGATCCTCGCCCTCTGCCTCTTCCTGTCCGAGATACGCCTCGCCGCCCGGCAGAGCCTGGCGGAGCAGGACGTGTGATGGGGGCCCCGCTCTCGGCGACCTTCACCCAGGCACCGGGAAGGGCGCCGTCCTTCCCGGCCCCGTCCCGGCAGGAGGGCGAGGCCCTCCTGCACCTCTGTTCGTTCGATTCCGGGGTGCTGCAACCGTCGGGCCGTCTTTTCCGATACGGGGGTTCCAAGGGGGCTTCGCCCCTTGGTGGGGTGCAGGGGCGAAGCCCCTGCCGGGGCCCGGGGCGGCGCCCCGTCCCCGCGCAGCGGGAACACATCCCCCATGGCTGAGCCCCGCCGCCGCCCCCGCGCGCCCCGCCCCGCCGCCCCTGCCGCCACCGTCGAGGCCCGCATCCTCCGCCTCGGCACGGCCGGCGACGGCGTGGCGGCCCTGCCCGACGGCATGCCCCTCTACGTCCCCGGCGCCCTGCCCGGCGAGACCGTCCTCGCCCAGCCGCTCGCCCGGCGCGGCGACGGCATGGCGGCGACCCTGGACACGGTGCTGAGCCCCTCGCCGGACCGGGTGGAGCCGCCCTGCCCGCATTTCGGCCCCTGCGGCGGCTGCACGCTCCAGCACTGGGCCGGGGATCCTTGCGACGACTGGAAGCGCCAGCGTCTCGCCGTCGCGCTCGCCCGCGCCGGCTATGCCGAGGCGGCGGTCGCCGCCGTGCTGGCGCCCGTCGCGCGCACCCCGCCCGGCACGCGGCGCCGCGCCGACCTCGCCCTGCGCCGCGCGCCGGACGGTGGCGTCTCCCTCGGCTTCTTCGCGCGCGGCACCGGTCAGCTCGCCGCCCTGCGCACCTGCCTCGTGCTCGATCCGCGCCTGGTGGCGCTGTTCGCCCCGCTGCGCACGCTGCTGCGCGGCCTCGGGGCGCTGCGCCGCGAAGGCTCGGCGGCGCTGAACCTGCTCGACACCGGGCCGGACCTGCTGCTGCGCACCGACGCGCCGCTCGATGCCACGGCACGCGCCGCGCTGGCGGAATTCGGCCGCCGCCACGGCCTGCCGCGCATCGCCTGGGCGCAGGGCGAGACCGGCCAGCCCGAGACCGCCGCGCAGCTCTCGCCCGTCGCCATCCGCCTCGGCGCCGCGACGGTGGCGCCGCCGCCCGGCGCCTTCCTCCAGGCCAGCCCCGCCGGCGAGGCCACGATCCGCGACGCCGTGCTCGCCGGCCTGCCGGAGAAGCTGCCCACGCGTGCCAAGCTGGCCGACCTCTATGCCGGCCTCGGCACCCTGACCTTCCCGCTCGCCGCCCGCGCCCCGGTGGTCGCCTACGAGGGCGCCGCCGAGAGCATCGCGGCGCTCCAGGTGGCGGCCCGGCAGCCGGGCCTGCGCGTCACCGGGCTGCGGCGCGACCTCGCCCGCCAGCCGCTGCGCCCGGCCGAGCTGGACGGCTTCGCGGCCGTGGTGATCGACCCACCCTATGCCGGCGCGGCCGAGCAGGCGGTGCAGATCGCCCGCTCCGCCCTGCGACGGGTGATCTACGTCTCCTGCAACCCGGCCGCCCTGTCGCGCGACGCGAAGGTGCTGCGCGAGGCCGGCTTCGCGCTGCTGGCGGCGACGCCGATCGACCAGTTCCTCTGGTCGCCGCATCTGGAAGCCGTCGCGGTGTTCGCGCGCGGCAACTGACGCCGCGACCTTCGCGCATTCAACCGGGCCACCGCCCCGTCCCCCTGCCGAAGGGTCACGGGGACGAAACCGCCTTCGCCCCTCTTTCAAAGGACGGACCGGCCGATCCCGCCGCCCCTGCGGCGCGGCGTCGCAACGGGCCGGACGGCATCGCGCGTCGGGTCCGGCGCGGCGTGCCGTGCCGCCATGCCGGGGACGCCCGGCATGCAAAGGACGTCGGGCACGCGGAGGACGTCGGGCACGCAGAAAATGCTGGCTCGGTTCCAGTTTGCTGGCTATACGAAGTTTAGCATATCAACAGACATGATCCGACCCGCGCGGGGCTGATCCGGCTGCCCGACCTCCGATATCATCGGCCCGGCCTCCGCAACGCGCCGCCCCCATCACGGAGAACCCCGAGCATGTCCTTTTCCGGCATCGAGAGCGTGACCTTCGGCGTCGCGGACATGGAGGAGGCACGGCGCTTCCTCGACGACTGGGGCCTGCGCCAGCTTTCCGCCACGGCCGACCGGCTGGTCTACGAGACGAAGGATGGCGGGCAGGCGATCGTCCGCCCGAAGGACGCGCCCGACCTGCCGCCGGCGATCGAGCCCGGCAACACGGTGCGCGAGGTGATCTGGGGCACCGCCGACGAGGCCGCGCTGCGCGACGCGCTCGCCCGCCTCGGCGACACCGAGCCGGGCGCCGACGGCATCCACCGCACGCGCGACCCGAACGGGCTCAGCCTCGGCTTCACGGTCAGCCGGCGGCGCAAGGTGGTGACGGAGGCGACGCCGGCCAACGCCCCCGGCACGCCGCGCCGCCTCGACCGCCGCTCGCCGGTCCACGACCACGCCGAGCCGATCAAGATCGGCCACGTCGTGCTGTTCGCCGCCGACTTCGCCGCGATGCGCGCCTTCTACACGGAGCGCATGGGCTTCATCGTCAGCGACGAGTACCCGAACCACGGCGCCTTCATGCGCTGCCAGGTGGTGGGCGAGCACCACAACCTGTTCATCCTCAACCGCCCCGGCAAGCCGGGCGTGAACCACGTCGCCTTCACCGTGACCGACATCCACGAGGTGATCGGCGGCGGCCTCGCCATGAGCCGCAAGGGCTGGAAGACCGAGATCGGGCCGGGCCGCCACCCGATCTCCTCGGCCTATTTCTGGTACTTCGAGAACCCGCTCGCCGCCCCGGTCGAGTACTACGCCGACGACGACTACTGCACCGAGGCGTGGCAGGCCCAGACCTTCGAGCGCAAGCCGGAGCTGTTCGCCGAATGGGCGATCGCCGGCGGCATCGACGGCAAGACCCGCCGGCAGGTGGTGACGGTGGACAACAGCGGGCGCGGGCACGCCTGACCCCCGGGCCCTCTTCCACCGCCCGGGGAAGGCGCTGCCTTCCCCGGACCCCATCCGCCAGGAGGGCGAGGCCCTCCTGGACCTCTCTTCGTTATTCGGCCTCGCGGGTTGAACCAGCGAGGCCTGAAGCCTGACGGGGGGTCCGGGGGGCTTCGCCCCCGGCGGGATGGTCCAGGAAGGGCGGCGCCCTTCCTGGCGGGGTCCGGGGCGGCGCCCCGAAACGCCACGCACGCAACAACCGAGGAAGGCCACGGATGCCGCCGGAGCTTCGCCGTATCGTCGCCATCGAGGCGCATCGCCGCCGCAGCGGGCGCTGCCCCACCGTGGTCCACTCGCTCGGCAACGGCGAGACCTTCGCGGTGCTGCCCATGCCGGACGGCTTCGTCGACCTCGCCTCCGGCCTGCGCGCCCAGGCCGAGGCCGACCGCCTGCTGCTGCCCGGCGATCGCGGCCCGATCGCGCTGAGCCTCGCCGAGGGCGACGACATCACCTTCGCCGGCATCGACCTCGCCACCGGCGCGCGCTTCACCGGCCGCGCAGGGGGCGGCTCCTCCGTGACGCTGTTCGACGGGCCGCTGGAGAACTACGTCCAGTACGCCGTGGGCTACGGCAACCCGGACGCGCCGGAGGAGGCGGGATCCGGCGTCGCGGCGACCGCGACCTGAAGGCGATGTCGCGGCGGTTCCGCGAACCGAAGGGCGGGGATCGGGCCGCCACGGCCTGAGCGCGGCGACGCGGCGGCTTTCCGGACCGCCGCGGTGGGCCTCCCCCCTGACCACGCCCGCCCGCCCGGGCTACACTCCCCCGCATGCCCGCACCCGGCACCGCGCCTTGACCGGCTTCCGCTTCCTCCACGCCGCCGACCTGCACCTCGACAGCCCGCTGCGTGGCCTGGAGGCCGACGCCCCGGCGCAGCGCATCCGCGGCGCCACCAAGGAGGCGCTGGCCAACCTCGTCGACCTCGCCATCCGCGAGCGCGTGGCCTTCGTCGTCGTCGCCGGCGACCTCTACGACGGCGACTGGCAGGACTGGCGCACCGGCCAGGCGCTGGTCGCCGCCTTCGCGCGCCTCACCCGCGCCGGCATCCGCCTCGTCGCCATCCGCGGCAACCACGACGCGGAGAGCGTGCTCACCCGCTCGCTGCGCCTGCCGGACGGCGCCACGCTGCTGCCCGCCGACCGGCCGGGCAGCGTCGAGCTGCCCGAGTTCGGCGTCCACGTCCACGGCCAGAGCTTCGCGACCCGCGACGTCACCGAGAATCTGGCGCGCGCCTATCCGGCGCCCGTGCCCGGCCGACTCAACATCGGCCTGCTGCACACCGCCGCCACCGGCCGCGACGGCCACGCCCTCTACGCGCCCTGCTCGATCGACGACCTGGCGCGGCACGGCTACGACTACTGGGCGCTCGGCCACATCCACCAGCGCGAGGAATTGCTGACCGCGCCCTGGATCGTCTTTCCCGGCAACCTGCAGGGCCGCCACGTCAACGAGTGCGGCGCCAAGGGCGCCACGCTGGTCACGGTGCGCGAGGGGCGCGTCGCCGCCGTGGAGCACCGCACGCTGGACGCCGTGCGCTGGGCCCGCATCGAGGTGGACTGCGCCGGCGCGCCGGACGAGGACGCGGCGCTCGACCGCGTGCGCGACGCGCTGGGCAACGCGCTGGACGCCGCCGAGGGCCGCCTGCTCGCCGCCCGCGTCACGCTGCGCGGCGCCTGCGGCGCGCACGCCGCCCTCTCGCGCGACCCGGCCGCGGCGCGCGAGCAGGTGCGCGCCACCGCGCAGAACACGGCCGGGGCGGACTCCCTCTGGATCGAGAGCGTGCGCGTCGCCACCGAGCCCGCCGTGGACCTCGACGCGCTGCGCGCGCGCCCGGACGCGGTGGGCCGGCTGGTGCGGGCCATCGAATCGCTCGGGGAGACGGACGCCGTGACCGGGCCGGTGCGCGACTACGCGACGCACATGCTCACCCGCGCGACCGGCCTGCGGGACGCGCTGGGGGACGGGCACCCGGCGGTGCAGGCCGCCGCCGGCAGGCTGCCGCCGGAACTGCTGCGCCGGGCACGGGACCTGCTGCTGGCGCGGCTGGGACAGGTGGCGGGGGAATGAGCGGACGCCACGTCGGGGACGTGCTGCCTTTGCTGCACCCGTCCCCGGGGAAGGCTGCGCCTTCCCCGGACCCCATCCACCAAGGAGGGCGCTGCCCTCCTTGGGTATCCTCCCGCCAGGAACCTCAGGTTCCTGGACCTCCGCCGGCGTTTCGCGGCCTCACGGGTTCAGCCATCGGGATTCGAATCCGAGCGGGAGTTCCAAGGGGGCTTCGCCCCTTGGTGGGGTCCAGGGGCAAGGCCCCTGGCGGATGGGTGCAGGGAAGGCAGAGCCTGCCCTGCCGGGGTCCGGGGCGGAGCCCCGGGGGCGCCCCATGCGCCTGACCGCCCTCACCCTCCGCCGCTACGGCAATTTCGACACGGCCGAGATCGCGCTCGACCCCGCCCCCGGCCGCGTCAACCTGCTGGTCGCCCCCAACGGCGCCGGCAAGTCCGTGCTGCGCAGCGCCTTCGGCGACCTGCTCTTCGGCATCGGCGCGCAGACGCCGATGGGCTTCCGCCACGGCTACCAGGGCATGCGGCTCGATGCCGCCGGGATCGACGCGAACGGTGCGCCGTTCCGCTTCGGCCGCCGCAAGGGCCAGGGCAACACGCTGCTGGACGCCGCGGGCGATCCCGGCGACCCGGCCATGCTCGCCGGCCTGCTCGGTACCGCCGACCGCAACCTGCTGGAACGCCTCTTCGCGCTCGATACCGAGGCGCTGCGCCGGGGCGGCGACGAGCTGCTGCGCAGCGGCGGCGCGCTGGCCGAGGCGCTGCTCGCCGCCGCCGGCGGCATGCGCGAGGCGCAGAGCGTGCGCGAGGCGCTGAACGCCGAGCGCGACCGTCTGGCACCGGCCCGCAAATCCGCCCAGCGCCCCTTCTACGCCGCGCTCGAACGCTGGACCGGGAGCCGCCGCGCCAAGCGCGAAGCCGTGCTGCGGCCCGAGACGTGGCAGGGCTGGGAAGCCGAGCTGGACACCGCCCGCGCCGCCCGCGCCGAGGCCAACCGCGCCGCCACCGCCGCCGCCGAGACCATCCGCCGGCTGGAGCGACTGCGCCGGGTGCGGCCGCTGCTCGCCCGGCGCGACGACGCCGCCGACTGGCTCGCCGCCCACCCGGACGCGCCGGTGCTGCCCGAGGGCTTCGCCGCGCAGGTGCCGGAAACCCGGGCCGCGCTGCGCCAGGCCGAGGCCGCGCTGGACGCGGCGCGCGCGACCCTCGCCGGGCTCGCCGCCGAGACCGCGGGGGAACGGCCCGACCACGCCCTGCTGGCCGAGGCCGGACCCGTCGCCGCGCTGACGGCGCAGTCCGGCGCCGCGACCAGGGCGCGCGACGAGCTCCCCGCCGCCCGCGCCGCGCTGCGCGACCGGCATGCCGAGCTGGCCGACCGCCTGCGCCAGCTCGGCCGCGACCTGCCGCCGGAGCGCGCCGCCGAGGCGGTGCCGCCGCGCGCCCCGCTCGCCCGGCTGCGCCGGCTGCTGGCGGAGCGCGCCGGCAATGCCGGCACCCTGGCGCGCGGCCCCGCGCGGCTCGCCGCGATCGCGCAGCGCGTGGCCGACGCGCAGGCCGCCCTGGCCGCCCTGCCGCCGGCGCTCGACACGGCCGGGCTGCAAGCCCTGCTCGACGAGATCACCGCCGGCGGCAGGCCGGCCGAGCTGCACGCCGCCGCCAGACGGACGGCGGCGGAGGCGGCGGCGGCGCTCGATGCCGCCCTCGCCGCCCTGCCCGCCCCGCTGCGCGACCCGGCGGCGCTGGCCGCGCTGTCGCCGCCGGACGACGCGACGCTGGCGTCGCTCGCCGCGGCGCGCGACCGGGCCCGCACCGCGCGGGATGCCATCGAGGACGGCGCCGCGCGCGCCGCCGAGGCGCTGGAGGCCGCGGAATCCCGCCTCGCCACGCTGCGCGCCGCCGGCCCGCTGCCCGACGCCGCCGCGCTGGCCGCCGCGCGGGCGCGCCGCGATTCCGGCTGGCACCTGATCTACCGACGCGCTTTCGCCGGCACGCCGGACGTGGCGGCCGAGGCGGAATTCGCCGGCGACGGCACGCCGCTGCCTCTCGCCTATGCCGGCGCCGTCGCGGCGGCCGACGCGCTGGCCGACCAGCGCAACGCGGAGTCCGAGCGTCTGGCCGCCGCCGCCGAGCAGGAGCGCATCGCCGACGCGCAGCGCGCCGCGCTCGAGGCGCTGGGCGCGGCACGGGAGGCGGCGGGACGCGACCTCGCCGCCGCCGAAGCCGCCTGGGCCGGGACGCTGGCGCCGCTCGCCCTGCCGCCGGAAGCGGGGCCGGCCGAGGTGGAGCGCCGGCTCGCGGCGCGCGGCCGGGCGCTGGCCGCCTGGCGGGAGCAGCGGGCGAAGGACGCGGCGCTGGCCGAGCTTGACGCGCGCCAGGAGGCCGCCGCCGCGCGCCTCGCCGCTTTCGCCCCGCCCGGCGAAGACCGGCCGGGCGACGGCCGTCCCGGCGGCATGCCGGCCGTCGCCCTGCTGCTCCAGGCGCGGCTGGACCGGGCGACGGAAAGCCTGCGCGCCGCGCGCCTCGCCGACGCCACGCGCGGCCAGTTCCAGGCCGCGCTGGACGCGGCCCGCGCCGAGCGCGCCGAGGCCGAGGCCGAGCGGCAGGCCGCCGAGGCGCGCCAGGAAGGCTGGCAGTCGGAATGGGCGGCGGCGCTGGCGGCGCTGGGCCGGCCCGCCGACGAGCACCCGGACGACACCAGCGCGCTGCTCGACCTGCTCGACGGCATCGGGCCGCTGGCGCGCGAGGCGGCGGCCGGGGCGGCCCGCGTCGCGGCGGCCGAGGCCGAGCTGGCGGGCTTCGACGCGGCCGCCGAGGCGCTGCGCGCCCGGGTCGCGCCCGACCTCGAGGCCGGGGACCCGTTCGCGCTCGCCCGCGCGCTGGACCAGCGTCTGCGCGCCGCGCAGGCCGTCGCCAAGCGGCGGGAATTGCTGGAGCGGCAGCGCGAGGCGGCCGCGACGGCACGGCGCGAGGCGGAGGCGGCCGCCGCGCGGGCGGCGCGGGACTGGCAGGCCGTGCTGGACGCGCTGGGCGCCGAGGAGGCCACCCTCACGGCACGCCTCGCCCTTGCCGAGGAGCGCGCGCGCCGGCAGGCGGCGCTGGCCGGGGCCGAGACCGCGCTGTTCGAGGCGGGCGACGGCCTCTCCCTCGCCGCGCTGCGCGCCGAGGCCGACGCGCAGCCCGCGGAAGCGACCGAGGCGGCGCTGGAGGAGGCCCGTGCCGCGCAGGCCGCCCAGGGCGAGGCGGCGCAGGAGGCCGCCGCCGCCGCGACCCGCGTCGAGGCACGGATGCAGCACGCCGCCGGCGAGGACACGGCGCTGGCCGCCGCCGCCTCGGAGGAGGCCGCCGCCTCCAGCCTGGGCACCACGCTCGACGACGCGCTGCTGATGCAGGCCGCGTCGAGCCTGCTGGAGGCGGCGCTCGCCGAGCTCGGCGAGTCCGCCAACGACGCCGTGATGCGTCGGATCGGCGATGCGGTCGCGACGCTGACGGAGGGCGCCTATCCCGGCGTCGCCGCGCGGCAGGAGCAGCGCGGGCCGGCGCGGCTGGTGCTGCGCGCCGCGAGCGGCGAGGAGGCGGAGGTCGGGCAGCTTTCCGAGGGCACGCGCGACCAGCTCTTCCTGGCGCTGCGCCTGGTCGCCATCGAGGACCACGTGGCGGGCGGCTTCCCGCTGCCCTTCCTCGGCGACGACATCCTGCAGACCTTCGACGATCGACGCGCCGCCGCCGCCTTCCGCGCCCTGCTCGGCCTCAGCCATTCGGTGCAGGTGGTCCTGCTGACGCACCACCCGCATCTGGCCGAGGTGGCGCGGGCGGCGCTGCCGGCGGGGGCGCTGTGGACGCAGGAACTCGGCGTGCGGGAGCTGGCGCCGGCCTGACCCGCCAGCCCGCTTCCCAGGCGGCGTCCGCCCGTCCGGGAAGCGGGTCACCCGAGACGCGGATCACGGGGGAGCGGACGGCAAGAGGGCCCCGGAAGTCGCCTTCCGGGGCCCTCGCATTGCTTGCGGGCCTGATACGTGCCCTACCGGAAAACCGGCTTTCGTCGCGTCCCGGTCAGTGGGCCAGGGCTGCGGAGGCTGCGGAGATCCGGGTCGACACGGCCGACGCCACGGTCAAACAATGAGACACTGGATCACCTCCTTTCATCTGTTGCGGACGGCAGGAAGATTGGCACGTCCGACGGTCTTCGCAAGACCCTGACGCGCGCCGCCATCCTACGCCATCTCCGGCCGCGCCGGCCGGAGCAGCAGCAGGCATGCGAGAAGCGTGCCGACGCCGAGCACGGCGATCATCCAGGCCATGGTCCAGGGCGTGCCGTCGGCGAACCAGCCCAGCGCGGCGGCGGAGAACACGCCGCTGCCGTAATGCGTCGCCCCCACCAGCGCCGAGGCGGCGCCCGCCTTGCGCGGGAAGGCGGCGAGCGCCCCGGCCACCGAATTCGCCACGATGAAGCCCAGCATCGAGACGTAGAAGAAGAGCGGCACGACCAAGCCGTACAGCCCGCCCCAGCCGGTGCGCGCGCACACCGCCACCGCGATGCCCGAGGCCGCCGCCACCAGCGCGCCGACGCGCAGCAGCCGGTCCGAGCCGAAGCGCGCCACCAGCCGGCGGTTGATCAGGTTCGCGATCATCATGCCGGCGATGTTGACGCCGAACAGCAGCCCGTAGGCCGTGGCGGGAACGTGGTGGTACTCGATGTAGGCGAAGGGCGTGCCGGCGAGGTAGGCGTAGATGCCGCCGTAGAAGCAGCCGCCCATCAGCGCGTAGCCGAGCAGCCGCCGGCTGCGCGCCATCGCGACGTAGGAGAAGAGCGACTCGCGCAGGCCGAGCGAGCTGCGCAACGGCGGCGGCAGCGTCTCCGGCAGGAGCGGCAGGCAGGCCAGCGCGACCAGGCCGAACAGCACCAGCACCCAGAAGATGCCGCGCCAGGACCACCATTCCAGGATCTGCCCGCCCAGGATCGGCCCCAGCAGCGGCGCGATGCCCATCACCAGCATCAGCGTCGAGAGCACCTGCGCCGAGCGGTCGCGCGCGTAGAGGTCGCGCACCATGGCGCGCGCCAGCACCGGCCCGGCGCAGGCGCCGACCGCCTGCACCACGCGCCAGCCGATCACCTCGGCGGCCGAGCCGGCCAGGGCGCAGCCCGCCGAGCCCAGCACGAACAGCACGAGGCCCGCCGCGATCGGCCCGCGCCGGCCGTAGCGGTCGCCGATCGGCCCCCAGAGCAGCTGCCCTAGGCTGAACCCCACCAGGAAGCCCGACAGGGTGAGCTGGATCCGCCCCGGGGAGACGCCGAGATCGGCGCCCAGCGCCGGGAAGGCCGGCAGGTAGATGTCGGTGGACATCGAGGCGAAGGCCATCAGCAGGCTGAGCACCGCCACCACGCGCGGGCTGCCCGCCTCGGCCGGCAGGCGGGGGGCGGAAGCCGCCGTGGCGGCGGCCGGCGGGCGTTCCGGGGCGGCGGCCGCGTCGTCCCGATCATGGAGGAGGCCGGACATGCGGGAAGCGTGGCACCCGATGCTGCGGCGCACAATACAGGTTCGTCACACTGACCTTCCCGCCACGCTCCCATCGCAGGGCGACCGCCGCAGCCGCGTGTCCCGGGCATGGCGCGCCGCCGCCGCCGGACGGGGCGGCAAGGCCGGCGCCCGCGCCGGGCTTGTATCGCGGCCCGGATCGGCCTGATCTCTGGGCGCAGGAAGAATTCGGAGGAGCGACGCATGCGCGCCGTCGGCTACACGCACTGCCACCCGATCGAGCATGACGAGGCCCTGATCGACCTCACCCTGCCGGAGCCGTCGCCGCCGCGCGGGCGCGACCTGCTGATCGAGGTGCGGGCCGTCTCGGTCAACCCGGTGGACACCAAGGTCCGCCGCAACGCCGACCCGGCCGGCGAGCCGCGCGTGCTCGGCTTCGACGCCGCCGGCATCGTCCGCGCCAAGGGGCCGGAGTCGGTGCTGTTCCCGATCGGCGCCGAGGTGTTCTACGCCGGCGCCATCGACCGCCCCGGCAGCAACGCCGAATTCCAGCTCGTGGACGAGCGGATCGTCGGCCACAAGCCGAAGACGCTGAGCTTCGCCGAATCCGCCGCCCTGCCGCTGACCGCGATCACGGCCTGGGAGGCGCTGTTCGACCGGCTGCACATCCCGCGCGGCGGCGCCGGCGCCAAGGCGGACCCGAACAGCGCGCTGCTGATCCTGGGCGGCGGCGGCGGCGTCGGCTCCATCGCCATCCAGCTCGCGCGGCGGCTGACCGGGCTGCAGGTGCTCGCCACCGCCTCCCGCCCCGAGACGCGCGAGTGGTGCACGACGCTCGGCGCGCACCATGTCCTCGACCACGGCAAGGACCTCGCGCGGCAGGTCAAGGCGCTCGGCGTGCCGGTGCCCTACATCTTCTCGACCACGCACACCGAGACGCACTGGAACGCGATCTGCGAGATCCTGGCGCCGCAGGGCGCCGTCTGCGTGATCGACGACCCGCAGTCGCTCGATGCGAAGCGGCTCAAGACGAAGGCGGGCACGCTGGCCTGGGAGTACATGTTCGCGCGGCCCGTCTTCCACACGCCGGACATGATCGCGCAGCACCGGCTGCTCGACGAGGTGTCGCACCTCGTGGACAGCGGCGCGCTGCGCACCACGCTGACCGAGACCTTCGGCACCATCGACGCCGCCAACCTGATCCGCGCGCACGCGCTGATCGAGAGCGGCAAGGCGCGCGGCAAGGTCGTGCTGGAGGGCTTCGGCCGATCCTGAGCCGCCCGATCCCGGCCTGCCCGATCCCCGATGCCACGGCGCCGGGCAGGCCGGGGCCGGGCAGACCGGGGCCAAGCAGGCCGGGGCCGGGCAGACCGGGGCCGGGTGACCCTGCCCCCGGCCCGCCGGCGCGGGGCAGCCGGCCGGGGCGCCGGGTCCTGCTCGCCGCCGGCCTCGCCGGCAGCCTCCCCGGGAGACTGCCCGGGGCGCTGGCGCGCGCCCTGGCCGGCGGTGCGGCAGCCGGCTCCCTCGTCGGCTGCTCGCCCGCCGACCTCGCCAACGCCCTGGCGCCGCGCGGCGGCTACGCGCTGCGCGAGGGCATCGCCTACGGCGAGGGCCCGCGCCACCGCCTCGACCTCTACCGGCCGGACGGGCTCGCGGCCGGCATGCCGCTGGTCGTGTTCTTCTATGGCGGCAACTGGGATTCCGGCGCGCGCGGCCTGTACCGCTTCGTCGCCGCCACCCTGGCGCGCCAGGGCTGGGCGGTGGCGGTGCCGGACTACCGCCTGTACCCCGAGATCCGCTTCCCGGCCTTCCTGGAGGATTGCGCCGCCGCGGTGGCCTTCCTGGCGCGCGAGCGCGCCGCCCTGGGACTGCCGCCGGGACCGGTGGTGCTGGCCGGGCACTCGGCCGGCGCCTACAACGCGGTGATGCTGGCGCTGGACCGGCGCTGGCTGAGCCGGGCCGGGGCGCCGCCGCCGGCGGGCGCGGTCGGCCTCGCCGGGCCCTACGACTTCCTGCCGCTGGAGAGCGGCATGCTGCGCGACCTCTTCCGCGCCGACGCGGACCCGGGCGGCCTGCCGGCGACCCAACCCATCGCCTACGCGCGGGCCGACGCGCCGCCCCTGCTGCTGCTGACCGGCACCGACGACACCACCGTCCGCCCCGCCAACAGCGAGCGGCTGGCCGCGCGCCAGCGCGCGCTCGGCGCCGAGGCCCGGCTGGTGGAATATCCGGGCCTCGGGCATGTCGGCCTCATCGCCACCTTCGCCCGCGGCCTGCCGCTCTACACGGGGGCGGTGCCGGCGGAGGTGGGGCGTTTCGTCGGGGCGCTCCCCGGCACGGCGTGAAGCCGACGCGGGTGCGCGGACCCGCGCAGGCCGGGATCAGGGCGTGATGTGCCGCCGCGCCAGCCGGTCGCGCCACTCCGGCGCCAACGCCACGGCGAGCGTGCCGCCGAGACCGAACAGCAGCACCAGCACCGGCAGCGCCCGCCATGCCGGCGTCGCCGCGCCGGCCAGCAGCAGCGCCAGCAGCGCCGCCGGCAGCCCGAACACCAGCCAGAGAATCGGCAGTCGGCCCCTGGCAAAGGCCGCGATGCGGGTCATCCGGACCATGTCGCACCTCCTCATCATGCTGCGGTGCAATATGGGATCGTATGTAGACGAACAACAGGCCCTGGCCGTTCAGGTGTTGTTGCATCAGATTTCCCATGCCGCGTCTCCCGTGGCGCCGCGACGTCCAGATTTCCGACAGAGGAGGAACGACCGGGTTTCCCCCCGATGCCCGCCCCGTCCCCCTGCGGCACCCGTCGGCCCCGCCTGCGATCCGCCCTTCCTTCGCCGCCCCCCCTTCCCTCGCCGGCAGAAGATGGCGACATGCGTCGTTGCGGTCGCGTCTCCGGCACGGGCCGCGCGGGGAGAGGGATGGGTACGTCATGACGAGCACGACACGGCGAACGCTGCTGCTGGCCGTTGCGCTGGGCGCCGCGGCCCGGATGCCCGCACCGGCCGGCGCCCAGGGAGCGGGCACGCCACGACCTTCCTCCGAAACACCCCCTGGCAGGTCCCCTGGCACATCCCCTGGCGCGCCCGCCGGCGCATCCGCCGGCGCATCCCCTGGCACGCTGCGCCTGATCGTCCCGGCCTCGCCCGGCGGCGGCTGGGACGGCACGGCCCAGGCGATGCGCCGCGTCCTGCAGGAGACCGGCGCGGCGCGCGGGATCGTCGTGGAGTACCTGCCGGGCGCCGGCGGCGCGCTCGCCCTGCCCCGGCTCGTCACCGGCCTGCGCGGGCATGACGACACGCTGATGGTGAGCGGCCTGACCCAGCTCGCCTCGGCGCTGGTCAACGGCAGCCCGTTGACCCTCAACGACACCACGCCGGTGGCGCGGCTGAAGGGCGAGGCGCATGTGCTGGCCGTGGCCGCCGCCTCGCCGCTGCGCGGCCTGGACGACTTCGCGCGCGCCCTGCGGGCCGACCCGCTCGGGCTGCGCGTGGCGGGCGGCTCGCCGGGCTCCACGGACCAGATCCTGCTGGCGCTGATCGGCCGGCGGCTCGGCCTGGAGTCCACCCAGCTCGCCTTCCTGCCGTTCAGCGGCGGCGGGCCGGCCGCGGCGGCGGTGCTGGAGGGACGCGCCGCCGCCGGCATCAGCGACTGGAGCGAATTCGCCCCGCACGTCGCCGCCGGCCGGATGCGTGCCCTGGGCATTTCCGGCGAGCAGCGGCTGGACGGGGTGGACGTGCCGACGCTGCGGGAGGGCGGCATCGATGTCGTGCTCTACAATTGGCACGGCGTGTTCGCGCCACCCGGGCTGGAGTCGGCGCAGCAGGCGCGGCTGGGCGCGCTGGTGGCGGCGATGGCGCGGTCGCCGGCCTGGGCGCGCGAGGTGGCGGAGCGGCGCTGGCGGCCGCTCTACCTGGCGGGGCCGGAGTTCACGGCATTCCTGGCGGCCGAGCGGCGGTCGATGGCGACGATCCTGGCGGAGCTAGGTCTGCGGCCGACGGCCTCGACGAACTGACGCCGGCCGGGCGCGGGAGCGCCACCCCACGCGCTTCCCGCGCGGCGTGCTTCCGATGTCCCCTGGCCGATACCCCCTGGCATCCCCGCCAGGGACGAAGCCACCGTTCCGGCAAGGACGGCCCGGCTGCCGAGACACCCGGGCTTCAGACGAAGAGAGGTGCAGGAGGGCCTCGCCCTCCTGCCGGATGGGGTCCGTGGAAGGCAGAGCCTTCCCCGTGGCCGGATGGGTTCCCCGGGAAGGCGGAGCCTGCCCCGGAAACCCTCGCACGCTTCAGAACAGCGGGAAGGCCAGCGTCGCCCCCGCTACCAGCAGCATCACCATCGCCGCCGCCAGCGCCCAGGGCAGGGTGAAGCGCTGGTGCGCGCCGAAATCGATGCCGCACAGCCCGACCAGCAGGTAGGTGGAGGCGACCAGCGGGCTGAGCAGGTGGACCTGCTGCCCCACCAGCGAGGCGCGGCCGATCGCCTCGGCGCTGAAGCCGTAGACGCGCCCCGCCTCGGCCAGGATCGGCAGGATGCCGAAGTAGAAGGCGTCGTTGGAGACGAAGAAGGTGAAGGGGATGCTGACGAGCGCGGTGATGAGCGGCATGAAGCGCCCGGCGGAATCGGGGATGATCGCGATCACGCTGCGCGCCATCGCGTCCACCATGCCGGTGCCGGAGAGGATGCCGGTGAAGATGCCGGCGGCGAAGATCAGCGAGACCACGGAGAGCACGTTGGGCGCGTGCGCCGCGATGCGCGGCTTCTGGTCGGCGGGCCTGGGATAGTTGATGAGCATCGCCAGCGCGAAGAAGATCATGAACAGCACGGGCAGCGGCAGGATGCCCGAGAGCAGGCAGCCCATCAGCACGACGGTCAGGCCGAGGTTGACGTAGAGCAGGTGCGGCCGGCGCTCCGGCGGCAGCGGCTCCACCGTGTCCACCGTGCCGCCGACCGGGGCGGGCACCTCGTCGAGGCCCGTCAGGCCGGGCAGGCTGGCCGCGCCGATCCGCGCCCGCTCCCGCCGGCCGAGCAGCCAGGCGACGAAGACCGCGAACAGGGCGCAGGCCACCATCGAGGGGATCAGCGGCACGAACAGCGTGTTGGCGTCGATGTGCAGGGCGCTGGCCGCGCGGGCCGTGGGGCCGCCCCAGGGGGTGAGGTTCATGTTGCCCGCCGCCAGCATGATGACGCAGGCCGCGACCAGCGGGTTCATGCCCAGGCGCCGGTAGAGCGGCAGCATGGCGGTGGTGGTGATGATGTAGCTCGTCGAGCTGTCGCCATCGAGCGAGACGACCATGGCGAGGATCGCGGTGCCGATGACGATCTTCACCGGGTCGCCCTTGACGATGTTGAGCACCGTCCGCGCCACCGGGTCGAACAGCCCGGCGTCGATCATCACGCCGAAGTAGAGGATGGCGAAGAGCAGCATCACGCCGGTGGGGGCGAGGTTGCGGATGCCGTTCAGCATCATCGGCCCCATCTCGCCGCCGAAGCCGGCGAGGACGGCGAACAGGATGGGCACGAGGATCAGCGCCAGCAGCGCCGAGAGCCGGTCCGTCATGATCAGCGTCATGAAGACGAGCACCATCAGGTAGGCCAGAAGTGTGAGCATTCCCTCCCCCTCCTTTTCCGGGCAGTCGGCCGCGGAGCGGCCGCCGGCAGGCCATGCGGGTCGAAGGGGTATGCCGGGCGCGATGCGGGCGCGCAACGGCCGGCCGGGCGCCGATCCACGCGGAAGCCGCCGGGGCCGGGAGCGGATGGCGGAATCGCGTGGCCATGGCTGGCGGGGCCGCCGGCCGGCACGGCCCCGAGGGAGATGGTCCGGGGGACGGCCCGGGGAACGGCCCGGGGGGACGGCCCGGAGCGTGGCGGCACGGTTCAGGACGCGGCCGCCAGCTCCTCCGGAGTCGCTGCGATGCGGTGGCGCCGCAGCCAGGCGGAGAAGCCCGGATGCGCGGTCAGCACGCAGAGCGGGATCGCCAGCGCCAGCCCGGCCGTGAAGGGCAGCGACCAGAGCGCCGCGGCGGGCGAATGCGCCAGCAGCAGGCCGAGCGACGCCACGCCGAACGCCGTCTGCGGCCAGAGCAGCCGCGCCGCGTCGGCCCAGGCGACGCCGCGATCGGCCCGGTTCTGCGGCGCCCAGCCGCCGCCGCGCCCGAGCAGCAGGCCGAGCAGCGCCAGGGTCTTGCCGAACAGGCTCGGCGGATCGAGCAGCAGGGTGAACAGGAGCTCGGCCGCCGCCCCGCGCAGCACGGCGAGGCGGCCGCCGAAGCGGCGGGCGCGGTCGGGGCGCAGCAGCAGCTCGGCATAGCCCAGCAGCTTCGGCGCGTGCAGCGCCAGCCAGCTCGCCAGCAGCAGGGCCAGCAGCGCGCCGCGCGGCGTCGCGGCGGCGCCGCCCGAGACCACGTTGAGCACGGCCAGCGCCAGCATGGCCGGCCAGAGCGGGGCGGTGAGGAACAGCAGGATCGCCTGGAGGAGCTGCCAGCGCCCCATGGGGGTGAGCGCCCCGGCGGCCGTGCCGCCGCCCGGGCCACTGCCCGCGCCGCCCTGCCGCAGCAGCGCGGGGCGGCGCAGCAGGGTGACGTACTGCATGTTGCCGGCGGCCCAGCGGCCGTCGCGGCGCATGAATTCCGGCAGGGCCGGCGGGTTGGCCTCCAGGCTGCCCGTGTCGTCGGGCAGGCAGCGCACCTTCCAGCCGGCGGCGTGCAGCAGCACCGCCTCCACCTGGTCGTGGCTGAGGATGGGCCGCCCGTCCGGCAGCACCGGCAGGCGGCAATGGGCGCGGAACGGGGCGATGCGGATCAGCGCGTTGTGGCCCCAGTACGGCCCCTCGTCGCCCTGCCACCAGGCCTGCCCGGTGGCCCAGGCGCGCATGCCGGCGCGCATGCCGAACTGGAACAGCCGGGGGAAGGCGGCCGTGGCCGGGCGCCCCGCGATCAGCGGCTGCAGGATGGCGAGGCGCGGATCGGCCTCCATGCAGGCGACCAGACGCAGCACCGCCGCGGCCGACATGGCGCTGTCCGCGTCGAGCACCAGCAGCAGGTCGTGCCCGGCGCCCTCGCCGTCGAGGAATTCCATCACGTTGCCGGCCTTGAAGCCGGCATTGGAAGCGCGCCGGCGGTAGCGCAGCGGCAGCGCGGCGGCGAAGCCGGCGATGGCGGCCGCCTCGGCCTCGGCCAGGGCGGGGTCCTGCGTGTCGGAGAGGATCCAGGCCTCGAAGCGCGCCCCCACGCCGGCGACGGCGAGGCCGTCGAGCAGCGCGGCGAGCGGCGGCAGCACGGCGTCCATCGGCTCGTTCCGTATGCACACGGCGATGGCGGTGCGCAGGCAGGGCGGGTCGTTCGACGGGCCGTCCCGCGCCGCGCGGAGCGCCGGCAGCACGGCGGCGGGCGGATCCGGCGTGCCGAGCAGCAGCGCGAAGCCGACCAGCGCGTTGGCGGCGCAGAGCGCGATCCAGGGCAGGGTGGCGAGGTAGCAGAGCAGGATCAGCTCCTCCCACACCGTCCAGCCGCCCGGGGCGAGGACGCGCCAGCACAGCGTCGCCAGCGACAGCGCGACGAGGGCGGCGAACAGGGCGAAGGCGAGGCGTCGGGCGCGGATCGGTTCGTCTGGCACGGGCCACGGGGTACGCGGCCGGGCGGCACGCGGCAACCGGCGCCGCGCCCCGGCCAGGCGGCGCTCTGGCCAGACGACGCCCTGGCCAGACGACGCCCCGGCCAGGCGGCGCCCTGGCCAGACGGCGCCTTGGCCAGACGGCGCAGCCGGGCCGGCAGCGCCGCCGGCCGCCCCGGCCCGCTTCTTGCTCCGACCCCTGGCATGATGTCTGGGATGCAGATGGGACCAACCGGGGCGGCGCCGCCGCATCCGGACGAGATCGGTGGCCCGGCGCAGCCGCTGCTCGGCGTGCGCGGGCTGGTGAAGCACTTCCCGCTGCGCGGCGGCTGGCTCGGCGGCGCGCGCGGCGTGGTGCGGGCGGTGGACGGGGTGGACTTCACCATCCGCAAGGGCGAGACGCTGGGGCTGGTGGGCGAATCCGGCTGCGGCAAGTCCACCACCTCGCGCCTGCTGATGCGGCTGCTGGAGCCGACGGCGGGCGAGGTGATCCTGGACGGCCAGGGCGTGGGCGCCGGCGGCCTCGGCCGGCGCGACTACTGCCGGCAGGTGCAGATGGTGTTCCAGGACAGCTACGCCTCGCTCAACCCGCGCCTGCCGGTCGAGGAATCCATCGCCTTCGCCCCGCGCGTCCACGGCACGCCGGCGCGCGAGGCGCTGGCCAAGGCGCGCGAGCTGCTGGCGGCCGTCGGGCTGGAGCCGGCGCAATTCGGCTGGCGCTACCCGCACGCGCTCTCGGGCGGCCAGCGCCAGCGCGTCAACATCGCGCGTGCGCTGGCGCTGCGCCCGCGCCTCGTGATCCTCGACGAGCCGGTCTCGGCGCTCGACAAGTCGGTGGAGGCGCAGGTGCTGAACCTGCTCTGCGACCTCAAGGACCGCTTCGGCCTGACCTACCTGTTCATCAGCCACGACCTCAACGTGGTGCAGTACATGGCCGACCGGGTGATGGTGATGTATCTCGGCCGCGTCGCCGAGATCGGGCCGGTGGAGGCGATCTTCGGGCGCCCCGCGCACCCCTACACCGCCGCCCTGCTGGCCAGCCGCCCGACCATGGACCCGGACCGCCGGCGCACCGAGGCGCCGCTTTCCGGCGACCCGCCCAACCCGGTCGATCCGCCCTCCGGCTGCCGCTTCCGCACGCGCTGCGCCCATGCCGAGCCGGTCTGCGCCGTGACCGAGCCGCCGCTGGCGCCGCTGGGGGACGGTCATGCCGCCGCCTGCCTGATGGCCCTGCCCGGCAGCGGCCACAGCCGCGCCCCCGCCACGACGGAGGCCGCGCATGCCGCCTGACTCCGCGAATCCCCCCGGGGCCGCCCCGCCGCTGGTCCATGCCCGCGACCTGACCGTGCGCTTCGTGACGCGCGACGCCACGGTGCACGCGGTGAACGGCGTCGACTTCGACCTCGCCCAGGGCGAGGTGCTGTGCATCCTGGGCGAGAGCGGCTCGGGCAAGTCCGTCACGCTGCGCGCGCTGATGCGGCTGAACCCGCCCGGCGTCACGCGCGTCTCCGGCACGCTGCGCGTCGGCGGGCACGACATGGTCGCGGCCTCCGCGCGGGCGGTGGCGGACCTGCGCGGCGGCCTGGTCTCGATGATCTTCCAGGAGCCGATGACGGCGCTCGACCCGATCTTCACCATCGGCCGGCAGATCCGCGAGACCATCCTGCGCCACGAGAAGGTCTCGGGCGCCGAGGCCGACCGGCGGGCGCTGGAGCTGCTGGAGCTGGTGCAGATCCCCTCCGCGAAGCGGCGCCTCGCCGCCTACCCGCACGAGCTGTCGGGCGGGCTGCGCCAGCGCGCGATGATCGCGATCGCCCTCTCCTGCCGCCCGAAGCTGCTGCTGGCGGACGAGCCGACCACGGCGCTCGACGCCACGGTGCAGATCCAGATCCTTCTCCTGCTGCGGCAATTGCAGCGCGAGCTGGGCATGGGCGTGGTGTTCGTCACGCACGATCTCGGCGTCGCCGGCGAGATCGCGGACCGCATCGCCGTGATGTATGCCGGCCGCTTCATCGAGGAGGGGCCGACCGGGGCGCTGATGCGCGCGCCGCTGCACCCCTACGCGCAGGGGCTGCTCGGCGCCACGGTGCACGGGCAGCGGCGCGGCACGCCGCTCACCACCATCCCCGGCAGCCCGCCCAACCTGGAGCGGCTGCCCGAGGGCTGCGCCTTCGCGCCGCGCTGCCCGTACACGGAGCCCGCCTGCCTCGCCGCCGTGCCGGCGCCGCGACGCCCCGTGCCGGACCGCGCCGCCCGCTGCATCCGCGTGCCCGACACGGCGCAGCCCCCCGCCGGAATCGCCGCATGATCCTCTACATCCTCCGCCGCATCCTCTACACCGTGCCGATCGCCCTCGCCGTCGGCTTCGTGTGCTTCATGCTGGTGCAGATCGCGCCGGGCGACCCGATCAACGCCATCCTGCCCGCCGACGCGCCGAAGGAGGTGGCGGACATGCTCCGCCGCGCCTACGGGCTGGACCAGCCGCTGCCGGTGCAGTTCTGGCTGTGGCTGACGCATGTCGCGCAGGGCGATCTCGGCCGTTCGCTGGCCACCGGCCGGCCCGTCACCGCGGACCTCGCCAACGCGGTCGGCAACACGCTGGTGCTGGCGGTGGCGGCGGCGCTGATCGGCTTCGTCGCGGGCTCCGTGCTCGGCGGCGCGGCGGCGGCCTGGCGCGGCACGGCCGTCGATCGCGGCGCGATCGGCCTCGCCGTGGTCGGCGTCTCCATCCCGCACTACTGGCTCGGCATGGTGCTGGTGATCCTGTTCAGCGTGCTCTGGCCGATCCTGCCCGCCACCGGCATCAGCTCCGACGGCTCCGGTTCCTGGGCCTGGGACATGGCGCACATCCCGCACCTGATCCTGCCCGCCGTGACGCTGGCGGTGATCCCGACCGGCCTCATCGCCCGCACCGTGCGCGGCGTCGCCGGCGACATCCTGAACCAGGACTTCGTCACCACGCTGCGCGGCAAGGGGCTGCGGCCCTTCGGCATCTTCCGGCACGTGGTGAAGAACGCGGCGCCCAACGTGCTCGCGGTGATGGGCCTGCAGCTCGGCTACCTGATGGGCGGCTCGATCCTGGTGGAGACGGTGTTCAACTGGCCCGGCACCGGGCTGCTGCTCAACACCGCGATCTTCCAGCGCGACATCCCGGTGCTGCAGGGCACCATCCTGGTGCTGGCGCTGTTCTTCGTGGCGATCAACCTCGCGGTGGACATCCTGCAGACCGCGATCGACCCGCGCGTGCGGCGCGGCTGAGGGGGAGACGGCCATGAGCGACCTCGCCCTGCCCGCCGCCGCCGTGCCCGCCGCCCCCGCCGGCGCCTCCTACTGGGCCGGGGTGCGGAAACGCCTGATGCGCGACCCGGTCAGCCTCGTCTGCGCCGCCGTGCTGCTGCTGATGCTGGCGGCGATCCTGCTCGCCCCGGTGATCGCCCCCTACGGCCCCTACACGGGCAGCGTGCTGCGGCGCCTCAAGCCGATCGGCTTCCCCGGCTACGTGCTCGGCACCGACGAGCAGGGACGCGACATGCTCACGCGCCTGCTGTTCGGCGGCCGGCTCTCCTGGTTCCTCGGCATCACGCCGGTGGTGCTGGCCTTCGGCGTCGGCGGGCTGCTCGGGCTGGTGGCGGGCTTCGCGGGCGGCTGGGTGAACATGCTCATCATGCGCACCACGGACGTGTTCTACGCCTTCCCCTCCGTGCTGCTCGCCGTCGCCATCTCCGGCGCGCTCGGCACCGGCATCGGCAACGCCATCCTCTCGCTCACCCTGGTGTTCATCCCGCAGATCATCCGCGTGACGGAGAGCGTGACGACCGGCGTGCGCAACCTCGACTACGTGGAATCCGCCCGCGCCAGCGGCGCCGGGGCCATGACCATCGTGCGCGTGCACGTCCTGCCCAACGTGCTGGGGCCGGTCTTCGTCTATGCCACCAGCCTGATCAGCGTCTCGATGATCCTGGCCTCGGGGCTGAGCTTCCTCGGCCTCGGCACGCAGCCGCCGGAGCCGGAATGGGGGCTGATGCTGAACACGCTGCGCGCGGCGATCTACACCCAGCCGCTGATCGCCATGCTGCCGGGCCTGTGCATCTTCGTCACCAGCCTCTGCTTCAACCTGCTGAGCGACGGGCTGCGGGCGGCGATGGACGTGCGCTGAGAGGGGAAGTGCTGCCGGCGCGCGGGCAACGGAGAGGGCTTGGCCCTCTCTGCACTCTCCCACCAGGGAAGGCGCCGCCTTCCCTGGACCCATCCGCCAAAGGGCGAAGCCCCTTTGGAAACCCCGTTCGGATCCGGGCCCCGATGGTTGAGCCATCGAGGCCGAAAGACGCCGGCGGAGGTCCAGGAACCTGAGGTTCCTGGCGGTTGGGGTCTGGGGAAGGCAGAGCCTCCCCAGGGGGCGGTTGGGGTCTGGGGAAGGCGGAGCCCTCCCCAGGGGGCGGATAGGGTCCGGGAAAGGCAGCACCTTCCCGGGAAGGCGCCGGCCCTACCAGCCCTTCCCGCGCACCACCGCCACCGCCGCCGCCAGCGCCGCGTCGGCATCGAGCGCGGTGGTGTCCAGCAGCACCGCATCCGCCGCCGGCTTCAGCGGTGCCGCCGCGCGGGCCGCGTCCTGCGCGTCGCGCGCGCGCAGCTCGGCCTCGACCTGCGCGAGTTCCGCCGCCACGCCGCGTCCTTGCAACTCCAGCCAGCGCCGCCGCGCGCGCTCCGCCGGGGAGGCGGTGACGAACAGCTTCACCGGGGCCTGCGGGAACACCACCGTGCCGATGTCGCGCCCGTCCAGCACCGCGCCCGAGGCGGCCCCGAAGGCGCGCTGGAAGTCGAGCAGCGCGGCGCGCACGCCCGGCACGGCGGCGACGGCGGAAGCGGCCATGTCCACCTCGGGCACGCGCAGGTCGGTGCGGGCGAGGTCGGCCGCCGCCAGGGTGCGCGCCGCGGCCTCGGCGGCGGCGGCGTCGCGCGGATCGGCGCCGGAATCCAGCACGCGGCGGCCGACGGCGCGGTAGAGCAGGCCGGTGTCGAGATAGGGCAGCCCCAGCGTGGCGGCGAGCCGGCGCGCCAGCGTGCCCTTGCCGGCGGCGGCCGGCCCGTCCACGGCGACGACGAGCGGCGCGGCCCCGGTGCCCCGGCCTGTCCCGGCCGTGCCGCCAGCGGGCCCAGGAGCGGGCCCAGGAGCGAGCGCAGGGGGGGGGGCAAGGGGGGGCCCAAGGGGGGGCACGCCGTCGGACGGCACCGGCACGGCCTCAGCCCGCCGTCAGCGCCTCGGCCCCCGCCACGCGGTTCATCAGCGCGGCGAAGCCGGGGAAGCTCGTGTCGATGAAGGCGCCGTCGTCGATGCGCATCGGCGCCGCCGAGGCGAGGCCGAGGACCAGGGCGCTCATGGCGATGCGGTGGTCCATGTGCGTCGCCACCAGGCCGCCGCCCGGGGGCGGGGCGCCGTTGCCGTGCACCAGCAGGTCGTCGCCCAGGATCTCGGCGCGCGCGCCGGCGGCGGCCAGCAGCGCGGCGGTGGCGGCGAGGCGGTCGCTCTCCTTCACGCGCAGCTCCGCGAGGCCGCGCATGCGCGTGGTGCCCTGCGCGAAGGCGGCGAGGACGGCCAGGATCGGGTACTCGTCGATCATGCTCGGGACGCGGCCGGGCGGCACCTCCACGGCGCGCAGCGGGCCGTGGCGCACCAGCAGGTCGCCCGTGGGCTCGCCGCCCTCGACCCGCTCGTTCCGCACGGTCAGGTCGGCGCCCATCTCGCGCAGCGTGGCGAGCAGGCCGGTGCGCAGCGGGTTCAGCCCGATTCCCTCGACGGTCAGCGCGGAGCCCGGCACCAGCAGCGCCGCCGCCACCGGGAAGGCCGCCGAGGAGGGATCGCCCGGCACCATGATCGGCGCCGCCACCAGCTCCGGCTGGCCTTCCAGCTCGATCACGCGGCCCTCGGGCGTGTCCTCGACGCGCACCGTGGCGCCGAAGTGGCGCAGCATGTTCTCGGTGTGGTCGCGCGTCGGCTCCGGCTCCACCACGCGGGTGGTGCCCGGGGCGCAGAGCCCGGCCAGCAGCACCGCCGACTTCACCTGCGCCGAGGCCACCGGCAGGCGGTAGTCGAGCGGCAGCGGGTCGGCCGCGCCCTCGATGGCCAGCGGCAGCCTGCCGCCCTCGCGCGCGGCGAAGCGGGCGCCGGTGGCGCTCAGCGGGTCGATCACCCGGCGCATCGGGCGGCGGCGCAGGCTGGCGTCGCCGGTCATGACGGAGAAGATCGGGTGCCCCGCCAGCAGGCCGCAGAGCAGCCGCGCGGCGGTGCCGGAATTGCCCATGTCGAGCACGTCGGCCGGCTCCAGCAGCCCGCCGATGCCGCGCCCGGCCACGCGCCAGCGCCCGGGCGCGAGCTGCTCGACCTCGGCGCCGAGGGCGCGCATGGCGGCGGCGGTGCGCAGCACGTCCTCGCCCTCCAGCAGCCCCTCGATCGCCGTCGTGCCGACCGCCAGCGCCCCGAACATCAGCGCGCGGTGGCTGATCGACTTGTCGCCGGGCACGCGCAGCGATCCGGAAAGCGGCCGGCCGGGCGCGGCGGCGCGCATCGGGCGCGGATCGGCGGCGCCGTGGGTGCCGGCGGCGGGATGCGACGGGACGGGAGCGGACGTTTCGGCAGGCATGGCCGGCGCGTTTGACATGCGGCGGCGCGCGTGGCAATGCGCCGCACCTTTTCGCCCGCCCTTCCTCCAGCCGCACCCTGGCTCCCGCCCGTCGGGACCGGCCAAGGGGAAATCGGCCGCGGGGGGAAACGGCGCGGCGGGACCTGCCCGCCCGCCGCGCGCCGCCGGCTCTGCCCCGCGCCGCGACGGCCCCTGCACGAGGCTGAGACACGATCCATGGCCAAGCCCGAACTGGGTCTGAAGCGCGTCTGCGTCGCCTGCGGCGCGAAGTTCTACGACCTGGCCCGCACCCCCGCCGTCTGCCCGAAATGCGGCACCGAGCAGCCGGCCGAGCAGCCGCGCCTGCGCCGCGCCGCCGGCCCGGTGGACGACAAGCTCAAGCGCCGCGTCGCCACCCCTGCCGAGGCGGAGGGTGACGAGCCCGAGCTGGAGGAGGCCGAGGGCGACGAGGCGCTGGAGGACGCCGAGGAGCTGGACGACGCCGACGAGGCGCTCGGCGAGGACATCGAGGTCGAGACGGACCGCGACGAGGAGGGCTGAGGGCCCGGCGCGGGGGCATCGGGGCGCCGCCCCGGGCCCCGGCAGGGAGGGCGTTGCCCTCCCCAGCACCCTCCCGCCGAAGGGCGAAGCCCCTTCGGAAACCCCGTTTCGGGAAGAAAGTCCGAGGTGTTCCGACACCCGGGACCAAACGAACGGAGCCCAGGAGGGCCTCGCCCTCCTGGCGGATGGGCTCCAGGGAAGGCAGAGCCTTCCCTGGCCGGAGGGGTTGGGGGGCGGAGCCCTCTCCGCTGACGAAGCGGGGTCCGGGCGCCGCGCCTTCCCCGATGACGAGAGGGAGCGCGGGGCGCGTCGTCCCTGCTACAGCAGCTTCGCCTCGAAGGGCGGCAGCAGGTCCGGCGCCTCGAATTCCACCACCCACAGATCGGGGTCGCGCTTCACCTGGCGCGCCACGTAGGCGTCGGTCTCCGCCTGCCCGACCGGCGCCGGGCCGGTGCCGCGTATCCAGGCCGGCCGGCCCTCGGCGTCGCGCACCTGGGCCAGCACCACCAGACCCTCTCGCCCGTGCAGCACGCACAGCACGCCGCCGGCGTCCGGATCGCCTTTGCGCAGCACGGCGCCCGGCCGGCCGGCGCCATCCGCCAGCCGCAGCGCCATCGACACCCAGATTCCAGCCTTCACGCGAGCTTCCATGCCGCGCAGAGACTCCAGCCGGCCGCCGGATGCAAGCCCGGGCTTCCCGTTTCCGCGCACGACATCTTGCCTGCCGCGCGCCGCCGCCCGAAAAGACCGCCCGAGCAGGGCGGGCGCCGGATGGCCCCGCCGGCAAGCCCCATCGGCGCCCCCTCGGGGCGCCCCTTGGAGAGACCCGCGAATGGCCGATAAGCGAGCGATGACCGAGGGCCAGCGCGCCTACGAGGCGAAGCGGGCCAGGAAGGCCGGCCTGTCGCTGGAACGCTGGCTGGAGCAGAAGGAGAAGGCCGAGAAGGCGGAGCAGGAGGCGGCCCGCAAGGCCGCCGCCAAGGCCACCCCGGCGCCGGCCAGGAAGCCCGGCTTCTTCGCCCGGCTGCTGGAGAAGGCCCAGAAGCCGCTGTGAGGCGGCGTCGCGGCGGGCATTCGGGGCTGGCCGGCCCGGATGGGCCCGGTGTGCCCCCCGCCCCCGGCGGCTTCCGCCGGACGGCGCATCCCGGGTAGCGGCGCGGGGCCGGCCGGCCCGGACGGTCGCCACGGCACCCCATCCCTGCGCGCCGCCCATGCGGACTGGAGTGCCGACCCGCGCAAGGACGGTCGCCACGGCACCCCATCCCTGCGCGCCGCCCATGCGGACTGGAGTGCCGACCCGCGCAAGCGCTGGATCAGCGTGGCGACGCGCGGGGCGGCCGGCTGGGTGGCCGGGGCGCCGCGCCTCGTCGGGCCGGTGGAGACGCTGCTGCCCGATCTGCTGGCGGACGGCGCGCCCCTGGCGCTCGGGCTCGACCTGCCGCTCGGCCTGCCACGCGAATACGCGGCGCGGCTGGGCGCAGCCCCGGCGGCCGCCACGGTCGTGCCGATGCCCTCCCTCCGGGACGCGCCCGACTTCCCCGCCTTCCTGCGCGGGCTGGACGCCGGCAGCGCGTTCTTCGCGGTCAGCCCCGGTCTCGACACCGTCTCGCCCGCCCGCCCCTTCTACCCGGCGCGCGGCATCCGGGGCATGACGCGGGCGGCGCACGCGGCGGCGCTGGGCCTCTCGGGGCCGGCGGCGCTGTCACGCCTCTGCGACCGCGCCACGGCCGAGCGGCCCGCCGGCGCGCCGCTGTTCTGGACGCTCGGCGCCAACCAGAGCGGCAAGGCCGCCATCGCCGCCTGGCGCGACTGGCTGGTGCCGGCGCTCGGCGCCACGCCGGCGGCCGGCGCCATCCCGATCCGTCTCTGGCCCTTCGAGGGCGGACTGCGCGCCCTGCTCGCCCCCGGCGCGGCGGTGCTGGCCGAGGTCTACCCGGCCGAATGCCTGCGCCAGCTCGGCCTGCGACTCGGCGGCAGCAAGCGTGCCCAGGCGCCGCGGCGTGCCCTGGCGCCGGCCCTGCGCGCGACGATGGCGCGGCTCGGCGTGCAGGCTTCCCCCGCCCTCGACGCCGCGATCGCGGATGGCTTCGGCGCGGACGCGGCCGGCGAGGACCGCTTCGACAGCGTGATCGGCCTGCTCGGCCTGATCGCCGTGCTGGACGGTGCCCGGCCCGATTTCGTGCCCGACGATCCCTGGGTGCGACGCTGGGAGGGCTGGGTGCTCGGCCAGACGGCGCTGCCGCGCGATATGCCGGGCGCGCCTGCGCGCGACATGCCAGGCGCGCCTGCATGCTGGATGACCTCGGGCCTGCCGGCGCGCGGCCGGGGGAGACGGGCAACGGCGAACGGCCGGTTCCTTGTCGTGGGCCGCACCAGCCGGATCCGCCGGCCGGGGAGCGCGTCAGGTTGCCTGTGCGGGGTATGCCCCGTACCGTCCCGCCCTAGCACGGAACCGTCGTCGGCGCAGGAGTCGGGCATGGCCACAACGATCGCAGCGAAGCCCCGCGTGGCGTTCATCGGCACCGGCGGCACCATGTCCTCCGTCGGCAAGGGGCCGCTCGACGTCAACGACTACGGCGCCAACAACAAGCGGCTGGAGGCGGCGGAGATCCTGGCCGCCGTGCCGGCGCTGGCCGAGGTCGCCGACGTGTTCGCCGTGCCCTACAAGGCCGTGCTCAGCCCCGACATCGACTTCGCCGACTGGCGCGCCCTGGCCGCCGAATGCCACCGCCTCGCCGCCACGGAGAAGGGCCTCGCCGGCATCGTCATCGGCCACGGCACGGCGACGCTGGAGGAGACCGCCTACTTCCTCTCGCTGACGCTGAGGACCGACATCCCCGTCGTCGTGGTCGGCGCGCAGCGGCCGATCTCGGCGCTCTCCACCGATGTCGGCATGAACCTGGTCGGCGCCGTGCGCGTCGCGGCGAGCCCGGAGGCGCGCGGCCTCGGCGCGCTGGTGCTGCTCAACGACGAGATCCACGCCGCGCGCGACGTCACCAAGACCTCGACGCTGCGGCTGCAGACCTTCCGCACGCCGGATTTCGGCGCGCTCGGCCATGCAGACGGCGACCGCGTGGCGTTCTACCGCCGCCCCGTGCGCCGCGCGGCGCCGGACACGGAGTTCGACGTCGCGGCGCTCGACGCCATCCCGCGCGTCGACATCGCCTACAGCTACGCCGGCAGCGACGGCACGGCGATCCGCGCCTTCGTCGCGGCGGGCGCGCGCGGCATCGTGCAGGCCGGCTTCGCGCCGGGCATGAACACGCCGGGCGACCACGCGGCGCTGCGCGAGGCGGTGGCGGCCGGCGTCACCGTGGTGGAATCGACGCGCGCCGGCAGCGGCCGCGTCGTGCTCTCCACGCGGCTGCGCGAGGCGGGCATCCTCTCGGCCGACAACCTGACGCCGCAGAAGGCGCGCATCCTGCTGGCGCTCGCCCTCACCCGCACCGCCGACCCGGCGGCGATCGCGCGGATCTTCGAGACCTACTGACGCCGGCCCCGGCGCCGGCGCGTGCCCGAGCGCCGATCCTGTCAGGCGACCGCGGCGCGGGCCGGGAAGCGCCCCGGCCCCGCGCCGCTACTTCTTGATGTCCACCGCCACCAGCACCTCGTGGCCCTGCGGCGCCAGCAGCTCCTGCAGGGCCCGCAGCCCGGCCAGGCCGCAGGCCGTGTCCTGCTCGCCATTGCCGCCGCTGAGGCCGATGCCGCCCACCACCTCGCCATCCACCACGATGGGGAAGCCGCCGACGAAGACGGCGAAGCGCCCCTCGAAGCTCCACTGGATGCCGAAGGCCTCGTTGCCCGGCAGGGCCGGCCCGTTCGGCGGCGTGTTGAACAGGTGCGTGGAGCGCCGGTGCCCGGCCGCGGTGAACGCCTTGTTCCAGGCGATCTGCGGGCCCGTCACGCGCGCCCCGTCCATGCGCTCCAGCACCAGCGGGAAACCGCCTTCGTCGGAGACGCAGACCGTCTCGCCCACGCCCAGCATGGAGGCCTCGGCGATCGCCGCCACCACCATCGCCCGGGCCTCCGCCAATTCAAGCTTGAATGCGCGTCGCATCGTCCTACTCCTGCCCCGTCGTTCCGGCGGGCGCCGTCGGGGACGTCCCGGCGGACGCCATGGCGGGCTTCGCCGCCGTGCCCGTGGCCGGCCGCGGCTGCCATGACACGCTGACATCACCGTTGAGGAAGGTCTGGCACGCCATGCGCCAGCCCTCGGCGAATTGCGCCTCGGTGAGGTGCTTGCGCTCCTTCGGCTTCACCGCGTCGGTGTTCTCGATTCCCTGCTCGATGCGGCACTTGCAGGTGCCGCACAGCCCGCCGCCGCACTTGAAGGGAATCCCGCCCTTCTCGCGCAGCGAGACCCGCAGAAGGTTGCTGTTCTCCGGCGCGGTGACGACCTTGCCCTCGTTGGTGAGGAAGGTGACCTGGATCATGCCGCCGCCGACACCGGCTCCGGCACCTCGTCCGGCGCCGGCACGCGCTCCAGCGCCACCTTCATGCCGCCGAACGCCGTCAGGTGCGCCAGCTCCCGCCGCGCCGCCTCCACGCTCTCGAACTTCTCCAGGAACTTCACCGGCACCTCGTTCAGCACCGGCGGCTCCGCCTCGTCGATCACGCGCAGGCGCAGCTCGTGCAGCAGCTCGGCCACCACGAAGCGCGCGCGCACCGTGTCGTGGAAGCGGTACTCGTAGGCCTCCACCGGCCGCAGCCCCGGCACCAGCTCGGTGCGGAACCGGCCGGGCTTGCTCGTCAGGATGACGTACATGGTTCCCCTCGCTTTCAGGCCTGCTTGTCGTCCTGCGACAGCTCGATGTCGTGATGCAGCCAGAGCTGGCAGGCCAGGCGCCAGCCCGCGGCGAGGCGCTCCCCCAGCCGCTCCTGCTCCTTCCAGTTCGGCGCCGGCAGGTTCTCGGCCCCCGCCAGCACCCGGCACGCGCATTTCGCGCACTTGCCCATGCCGCAGCCGTAGCGCAGGTGCGGGTACGGGAATTTGCGGATGCCGGCGCGCACGACGAGGTTGGTGTTGTCGGCCACCTCGTCGCGGTGCGGCTCGCCGTTCTTCCAGATGACGACCGTGGGCATCCGTGCGGCCACTCCCATGCACCGGAGCAGGTTGAAACGATCGGGGAAGGCGCTGCCTTCCCCGGACCCCATCCGCCTGGGGAGGGCTTCGCCCTCCCCGGACCCCACCCACCAGGAACCTCAGCCTCCTGGACCTCCGCCGGGGTTTCGCGGCCTCGCGGGTTCAGCCGCCGAGACTCGAATCCGAACGGGGTTTCCAAAGGGGCTTCGCCCTTTGGCGGGGTTACCCAAGGGGCAGAGCCCCTTGGCGGATGGGTGCAGGGAAGGCGGCGCCTTCCCTCCGGGGTCCGGGGCAGCGCCCCGCTGCCCGCTCAGGCCGCCTTGCTCAGCACCGGCGCGTCGAGGTCGGCCGCCACGTAGTCGCGGTACAGCGCGTCCGTGTAGAGCAGCCGCATGCGGGCGCCGATCTCGCAGATCTTCAGGCAGCGCTGCTGCAGCTCGACCGTGTTGGCGTGCTCCAGCACGATCTGATAGCCGCGCTCGCCGTGGATCTCGTCCGAGACGATGTGCAGGTCGAAGAACTCCACCTCCTGGTCGGTGAAGCCGTACTTCTCGCGCAGCGTCGGCGTCTGGCGGCGGTAGATCGAGGGCACCTGCGATTCGAGGCCGACCACGAGGCCGGCGACGGCCACGATCGGGTCCTCGCGCATCGCGACCGCGTAGCACCAGCTCTGCAGGGCCAGCGTGGTGGGCGACATGTTCTCCGGGTCCTGCACCCGCTCGCGCGTCGTGCCGCAGGCCTCGGCGAAGCGGATCAGCAGGTCGGTGTGGCGGTCGCCGCCGATCTCCTCCTCGTACATGTTGGCGAGCAGGAAGTCCTTCGCCTCCACGTAGTTCGCCGGCATGCGCGCATAGACGTAGCCGAGATAGTCGGCGAAGGGGCCGACGTAGTGGTAGTGGTTCTCGGCCCAGCGGGCGAGGTGCGCGCGGGAGAGGCGGCCCTCGGCCCAGGCGCGGGAGAAGGGCGAGCCGTTGGCGCTGCGGCCCTTGATCGCCTCCTCGAGGGCGGTGCGGAAGGTGTCGTGGTCCATCAGCTCGGCCATGGCGGTTCTCCTGTCGGGGGAAGGCGTTCCGGGAAGGGTCGGTGACCGCGTGGTCACCACAGCACCACCGCGATCGCGGTGGAGAGCACGAGGCCCGCGACGACGGGCGGGAACAGCATCCTCACCACGTCGAGCACCGGCACGCGGGCGAAGCCGGCGACGGCGATCAGCGAGGACCAGGCGATCAGCGTGCCGCCGCCGGTCCACACCGCGCCCATCTGGCCGACCGCGGCGAGGGTGCTCGCCTGGGCGCCGGAAACCGGGGCGAGGGCGCCGGAGAGGGCGCCGGTCAGCGGCAGGCCGGCGAAGCCGGAGCCGTCGATGCCGGTGATCATGCCCACCAGCAGCACGGCGAAGGCGACGGCGGCCTCGCTCTGCGGGATCAGGTGCTGCGCGGCGCGGATGGTCTCGAACAGCAGGTCCGGCGCCGCCGCCGCGGCGGGCAGGCCGAGGATGGCGCGCGAGAACTCGCCCGAGCCGAGGAAGAAGAAGCCCGCGATCGGCAGCACCGTGCCCATGGCGCGGAAGGAGAACACGAAGCCCTCGACGATGTGGTCGGCGGCCGTGTGCATCGCCTTGGCGCCGTCGGCGGCGAAGGTGGCGATCAGCATCATCAGCGCCGCCGTGCCGCCGACCATGGCGGCCGCGTCGCCGCCCTTCAGCTCGGGCAGGCCGGGGATCACCTTGGGGGCCAGCATGAAGGCGATGACGAGCAGGAAGGCGATCGGCGTCACCACGGCGAGGATCGCGCCCCAGCGGAGGGACTGTGTCGGGGCGGAGGCGATGGCGAGGGTGCCGCCGCCGGCCAGCGCGGCCTTGCCCGGCAGGGTGTCGGCCGACAGGGCCGCCTCCTCCACGCCCTCGGCGGCCTGGAGGGCGAGGACGGACTTGTCGAAGGAGCCGATGTTCGGCGCCACCTCCTCGCGCTGCTCGGCGAGGCTCTCGGCCAGCGTCGCGCCGGCCTGCCAGCGGGCGAGATGGCGCGGGCTCGGGGCGGCGATGCTGGCGCGGATGCGCAGGTAGCCGAGGCCGAGCGCCACCGCGCCCGTCACCAGCGAGAGCAGCAGCGCCTTGTCGGCGATCACGCCCGCCTGGTCGGCGATGCCGGCGGCGCGGGCGCTGATCGCGGGGGCGACGCGGATCACGTAGTCGGAGGAGAGCGCCATGCCCTGGCCGGCCACGGCGATGGCGATGGCCGCCCCCATGGCGGGCAGGCCGGCGGCGATGGCGGCCGGCAGCAGCGTCGCGGCCACCAGCGGCACGGCGGGGGTGGGCCAGAAGAACAGCGAGATGAGGTAGGTGCAGGCGGCCAGCACGAGGAAGGCGACGTGGCCGTTGGTCATCACGCGGCGGAAGGGGCGCACCATCATCTGGTCGGCGCCGAGCGCGCGCAGCGCGTGCAGCAGCGAGGTCATCAGCGCGATGACCAGGAAGATGTTGAACAGTTCCTTCGCCGCGACGAGCGAGCCGTTGAACACCGCCGTCACCGCCGTGACCAGGCTGCCCGAGAAGGTCGCGGCCACGGCGAAGGTGGCGACGATGGCCGGCACGACGACGTTCGCGCGCAGCACCATGGAGGCGATGATCGCGGCCACGCCGCAGAGGTACACGTAGTGCACCGCGCCGAGCGGAACATCCATGGGCTGCATCCCTGTCGGTTTCGTGTGGAGCGGTTCGGTGCGGATCGTCGTATACGGACACCTTGAAGTCAACGCCGATCTTTCCGAGAGATGCATAATTTCCCGGCATTCCGGGCTCAACCCAGACCAGACTGCCGATTCTTTCATTGATGTGCCTATGAAACAGGCTGGAAAGCCGGCTGGCTTCCGCTGGCGGGCCAGTGGAACAAGCCCGGAGGGTGGTCCGCCACCACCTCCCGCTCGCTGCCGTATACGGAGACCCCCCTCTCGGCGCACGCCTCGGCTGCCCGGCCGCCATCGCCCTGGCGCCGCCGTCGCAACCACCGGATAATGCCCCGCCCCATGAGCAGACCCATCCCCACGCCCGAACTGGACGCGATCGGTCACGCCACGCCCGCCGCCGGGACGACGGCCGATGCCGCGGCGCCCGGCCAGGCGGAGCCGGGCCAAGCCGGGCCCGGGCGCCGCGTCCCGCTCAGCCAGCAGGCGACGGAGGCGCTGCGCCGCGCGATCCTCGGCGGCCGCCTCGCCCCCGGCGAGCGGCTGGTGGAGGAGCGGCTTTCCGCCGAGCTCGGCATGTCCCGCGTGCCGATCCGCGAGGCGATCAAGCAGCTCGTGGCCGAGGGCCTCGCCGTGCCGGCGGAAAGCGCCCCGGGCGGGCGCGGCGCCCAGGTCGCGGCGCTGTCGCCGGAATTCGCGCTGGAGCTGATCGAGGTGCGCGCCGTGCTGGAGGGGCTGAACGCCCGCCTCGCCGCGCGCCAGCGCAACCCGGCCGTGCTGGCGCAGGTCCAGGTCGTGCTGGAGCGCGGCAACGCGGCCGCCAACGCCGCCCACGGCGCGGCCGCCGGCGAGCTGGCCGCGCTGAACGCCGCCTATCACGACCTGCTGGCGACGGCCGGCGCCAACCGCGTGCTGCAGGACCTGATGCGCCCGCTGCGCGAGCGGACCGAGCTGGTCTTCCGCCGCAACAGCACCGAGCGCGCCGCCGCCGACTGGCGCGAGCATGCCATGATCCTCGCCGCCGTGATGGAGGGCGAGGAGGAGCTGGCCGCCCTGCTCGCCGCCCGCCACGTGCACCGTGCCGCCCGCGCCCGGCTGGGCCCTCCCCGGGCCGACGGCCCGCCCGGGACCACGACGGCGCCGGACGGGCCGCCCGTCGCCGGCGCGTCGCCGCACGCCGATCCGCCGCCCGCCGCCGGCAGGCCCGGCCGGGCGCCCTGCCCCGCGACGCCGCCCGACGCGCCCGGACCGGACGCCGCGCCCGGACCGGACGAAGGGATCGCCCCGCCGCCCCGCCGGGCGTGACTCGCGGCGGGGGCCGTCCTACCTATGCGCCTCCCGCGCCACGCCCACGCATTCCGGGACCACCCCCCTGCCGGGGCGCGCCGCCGCATCGCATGAGGACATCAACAACGCATGAGCGAACGGGAGTGGGAGATTCCCCCGAACCTGCAACCCGATCCGGCCGATTACCGCTTCGACCTGCCGGGCGTGCTGCGCACCTTGGTCGGGATCCGCTCCCTCGTCCCGTCCGACGCCTTCACCGCCGAGGGGCTGGGCACGGAGCGCACCGGCAGCGGCGTGGTGATCCGCCCCGACGGGCTGGTGCTGACCATCGGCTACATCGTCACCGAGGCGGAGACCCTCTGGCTGACCGACGCCGATGGCCGCGCCATTCCCGGCCACGCCCTTGCCTACGACCAGACGACCGGCTTCGGCCTGGTGCAGGCGCTGGCGCATGTCGAGCTGCCCGCCATCGAGCTCGGCGACGATGCCCGGGCCCGCCCCGGCACCACCGCCGTGATGGCGGCGGCCGGCGGCCCGTCGCGCGCGATCGAGACGAGGATCAGCGGTCGCGACACCTTCGCCGGCTACTGGGAGTACCTGCTGGAGGACGCGATCTTCACCGCCCCCGCGCACCCGTTCTGGGGCGGCGCGGCGCTGATCGGCGATGATGGCAGGCTGCTCGGAATCGGCTCGCTGGTCCTGCAGCAGGGCGACGACAAGGGACAGCGGCACGACATGAACATGGTGGTGCCGATCGGCCTGCTGCCGCCGATCCTGGACGACCTGCTCACCTACGGCCGGGTGAACCGCCCCGCCCGCCCCTGGCTCGGCCTCTACGCGACCGAGGGCGAGGACGGGATCTCGGTGGGCGGCCTCGCCAATGACGGCCCCGCCGAGCAGGCGGGCCTGCGCGTCGGCGACCGCCTGCTGGCCGTGGGGCGGGAGGAGGTCGGCGACCTCGCCTCGCTGTGGCGGGCGGTCTGGGCGTGCGGCGATGCCGGCGCCACCGTGCCGCTGCGGGTCCGGCGCCGGCACGGCAGCCTGACCATGGCGGTGGTCTCGGCGGACCGGGCGAGCTTCCTCAAGGCGCCGCGGCTGCACTGAGGGGCCGCGCCGGCCGCCCCCTGCCCACTCCCCCCCCCCCCACGCCCCCGTGTCGGGCCGGCGACGGGGCGCCCGGCCATGCTGCCGGGCCCGGCATGCCCACCCGGCGCCTTTGTGCCGGGCGGCCGGGCGCCTATCTGCGGGGGCAAGCCCGGGTCCGCCACGTGCGGGCCCGTCATGCCACGACCGGACCGCCGCGCCCGGCCGCAAGGAGTACGACCATGTCGACCACCCTGCCCGCCCGCCGTGCCTTCCTGGGCCTTCTCGCGGCCGGCCTGTCCGTGCCGCTCGCCGCCCATGCCCAGGGTGCCGCACCGCAGGCGGTGGTCGAGGCGCTGCACGGCCAGCTGCTCGGCACGATGCGCGAGGCGCAGCGCATGACCGTGCGCGCCCGCTACCAGCGCCTCGCCCCCGCGATCCAGGCGGCCTTCGATCTGCCGACGATGACCCGGCTGGCGGTCGGCCCGCCCTGGAACGCGATGTCGCCCGCCGAGCAGCAGCAGCTCCTGCAGGCCTTCTCCGAATGGTCGATCGCCAACTACGCGGCCCGCTTCGACGGCTACTCGGGCGAGAGCTTCGTCACCACCGGGGTGCAGGCGATCCAGAACGGCGACCAGCTCGTGCGCACCCAGCTCAACCGCACGGACGGCGCCCCGGTGGCGCTGAACTACCTGCTGCGGCAGGTGGGGGGGCAGTGGAAGATCGTCGACATCTACCTGACGGGCACGATCAGCGAGCTGGCCTCGCGGCGCGCCGAGTTCACCTCGCTGCTGCGGGATGGCGGCCCGGAGCGCCTGATCGCCGAGCTGCAGCAGCGCACCGCCGGCATGCTGCGCGCCTGAACGCCTGTTCGGGCGGCCCGCGGGCCGGCCCGGCGGGTTCTTCGTCCGGCCGGGAACCGTCGGCCCGCCGTCCCGACGCTTCGCATCGGGGCGAGGGCCGGCCCGGGGCGTCCGGCGCCGTGCGCCGCACCCTTCCGGCCAGGCCCCCTCGCCAACCCTTCCGCCGCCGACCAGCCGGAGAGGCTCCCGGCCGTCCGGCGGCCGGCGCGGCGCCGGTCGGTCAGGCCGCCCGTACCGCGGCGAGGAAGCGTTCGGCCCCGTCGCGCAGCATCTCCGCCTGTTCCGATAGCGTGCGCGAGGCCTCCAGCAGGCCGGCGGCGGAATCGCCGGTCTGCTCGGCGACGCCGCGCACCCCGCCGATCCGGCGGCTGACCATCGCCGTGCCCTCGGCCACCTGGCCGGCGCTGCGGGCGATCTCGCGCGTCGCGGCGCCCTGCTGCTCCACGGCGGCGGCGATCGCGGCGGTGATCTCGTGCATGCGCTGGACGGTGGCGCAGATGGAACGCAGCGCCTCCACCGCCTTCGCGGTGGTGCCCTGGATGGCGGCGATCTGGCCGCCGATCTCCTCCGTCGCCCGCGCGGTCTGGCTGGCCAGGTTCTTCACCTCGCCCGCCACCACCGCGAAGCCCTTGCCCGCCTCGCCGGCGCGGGCCGCCTCGATGGTGGCGTTCAGCGCCAGCAGGTTGGTCTGGCCGGCGATGTCGGAGATCAGCCGCACCACGTCGCCGATCCGGTTCGCCGCCTGCGACAGGCCGTGCACGGTGCCGTCGGTGGCCTGCGCCTCCGACACGGCGGCGCGCACGATCGCGGCGCCCTCGGCCACCTGCCGCGTGATCTCGGCGACCGAGGCCGCGAGCTGCTCGGCCGCCGCCGCCACCGCCTGCACGTCGCCGTTGGCCTGCCCGGCCGCCTCGGCCACCGCCGCCGCTTCCCGTCCCGAAGTGCCGGCCGCGGCCGCGAGGTCGCGCGCGGCCAGCTCCATCCGCGAGGCCGAGTCGGAGACGCTGGCCACCACGCTGCCTATCTCGGCCTCGAAGGTGTCGGCCAGCCGTGCCTGCTCGGTCACGAAGCTCCAGGTCAGCATCGGGCCGACATAGCCGCCGGCGGCATCCAGGATCGGCGCGGCGATGAGCTGCGCCACCTCGCCGCCGATCGTGATCCGGACGCGGTAGGGCAGCCGGGCCGGATCCGAGAGCAGGTCCCGCTGCTGCTCCGGGCGCCGGTGGAACAGGTCGATGCTCCTGCCCAGCAGCTCGTCCGCCCCGCAGGGCAGGTGCGCCTCGATCCGGCGCAGATGCTCGCGGATATGCGGGTTGACGTAGGTGATCCGGAACCCGTCGCGCGGGTCCGCCATCATCACGCCCACCGGCATCTGCTCCAGCATCTGCCCCTGCGCGAAGGCGCGGGCGGCGGCGAGGCGCAGCGCCTCCAGCGCCTCGGCGATGCGGCCGATCTCGTCGCGCCGGTCGCGGTCCGGCACGGCGACGGCGGTGTCGCCGCCGGCGATCCGCGTCACCGCCCCCTCCAGCCGCCGCAGCGGCCCGCCGATGGCCCGCCCGGTCAGCCAGCTCGCCAGCAGCAGCAGCAGCGCCACCGCGAGGCTGGCACCCAGCGTGACGTGGCGCATCACGGCCAGCGAATTGGCCGCACCGGCCCGGCGCGCGGCGCCCTCGGCCGCCAGCGCCTCATCGGCGCCCCGCAGCGCGGCCTCCAGCCGCTCGCGCAGCGGCCGCAGCCGCTCCTGGCGCAGCCGCGTCGACGCCTCGGCCGCGCCGACCACCCCCTCGGCCGCCGCCGCGAGCTGCGTGCCGACCGCGTCGAGGCGACGCAGGTCCTCGCCCAGCATGCCGGGTGGCGGCGGGTTCGCGAGGCCGCGCCCGTGCACGCGGGCCTGCGCCATGGCGCGGCGGACGCGCCGTGCCATGGCGGCGTCGCCGGTGGTCAGGAAGCGCTGCACGGCGATGCGCAGCTCGTTCACCGCGCCGTGGAAGGCCAGCAGGCGCTGGCGCATCTCCTCGCCGGCGGTGCCGCGCAGGTCGACCTCGAGGTTGCTGCTCGCCGCCTCGAAGGCCTGGTCGTACTCGCCGCCGAGCTGGAGCAGCTGGCCGTCGCGCCGCTCGATCAGCGTGCCGCGCTGCGCGGCGAGCTCGCGCATCAGGGCCGCCATCGTGGCGAACGCCTCGCCGGCCTCGGCGATCGTGGCGCGCGTCGCGGCCTCGGCCGTGCCCGAGGCGGCCGCCTCCAGGGCGGCGTCGGCGTCGCGCCGGGCGGCCTCGACGCCCTCGACCACGGCGGCGACCTCGGCCGCGTCCTGCGCCAGGAGCAGCGACTGGCCCCCGGCCTCGAGCCGGCCCACCGCGATCGTCGCCGCGGCCATGGCGCGCTCGGCGGCCTGCGCGCGGCCCTGCGCGGCGGCCTCGGCCGTCACGTCGCCGACCTCGACCTGCACCGTCGCGACCAGAACGCCAAGGACCAGCAGCGCGACTCCGGCGCTGACCGCGAGCTTGCGGCCCACGGGAAGGTTGCGGAACGAAGGTATGGCCACACCGTGACTCCCGGCGACACAGGTCACCGATCCTCCCCGCCGCCCCTTAAATCGCGGTGAACCGCGGCCCGCCGCCGTGGCCCTCCCTCTCGACAGGACGGCCTCGCCGCGCGACCCTGCCGGCGCGCCGCCCGCCCCGTCGGGCACGCCCGTGGCGCTTTCGCCGACCAGCCCCGCCGGAGTGGCCTATGCAGTTCGATCTGGAGCAATTGCCCGCGCGCGAGCGCTACAAGCTCGTCGTGTCCACGGTCACCCCGCGCCCCATCGCCTGGGTGGTGAGCCAGGATGCCGCCGGCACGGTGAACGCCGCGCCCTTCTCCTTCTTCAACGCCTTCTCGGACGATCCGGTGGTGGTGGCGATCGGCGTCGGGCCGCGCGCGCCCGGCGCGCCCAAGGATACCGGCGCCAACATCAAGGCCACGGGCGAGTTCACCGTCTGCCTCGTCTCCGAGGAGACGATCCACGGCATGAACATCACCGCGATCGACTTCCCGCCCGGCACGGACGAGCTGAAGGAGGCCGGGCTGAGCACCGTCCCCTCGCTGAAGGTGAGGACGCCGCGCATCGCCGAGAGCCCCGTCGCCTTCGAGTGCGTCACCCACCAGATCATCCCGATCGGGCACCACGACATGATCCTCGGCCGGGTGGTCTCGATGTACATCCGCGACGACTGCGTCCTCGATCCCGCGAAGAACTACGTCGACACGCCGAAGCTCGGCCTGCTCGGGCGCATGCACGGGCGCGGCTGGTACGTGCGCAACACCGACCGCATCGAGGTGCCGCGACTGACGGTCGCGGAGTGGGAGGCGCGCCGGAAGGGCTGACCGCCCCTCCCGGTGCCGTCCGCCGGGGCCGGCAGGCCCGGGCCGGCGGACGCGGCGGGGGATCAGTAGAAGACGTAGTCGCCGGTGCCGAGATGCGCCGGCGAGCCGTTCGCCATCTGGATCAGGAAGATCGGGCTGTCTCCCGCCGCGGTGTGGACCGTGTAGTACTGCATGGACGGGTTCACCACGCCGCCCGGCGCCGCCAGGTGGTGGAACTGCAGCGTCGCATCGGCCCCGAAGCCGTGGAAGGCCAGCACGTCGCCGCTGCCGCCGTTGGTGTCGGCGGTCCGGAAGTTGATGATGTGGTCGGCGATGCCGAAGAAGTACTTCGGGTCGGCGATGACGCCGTCGAAGACGAACAGCGTGTCGCCGGTGCCGGCCTTGCGCACCGGGGTGCTGCCGAAGGTGAAGCTCCTGGTGGTGGCGGCGCCGACCGTGACCGCCGCCGTGTCGCTGATCACGCCGCCATGGCCGTCGTCCACTGTCATCACGATGCTGTCGGTCGCGCCCACCGTCGGCAGCACCGCGTGGCCGCGCCAGGCGTAGGTCAGGCTGGCGAGCTCGGCCTCCACCGCGGCCTTGGTGCCCGCGAGGACGAGGCTGCCCGTGCCCTCGCCGGCCTCCGCGACGCCGCCGCCGGCCGCGGGCGTGGTGTGCAGCACGCCCTGCGCGGCCGCCAGCTTGACGGTGATCTGCGCGGCGTCGTCGATCGAATCGAGCCCGAGCGCGCCCGCCTTGGCGGCGCGCGCCGCGAAGGCGGCGCCCGATGCGGCGGCGGACTCCGCGTAGACCTTCGCGGTCCGGCTCGCCTGGGCGGCGACGCTGTCCGGCAGCGCGGTCGCGCCCTGGTAGGCGTAGGCCCGGATGTAGTCGATGTTCATCTCGGCGGGGAACTCGGTGGTCCCGTCCGGGCTGCCCGGCCAGTTGCCGCCGATGGCGAGGTTGACGACGATGTACATCGCCTTGTGCATGTCGGCGGGTGTCGCGATCTGCGCGACGACGTTGCCGTCGACGTAGTAGGTCAGGTCGTCCGGCGCCCACAGCACGCCGAAGGTGTGGAAGCCGTCCGAGGTGTCGGGCGTGTGCGCCGCCACCGAGGTGCCGGTGCCGGTCTTGGTGCCGGCCGAGAAGTAGAGGGTCGAGGGATCGGTGCCGATCATCTCGAAGATGTCGATCTCGGGCGGCCAGCTCCCGTCCTGCGGCAGCAGCCAGAAGGCCGGCCACAGCCCCTTGCCGGCCGGCAGCTCGGCGCGCATCTCGAAGTAGCCGTAGGTCTGCGCGAAGGATTTCTGGCTGTTGATCATGCCCGAGACGTAGGGCAGGCCGAGCGCGTTGCTGCCGGGCTGGCCGGTGATCGTCAACACCCCGTCCCTGACGCTGAACGGATCGAAGCCGACCGAGGCGTCCGAGTAGTACTCCTGCTCGTTGTTGTCCGACAGGGTGCGGCCGTAGTCCCACTGCGTGCGCCAGGTGGTGCCCTTTCCGCTCGCCGACCAGCTGAAGCTGTCGAACTCGTCGTCGAAGGTCATGACGAGCTTCGAGGGGTCGATCGGCAGGCGGAAGTCGGCGGCGGTGAAGTCGGCGAGCGTCTGGTTGCGGAACAGGATGCTCTGGTCGCTGCCGAGGGCGAGGCGCACGTCGGCGCCGACCTGCGCCATCGCCGCCCGCACCTGGGAGAAGGTCGTGAAGCCGGGCACGTTGTCGAGCCGGACGATCGAGCTGCCGTGCACGAAGTCGGTGACGACGTCGTTGCCGTCGCCCGCCGCGAAGACGAACACGTCGCTGCCGCCGCCGCCGGTCAGCACGTCGTCGCCCGCGCCGCCGGCGATGACCTGGCCGGCGCCGTCGCCACGGATGATGTTGGCGAGCGCGTTGCCGCCGGACCAGATCGTGCCGCCCTTGACGATCAGGTTCTGCACGTTGTCCGGCAGGATCGCCTGCGACGTGTACCAGGAGACGATGGTGTTCACGTAGCCGGGCTGGGCGATCACCGTGTCGTTCGCCGCGGTGACGTAGAAGGTGGTGTCGGTCGCGCCGCCGATCAGCGTGTTGGCGCCGCCCAGGGACCAGAGGCCGTTGGCCCCGCCTGTCGCCCTCAGCGTCTCCCAGGCGCCGCTCGCGCCGATATGGATGGTGGGGTTGTTGCTGAGCGGCAGCGCCAGGCCCCTGTAGTCGATGGTGTTGGGCGCGTAGCTGTAATAGGCCATTGGTCCCTGTTCCTGGCTGAGGGACGGACCCGCTCACACTCCTTGTGATGGTTTGGCGGGAGATGTCTCTAATTTTGATACAGAAGGAAAAATTTCCGTTAATTGCTCATTTAACGATAATTCTATAAATAATGATACGGCCTGGATGCGGCAGACGACCCGCCCGTGCCACCGCGGTCCACGCTGCCACCGGAGACAGGAGATCCATCCGACGGGAAGCCGGCCGGAAGGGCTCCGGGCCTGGATCCGGCGCATTTCCCGAGCCGCTGAGCGAGGACGCTCAGCTTGAAAATGCTCTAGCGGAGGATCATCCCGGCACCGTTGGCGCGAAGGCTGACGGAGATCACTCCCGTCTTGTCCCCCTGAGGAAGATGCCGACCGCGCGGTCGATCCGCCGGCGCAGTTCCGCCTCCGGCACCTCGGCCTCAAGCCCGGTCAGCAGCTCATGGTGGAAGGCGCCGAGCGCCATGCCGACCAGCATGCGCACAGCCTCGCCGGGAGGGCCGAAATCGTGGCCGCCGGCCTGCTCCAGCCGCGCGAGGTAGTCCTCCATCCCGAGCGGCGGCGACGTGCCGCCGCCGTCGGGCGGCGGGCTCCGGCCCGCGAGCCGCCCGGCCTCCGCCGTGGCGATCCGGATCAGCGCCACGGAACGATCGCGCAACAGGATGTCCGCCATGCCGAGCAGGAATTCGCGCAGGGCGTGTGACGGCTCCAGGTCGGGGTCGACCGGCAGGGCCGCCACCTCGAAGCGCAGGCGCAGCATCAGGGCGCCGAACAGCGCCTCCTTGGATTCGAAGAGCTTGTAGACGGTCTTCTTCGAGCACCGGGCCTCGCGCGCGATCATGTCCATGGTCGTGGCATGGAAGCCCTGGGCGACGAAGGCTGCCTCGGCGGCATCGAGGAGGCGGCAGCGCAGCGTGGCGGCGTCTCCGGCCTCCTCCCGCGGGGTGGCCGTAACGGCCCGACTCTCCATGGCGTGCTTCCGAGGCGAATTGTTGCGGTGCGACGAGAACGCTTGACGTCCCATCGGAAACCGATCAGTTTCCACACCAGGAAACTAGTCGGTTTCCAGCCCGGCGCGCAAGCGCCCGACTTCCCGAGGTCCCGCCGTGATCCATCCTTCCCTCCCAGGGGCGTCCGCTGCCGGCGCCTTCCGCCCGGTGGCGCGCCTTCTGCTGCTGGGCTGCCTCGCCACCACGCCGCTGCTGCTGGCCGGCTGCGACGAGACGGTATCGGCCCGGGAAGCGGGGGCGGCGCCGCCCCCGCCCACGGTCACGGTCGTTTCGCTGGCACCGGAAGCCGTCATCCTGCACACCACCCTGCCCGGCCGCACCAACGCCTTCCAGATCGCCGAGATCCGGCCGCAGGTCGGCGGCGTGCTGCAGCAGCGACTGTTCCACGAGGGCGAGACCGTAGCGGCGGGCCAGCCGCTCTACCAGATCGACCCGGCCCCCTACCGCGCGGCGCTCGCCAGCGCCGAGGCGGCCCTGGCCAAGGCGGTGGCGACCCTGGCCTCGGCGCAGGCGACCGCCACGCGCTACCGGCCGCTGGTCGCGCAGAACGCGGTCAGCCGGCTGGACTACGAGACGGCGCAGGCCGCCCAGAAATCCGCCGAGGCCGAGGTCGCCTCGGCCCGCGCGGCGGTGGACACGGCGCGCATCAACCTCGGCTACACCCGCGTCGCCGCGCCGATCGCCGGGCGCAGCAGCCGCTCCTCCGTCACCGTCGGCGCGCTGGTCACGGCGGACCAGACCACGGCGCTGATGACGGTGACGCAGCTCGACCCGATCTATGTGGACGTGGTGCAGCCGAGCGCCACGGTGCTGCGCCTGCGGCGCGAGATGGCCGCCGGCACGCTGCGCCGCGCCGGCGACGGCGCCGAGGCGCATCTGCTGCTGGAGGACGGCACCCCCTACCCGCTGGCCGGCCGGCTGCAATTCGCCGAGGTCGCGGTCAGTCCCGACACCAACACCGTGACCCTGCGCGCCGAATTCCCCAACCCGGACGGCACCCTGCTGCCCGGCATGTTCGTGCGCGCGACCCTGGAGGAAGGGACGGTGCGGGAGGGGCTGCTGGTGCCGCAGCAGGGCGTCACCCACAACACGCGCGGCGAGGCCACGGCGATGGTGGCGCAGGCGGATGGCAGCATCGCCACCCGCGTGCTCTCCGTGGTGCGGGCCATCGGCAACAAGTGGCTGGTCAATGGCGGGCTGCGGGACGGCGACCGCGTGGTGGTCGAGGGGACGCAGCGCGTGCGGGACGGCATGAAGCCGCAGTTGCGCGTGGTGACCGCCGCCGAGTTCGACGCCCAGGTGCAGCGCGAGGCCGCCGCGGCCCGCACCGGCCAGCGCGGCTGAGCGCCCGGCCATGGCCCGCTTCTTCATCGACCGCCCGGTCTTCGCCTGGGTGCTCGCCCTCGCCATCATGCTGGTCGGCGGCCTCTGCCTGCGCGGCCTGCCCGTGGCGCAGTACCCGACCATCGCCCCGCCCGCGATCCAGCTCACCCTGAGCTATCCCGGCGCCTCGGCCGAGACGGTGCAGAACACGGTGGTGCAGACCATCGAGCAGCAGATGACCGGGCTCGACGGGCTGATCTACTTCACCTCCGAGAGCAACGGCGACGGCAGCGCCACCATCAAGCTGACCTTCGCCCAGGTGCAGGTGCAGAACAAGCTGGCCCTCGCCCAGCCGCGCCTGCCGACCACGGTGCAGCAGCAGGGCATCCGCGTCGCCAAGGCGAGCAACAACTTCCTGATGGTGATCGGCTTCGTCTCCACCGACGGCAGCCTGAGCAACGCCGACCTCGCCGACTACATCGCCTCCAACATCCAGGACCCGGTGACCCGCACGACGGGCGTCGGCGACTACCAGCTCTTCGGCTCGCAGTACGCGATGCGGATCTGGCTCGATCCGGAGAAGCTGAACGCCTACGGGCTGATGCCCGCCGACGTCGCGGCGGCCGTGCAGGCGCAGAACGTGCAGGTCGCCTCCGGCGAGCTGGGCGCGCTGCCGGCCGTGCCGGGGCAGCGCCTCTCGGCGACCCTGATCGGCCCGAGCTACATGAACCGGCCGGAGCAGTTCGCCGGCATCCTGCTGAAGACGAAGAGCGACGGCTCCCAGGTGCGGCTGCGCGACGTCGGCACGGTGGAGCTGGACGCGCAGAGCTTCGGCGTCAACAGCCTCTACAACGGTCGCCCCGCCGCGGCGCTGGGCGTGCAGCTCGCCAGCGGCGCCAACGCCATGGCGACGGCCGAGGCGGTGCGCGCGACGATCGACGCGCTGCGCCCGAGCCTGCCGCCGCAGGTCGAGGTGGTCTATGCCTACGACACCACCCCCTTCGTGCGCCTCTCCATCGAGGAGGTGGTGAAGGCGCTGTTCGAGGCGATGGTGTTGGTCTTCCTCGTGATGTTCCTGTTCCTGCAGAACATCCGCGCGACCCTGGTGCCGACCCTGGTGATCCCGGTGGTGCTGCTCGGCACCTTCGGCGTGCTCTCCTTCGCCGGCTACTCGATCAACACCCTGACCATGTTCGGCCTGGTGCTGGCCATCGGCCTGCTGGTCGACGACGCCATCGTGGTGGTGGAGAACGTCGAGCGGCTGATGGAGCAGGAAGGGATCGGCCCGCTGGAGGCGACGCGGCGGTCCATGGAGCAGATCTCCGGCGCGCTGGTCGGCATCGCCCTGGTGGTCTCGGCCGTGTTCCTGCCGATGTTCTTCTTCGCCGGCTCCTCCGGCGTGATCTACCGGCAGTTCTCGCTGACCATCATCTCCGCCATGACGCTCTCCGTGGCGATGGCGCTGACCTTCACCCCGGCCCTCTGCGCCACCCTGCTGCGGCGCCCCCGGCACGGCGCGCGGCGCGGCCTCTTCGGCTGGTTCAACCGCGGCTTCGACCGCACCAGCGCCCTCTACGCGCGCGGCGCCGGCGCCATCGCCACCCGCGCCCTGCGCTTCATGCTGGTCTACGTGGTGCTCACGGGCGCCATGGGCGTGCTCTACCTGCGCCTGCCCTCCTCCTTCCTCCCGGCGGAGGACCAGGGGATGCTGTTCGTGCAGGTCACGGCGCCGCCCGGCGCCACGGCCGAGCGCACGCAGCAGGCGCTCAACGCCGTCACCGACTACCTGCGGCAGGCGGAAGGCGCGCGCGTCCAGGGCGTGATGTCCATCAACGGCTTCAGCTTCGGCGGCCGCGGCCAGTCGGCCGGCCTCGCCTTCGTGCGCCTGAAGGACTGGGCGGAGCGCACCGGGCCGGGCGATTCCGTCACCGCCATCGCCGGCCGGCTGATGGGGCACTTCGCCGCCTATCCCGACGCGCAGATCTTCGCCTTCTCGCCGCCGGCGGTGCCGGAGCTCGGCAACGCCACCGGCTTCGACATGGAGCTGCTGGATCGCGGCGGGCTCGGCCACGCGGCGCTGTCGGCGGCGCGCGACCGGCTCCTGGCCGCCGCCTCGGCGAGCCCGCTGCTGGTCGGGGTGCGGCCCAACAGCCTGACCGACCAGCCGCAGCTGCGCCTCGACATCGACTGGGAGCGGGCGACGGCGCTCGGCCTGTCGGTCGGCGACGTCACCTCCACCCTCTCGGCCGCCTTCGGCACCAGCTACGTCAACGACTTCGTGGACCGCGGCCGCGTCAAGCGCGTCTACATGCAGGGCGACGCGGCCTCGCGCATGCTGCCGGAGGACCTGTCGCGCTGGCATGTCCGCAACGGCAACGGGACGATGGTCTCCTTCGGCGCCTTCGCCTCGGCGCGCTGGGAGGTCGGGCCGCCGCGCCTGACCCGCTACAACGGCGTGCCCGCGGTGGAGATCCTGGGCGACGCCGCGCCGGGCCACAGCACCGGCGAGGCGATGGCGGAGATGGAGCGGCTCGCCGCCGCGCTGCCCCAGGGCATCGCCGTGGACTGGACCGGCCTCTCCTACGAGGAGCGGGCGGCGGGGTCGCAGGCCTACGCGCTCTACGCGATCTCGCTGATCGTGGTGTTCCTCTGCCTCGCCGCCCTCTACGAGAGCTGGGCGATCCCGATCTCGGTCATGCTGGTGGTGCCGCTCGGCATCCTCGGCGCGGTGGTGGCGACGCTGCTGCGCGGCATGGCCAACGACATCTACTTCCAGGTCGGGCTGCTGACCACCATCGGCCTCTCGGCCAAGAACGCCATCCTGATCGTCGAATTCGCCAAGGAGCACTTCGAGGCCGGCGAGAGCCTGCTCCGCGCCGCCATCCACGCGGCGCGCGAGCGGCTGCGGCCGATCGTGATGACCTCGCTCGCCTTCGTGCTCGGCGTGGTGCCGCTGGCGATCGCGACCGGCGCGGGCGCGGGCGGCCGCACGGCGATCGGCACCGGCATCATCGGCGGCGTGGTGACGGGCACGGTGCTCGCCGTGTTCTTCGTGCCGCTCTTCTTCGTGCTCGTGCTGCGCCTCTTCCGCACGAAGCGCCGCAGCGAGCGGCAGCCGGAGGCGGGGCCGGAGACGCCGCTGCTGCCACGCCCCGCCGGCCACGGCGGAACGCACTGAGCAGGACCTGTCGTGATGAACCGTCGCATCAACCCCGGGACCGTCGGGGCGCTCGGCGCCCTGCTGCTGGCCGGCTGCTCGCTCGATCCCACCTACCAGCGGCCGGCGAGCCCGGTGCCCGCGCAATGGCCGCAGGGCGCCGCCTACGCCCCCCCGGCGGCCGGCGAGAGTACGGCCGACACGCTGGGCTGGCGGGAGTTCTTCCGCGATCCCGGCCTGCAGCGCCTGATCGACATCGCGCTGCGCAACAACCGCGACCTGCGCGTCGCCGCGCTGAACGTGGAAGCGGCGGAGGCGCAGGTCCGTGTGCAGCGCGGCGCGCTGCTGCCCAGCGTGGGCGCCAGCGGCAGCGCGGACTACGCGCAGACGCCGGCCGATCTCGCCGGCGTCGGCGCGGTGCGGCGAAGCCCCGTCACCGGCCGCAGCTTCGGCGTGGGCGCCGGCTTCACCTCCTGGGAGATCGACCTGTTCGGTCGCATCCGCAGCCTGTCGCGCGCCGCGCAGGAGACGGCATTCGCCCAGGCGGAAACCCGGCGGGCGACGCAGATCAGCCTGGTCGCGCAGATCGCCACCGCCTATCTCGTCCTGCTCGCCGACCGCGAATTGCTGGACCTGACGAAGCAGACCCTGGCGAGCCAGGAAGCCTCCTACCGGCTGACCGAGGCCACCGCCGCGGGCGGCACCGCGACCGCGCTGACCCTGCGGCAGGCGCAGACCTCGGTGGAGACGGCGCGCGCCAACCTCGCCCTCTACACCCGCCAGCTTGCCCAGGCGGAGAACGCGCTGGCGCTGCTGCTCGGCCAGCCGGTGCCGGCCGACCTGCCCGGCGACACGCGGCTCGCCTCCACGCTGGTGCTGGCCGATGTCCCGGCCGGCCTCTCCTCCGCCGTGCTGCTGCGGCGGCCGGACGTGGCCTCGGCCGAGCACGCGCTGCTTGCCGCCAACGCCGATATCGGCGCGGCGCGGGCCGCCTTCTTCCCGAAGATCACGCTCGTCGGCTCCTACGGCACGGCGGGTGCGTCGCTGTCGCGGCTGTTCATGCCGGGCTCGGGGCAATGGGCCTTCTCGCCCAGCATCGACATCCCGATCTTCACCGCCGGCATCAACCGGGCCAACCTGGACTACTATCAGATTCGGAAGCGCGTCGAGGTTGCCAACTACGAAAAGGCGATCCAGACAGCCTTCCAGGAGGTGGCCGATGCACTGGCCGCGCGCGGCACCTACGGAAACCAGCTCGAGGCGCAGCAGCGCCTGACCGACGCCTATGCCGACAGCTACCGCCTCTCGCAACTGCGCTTCCGCTCCGGCGTGGACAACTACCTCACCGTGCTCGATTCGCAGCGCAGCCTCTACACGGCGCAGCAGGCCCTCATCGCGCTGCGGCAGGAGCGGCTGGCGAGCCTCGTGACCTTGTACAAGGTGCTGGGCGGCGGCTGGCAGGAGGGCACGAACATGGCCCGCATCGCCGCCATCCGCTGAAGGGCGGCGGCGACGGTGGGCAGGCTTGATCTCGCCGAGGTCCCACAGGGTGAGGCGGTAGCGCAGCCGCGACGGAGGCGGGTCGGGTCAGGCACCGGCAGCAGCCGGGGGAGGCTACTGCGAACCGCAGTCCGGTTGGGACTGCGGTTCGCCGCAGCTCGTTGTTCCCGGCGCGGATTCATGCCGCCGGGCGTGTCCGCCCGTCGGCGATCCGCTCCAGAGCCGATCCAGCCTGACTGTATCAGGCCGGAACGGCTCTAGCCTTTGATTTTTCGCATTTTCCAAGCCGCTGAGCGAGGACGCTCAGCTTGAAAATGCTCTAGGCGATGCGGCCAGCCCCCGCAGGCCACCCATGGCGAGCCGCATGAGGTCGCCGGCGGCCGGGCGGTTCAGCCCGCCTCACCCACCAACCGCGGACACCTTCGAACCCGCTGCGACCACGGCCGTCTGGGCGGTGAGGTCGAAGCTGCGGACCCAGAGGAGGCTCAAGGCCGCGAGCAGCATCGGGGCGGCGAGAGCGAGGCAGTAGCCCGGCCGTTCCCACCCGGCCGACATCAGCACCCCGGCCAGGGCAGGCCCGGTGACGGCGCCCAGGCGGCCGACGCTCATCGCCAGCCCGGTGCCGGTGGTCCGCACCGTCGCGGGGAAGACCGGCGGCACCACCGCGTACATGGCGTTGATGGAGGCGTAAAGGCAGAAGCCGATCAGCAGGGTGGCGGTCAGCAGCGCCGCGGTGGTGGCCGGGGCGAAGCCGAACACCGCTCCGGCCAGGAACAGCCCCACCATGAAGGCCGCCGCGAGCCGCCGGGTGCCGATCTCCCGCGCGAAGAAGCCGAACAGCAGGCAGCCGACCACGCCGCCGATGTTCATCAGCATCGACCCCGAGATGCCGCCGCTGATGCTGAGCCCCTGCTCGGTCAGGACCTTCGGCGTCCAGCTCAGGAAGAAGTAGCAGGTCATCATCACGCAGAAGTAGGCGACGCATACCGCCGCGGTCCGGGTGGCGTAGGGCGGGCGGAAGATGGTGAGCAGGCTGGTGTTCGGCCCTTCCTCGGACCGCAGCGGGACCGGCAGCCTGGCGAGCGCCGGCCGGCCCATCCGGCCCAGCACGCGGTTGACTTTCGGCAGCGCGTTCGCCGGCTGCCGGGCGATGAGGTAGTCGAGCGACTCCGGCATGAAGGCGATGACCGCCGGGACGAGCAGCAAGGCCACCAACCCACCGAAGACGTAGACCGAGCGCCAGCCATAGGCCGCGATCAGGTAGACCGAGAAGGCGCCCCCGAGCGTCGCGCCAACGGGGTAGCCCAGCGACATCAGCGAGATCGCCAGGTTACGCCAACGGTTGGACGCGTACTCCGTCACCACGATGTTCACGTTGGCCAGCACCCCCCCGATGCCGAGGCCGGTGAAGAGCCGCAGCAGGGCAAGTTCGGTCAGGTCCCTGGCCGCTGCGGCACCCAACATCCCGACGCACAGGATCGCCAGGCACAGCAGCACGGTCGTCCGTCGGCCGAGCTTGTCGCCGAGGGGCGCGATCAGCAGAGCGCCGAAGCCCATGCCGGCGAGCCCGGCACTGAACAGGATGCCGAGGTCGGTGGGGCTCAGGTGGAAGTCGCGGGCGATCGCCGCCGCCGTGAAGGCCACCACCAGCACGTCGAAACCGTCCAGGGCGCAGATCAGGACACAGATCGCGACGACGGTCACCTGGAAGGGGGTCATGTCGCCCTCCCTGATCGCCACCCTGGGATCCGCGCCGTCTCGTGTGCTCGCCATTCCTTCCTCCCTCTTCGCTCTCAGGCTTTCCGCTGCCGGAGCGGCCGGCAATGCCGGGTCGTCGTTGTGTCAGGCGGCGCGATCCGCGGTGTCGACGGTGATGCCGCCGCCCACCACCCGGGACACGCAGGTGCAGAGATGGGCGTCGGTGGCTTTCTGCGCGTCGCTGAAGAAGACGTCGCGGTGGTCCACCGTGCCCTCGACCTCCAGGATCTTCACCGCGCACAGTCCGCACTCGCCGCGCCGGCAGTCCCAGATCATGTCCACCCCGGCAGCCTTCAGGGCGTCCAGCATGGTCTGGTTGCGGGCAACCACGATCTCCTTGCCAAGCCGCGGGATCCTCACGACGAAGGCCTTCGAGGCGTAGCGCCCGCTGGCGCCGAAGGTCTCGAAGCGCAGACCGTCCACGGGCCGGCCGCTCTCCTGCCAGGCGCGCTTGGCAGCCTCCAGCATGCCGATCGGCCCGCAGACATAGCATTCCCCGCCGGGCGCCAGCCGCGCGATCTCCGCCGGCAGGTCCATGCTGCCGCCCTCCTCGTCGACGCAGGCCTGCAGCCGGTCGCCGATCCGCTCCCGCAGCTCGTCCGCGAAGGCGAGGTCCTGCCGCTGCCGGCACGCGTAGAGCAGCCGGAAATTCGCGCGCCTCTCGGCCAGCGCCAGGGCCATGGTGTAGATCGGCGTGATCCCGATGCCGCCGGCCAGCAACAGGTACTCCGGGCGGCCGCGGGCGAGCTCGAAGTGGTTGCCGGGCTCGGAGATGGTGAGCCGGGCGCCGGGCTGGAGGCGGTGCATGTAGGCGGAGCCGCCGCGGCTGTCGGGCAGCAGCTTTACCGCGATGCGGTAGACGCCGTCGTCGCAGGGGCCGACGATGGAGTAGGATCGCACGTCCGGCCGTCCGTCGATCTGCACGCCGACGCTGATGTTGCTGCCGGGGGTCGGCGCCACGAAGTCTCCGGACGGCTCTATCTCGAACAGGCGGATGTCAGGCGTCACGTCCCGGATCGCCCGCAGCCGGGCCGGCCGCCACTCGATGATCTCGCGCATTGCTTTCTTCCAGGGAGTCCAGGCCTCGACGAGGGCGGGACGGCGCGGCGCTCCCATCGCCCGCCGCCCCGCGCCGTTCGCGCCGCGCCTATTCGGCCGCCAGCCCTGGGCTAGTCCCGGCCGGGGTCTGCCCCCTCTGCTCGGCCGCGATGAGGCGGTCGATCAGGCGGTGGGCCCACAGCGAGCCGGCGTCGATGTTCAGGTTGTAGAAGGGCTGGCGCGGGTTCTTGCTGATCGCCCGCTGCTGCGCCTCCAGCACGTCGTGATCCTGGTCGTAGACGCCCTGCCCGTTGTTCACGTGCGCCAGGTTCAGCGACTTGGTCAGGGCCGGGTCGTCGGTGCGGAAGCTGCGGACGAAGTTCCAGAAGTAGTGGCAGCTCGTCGCGGTCTCCGGGGTGATGGCGGCGAGGAAGAAGCCGTTCACCCCCTGGGAGCGGTCACCCTGGCGGGCGCCGGTGCCGGTCAGCGCCACACCGACATCGCCGGCGACGACGCATGGCGCCTCGAAATGAATGATCTGCCACCGGTCCACGTGGCCGGGCCTGCCGAGCATGCGCGCCCAGAAGGGCGGCGGCTCGATGTCCTCCATCCAGCGCGCCACGGTCACCTTGCGGTCGGTGTGGGTGACCTCGAACGGATTGCGGGTGATCGCCTCGTCGCCGATGCTCCCCACGTGGACGTAGGTCTCGTGCGTCAGGTCCATCAGGTTGTCGATGACGAGCCGGTAATTGCACTGGAGCTTGTAGAACGTGCCGCCCTCGCCGACCCAGGGCAGGTCGCTGTTCCAGTGGAAGTCCGGCACCCTGTCCGGGTCTGCCAGGGCCGGGTCGCCCATCCAGACCCAGATCAGACGATACTTCTCGACGACCGGGAAGGCCCGGACGCAGGCGGAGGGGTTGATCGTCTCCTGCGCGGGCATGAAGGTACAGCGGCCGGCCGGGTTGAAGACCAGGCCGTGGTAGCCGCAGACCACCTCGTCACCCTTGAGGTGACCGAGCGAGAGCGGCAGCAGCCGATGCCAGCACGCATCCTCCAGCACCACCACCTGGCCGTCGTTCCGCCGGTACAGCACGACGTCCTTGTCGCAGATCGTGCGCGCCGTAAGATCGCGCTTGATCTCGTAGTCCCACGCCGCGGCGTACCACGCGTTCAGCGGGAAAGACCTCGTTCCGGACATTTCTTCCTCCTTATGAAACCGCCGCAGTATCGAGCCCCCTTTCGCCGCCCTGGACGGCAGCGGAGGGATGTCGGGGAGAGGCGGCGCATGACGCTCCGGCCCACCGGCTTGCGACTTGTACTGACCCGCTCCAGGGGGGCCGGAGATTCTCCTCGCGGCCTGTCTTCGCCTCCGCCTGCCCACTGATGCCGTATGCCGTCTTAGCATCGGGGCCGTTCCTGGCGTGACCATGCACCCATGGACTTTGAGCGGAATTACTTGGACGGATCTGGCCCGTGGCACTACCATTTCATCCGTCGGTAAGGGCGGCCTGTCGGCGATGCGCGTGGGCGGCAAGCGAGCGATCCCCGTCTTCGGTCTCTACGGCGAGCTCGCCGAGACCACGGTCCCGAGCTTCGTGCATGCCGAGCGGATCGGATCGAGTGCGTCCCTGCATGATTGGGAGATCGGCGTCCACCGCCACCCCCACCTGTCGCAGGGGCTCGCGGTCACCGTGGGCGGCGGCGTCTCGCGGATCGATGCCCAGCGAGACGAATTCGCGGCGCCTTGGCTGTTGTGGGTCCCCGCCGGCGTGGTGCACGCCTTCTCCTTCCAGCCCGGGACGGACGGCGTCGTCGTGTCGCTGACTGACGATTTCCTGGCGGCCGTCATCGAGCACGACCACGCGCCGGCCCGGCTGCGCGAAGCGGCCGACGCGGTGTTCAGCGGGCGCATGGGGTCGCCCCATGAAATCGACATGGATCTGGTGGGCGTCTTCGAGAACCTCGCGCGCGAGGTCTTCGGTTCCCTTCCGGGCTCCATCAGCGCCGTCGCGGCGCTCGTCAAGCTCCTCCTGGTCGGCGTGCTGCGCACCCGCTCGATCCGGTCCGTCACCGAGCCGTCCGCGGTGGCGCGGGCGGACCTCCACCGGCAATTCCGCCGGCTGGTCGAGGCGCACCTGCGCGAGAACTGGCCCGTCTCGCGCTTCGCCGCCGAACTCGGCGTCAGCGCCGATCGCCTGCACGCCGCCTGCACGGAGACCGTCAGCAGGGCGCCGCAAGCCATCCTGCACGACCGCCTCATGCTCGAAGCCAGGCGCAGCCTGATCTATACGACCCTGCCGGTGTCGAAAATCGCCTTCGATCTTGGGTTCAACGATCCGGCGTACTTCTCGCGCTTCTTCACAAGCCGCGCGGGGATGAGCCCGGCCGCCTACCGCAGGGCCAGCGGCGCGGAGAGGCCCCACAGCCGGAACCTCCGCGATCCGGAGCCGCCTTCCGGCGAACATCCCGGCGCGCTCGGGCAGATGGCGACGTAATCGGCTGCCACTCGGCAGAACCGGAGGCTGTCGGTTTGCGGCGACGCCGGGCCTCGGGCGGGTGGCTGGCCGCGCCCTGGCGCTGCCGCGCGACGTCGCGGTGACGGCGGCGCCCGGGGCGGAGGTGCTGCGCGGGCCGTTCGGCCTGACGCGGGCCGAGGGAGGCGGCGCGGGCGTTCAACCCGCCGGCGCAAGCCGCGCGGCGAGTTCCGCCTACCCGCCCGCTTCCCCGGCCAGCGCTCTCTCGAGCCGGCGCGCGGCCTCGACGACCCGCCCCGTCGCCGCTTCCACGTCCAGGTCCTCCAGCGCCACGATCCCGAGGCTCGCCTCGATGCCCGGCGCGCCGGAGACCGGGCTCGCCACCCCGATGGCGCCCCGTTGCAGCTCGCCCTGCGTCACGCTCACGCCGCGCAGGCGCGCCTCGCGGACGGCGGGCGGATCCTCGGCCCGCGCCTTCCGCCCTGCCAGGATCGCGATCCCGGCCGCCCCGCGCGACAAGGGATGGCGGCTGCCGACCCGGTAGGCCACGCGCAGCAGCCCGTCCTCCGGCTCCGCCACCGCGATGGCCACGCATTCGTCGCCCCGGGCCACCGAGACGAAGGCGGCCGCCCCGGCCCCGCGGGCCAGCGTTTGCAGAAGCGGCAGGGACAGCGCGCGCAGCTGCGGCTCGAAGCGCGCCGCGAGGGTGAGCAGGCCGGCCCCGAGGCGCAGCAGCCCGGACGCATCGCGGGCGATGAGTCCGTGCTGTTCGAGCGTCGTCGCCAACCGGTAGGCGATGGCCCGGTGCACCGCCAGCTGCGTGGCCAGGACCGCGACGGTCACACCATCGGGTTGACGGGAGATCAGGTCCAGCGCCTGGAGCCCCCGGTCCAGGGTCTGGAGCGTGTTGCCGGTGCTGCCATCCGCCCTTCCCGCCCCGCGTGGCGTGCCGGTCTTTTCCATCAATGTTGACGAGCCCCGTGCCGGAACCTTAATGTGCGGAATAAGATAAAGCATGTGCGATATTAGTAAACGGGGGAAGATCGTGATGGATGGAATGGACAGGTCGGCGCCGGCCGCTTCCGGCTGTCCCTTCCATGGCGTGGCGCCGAACGGCTGCCCCGTCTCCGCGGACGCCGCGGGCTTCGACGCCTTCTCCGGTCCCTACCAGCTCGACCCCGCGGAGGCCCTGCGCTGGTCGCGCGAGCGGGAGCCGGTCTTCTTCAGCCCGCGGCTCGGCTACTGGGTCGTCACCCGCTACGAGGACGTGAAGGCCGTCTTCCGCAACGCCGCCGCCTTTTCCCCCGCCATCGCGCTGGAGAAGGTCACGCCGACGTCGGAGGCGGCGAACGCCATCCTGCGCCGCTACGACTACGGGATGAACCGCACCCTCGTGAACGAGGACGAACCGGCGCACATGGAGCGCCGCCGCGCCTTGCTGCACTCCTTCCTGCCGGCGGAGCTGGCGCATCACGAGCCGATGGTGCGGCGCCTGACGCGGGAATACGTGGACCGCTTCGTCGGGCGCGGCGAGGTCGACCTCGTCGACGAGATGCTGTGGGAGATCCCGCTCACCGTCGCGCTCCACTTCCTCGGCGTGCCCGAGGAGGACATGGACACGCTGCGGGCCTACTCGATCGCCCACACCGTCAATACCTGGGGTCGCCCGAGCCCGGAGGAGCAGCTCAAGGTCGCCGAGGCCGTGGGCAAGTTCTGGCAGTATGCCGGGCGCGTGCTGGAGAAGATGCGCGCGAACCCCGCCGGCCACGGCTGGATGGAGTACGCGATCCGCCGGCAGAAGGAGATGCCGGAGGTCATCACGGACTCCTATCTCCACTCCATGATGATGGCCGGCATCGTCGCCGCGCACGAGACGACGGCGAACGCGACGGCGAACGCGCTGCTGATCCTGCTGCGTGACCGTGAGGCCTGGGACGCGATCTGCGCCGACCCGTCCCTCATCCCCAACGCCGCCGAGGAGTGCCTGCGCCTTTCCGGCTCGATCGTCGCCTGGCGCCGCCTGGCGCTGGAGGACGTGCAGGTCGGCGGCGTCGCCATCCCGAAGGGGAGCAAGCTGCTGATCGTCATGACCTCCGCCAACCATGACGGCCGGCACTTCGAGAACCCGGACGAGCTGGACATCTACCGCGACAACACGACGGAGCACCTCAGCTTCGGCTATGGCAGCCACCAGTGCATGGGCAAGAACCTCGCCCGCATGGAGATGCGGATCTTCCTGGAGGAGCTGACGCGCCGCCTGCCGCACATGGAGCTGGTGCCGGACCAGGTGCTGGACTACCTGCCCAACACCTCCTTCCGCGGGCCGCACCACCTGCGGGTCCGCTGGGACCCGTCCCTCAACCCCGAGCGCCGCGACCCCGCGCTCCTGGACCGCCGCGCCGACTTCGCGGTCGGCGCCCCGGCCAGGGAGGCGGTCGCGCGGCACCTCCGCGTGGCGGCGCTGCGGCCGGAGGCGGAGGGCGTGCTCGGCCTCGTGCTGGAGGACCCGCGCGGGCGCGACCTGCCGCGCTGGACGCCCGGCGCGCATATCGACGTCGTCGTGGGCGGTTACGAGCGCAAGTACTCCCTCTGCGGCGACCCGGAGGACCGGCGGCGTCTGCGGATCGCCGTCCGGCGCGAGGCGATGGGGCGCGGAGGCTCGGCCCACATCCACGACGCCGTGCGGGAGGGCGACATCCTCCGCGTGCGCGGCCCGAAGAACCACTTCCGGCTGGACGAGGGCGCGGCGCGCTACCTGCTGGTCGCGGGCGGCATCGGGATCACGCCGGTGATCGCCATGGCGGACCGGCTGAAGCGCCTCGGCAAGGACTACGCCATCCACTATGCCGGCCGCGCCCGCCCCGCGATGGCGTTGCTGGAGAGGCTGGAGCGCGATCACGGGGCGCGCCTGCACCTCTACCCCGCCGACGAGGGAAGGCGGCTCGACATCCAGGCGCTGGTGGTCGCCGCGCCGGGGGATGCGCAGGTCTACGCCTGCGGCCCCGACCGGATGCTGGCGGCGCTGGAGAGGACCATGGCGGCCGATCCCGGCCGCCTGCACGTGGAGCACTTCGCCGCCGCCGGCACGCATCTCGAACCCTCGGTGGAGCTGCCCTTCGAGGTGGAGCTGCGGGATTCCGGCCTCACCCTCCAGGTGCCGGCCGACCGCACCCTCCTCCAGACCCTGCACGCCGCGGGCATCGACGTGCCGAGCGACTGCGGGGAAGGCCTCTGCGGCTCCTGCGAGGTGCAGGTGCTGGCGGGCGAGGTGGATCATCGCGACAAGGTCCTCGGCGCCGCCGAGCGCGCGGGCCAGGACCGCATGATGGCCTGCTGCTCCCGCGCCTGCGGGCGGAAGATCGTGCTCGCGCTCTGAGCGCAACGCTTCCGCCGCCCGGCAGGGCAGGATCACGGCATCACGGGGTGGCCCGCGCGGGCCGACGATGGGGAACACCTTCATGATCACACGACGCACCGCCCTCGGCGCGGGGTTGGCGGCGGCGACCCTGCCGCTGCGCGAGGCCCTCGCAGCCTATCCCGAGCGGCCGATCCGCTGGATCGTCGGCTACGCGGCCGGCGGCGGCACGGACATCCTGGCGCGCCTCGTCGGCGGCAGCATGTCGGCGCGGCTGGGCCAGCCGATCGTCATCGAGAACCGCCCCGGCGCCGCGACGGCCATCGGCGCGGAGGCCGCGGCCAAGGCGGCGCCCGACGGCTACACCCTGTTCACGGCGGGGAACGAGACGCTGGTCTTCAACCCGAACCTCTACCGCCGCCTGCCCTACGATCCCGCGAAGGACTTCGCGCCGATCGGCCTCATGGCGCGCTTCCACCTCGTGCTGACGGCCCGCAAGGATTCCGACGTCCGCGACGCGCGCGATCTCGTGGAACGCGCCAGGGCCCGGCCCGGCACCATCTCCTACGGCTCGCCCGGCGTGGGATCGCCCCACCACCTGGCGATGGAGCGCGTGGCGCGCGAGACGGGCGTGACCCTGAACCACGTGCCGTACCGCGGCATGGCGCCGGTGCTGAACGACCTGATGGCCGACACGCTGGAGTGCGCCGTCGTGGACGCCGCGGCGGGCGGCGAGACGCTCCGCTCCGGCCGCGTCCGGCCGCTGGCGGTCTGCGCGCCCGCCCGGCTTTCCAGCCTGCCCGACGTGCCGACGGTGACGGAGGCGCTCGGCCTGCCACGCTTCGAGGCCTATGCCTGGCAGGGCGTGGTGGCCCCGGCCCGCACGCCGGACGCCGTCATCGTCCGGCTCTCCCGGGAGGTGGCGGCCGCGCTGCAGGACCCCACCGTGCGCAACCGCATGCTGGAGATCGGCCTGGAGCCGCTGACCGGCGGCCCGGCCGAATACGCCCGCCTCATCGCCGACGAGCAGGCCGTGTGGGACCCCGTGGTCAAGGGACTGAACATCAGCCTGGACTGAGCGGGCATCCGGCAAGTCCACGTCGCGTTGATCGGATGGCGCATCGAGCCGACCGCGTCCATCCGGGCTGGAGCTCCCCTCAGCCCAGAGCCGTTCCGGCCTTCTGGCTTTTCGCATTTCCCGGGTCGCCGGGTGAGGCGTCGGCCTGCAGGCCCAGGGTCGCGATGACGTGGCGTGCGATCATGCCTTCCTCGTCGGTCGGCCGGACCAGGACGCGCACCGACGCGTCCCCTGGCGTACCGTCGGCCGAGATCACCGGCGCATTGGCCTCGTTGCGCGCCGCATCGATCCGGATGCCGAGGAATTCCAGCCCCGCGCAGATCTCGCCGCGCAGATCGCGCGCGTTCTCGCCGATGCCGGCGGTGAAGACCAGCGCGTCGAGCCCGCCCATCGCGGCGGCCAGCGCGCCGATCTCCCGGCGCACGCGATAGGCGTAGTAGCGCAGCGCCGCCGCCGCCTCGGGCCGGTCGGAGGCGCTCAGCGCCCGCACGTCCTGGCTCACGCCCGACATGCCGCGCAGGCCGGAATTGCCGTAGAGCAGCGCCGACACCGCGCCCGCCGACATGCCCTCCTCCTGCATCAGGTGCAGCAGCACGCCGGGGTCGATCTGGCCGCAGCGCGTGCCCATCGGCACGCCGTCCAGCGCGGTGAAGCCCATGGTGCTGTCGAGGCTGCGCCCGCCGCGCATCGCGCAGAGCGAGGAGCCGTTGCCGAGATGCGCCACCACCACGCGCCCGGCGGCGAGATCGGGGTCCGTCTCGGCCAGGCTGTGCGCGATGTACTCGTAGGACAGGCCGTGGAAGCCGTAGCGGCGGATGCCGCGCGCGTAGAATTCCGGCGGCAGGGCGAAGGTGTCGGCCTCCCAAGGATGGTGGCGGTGGAAGGCGGTGTCGAAGCAGGCCACCTGCGGCACGCCGGGGAAGCGGCGCGTCGCCGCGTCGATGCCGGCCAGGTTGTGCGGCTGGTGCAGCGGCGCCAGCGCGGCGAGCGCGCGCAGCTTCTCCGTCACCGCCGCGTCCACCACCACGGGCTCGGCGAGGTCCGGCCCGCCATGCACGACGCGGTGGCCGATGGCGACGATCTCGTGCTCGGCGATCGCCGGGCCGATCCCGTCCATGATGAGCGCTAGCGCCTTGACGTGCTCGGACACGTCCGGCCCCGGCCAGCGCCGGTCGGCCAGCACCTTGCGGTGGGAATCGCGCGCGAGGAGATGCGGCGCGGCGCCGATCCCCTCCATCTGGCCCGAGAGCTCCGGCTCCGGCTCGCCGTGCACCAGCCGGAACAGCTCGAACTTGATCGAGGAGGAGCCGGCGTTGAGGACCAGGATCGCCTTCGACATCGGCTCAGCCCTTCGCCGGCGCCACCGGCGCCACGAGCGAGACGCCGGTCCGCTTCCAGTGGCCGTACAGCACCGCCAGCGCCGCCGAGACCAGGCGCGCATGCTCGTCGTCGGCGCGGCTGGTCAGCATCACCGGCACCGCGGCGCCGCAGACGAGCCCGCCCGTATCCGCGTCCGAGAGGAAGACGAGCTGCTTGGCCAGCATGTTGCCCGCCTCCAGGTTCGGCGCGATCAGCACCTCGGCGCGCCCCGCCACCGAGGAGTGCAGCCCCTTGGTGCGCGCCGCCTCCACGTCCACGGCGTTGTCCATCGCCAGCGGCCCGTCCACCAGCCCGCCGGTGATCTGCCCGCGATCGGCCATCTTGGCGATGATCGCGGCGTCGAGGCTGGAGGGGATGGCCGGGTTCACCGTCTCCACCGCCGAGAGCACGCCGACGCGCGGCTCCGGCATGCCGATCGCGTGCGCGAGGTCGATCGCGTTCTGCACGATGTCGGCCTTGGTCTTCAGGTCCGGCAGGATGTTGATCGCGGCGTCGGAGATCAGCAGCAGCTCCTCGCGCCCCGGCACGTCCAGCACGAAGACGTGGCTGATGCGCCGCCCGGCGCGCAGCCCGCCATCCGCCTTGGTGACCTGCGAGAGCAGCTCGTCGGAATGGATGTTGCCCTTCATCACGGCGCCGGCCGCGCCCTCGTGCACCATGGCGACGGCGCGCGCCGCCGCGCGGTGCACGTCGATGTCCTCGATGGCGACGCCGGCCAGGTCCCAGCCGATCGCGGCCGCCTCGGCGCGGATCGCGGCCTCGGGCCCGACCAGCAGCGGCACGATCAGCTCGTGCCGCGCCGCCTCCCAGGCGCCGCCGAGCGAATGGCCGTCGGTCGGGCAGACCACGGCGGTCGGCAGCGCCGGCACGCCGCGGCAGGCATCCAGCAGCCGCGTGAACTTGCCGCGCTTGGCCAGGGCGATGTCGGGCAGCAGCACGCCGTCGGTGACGAGGTGCTTGGCCGGCGCGCGCACCTCCGCCACGCCGTCCGCCACCAGCGCGCCGTCGCCGATCCGGTTCAGGGCGCAATCCAGCACCAGCACGCCGTCCGGCCGCTTCTCGCGCACCGTCACCCGCGCCTCCAGCTCGTCGCCGACCACGGGGCGGGCATGGAAGCGCAGCGTCTGGGAGAGGTAGAGCGTGCCGGGGCCGGGAAGCTGGTTGCCGAGCACGGCCGAGAAGAGCGAGCCGCCCCACATGGCGGGTGCGACCGGCGGCCGGCCGGCCTCCTGCTCCGACTCGCCCGGGATGTGCAGCGGGTTGAGGTTGCCGGAGGCGTGCGCGAAGACGATCAGGTCGTTCGGCGTGCAGGAACGGCGCAGCGCGGCCGTGTCGCCGACCGCGATCTCGGCGGCGGTGCGCCCGATCAGGGCGGGATGCGCGAGCATGTGGGGGCTCCTTTCGATGCGGCGTGGGCCGGCGGGGAAGGCTGCGCCTTCCCCTGCACCCGTTCCGCCCGGGGAGGGCGTTGCCCTCCCCGGACCCCACCCACCAGGAACCTCAGGTTCCTGGACCTCCGCCGGCGATCGGAGGACGGGTGGTGACACAGGCGAGACTCGAGAACCATCGGGGGATCCAAGGGGGCTTCGCCCCTTGGCGGAGGGTCCAGGGAGGCAGCGCCTCCCTGGTGGGGTCGCGAGGGGCGAAGCCCCCCCGCACCCCGCCCCGCCGCTACATGATCCCCGCGAAACGCATCGCCGGCACCTCCGGCGGCACGATCAGCGGCGCCGCGGTCGCCGCCACCACCTCCTCCACCGAGACGCCCGGCGCCCGCTCGCGCAGCTCCAGCCCCGCCTCGGTCGGCGCGATCACCGCGAGGTCGGTGACGATCAGGTCGACGCGTCGCGCGGCGGTCGGCGGCAGGGTCAGCGCCGGCACGATCTTCGATTCGCCCTTGGCCGCGTGCTGCATCGCCACCACCACCCGCCTGGCGCCCGCCACGAGGTCCATCGCCCCGCCCATGCCCGGCACCAGCTTGCCCGGCACCATCCAGTTGGCCAGCCGCCCCTTCGCGTCCACCTGCAGCCCGCCCAGCACCGTCATGTCGAGATGCCCGCCGCGGATCAGCATGAAGGAGACGGCGCTGTCGAAGGCGAAAGCGCCGGGCAGCGCGCTGATGTAGCCGCCGCCGGCATCGGTCAGGTTCGGGTCCTCCATGCCGTCCGGCGGCGCGGCGCCGAAGCCCACGATGCCGTTCTCGCTCTGGAAGGCGATCAGCATGCCGGCCGGCACGTAGCGCGAGACGGTGGTCGGCAGGCCGATGCCGAGATTGACCAGCATGCCGTCGCGCAGCTCCTGCGCCACGCGGCGGGCGATCAGCTCCTTGGCGTCCATCAGCGGGGCCTCTCGACGAGATGATCGACCAGCACGCCCGGCGTGCGCACCGCGTCGGGCGGGATGACGCCGACCGGCACGATCTCGTCCGGCTCGGCGATCACGCAGTCGGCGGCGAAGGCGATCACCGGGTTGAAGTTCGCCGCCGTCAGCCGGTAGGTGAGGTTGCCGTAGTAGTCGGCCTCGAAGGCGTGCAGCAGGGCGAAGTCGGCGCGGATCGGCCGCTCCAGCAGGAAGTCGCGGCCGTCCACGGTGACGACCTGCTTGCCCTCCGCCACCACCGTGCCGAGGCCGGTCGGCGTCAGCACGCCGCCGAGGCCGGCGCCGCCGGCGCGGATGCGCTCGGCCAGCGTGCCCTGCGGCACCAGCTCCACCTCCAGCTCGCCCGCGATCATCTTCTGCTGCGTCACCGGGTTGGTACCGATGTGGCTGGCGACGACGCGCGTCACGCAGCCCGCGTCGATCAGCCGGCCGACGCCGCGGCCGGGGCGCGCCGTGTCGTTGCCGATCACCGTCAGCCCGCGCGCGCCGCGCGCCACCAGCGCGTCGAACAGGCGGGTGGGCGTGCCCACCCCCATGAAGCCGCCGAACAGGATGCTCGCCCCGTCCGGGATCAGCGCCGCCGCCTCGCGGGCGGTCATCGCCTTGCGCATGCGTCCCCTTTCCCGTCTGCGTCCCCGTCCGGCGCGCCGCCTTCCGGGACCGTGCCGCCGGCCGATGCGGCGCGTGCCTCAGGCAATGTTGTGCAGGCCGCCATCGACGTAGATCGTGTCCCCCGTCATGCCGGAGGAGGCGCCGCCGACCAGGAAGGCGCAGACCCGCCCGACCTCGGCGATGTCCACCAGGCGGCCCGCCGGGGCGCGCTCGGCGGCCATGTCGATCAGCTCGTCGAAATGCGCGATGCCGCTCGCGGCGCGCGTCCGCAGCGGGCCGGGCGAGAGGGCGAAGACGCGGATGCCCTGGTCGCCCAGCTCGTGCGCCAGGTAGCGCACGGAAGCCTCCAGCGCCGCCTTCACCGGCCCCATGACATTGTAGTTGTTCACCACCTTGTCGGCGCCGTAGTAGCTCATCGTCACCAGCACGCCGCCCCCGGTCATCAGCGGCTCGGCGAGCCTGGCCATGCGCAGGAAGGACCAGCAGGAGACGCGCATCGCCTGCGAGAAGCCTTCCGCCGAGACGTCCACCACGCGGCCGTGCAGGTCCGCGCGCGGGGCGAAGGCGATGGAGTGGACGACGAAGTCGAGCCCGCCCCATTCCTGCCCGATGCGCTCGAACACCGCCTCCAGCGCGCCCGGCTGCTCGACGTCGAGCGGCATGACGATCGCGGCGCCGATCTGCTCGGCCAGCGGCCGCACGAAGCGCTCGGCCTTGTCGTTCAGGTAGGTCACCGCCAGCTCGGCGCCGAAGGCGCGCAGCTTGGCGGCGCAGCCGAAGGCGATGGAGCTGTCGTTGGCGATTCCCACCACCAGCCCGCGCTTGCCCCGCAGCATGTCGCCGATCCGGTCGTCGGGATCCCAGACCCGCGGCAGCGGATCGAGGGGATTGCCTTCGGTCATCGCGCAACTCCGTCGCAGCGGCAGATAGCCGGTCATCGCCGCCCGGCGCCGTTTCCCGGCAGCTCCACGGCACGGACAGGCCGCCAACGACGCTCCGTCGCCGATCCTTCCGCCGGCCGGCACGGTAGCCCCGGCCGGCCCGGCGACATTCTAACGCGGCCTGCACCGGGCGGCGCCAGTCGAATGCCGCGGCGGCCGCCGATTTACCCGGGCCGTCATCCACCCGCCGCCATTCGGTCACGGCCGGGCGCCGCGCCGGCGCATGCCACCGGCCGCCGGCAGGCGCCGTCGGCGTCGCGGCCGCCACGCGCGGGAAGCGGCGGCGCTGCCTTCTCCCCCGCGTCCATCCGCCAAGGGGCCAGGGACGATCATACGGAATCCGGGCGATGGGTTCCGCGCCAGGGCACGGCCGCCCCGGGGTACCATGGCAGGCGCGGCGTCAATCGACCGGATCCCGTAGCAGGCGCGGAATACGCCACCGGCGTTTCCAACCGGCCAGCCGCCCCCTGCCTTGCAGGTCTCGCTCAGCGCGAGGAAACGGACGCGCCGCCGTTGGGGGGCGCCGGCGGCAGCGGCGGCGCCGGCGGGTTGCCGGGCGGGTTGGCCGTGCCGCGCTGGGCGGCGTTCAACTGGTCCACCCGCTCGTTGCCGGTGGCATTGCCGGCATCGTTGCGTCGATCGACGTTGGCGTGCGGCTGGTCGGCATTGGCGGCCAGCGCCGCGCCTGCCGGTGCCAGACAAGGCCCCGCTGCCAGCGCGAGCGCCGCCAGCGGAAGCACCATGGAAACCGGGTCGTGCCGTCGCATCGTCATGTCCTTTCCGGCCGGCAGGAGAATCGCGGCCGGGAGGAAGAACACGGGAGTCGGCCTGTCGATCCCGGGCGAGGCGCGGTCTCGGCATCCGGCCAGCCGGGTCGGAACAGACCCGGGGCCGGGCACCTTCGGCCGGCGGCCCGGAACCGCCGACCGGCGAGGGCCGGAACGGTGTGCCCCGTCAGACATCCACCTCCGCCTCGTCCACCTTCGCCGCGTTCTCCTGGATGAAGCGGAAGCGCAGCTCCGGCCGGCGGCCCATCAGCGCCTCCATCAGCTCGGCGGTGCGGGCGCGCTCCTCGGGGGGCAGGATCACCCGCAGCAGGGAACGCCTGCGCGGGTCCATGGTGGTCTCCTTCAGCGAGGCCGGCGGCATCTCGCCGAGGCCCTTGAAGCGGCTCACCTCGACCTTCGCGCCGGCCTTGAACTCCTTCTTCAGCTTGCGCTCGCGGTCGGCGTCGTCCTGCGCGTAGACGCTCCTGCCGTTGGCCTGGAGGCGGTAGAGCGGCGGCTGCGCGAGGTGGACGCGCCCCTGCCGCACCAGCTCCGGCAGCTCCTTGTAGAAGAAGGTCATCAGCAGCGCCGCGATGTGCGCCCCGTCCACGTCGGCATCGGTCATGATGACGACGCGGCCGTAGCGCAGCCGGGCGATGTCGAACTTCTCGCCGACGCCGCAGCCCAGCGCCTCGATCAGGTCCTTCAGCTCCTGGTTCTGGCGCAGCTTGTCGGCCGAGGCGGAGGCGACGTTGAGGATCTTGCCCTTCAGCGGCAGCACCGCCTGGGTCTCGCGGTCGCGCGCCTGCTTGGCCGAGCCGCCGGCGGAATCGCCCTCCACCAGGAACAGCTCGGTGCCCTCGGCGCTCTCGCGCGCGCAGTCGGCGAGCTTGCCGGGCAGACGCAGCTTGCGCGTCGCGGACTTCCTCGGCGTGTCCTTCTGCTCGCGCCGGCGCAGCCGGTCCTCGGCGCGCTCGATGGCGTAGGCGAGGAGGTTGTCGGCCGTCGCCGGATCGCCCGCCAGCCAGTGGTCGAAGCGGTCGCGCAGCGAGGTCTCGACGAGCCGTGTCGCCTCCGGGCTGGTCAGCCTGTCCTTGGTCTGGCCCTGGAAGTGCGGCTCGCGGATGAACACGGAGAGCATGCCGGCGCCGGCGCCGAGCAGGTCCTCGGCCGTCACCTGCGCCGCGCGCTTCTCCTTCTTCAGCTCGCCATAGGCGCGCAGGCCCTTGACCAGCGCGTTGCGGAAGCCCGCCTCGTGCGTGCCGCCCTGCGGCGTCGGGATGGTGTTGCAGTAGAGGCTGAGGAAGCCCTCGCCCTGCTCCAGCCAGCTCATCGCCCACTCGACGCGGCCCTGGCGGTCCGGGAATTCCGCCATGCCGTGCCAGGGATTCGGCACCACCTGGGCGCGCCCCTCGATCGCCACGTCCAGCGCGTCCTTCAGCCCGCCCGGGTAGTGCAGCACCGCCTCGGCCGGCACGGCGTCGGAGGCCAGGGACGGGTCGCAGCGCCAGCGTATCTCGACGCCGCGGTAGAGATAGGCCTTGGAGCGGCAGAGCCGGTACAGCCGCTCGGCCTTGAACGCCTGCTCGCCGAAGATCTCGGGATCGGGGCGGAAGCGGATGGTGGTGCCGCGCCGGTTGTGGATCGGGCCGGCGTTCTTCAGCTTCGTGACCGGCTTGCCGCGCGAATAGGCCTGGGTCCAGAGGGTGCGGTCGCGCGCCACCTCCACCTCCAGCCGCTCCGACAGGGCGTTGACCACCGAGGAGCCGACGCCGTGCAGGCCGCCCGAGGTGTCGTAGGCCTTGCCCGAGAACTTGCCGCCCGAATGCAGCGTGGTGAGGATCACTTCCAGCGCCGAGAGGCCCTTCACCTTGGGGTGCGGGTCCACCGGGATGCCGCGGCCGTTGTCGCGCACGGCGAGCCAGTTGCCGGCCTCCAGCGTCACCTCGATGCGGTCGGCATGGCCCGCCACCGCCTCGTCCATGGCGTTGTCGATGATCTCGGCGGCCAGGTGGTGCAGCGCGTTCTCGTCGGTGCCGCCGATATACATGCCGGGGCGGCGGCGGACGGGCTCCAGCCCCTCCAGCACCTCGATATCCTTGGCGGAGTAGCTTTCGTCCCGGCCCGGCTGCAGGCGGTCCCGGCCGAACAGATCGTTCATGTCTTGTTCCCGTTCCTGGGCCCAAGATAGCGACACCGGCGCCCGGAAACAACAAGTCGCGCCCCGGCCGGCGCGCATGCCGCCCGCCGCCGCCCCGGTGGGGGAAGGAAGGCGTCCGTCCTCGCCTGCCCCTTTCCGGCCTTCCCGCCCGATACCCTCCGCCCCTGGGCCTGCCCTGCCGGTCCCGGCCTCGCGCCGTGTCCATCCCGCATCGACCGTCCTGCGCCGCCGGGCGGCAGGGGCGCCACGAACGGAAAGACCTCCGCGCCGGCCGGCGCGGAGGTCTTTCGCAAGGCCCGCCGCCCCGGGCGCGAGGCGACCGGGACGCGGGCGGTCAGCGACCCGGCCGGATCAGTTGTCGGCCTTCAGGAAGGCCTCGATCATCCAGGTCATCTTGTCGATCTCGCGGGACTTCTCGGTCAGCAGATCGGAGCTGTCCTTGTCGCCCGCCTCGTCGGTGTCGTCGATGCCCTTGCGCAGCGCCTTGCCGACCGCGCCGTAGCGCGCCGCGAGCAGCTTGATGTTGTCGAGGCCGCCGTACACGTCGGTCGGGTAGGGCTCGAGGCGGGTGTTCGCCGCGATCTCCTGCGTCGTGCCATGGGCGGTGCCGCCGAGCTGGACGATGCGCTCGGCGAGGTCGTCGGTGCTGGTGTTGAGCGCGTTGTAGAACCCGTCCAGCAGTTCGTGGATGCTGTGGAAGTGCGGGCCCTTGACGTTCCAGTGCGCCTGGCGGGTCGCGTTGTAGAGATCGATCGCGTCGATCAGGCAGGCGTTCAGGATGCCGATCGAGACCTGCTTGGCGTTCTCCGGCACGTCGATGACGGTGTCGAAGGTCTTGGCGCCGAGCTTCGAAGACTTGGCCATGGGGAACTCCTCATCCGGTCGGTTGGCGAGATGGTCCGGGGCGAACATACCGTCCAGGTTACAGACTGCACACCGCCCATGCGCCGCCCACAACGCGGCAGCGGACCGATCGTGCCGCGACAAATGGGGGCGTCCGCGATGTCCGCCATGCGCTTCGCGGGGACGGCGGAATCACGTCTTCGCAACCACGGCGGTTCGGTCTCAGTCGCAGTCGCGGCATGGGCGGAGGCCGGGCCGTCGGACGGTCGGACGCCTCGCCGGCGGCGGCATTGATCCAGCGCATGGCGCCACGCCTCCGGCCCGCCAGGGCGATGGCGTTCGACCGCGCCGTTGCGGGCGGCACCGCTGCCCGGTTCTTCATCGAAACCCAACGGGGGTCTCGAAGGGGGCTTCACCCCTTCGCGGGGTCCGGGGCGGCGCCCCGGAAGCGTCGACGCGCGATGCATCCGGCGCAGGCCACCGCCCTCACGGCACGCTTCTCCCGCGTGCCTCACGGCACGCTTCTCCCGCGCGCCTCACGGCACGCTTCTCCCGCGTGCCTCACGGCACGACGTTGATGAACCGCGCCACCTCCGGCGGCGCCGCCCCGCCATGCAGCGCCGCCGCCTGCGCCACGATGGCGCGGTCGTCCTCGGTCAGCCGCACCGCCTCGCGCAGATGCTCGGTCCAGGACTCGACCGACCACAGCTCGATCCAGCGCTCCGGATGCGCCACGTCCTCGTAGAGCCGCCACACCGAGGCGCCGTTGCGCAGCCGCACCCGCCGCATCTCGGCCATCCGGCGCAGGAAGGCGGCGCGGTCGGCCGGGTCCACCCGGTAGGTGATCATCTCGATGATTCGGCCCGAATCGGCCGACAGCACGCCGGCCAGCTCCGGCGCCGGCGCCTCCGGCTCGGGCAGCCGCGCCCCGCTCGGCGCCGCGGCCGGCCCGGTGAGGTCGAGCCGCCAGGGGCGCACCGCCACCGCCACCACCGCGCCGATCGCGGCGGCGCTGCCGAGGCCGAGCGGCAGCCCCACCGCGTCGCCCACCCAGCCCCAGATCGCCGCGCCGAAGGAGAGCGCCCCGAAGAAGCAGAGCTGGTAGATGCCGATCGCGCGCGCCCGCACCCAGGCCGGCGAGACCATCTGCGCCACCGCCTGCAGGGTGGACGCGACCGTCACCCAGGCCATGCCGAACATCACCATGCCGATCGCCGCCGGGAACCAGTGCCCGGCGGCGGCCACCAGCCCCATCCCGGCGCAGGCCAGCAGCGTGCCCCAGAAGGCGATGCCGTCGGTGTCCAGCAGCCGCCGCACCGAGGGCAGGGCGAAGCCGATGCCGACGGCGCCCGCGCCCATCGCGGTCAGCATCAGCCCGAACGCCTCCGGCCCGAGGTGGAGCTGCCGGCGGACCACCAGCGGCAGCAGCGCCCAGATCGCCGCGGTGAACAGGAAGAAGGCGACGGCGCGCAGGATGGTGGCGCGCAGCGCCGGCGAGGCGGCGACGAAGCGCACGCCCACGCGCATCGCCGAGAGGAAGTGCTCCTTGGGCATGGTCGAGGCGGCGGCGGCCGGCCGGCGCCAGAGCACCAGCGCCACGATCAGCCACAGGAAGGTGAAGGCGTTCAGCGCGAAGGCGAACCCCGCCCCCGCCCAGGCGATGGCGAAGCCGCCGAAGGCCGGTCCCAGGGCGCGGGCCAGGTTGAAGCCGATGCCGTTCAGCGCGATGGCCTGCACCAGGTCCTCGCGCGGCACCAGCTCCGGCGTGGTCGCCGCCCAGGCCGGGAAGTTCAGCGCGTTGCCGGCGCCGATGCCGAAGGTGATGGCGAGCAGCCCCCAGGGGCCCAGCACGCCGGAGAAGGTCAGCGCGGCCAGCAGCAGCGCCATGGTCAGCACCCAGGCCTGCGCGCCGATCAGGTAGAGGCGGCGGTCGATGATGTCGGCGAGCGCGCCCGCCGGCAGGGCGAACAGGAACACCGGCAGCATGGTCGCCGCCTGCACCAGGCTGACCATGATCGGCGAGGGGTCGAGGCTGGTCATCAGCCAGCCCGCGCCGGTGTTCTGGATCCACATGCCCGTGTTGCTCGCCAGGTTGGCGAGCCAGAGGGTGCGGAAGGTGCGGTGGCGGAGGGGCAGGAAGGCGCGGGGCAGGGCCATGGCGCTCCCCTAGGGCAAGTTGGCGGCGGCGGAAATCGGGCGGACGCTTGCGCTCGCGGAATTATGCGTGACGGAGCCGCCCGGCCCGGGCGGCGCCGGAGGTCCGCGCTACTGCACCGCGAACTTCACCACGCAGGCCGCCGCGATCACCCAGACCGCGCCGCTCACCTCGCCGATCCGCCCCGCCAGGGTCTTGCCCACCGCGTAGGTGACGAAGCCGAGCCCGATCCCGGTTGCGATCGAGAAGGTGAAGGGCATGGCCATCGCCACCACCACGGCCGGCACGTACTCGGTGGCGTCGTCCCATTCCAGCTCGCGCAGGGCCGGGGCCATCAGGCAGGCGACGTAGACCAGCGCCGGCGCGGTGGCGTAGCCCGGGATCGCGGTCGCGAGCGGTGCCAGGAACAGCGTCAGCAGGAACAGCACGCCGACGGTGACGGCGGTGAGCCCGGTGCGCCCGCCCGCCTGGATGCCGGCCGCGCTCTCGATGTAGCTGGTCGTGGTGCTGGTGCCGAGCACGGCGCCCAGCATGGCGCCGCCGCTGTCGGCCAGCAGCGCCTCGCGCAGGTTGGGCACGCTGCCGTCGGGGCGCATCAGCCCGGCGCGCTGCGTCGTCGCGATCAGCGTGCCGGCATTGTCGAGCACGTCCACCAGGAAGAAGGTGAGCACGATGCCGAGCACGCCGACGCCGATGGCGCCCGCGATGTCCATCTGCAGGAAGGTCGGCGCCAGCGAGGGCGGCATCGCCACCAGCCCCTGGAAATGCGTCAGCCCGAAGGGAATGCCGAGCGCCGCCGTGACGACGATGCCGAGCACGATCGCGCCCGGCACGCGACGCGCCGAGAGCCCGGCGATCAGCAGGAAGCCGATGCAGGCGAGCAGCGTCGAGGTGCGGCCGAGCGGCCCGAGCGTCACCATCGTCGCCGGGTGCGCCGCCACCAGCCCCATGCCCTGCATCCCGATCAGCCCGAGGAAGAAGCCGATGCCGGCCGCGATGCCGAGCTTGAGCGAGAGCGGGATGGCGTTGATCAGCCATTCGCGCAGCCGCAGCAGGCTGACCGCGAAGAACAGCACGCCGGAGAGGAACACCGCCCCCAGCGCCGCCTGCCAGCTCAGCCCCATGCCGGCGACGACGGTGAAGGCGAAGTAAGCGTTCAGCCCCATCCCCGGCGCCAGCGCCACCGGGTAGTTGGCGAGCAGCCCCATGGCGGTGGAGCCGATCGCCGCCGCGATGCAGGTGGCGGCGAAGGCGGCGCCGCGGTCGATGCCGGCCGAGGCCATGATGCCCGGGTTGACCGCGACGATGTAGACCATGGTGAGCCAGGTGGCGAAGCCGGCCAGCAGTTCGGTGCGCACCGTGGTGCCGCGCCCGCTCAGGCCGAAGAACCGCTCCATGCGCCACGCCCCGCTTCCCGTTGCAGCGCGTCAGGATAGGAGAGGCCCGGTCGGCCTGTCATGCCGCCGGCGTGTCGATTCGCCGTCGCCGCCACGGCGGCGGCGCGGCCCGGCGCCGCACCCGCAGGCAAACTGCCTTCGGCTTCCGGCCGGAACGCCTCGTCCACGGGCACGGTGCGCGGCGCGCCGTGGCGGTCCCACGGCCCGCGCGATCCCGCCGCGGACCTGCCCGCGGCAGGCAGGCGGGATGCTGCACCCCGCGCCGTCGTCGCCATGCCGACGGCCGCGACGGGGCCGGCGAGGCCCGGCCCGCCTGCCTTGACGCTGCGCGGAGCCGCACGTTCTACTCCGCGCCGCCGCGGGCGCCGCCCGTCGGAGAGAGGTGCGGGCCGCGTCCGCCAAAAGCAGAACCACGGGAGGCGACATGTCCGGGAACGCCGCGATCGGCTTCATCGGCCTCGGGATGATGGGCGCCCCCATGGCGGAGCGGCTGATCGGCGAGGGCGTCACGCTGCACGTCTTCGATCCCTCCCCCGACGCCAGCATCCCCTTCCGCGACGCCGGCTGCGTGGTGCACGACGGCCCGCGCGGCGTGGCCGACGCCGCCGCCTGCGTCTTCGCCTGCCTGCCGAAGGCCGCGATCAGCGAGTCCGTCGCGGCCGAGGTCGCCGAAGGCGCGGCGGTGCGTGTCCATGTCGAGATGTCCACGATCGGCCGCGCCACCGTGGAGCGCATCGCCGCCCGGCTCGCGGCGCGTGGCATCGGCTTCGTGGACTCGCCCGTCACCGGCGGCCCGGCCCGGGTGCGCGCCGGCGCCCTCGCGGTGATGACGGCCGGCGCGCCGGCGGCGGTGGAGCAGGCGCTGCCCTGGCTCTCGCGCATCGCCCGCACCGTGTTCCGCGTCGGCGACACGCCCGGCCTCGCCCAGAGCATGAAGCTGGTGAACAACCTGGCCGTCGCCGCCACCATGGCCACCACCTTCGAGGCGCTGGTCTACGGCGCCAGGGCCGGGCTCGACCCCGCCATCATGGCCGAGGTGCTGAACGCCGGCACCGGCCGCAGCTTCGTCACCACCGACATCGTGCCGCGCGCCGTGCTCACCGGCAGCTTCGACTTCGGGGCGCGCCTCGCCATCCTGGAGAAGGACGTGGCGCTCGGCCTGTCGGAGGCGCACGCGCTGGGCGTGCCGATGTGGGCCAACGAGCAGGTGGCGCGGCTCTACGCCTTCGCCGCGTCGCAGGGGCTCGCCGAGGCGGACATGTCGGCGGTGATCAGGGTGATGGAGGGCTGGGCTGGGACGGAGGTGCGGGCGCGCGGCGGGTAACGCCCCGCCCTACGCGCGCGCCGTTCTGTCCATGGGGAAGGGCGCCGGGGCCTCGGCGCCCCCCGCCTCGGCAACATGATCCGGGATCATGTGGTCCGGGCTCATTCCGGCCGCTCCCTGCCTGGGCCGCCGTCGCCGCGGCGTTGCCGGAAGCCCGGAGCGGATCGCCGAAGGGCGGATACGCCCAGGGGCGTGAATCCGCTCCGGCAACCACGAACCGGCGCCGACCCGGGCACGGCGGAAACCCTCCGCGCACGGAAAGCCCCGCGCGGATCGCTCCGCGCGGGGCCATTGGACCGATCCGGACCGGAAGCCCGGGCCGCCGCACCGGCGGCCCGGAAACCCGGCTCAGGCGGAGTAGTACATCTCGAACTCGACCGGGTGCGGGGTGTGCTCGAAGCGGTACACTTCGTTCCACTTCAGCTCGATGTAGCTCGCGATCTGGTCCTCGGAGAACACGCCGCCCTCCAGCAGGAACTGGTGGTCGGCCTCGAGGGCGCCCAGCGCCTCGCGCAGCGAGCCGCAGACCGTCGGGATGCCCTTCAGCTCCTCCGGCGGCAGGTCGTACAGGTCCTTGTCCATCGGGTCGCCCGGATGGATCTTGTTCTTGATGCCGTCCATCGCCGCCATGGTGAGCGCGGCGTAGGCGAGGTAGGGGTTCGCCGTCGGGTCGGGGAAGCGCACCTCGACACGCTTGGCCTTCGGGCTCGTCGTGTAGGGAATGCGGCAGGAGGCGGAGCGGTTGCGGGCCGAGTAGGCCAGCAGCACCGGCGCCTCGAAGCCCGGGATCAGGCGCTTGTAGGAGTTGGTGGACGGGTTGGTGAACGCGTTCACCGCCTTGGCGTGCTTGATGATGCCGCCGATGGCGTAGAGGCACATCTCGGACAGGTCGGCATAGCCGTTGCCCGCGAACATCGGCTTCCCTTCCTTCCAGATGGAAAGATGGGTGTGCATGCCCGAGCCGTTGTCACCGTAGATCGGCTTCGGCATGAAGGTCGCGGTCTTGCCGTAGCTGTGCGCGACGTTGTGCACGCAGTACTTGTAGATCTGCATCTGGTCGGCCATCGTGACCAGCTTGCCGAACCTGGTGCCCAGCTCGTGCTGGGACTGCGCCACCTCGTGGTGGTGCTTCTCGATGGGCAGGCCCATCTCGCCCATGGTCGAGAGCATCTCGGCGCGGAGATCCACCTCGCTGTCGACCGGCGGGACCGGGAAGTAGCCACCCTTGACGAGGGGGCGGTGGCCCATGTTGCCCTCGGGGTACTCCTTCATGTTGGCGCCCGGGCCCTCGATGCTCTCGAGGAAGTAGGAGCCGAAATTGCCGCCCGTGCCGAAGCGCACGCTGTCGAACACGAAGAACTCGGCCTCGGCGCCGACCAGCACGGTGTCGCCCACGCCCGAGGACTCGACGTAGGCGGCGGCGAGCTTGGCGGTCGCGCGCGGGTCACGCGCGTAGAACTGGCCGGTGGAGGGCTCGATGATGTCGCAGATCAGGATCATCTGCGGCTTGGCGGCGAAGGGGTCCATCACCGCCGTGGTCGCGTCCGGCATCAGGATCATGTCGGACTCGTTGATCGCCTTCCAGCCGGCGATCGAGGAGCCGTCGAACATGATGCCGTCGACGAAGTTGTCCTCGTCCACGGTGGAGACGTGCTGGGCGGTGTGCTGCCACTTGCCGCGCGGGTCGGTGAAGCGGAAGTCCACGTACTCGACGCTGTGCTCCCGGATCATCTCCATGACCTTGGCGACCGCGCTGCTCGGCGCGGCGGACGGTGCTGCAGGCTTCTTCGCCATCGTGTCGATCCTGTCCCCTGTGTCTTGCATCAGTCGATAGGCAGTCCGCGCCGCGGCGCGCCGCTCGGGCGCCTGCCGCGATCACGCCTCGCGCGGCCCGTGCCCCGGGCGGCGCGGCCCCCGGCCGCCATCCGTCCGCTGCGCGGCCCGCCCGGTCGGGCGAAGCCAGGTTCCGCGCGCCGGTCCCTGGCCAGTCACCGGGCGCCGCGCCGGCCTCGCGCCACCCGGATCAGTCCGCCGGCGGGCCGAACGACCCGGCCCGCGCCCAAGCGCCGCCCGCGGCTCGCCTGGGTCGGGGAGCATCGGGCAGCGTCCTGCAAGCCCCGGCCGGGCCGCCCGTTCGGGCGGCGGCCGGGCGTAGCCATCCACAAGGCGGCGGGAAGGTCAACGCGCCGCCGGAACCGGCCGGCGCGGCGCGCGACGAGGCCGGCGCGGGCGCCCGCCCCGTCCCCGGAGGAGCGCCGCCGGTCCGCCCGGCGGAGGCCCGGCAACCCTCGCGGGCCGCACGGCCGGTCCACACGGTCGGGCCGCCGCGTGCCTTCCGGCCGGCGTGGCTAGACCGCGTCCTCGCCCCGCTCGCCGGTGCGGATGCGAATCACCTCCTGCACGTCGGAGATGAAGATCTTGCCGTCGCCGATGCGGCCGGTGCGGGCGGCGAGCTGGATCGCCTCGATGGCCCGGTCGGCCAGCGAATCCTCGCACACCACCTCGATCTTCACCTTGGGCAGGAAGTCGACGACGTACTCGGCGCCGCGGTAAAGCTCGGTATGGCCCTTCTGCCGGCCGAACCCCTTCGCCTCGATCACGGTCAGGCCCTGAAGCCCGATCTCGTGCAGCGCGTCCTTCACCTCGTCGAGCTTGAAGGGCTTGATGATCGCCTCGATCTTCTTCATCGGGTCCGCTTTGCCGTTCCTTGCGGCCGTTCCGCCGTCGCTGCCGATGACGCCGGGCCTGCTGCACCGCGCGCATGTCGCGGTGTGCGCATGCCGCATCATGCCGCCGGCGGCCACCACGTTTCCGCCGGTGCTTTTTTGCACTTTGCGTGCCATCCCCGCAATGCGTCGCCGCACGGGAAATGCCGATACCGTCCGCCGCCGCCGCCCAGCGAAGCGGCATGCCCGCCCGGGAATGGGCAGCGATTGGGCAGCGGCCGGAACGATGGCCGTCGGCCGCCCCCCGCCCCGGAAGGCCGCGGGCGAGAGGCGGCAAGGCCCGCGCCGGGGCGCCGGCCCCACGGAAAGGCGCGTCGCCCCTGGGCATCCCCCTGGGTCAACCCCCCTGGGTCAACCCCCCTGGGCCGCCCCCAGGCCTCTCTCCTGGGCCGACGGGCATCGGCGGCGCGCACGGGCCGGCCGCATATTCGGACGCCCGACAGGGTGCCCGCCGCGGCACCCGCCGGTGGCGCCGCTTGCGGCCCGGGCCGGGGCCGGCCAAATAGGGGCAAACCCGGACCGGGGAAGCGGCACGAACGGGACGACCCGCCGCGCCCGGACGGCGCCCACCACCGCAAAGGCCGGCCACTCATGCAGCCCTCCTGGCAGCCCTCCCGGCAGCCCCCCATGCAGCCGCAGAACGCGCTCCTGTCCGCCACGGGGACGACGATCTTCACGGTCATGAGCGCGCTGGCCGCCGAGAAGCGCTCGATCAACCTCGGCCAGGGCTTCCCGGACTACGAGGGGCCGCGCGACGTGGTCGAGGCCGCCGCCGCCGCCCTGCTCGATGGCCGCAACCAGTACCCGCCGCTGACCGGCCTGCCCGAGCTGCGCCAGGCCGTGGCCGACGCCAACCGCCGCTTCTACGGGCTGGAGATCGACCCCGCCGCCGAGGTGGTCGTCACCTCCGGCGCCACCGAGGCGATCACCGCCTGCCTGATGGCGGTGCTGAACCCGGGCGACGAGGTGGTGCTGATCGAGCCGCTCTACGACACCTACCTGCCGGTGGTGAAGCTGCTCGGCGCCGTGCCGCGCCTCGTGCGCCTCTCGCCGCCGCGCTGGGAGCTGCCGCGCGAGGCGCTGGCCGCCGCCTTCGGGCCGAAGACCAAGGCGATCCTGCTCAACTCGCCGATGAACCCGGCCGGCAAGGTGTTCACCGCCGCCGAGCTCGCCTTCATCGCCGACCTCGTCAGGCGCCACGGCGCCTACGCCATCTGCGACGAGGTGTACGAGCACCTGACCTTCGACGGCTGGAAGCACATCCCGCTGATGACGCTGCCCGGGATGCGCGAGCACTGCATGCGCATCGGCTCGGCCGGCAAGACCTTCAGCCTGACCGGCTGGAAGGTCGGCTACATCACCGCCGACCGCTCGCTCGGCCCCAACCTCGCCAAGGCGCACCAGAACCTGACCTTCACCACCGCCCCCAACCTGCAGCGGGCCGTGGCGGTGGGGCTGGCCAAGGGCGACGACTACTTCGACGGCCTCGCCGCCTCGCTCCAGGGCAAGCGCGACCGGCTGGCGGCGGGCCTCGCGGCGCTCGGCTTCGGCGTGCTGCCGACCATGGGCAGCTACTTCGTCACCACCGATTTCCGCCCTCTCGGCTTCGCCGGCGACGACGTGGCCTTCTGCCGCCACATCACCGAGGCGGCCGGCGTCACCGCCATCCCCGTCTCGGCCTTCTACGCGGGGCCCGAGGACAGCCCGGCCGCGAACGGGCCCGTGCCGACCCACTTCGCCCGCTTCGCCTTCTGCAAGAGCGACGCGGTGCTGGACGAGGCGCTGGCGCGGCTCGCCGCCTGGAAGGCGCGCGGGCCGATGGCGGCGGCGGGCTGACCGCCGCCGGGGCGCCGCCCCGGCCCCCGGCAGGAGGGCCTTGCCCTCCTGCACCCCCTATCGCTGGTCCGGCGTCCCGGTGCCTGAACCATCGGGGCACCGGGCCGGCACGGTCGCGACGGGCCCGCGAACGCCGCCGGTTCACTCCCCCTTGGAGATGTTCCAGTACACCGGCACCGGCGCGTCCAGGATGCCGCGCAGCCGCGCCGAGTAGCCGCGCACCAGGCTGAACTGGCCGAGCGGCATGTAGGGCACCGTCTCCAGCGCGCGGGCATGGTAGGCGGCGGCCACCTCGGCGCGGCCGCCCGCGTCCGGCGCCGCGAGATAGGCGTCGCGCAGGCGCTCCATCTCCGCGTCGCAGGGCCAGCCGGGCAGGCCGGTGCGCTCGCAGGCCGAGCGCATCGCGTTGTGCCCCGCCGGGTCCATCGCATCCAGCCCCGAGGGCGCCGAGACGAACAGCCCCCAGCCGCCCTGCCCCGGCGGGTTGCGCGAGAGGCGGCGCTGCACCAGCGTCGCCCAGTCCATCGCCTGCACCTCCACGCGCAGCCCCGCCTGCTGCAGCAGATCCGCCGCCACCAGGGCGAAGGTGTGGGAGACGGTGGAATCCTGCGCGTCCAGCACCACCACCGGCGTGCCGTCATAGCCCGAGGCGGCGACGAGGCGGCGTGCCTCGGCGAGATCCGGCCGCACCCAGCCCGCCTCGGTGCGGTAGCGGCTGCTGCACACGTAGAAGGAGCGGCAGTCCTGCCACAGCGCGGGGTCGTTCAGGTAGGCCGGCAGGAAGCGCGCCGGATCGACCAGGTGGCGCATCGCCTGCCGCAGGCGCGGGTTGTCGAAGGGCGGCTGCGCCTGGTTCATGCGGAAGATCGGCTGCACGCCGACATTGTCCTGCGGGCCGAGGCGCAGGTTGCGGGCGCGCCGCACCACCGGGAACAGGTCGGGCGGCAATTCCTCGTAGAGGTCGATCTCGCCCGTCACCAGCGCGTTGAGCGCGGTCTGCGCGTCCGGCAGGAACACCCATTCCACGCGCTCGACGCCCGCGCGCTTGCCGCCCGCGAGCCCGTCCGGCGGCTCGGCGCGCGGCACGTAGTCCGGGTTGCGGCGATAGGTCACGCGGTCGCCGATGCGCCAGTCCTCGCGCCGCAGCATGAAGGGGCCGGAGCCGGTGGGATCGGTGATCTGCCGCTCGGCCGGCGTCGCCGCGACGCGCGCGGGCATGATGAAGAGCGGCTGGCCGGAGGGCTTGGCCAGCGCCTCCAGCATCAGCCCGAAGGGCTGGCGCAGCACGAGGCGCACGGTGCGCGCATCCGCCGCCTCCAGCGCCGTGGCGCGTGCCATGATCTGTTGCCCGAGCCCGTCGCGCACCGCCCAGCGGCGCAGGCTGGCGATCACGTCCCCGGCGGTGACCGGCGCGCCGTCGTGGAAGCGCAGCCCGTCGCGCAGCACGAAGGTCCAGCTCAGCCCGTCCGCCGAGACCTCCCAGCGATCCACCATCTGCGGCCGCGGGCGGAGCTGCGAGTCCAGCGCGAACAGCGTGTCGTAGACCATGTAGCCATGGTTGCGCGCCATGTACTCGGGGCTGCTGAACGGGTCGATCGTGCGCAGGTCGCCGAACAGCTTCACCCGCAGCACGTCGCCGCCCCCGCGCGTCTGGGCGGCGGCCTCGCGCCCGGCCCAGGGTCCTAGCCAGGACCCTGGCCAGGACAGGTGGCCGGCGCCGAGCAGCAGCAGGGCGGCGAGCCGCAGGATGTGGCGGCGCATGCGCTTCCTCCCGATACGTTCTTGCATCGGATGCAAGCGGAATCCGCCGCCGCGCGCAACCGCGCCGCCGCCGCGCGCGGGACGCCCCGGACCAGGCGGCGCGGTTGCGTGCGGCGGACGCGGCCCGGCTCAGGTGCCGCAGAAGGTCATGTAGGGCTGCGCCGGCGGGCCGGGCGGCGCCGCGTAGCGCTCGCGCCCCGGCTGCGCCTCGTAGGGGCGCGAGAGCACCGCCAGCAGCTCGTCGAACGGGCCGAGATCGCCCTCCTCCGCCGCCGACAGCGCCGCCTCCACCAGATGGTTGCGCGGGATGTAGGCCGGGCTCGCCGCCTCCATCGCCGCGCGGCGCGCCGCCGGCTCGCCCGGCTCCGCCGCCAGCCGCCGCCGCCACGCCGCCGCCCATTCGTCGTAGGCGTCGGGATCCGCGAACAGCGCCCGCACCGCGGCGTCGCCCTCGGCCGAGACGGCCGCCCCGCCCAGCCGGCGGAAGGTGGCGGTGAAGTCGGCGCCGTTCGCCGCCATGCGCGCCAGCAGGTCCCGCGCCAGCACCTCGTCGCCCTCCCCGGCCGTGGCGAGGCCGAGCTTGCGCCGCGCCCCGTCCAGCCAGGCGGCCTCGTACTCCTCGGCGAAGCCGCCGACCGCCGCGCGCGCCGCCTCCAGCGTCGCCTCACCGTTCCCTGGCCCGTTCTCCGGCAGCAGGATCGGCAGCAGCGCCTCGGCCAGCCGCGCGAGGTTCCACTGCGCGATCGCGGGCTGGTTGCCGTAGGCGTAGCGGCCATAGGCGTCGATCGAGCTGAACACCGTCGCCGGGTCATAGGCGTCCATGAAGGCGCAGGGACCGTAGTCGATCGTCTCGCCGGAGATCGCGGTGTTGTCGGTGTTCATCACCCCGTGGATGAAGCCGAGGTGCATCCAGCGCGCCACCAGCGCCGCCTGCCGCGCCACCACGGCGCGCAGGAAGGCGATGTAGGGCCGCTCGGCGCCCGCGATCTCCGGGTAGTGCCGGGCGATGGCGTGATCGGCCAGCAGGCGCAGCGCCTCGATGTCCTCGCGCACCGCGAAGAACTGGAAGGTGCCGACGCGGATGTGGCTGGCGGCGACGCGGGTCAGCACCGCGCCCGGCATCGCCCGCTCGCGCGGCACCAGCTCACCGGTGGCGACGGCGGCCAGCGCGCGCGTGGTGGGCACGCCGAGCGCCGCCATCGCCTCGCTGACCAGGTACTCGCGCAGCACCGGCCCGAGCGCCGCGCGCCCGTCGCCCCGGCGCGAGAAGGGCGTGCGGCCCGAGCCCTTGAGCTGGAGGTCCCGCCGCGCCCCGTCCGGCGCCACCACCTCGCCGAGCAGGATGGCGCGCCCGTCGCCGAGCTGCGGCACGAAGCCGCCGAACTGGTGCCCGGCATAGGCGAGCGCGATCGGCGCCGCCCCCGCCGGCACGCGGTTGCCCGCCAGCATCGCCACGCCCTCGGGACCGGCCAGCGCCGCCGGGTCCAGCCCGAGCCGTTCCGCCAGCGCGGCGTTCAGCCGCAGCAGGCACGGCGCGGCGACCGGGGTCGGGTCCAGCCGGGCGTGGAAGCGCTCCGGCAGCCGGGCATAGCTGTTGTCGAAGGGCAGGTGGAGACCCGGTGCGTCCGGGGCGGTCGCTTCTGGCCGGGGGGGCATGGCCTGGGATGCTGACATGCCGCAGCAGATCGCCACGGCGGGGCCACGGCGCAAGCGGGCATGCCGGCGTTCCGCGAGCCCCTGCCGCGACCCGCCGGCCGCATCCCCCGCATCGGGCCGCCGCGGGCCGTTCCCGTCTCCCGAGCCCACGCCGCCGGACGCACGCCGCTCGCGCGCCGTCGGCGGATACTTTTGGTCGGCCGTTTGGTATCATGCTGGGCACGCAACAGCCCCCCGGCGCGCCTGGATGGTCATGAACCGACGCTCCTTTGCCCGCAACCTGATCCTTGCCAACGCGCTGGCGCCCTTCGCTGCCACGCTGCTTCAGCCACGGCCGGCGGCGGCCCAGGCCTTCGGCGCGGCGCCGCCGCCGGTGGAGGGCGCGGCGACGGATGCCTGCGCGCTGCTCCGCCAGGCCCGCGCGGTGATCCCGGCCGCCAACCGGCGCGGCATGCTGGCCATGGACCGGACCCTGGAGCGCCTGGCCGACCTCGGCGTCGACCTGACCACCGGTCGTCACATCATCGTGAACATCGCCGCCGCCGAGGTCATCGCCTACGAGGAGGGGCGCGAGGCGCTGCGCTCGCGCGTGATCGTCGGCGCCGAGAAGACCCGCACCCCGCAGCTCGCCACCTTCGTCACCGGCGTGCGCGCCAACCCGCCCTGGTACGTGCCGGCCAGCATCCAGCACGAGATCCGCGGCGCGGCGCTGCGCGACTACCGCGTCGTCAACGGCCGGCTGATCCAGCCGCCGGGGCCGCGCAACCCGCTCGGCCCGCTGCGGATCGGGCTGTACGATTCCAACGGCATCTTCCTGCACGGCACCAGCAACCCCGAGCTGTTCGGGCGTGGCGGCCGCACCCTGTCGCATGGCTGCGTGCGGGTGGAGCGCGTCTTCGACCTCGCCGCCTGGCTGCTCGGCACCACCCCGGCCGCGGTGCGCGCCACCGTCGCCACCGGCCGCACCATCGAGCAGGTGCCGCCGCAGGAGGCGCAGGTGGCGCTCGCCTACCTCACCGCCTGGCCCAACGCCGCCGGCCGCACCGTGCTGCACGCCGACCCCTACGGCTACGACCAGCCCGGCGTCCGGCGCGCCTCCTACCGGCGCGTCTCCCGGCCGCTGCCGACGGACGCGATGGACCCGAACGCGGCGCCGCCGGAGACGGAGGACAACCCGCTCTGATCCGGGCGGCATCCAGCCGGGGCGCCGCCCCGGACCCAGGCGGGGAGGGCGCCGCCCTCCCCTGCCCCCCTCCCGCCAAGGGGCGAAGCCCCTTCGGAAACCCCGTTCGGCTCAAGGCCTCGCCCCATCGACGCAGGCCCGAGCGGTCCGGGTGGGCTCGGCTCAGCCGATCCGGGTCAGCGTGTGCGCCGTCAGCCCGTGCTCCAGCGTGCCGGCGGGCGGGGTGATGCCCTTGCCGGCAAGGTCGGCGAACAGCGCCTGCACCACCTTCGCGTTGCCCGCCGCCGAGCGGCCGTCCGGCAGCGATTCCCAGCCGGTGAAGCCCGCCGCCTTACCGATGCTCATCCAGGTGGCGTGCCGGATCTCCTTGCCCGAGCCGAGGCCGGAATCCGCCCGCTGCTTCATCGCCTTCTCCAGCGTGCGCCCGGCGGCCTGGTTGGAATCCGCCGGCACGGCGATGGCGCGCACATGGCTCAGCCCGTCCAGCGCCGCCGTCGCCTTGGGGAAGACGTGGTCGATGTTGAACACGCCGCCCGGGGGCCGGCCGGGCAGGCCGAGCCGCTCCCGCGCGAATTCGTCGTACAGGTCGCGGTAGCCCGTATCGGTCGGATCGACCCAGAGCTCCGGCTCGGTGCCCTGCACCCAGACGAAAGCGCGCGTGGTCGGCCGGCTGCCCAACGTCTCCAGCCGGCCGCCGAGCCGCATGGTCGAGGAGATCACCCCCGGGCTGCCCAGCCGGTCGATGCCGGCGATGCCGATCCAGGCGCTGCCCGGCGCCCGCAGGAACTGGTCCAGCAGGGTCTGCACCTGACGCCGCAGCGGCGCCGGCCAATTCAGCATCGCGCCCTTCCCTCCCCGGTGTCACGCGGCGGCGCCTGGAACGCGGCCGGCCCCGGCGCCATGCTGCGCGCATGCGCGGCACATCCTACAGGCCCCGGCCTGACGTTCCGATCACGCCCGTCACCGCCACGCCGGGACAGGCGACGCTGCACCAGCTCCGGGCCGTGGCGGCCGGCGCCCCGCTCGCCCTCGCGCCGGGCTGGGAGGCGCCGGTGGCGCGCTCGGCCGGGGCGCTGCGGGCGGCGCTCGGCACGGGGGCGGCGCTCTACGGCGTCAACACCGGCTTCGGCAAGCTGGCCGGCACCCGGATCGCGCCGGAGCAGCTCGCGCAATTGCAGCGCAACCTCGTCCGCTCGCACGCCGCCGGCACCGGGCCGCTGCTGCCGGCGCCGGTGGTGCGGCTGATCCTGGCGCTGAAGGCCCTTTCCCTCGCGCGCGGCGCCTCCGGCGTGCGGCCCGAGGTGGTGGGCGCGCTGCTGGCGCTGCTGGAGGCGGGCGTGCTGCCGGCGATCCCGGCGCGCGGCTCGGTCGGCGCCTCGGGCGACCTCGCGCCGCTCGCGCATCTCTCGCTGGTGCTGATCGGCGAGGGCGAGGCATTCCACGGCGAGGCCGCCCTGCCCGGCGCCCAGGCCCTGGCACGCGCCGGCGTGGCCCCCCTCGAACTCGGCCCCAAGGAGGGGCTGGCGCTGCTGAACGGCACCCAGGTCTCCACCGCCCTGGCGCTCGCCGGCCTGTTCGCCGCCGAGGACCTGCTGCGCACCGCCCTGGTCGCCGGCGCCCTGTCCACCGACGCGGCGCGCGGCAGCGACACGCCCTTCGACCCGCGCATCCACGCGCTGCGCGGCCAGCCCGGCCAGGAGCGCGTCGCGGCCGCGCTGCGCGGGCTGCTGGCCGGCTCGGCGATCCGCGAGAGCCACCGTGAAGGCGACCCGCGCGTGCAGGACCCCTACTCGCTGCGCTGCCAGCCGCAGGTGGCGGGGGCGGCGCTGGACCTGCTCGACCATGCCGCCGCCGTGCTGGGGCGCGAGGCCAACGCCGTCACCGACAACCCGCTGGTCACCGAGGACGGCGCGGTGCTCTCGGGCGGCAATTTCCACGCCGCCCCGGTTTCGCTCGCCGCCGACACGCTGGCGCTGGCGCTCGCCCAGCTCGGCGCGATCAGCGAGCGGCGCATCGCCCTGCTGACCGATCCGGCGCTTTCCGGCCTGCCCGCCTTCCTGGTGGCCGAGGGCGGGCTGAATTCCGGCTTCATGCTGGCCCAGGTGACGGCCGCCGCCCTCGCCTCGGAGAACAAGGCCCTCGCCGCGCCGCGCTCGGCCGACAGCATCCCGACCTCGGCCAACCAGGAGGACCACGTCTCCATGGCGCCCGGCGCCGCGCTGCGGGTGCTGGAGATGGCGGACAACCTGGCCGGCATCCTGGCCATCGAGCTGCTGGCGGCGGCGCAGGGGCTGGAATTCCACCGCCCGCTGCGCTCCTCGGCGCCGCTGGAGGCGGCCCATGCGCTGGTGCGCGGCGCGGCGGCGTGGGAGGCGGACCGGGTGATGGCGCCGGACATCGCGGCGGCGAAGGCGCTGGTGGAGGCGGGGGCGTTCGTGGGGCTGGCGGGGCTGGGCTGACGGTCGGCGCGGCGTTCGCGGATGCCGCCGGGGCTTTGCCCCGGACCCCGCCAAAGGGCGAAGCCCCTTTGGAAACCCCTTTGAATTCAGGTATTTGCGTCTGAACCGCCACGACCTCGAACGAATGGGGTCCGGGGCCTCCCGGCCCCGGCGGATGGGTCCAGGGAAGGCAGCGCCTTCCCTGGCGGGGTCCGGGGCAGCGCCCCGAAAACCCCGATGCCGTCAGGCGAACCCCACCAGCTTGTGCACCTGCACCGAGAGCCGCCATTCCGGGTGTTCCAGGCAGTAGCGCATCGCCGCCCCGGTGTTGGCCTCGCGTTCCGGCCCGTCCATCGGCTGGAGGAAGCGGTGGCCGAATTCCAGCCCGTCCAGCGCCTCCGGCGGCAGGCCGGGCTGCGGGTAGACCAGCTTCAGCTCCTGCCCGCCGCGCACCGCCAGCGTCGTGCCGGCCTTGGGGCTGACGCAGAGCCAGTCGATGCCCGGCGGCGGCGCCACGGTGCCGTTGCTCTCCACCGCGATCTCGAAGCCCTCGGCGTGGAGCGCGTCGATCAGCGGCGCGTCGAGCTGCAGCAGCGGCTCGCCGCCGGTCACGACCACGAAGCGGCGGGCGGCACCGCCCGGCCAGGCGCGCAGGATGGCGCCGGCCAGCGCGGCGGCATCGGCGAAGCGGCCGCCGCCCGGCCCGTCCAGGCCGACGAAGTCCGTGTCGCAGAAGCGGCAGGCGGCCGCGGCGCGGTCCTCCTCGCGCCCGGACCAGAGATTGCAGCCGGCGAAGCGGCAGAACACCGCGGCCCGGCCGGCCTGCGCCCCCTCCCCCTGGAGGGTCGCGAAGATCTCCTTGACCGCGTAGCTCACGCCACGGCCGCCCGCAGAGTCACCCGAGCCGGCGCCGCCGCGTCGTCGGGGGCCGGCAGCAGGTCGTTGATGCTGAGGTCCGGCCGCCGCCACCAGGGCAGGAAGCCGGGTGCCGCCTCCGGCAGCATGGCCAGCGGGTCACCGTCGAAGGAGACCGCGTTGGTGGGCGTCTCCTCGATGCGCAGCGCGGCGCAGCGCAGCCGGCCGCCATCGGCGGCCAGGAAGGCATTGAGCTTGGCCATGAACAGGCAGCACAGCACCTCGGTGGTCGGGTCCCCGGGCGTGACCAGCAGGCGCGGCAGGTGCTCGGGCTCCTCGGCGCGGAACCAGCCGACCAGCGGGTCGGCGGCGCCGAGCTGGAGGGCGTGGTCCACCCGCTCGTCGATCCAGCGGTGCCAGCGCGCCTTGGCCCGCTCGAAGGGCTCGACCATGTTGGCCTGCCCGTCCAGCGGCGCCGGGCGGGTGGCCTGGAGGCGCACCGTCACCGTCTCGTTGTGGCCGTGCGGCACGGCGCAGCGTGGCGCCGCGCCGGCCCGCAGCCGGTGCGCCATGCTGTAGCGGCGGCTGAACTCCAGGCTGAACATGCTCTCCGAACTCGCTGCCGCGGACGCCGCCACGACCCGCCGAGGGGGCCGCGGCCAGGGGGGGGCCAAGGGGGGGCCAGGGGGCCTGATGAGCGGGGTCCGGCCGGCGCCGGCCCGCGCATGGTCCCGAGTTGGCAGGTCTGCCGCGCCGCATCAAGCGGCGGATGCGCACGGGGGCGATGCCGGCGGCGCGGCCCGACGCCCCGCGCCCGATGCACCATGCCGGATGTCCCGCGCCCGACGGCCGCCATGGTGCCGTGCCCGCCATCGCGCCGGCCACGCGGCCCGGCAACGCCATCCGGCGGAGCGCCCCCCTCCGCACGCCCCCGGCCACGCCCCGGCCACGCCCCGGCCATGGGGCGGTGTTCACGCCGCGCCGCCGCCGGGGCATCCTCGGCCCCGTCGCGGCCGCCGGCCGCCAGCACGGAACAGCCCATGAGCAACGACGCACCGCCCGAGGACCTCGCCCTGGTCCGCGCCTGGTTCAAGGAACTCTCCGACCACGTCCAGGCCGTGGACTTCGCCGCCGCGCGCCACCTCTTCGCGCCGGACATGATCGCCTTCGGCACCTTCAGCGACTTCCTGGAGGGCCAGCCCGCCACCGAGCAGCACCAGTGGCGCAACGTCTGGGGCACGATCGAGGGCTTCCGCTGGAAGCTCGACGACGTGCGCGCCCAGGTCTCGCCCGACCGGCTCTTCGCCGTGGGCATGGCGGTGTGGGACTCGACCGGCTACCGGCCTGACGGCACGGAATTCGACCGGCCGGGCCGCGCCACCGTCTCCTTCGCCCGCGCGAAGGTGGGGGACCCCTGGGTCGCGACCCACACCCACATGTCGCTGTTCCGCGGCACCCCGGACCGCTCGCACGGCAGCAAGCCGGCGCGGAGCTGATCCGGCCGGCCCGGCGGGTGCGCCGACCCGGGCCGGCGGGAGCCTTCGACCCGGTCCGGGCAGGCGGGGATTCCGCAGCGGGCTTGGCCCCCTCGCCCCCCGGCGCGGCGCCGGCCCCGCCCCTCACCCCTTCGGCGTCTCGAAGCGCCCCGTCTCCAGTTGCAGCCGGATGTGCTCCGGCACCGGGCGGCCCGCCTCGACGAAGGCGCGCTTCAGCGCCTCCAGGTTGGGCGCGAAGATGGCGCTGCGCTGGCCGCTGACCCATTCGCGCGAGCCGGCGGGCGCCGCGAGCGAGCCCTGGAAGCGCGGCATCACCCAGCGGGCGAACAGCTCGTAGGAGCGCATGGTCTGCTCGCGGTTGGCCCAGTCATGGGCGCGGAACAGCACGCCGCCGGCGCCGCCCTCGGTGAAGGAGAGCAGCCGCTCGATGCCGGCGGCGACGGTGTCGGGCGAGCCGATCAGGGTGGAGCCGGCGGCCAGCCCGTCGCGCAGCGGGTCCTCGGAGCGGCCGGGCGGGCGGCCCAGCGTCTCGGCGAAGTAGCTCAGCGTCTCCAGCCGCTCGCCGAGCTTCACCTCGCGGAAGGCCTGCTCGTCCTCCTCCGCGCAGTGCAGGTTGACGACGAGGCGCCAGTCGGCGCGGTCCACCCGCTTGCCGTGGCGCGCCGCCTCGTCCTCGGCGGTGCGCCAGGACTCGCCGAGCTTCTGCGGCCCGCCCGGCAGGCCGGCGCCGAGCGAGAGCAGGCCGAGCCCGTGCCGCCCGGCGGCCAGGGCACCGGAGGGGGTGGTGGAGCTGGCCACCGAGACCGGGAAGCGCGGGTGGGTGTAGGGGGCGAGGTGCAGCCGCGCCTCGCGCAGCTCGAACCAGTCGGTCTTCATCGTGACCGGCTCCTCGTCGGCCAGCAGGCGCAGGATCGCTTCCAGCGACTCCTCCATGCGCCGGCGCTGGTCCTTCGGGTCGATGCCCAGCATGTAGGCGTCGGAGACCAGCGCGCCGGGGCCGCAGCCGAGCATGACGCGGCCGCGCGTCATGTGGTCGAGCTGCACGAAGCGCTGCGCCACCAGCAGCGGGTGGTGGTAGGGCAGGCTGGTGACGCCGGAGCCGAGGCGGATGTGGCGCGTGCGCTCGGCGGCGGCGGCGATGAACACCTCGGGCGAGGCGATGATCTCCCAGCCCGCGGAATGGTGCTCGCCGATCCAGGCCTCGTCGTAGCCGAGATGGTCGAGCCACTGGATCAGCTCCAGGTCGCGCGCCAGCGAGAGCGTCGGGTTGTCGCCGACGCGATGGAACGGCGCCATGAAGATGCCGAAGCGCAAGCCCGCATGGGCCATCCCGTCCGTCTCCCCGGTCGTTGCCGGCAGCATGACGGCGCGCCGGCGCCGGGGCAACCGGGCGGCGGCACCGATACGTCGCCGGCGCGCCCGTGACCGGGAACCGATGGCGCCCGTCCCGAGGGAATGACCCCAAGGGATGGCCCCAAGGGACGGCCCCAAGGGACGGCCCAGGCCGGCGGGGATGCTACCCGAGCATCTCCCGGATGCGCGACTTCAGCAGCTTGCCCGTCGCGGTGTGCGGCAGCGATTCGACCACGCGCACCTCGTCCGGGATGCACCACTTCGCCACCTTGCCTTCAAAGAAGGCGCGGATGGCGGCGGGGTCCGGGCTGGCGCCGGGGCGCGGCACCACCACCAGCAGCGGCCGCTCGCCCCAGCGCGCATCGGGCCGCGCCACCGCCGCCGCCTCCTGCACCTCCGGGTGCGCGACGGCGATGTTCTCGAGGTCGATCGAGGAGATCCACTCGCCGCCGGACTTGATGACGTCCTTGGTGCGGTCGACGATCTGCACGAAGCCGTCGGGGTCGATCGTCACCACGTCGCCGGTCTCGAACCAGCCCGCGCGGGCATGCGCCGGGCTCTCCGCGAGGCCGAGATAGCCGGCGCAGACCCAGGGGCCGCGCGCCAGCAGCGCGCCGTAGGTGGCGCCGTCCCACGGGACGTCCCGCCCCTCGGAATCCACGGCGCGCAGGTCGATGCCGAAGAAGGGCCGGCCCTGCTTGGTGGACAGGGCGAGCCGCGCCTCGGGCGTCAGCGCCCCCTGCCCCGCCTTGGGCACGCTGACCGCGCCGAGCGGGCTGGTCTCGGTCATGCCCCAGGCATGGCGCACCTCGGCGCCGAGCGCGGCGAAGCGCTCGATCATCACCGGCGGGCAGGCGGAGCCGCCGATCACCACGCGGCCCAGCGGCGCGATGTCCTTCCCGTTGGCGCGCACCCAGTCGAGCAGCCCCATCCACACCGTCGGCACGCCGGCCGTGAAGGTGACGCCCTCCTCCACGATCAGCGCGTGCAGGCTGGCGCCGTCGAGCTTCGGGCCGGGCAGCACCAGCTTGCCGCCGGTCAGCGGCACGGCGTAGGGCAGGCCCCAGGCGTTGACGTGGAACATCGGCACCACCGGCATCACCACGGAGGTGGCGGAGAGGCCGAACACGTCCGGCAGGCCGACCGACATGGCGTGCAGCACGGTGGAGCGGTGGCTGTACAGCACGCCCTTCGGGTTGCCGGTGGTGCCGGAAGTGTAGCAGAGGCCGCAGGCGCCGTTCTCGTCGAGGGCCGGCCACTCGTAGTCCTCGCCCTCGGCTTCCAGCAGGGTCTCGTAGCAGAGCAGGCCGGGCAGGATGTCCGAGCGCGGCATACGCGCCGCCTCCGTCAGCACCACGATGGCGCGGACGCCGCCGAGGTGCTTCGCGATGCCCTCCAGCAGCGGCACCAGGCCGGGATCGACGCAGAGGACGGAATCGGCCGCGTCCTCGACGATGAAGCCGATCTGCTCGGGGAAGAGGCGCGGGTTGATGGTGTGGCAGACCATGCCGGCCCCGCCCACGCCGTAGTACAGCTCCAGGTGCCGGTGGCCGTTCCAGGCCAGCGTGCCGACGCGGTCGCCCGGGCGCAGGCCGAGCCGCTCCAGCGCGTTGGCGAGGCGGTGGCAGCGGGCCCAGAGGGCGGCATAGCTGGTGCGGTGGATCGCGCCCTCGGCGTCGCGCGAGACGATCTCCGTGTCCGCGTGCCAGCGCGCGGCATGGCGCAGGATGGACGGCACCAGCAGCGGCACGTCCATCATCATCCCAAGCATCGCTTCCTCCCGGTTCCCTGGTCGGGCGCAGGGTGAACGATGCGCGGGAGGTCCGTCCAGCGGTGCCTTGCCCAAAGGTACCTTGCCCAGCGGTACCCTGCCTGACGGCGCCGGCGCGGGAAGCGGCCGGATCGGCGGGGCCGTGCCGGCCGCCGTCAGGCGATCAGCAGGCGCCGCGGCCGATCAGGACCGCCCGCACGGTCTGGAACAGGATCCGGACGTCGCGGCGCAGCGAGAGGCGGCGGACATACCCGACATCCAGCGCCACCCGGTCGCTGTAGCTGGTGTCGCTGCGGCCGCTCACCTGCCAGGGTCCCGTGATGCCGGGACGGACGGCGAGGTAGTCGGCGGCGAAGCGGCCGTAGTGCTCGTCCAGCTCGCGCTGCACCACCGGCCGCGGCCCCACCAGGCTCATCTGGCCGCGCAGCACGTTGATGAGCTGCGGCAGCTCGTCCATCGACGAGACGCGGAGCAGGCGGCCGATCGTCGTGACGCGGGGATCGCGGCGCAGCTTGCGGGTTTCCTCCCACTCCGCGCGGAGCAGCGGATCGCCGCGCAGGAGCGCGTCGAGCCGGGCCTCGGCCTGCGGCACCATGGTGCGGAACTTGAGGCAGCCGAAGGCGCGGCCGCCGCGCCCCACGCGCTGATGCGCGAACAGCACCGGCCCGCCATCCAGCGCCACCAGCCCGGCGATCACGAGCATCAACGGCAGCAGCGCGGCCAGGATCGTCGCGGCCCCGACGATATCCATGCACCGCTTCAGGGAGGGGCGGATCGAGGCGCGCAGACGTCGCGAGGGCCGCATCGGCTGCTGGCGAGCCATCGTCATGTCCGCGGTCGCGCGACGCAGGGCTTGGAACTGGTTCATGCCGGTCCTGCTTGAAGGGTGCTGTAAGTCGACGCCGGCGAGGGCATGGCCGGCGCGCCGCAGCGTCCTCTTGCACCGCAGCACCTCCCTTGTGCCATGTACGTCTTGCGCAGAAAATCTTAATTTTGAGTTTAGGGCGACTATCCACAGGTTTGTGAGAAAGCTTACAAAAGGTGCGCGGATCACCGCCCTAGGGTTGTATACAAATCCGTTATGATGTCCCCGCAGCGATCTGGCGCGACATGCTGCGACCGGGCCGCGAAGGCTGATGGCGGCGGCGGACCGTCGGCGGTGGCCGCGCGACGGGCGGGTGCGTCGCCCTCACGGATACACGAAGCGACGGGCCGCCGCGACCCGCCGCCCGGCGCGGCCGGCCCGAAGGATCAGCCCGAAGGATCAGCCCAGGGGAGAGACCGAGAGGAGAAGCCGAGGGAACAAGGCCGGGAGTGAAGCCGGGCGGGGTGACGGACCGAATCGCCGGCGGGCGGCGACGCCCGGCGGCGCGGGAGCGAGAGCTCCGGCGGCGGAAGGCAGGCCGGCCGCACCACGGTTCGCCACCGCCCTGGCCAGGGGCATGGCGGGGGGCATGGCGGTAGGACGCGCCGACCCGGGGATCGGCCGGGGGATGCGGCGGGGAGACGCGGCCGCGCCCGGGGAGCACGGCCGCGGCGGGGTCAGACGCGGTTGGCGACGAGTTCCTCCACCACGGCCGGATCGGCCAGGGTGGAGGTGTCGCCGAGGCTGTCGATCTCGTTGGCGGCGATCTTGCGCAGGATGCGGCGCATGATCTTGCCCGAGCGCGTCTTGGGCAGGCCGGGGGCCCACTGGATGGCGTCCGGCGAGGCGATCGGGCCGATCTCCTTCCTCACCCAGGCCACCAGCTCCTTGCGCAGCGCCTCGGTCGGCTCCTCCTCGGCGATCAGGGTGACGTAGGCGTAGATGCCCTGACCCTTGATGTCGTGCGGCATGCCGACCACGGCGGCCTCGGCGACCTTGGGATGCGCCACCAGCGCGCTCTCGATCTCGGCCGTGCCCATGCGGTGGCCGGAGACGTTGAGCACGTCGTCGACGCGGCCGGTGATCCAGTAGTAGCCGTCCGCGTCGCGGCGCGCGCCGTCGCCGGTGAAGTACTTGCCGGGGAAGGTCGAGAAGTAGGTCTGCACGAAGCGCTCGTGGTCGCCGAACACGGTGCGCATCTGGCCGGGCCAGCTGTCGAGGATGACGAGGTTGCCCTCGGTCGCACCTTCCAGCAGGTTGCCCTCGCCGTCCACCAGCGCGGGCTGCACGCCGGGCAGCGGCAGGGTGGCGGAGCCGGGCTTCTGCGCCACGGCGCCGGGGAGCGGCGAGATCAGGATGCCGCCGGTCTCGGTCTGCCACCAGGTGTCGACGATCGGGCAGCGCTCGTCGCCGACGACGCGGTAGTACCAGAGCCAGGCCTCGGGGTTGATCGGCTCGCCGACGCTGCCGAGGACGCGGAGCGAGGCGCGGCTGGTCTTCTTCACCGGCCCCTCGCCTTCCCGCATCAGCGAGCGGATGGCGGTCGGCGCGGTGTAGAAGATGTTGACCTTGTGCTTGTCGATCACCTGCCAGAAGCGCGAGGTGTCGGGGTAGTTCGGGATGCCCTCGAACATCAGCGTCGTCGCGCCGTTCGCGAGCGGGCCGTAGACGATGTATGTGTGGCCGGTGACCCAGCCGACATCCGCCGTGCACCAGTAGATCTCGCCGGGGCGGTAGTCGAAGACCAGCTCGTGCGTGTAGCTCGCCCACATCAGGTAGCCGGCGGTGGTGTGCAGCACGCCCTTCGGCTTGCCGGTGGAGCCCGAGGTGTAGAGGATGAAGAGCGGGTCCTCGGCGCCCATCGGCTCGGGCTGGCACTCGGCCGAGGCCTTGTCGCAGGCCTCGTCCCACCAGAGGTCGCGGCCTTCCTGCATCGCGACCGTGCCGCCGGTCGCGCGGGCGACGATGACGTGGCGCACGCCGGGGCAGGATTCCAGCGCCACGTCGGCGTTCTTCTTGAGCGGCACGCGGCGGCCGCCGCGGCGACCCTCGTCGGCGGTGATCAGCACGGTGGCGCCGCAATCCTCGACGCGGGTCGCGAGGCTGTCGGGCGAGAAGCCGCCGAAGACGATGGAATGCACCGCGCCGATGCGGGCGCAGGCGAGCATGGCGACGGCGGCCTCGACGATCATCGGCAGGTAGATGCAGACGCGGTCGCCCTTCTTCACGCCGAGGTCGCGCAGCACGTTGCCGAGGCGGCAGACGCGCTCGTGCAACTGGCGGTAGGTGACGTGCGCCTGGCTGTTCGGGTCGTCGCCTTCCCAGATGATGGCGGTGCGGTCGCCGTCGCGCGCGAGGTGGCGGTCGAGGCAGGAGACGGTGAGGTTGAGCATGCCGTCCTCGAACCAGCGGATCGAGACGTCGCCCTCGAAGCTGGTGTTCTTCATGCGCGTCGGCTCGCGCATCCAGGCGAGGCGGCCGAGCTGGCCGCGCCAGAAGGCTTCCGGGTCCTCGACGGCGGCACGGCTCATCGCGGCGTACTGCTCCGCGTTCACCAGGGCGCGGGCGGCGATCTCGGGCTTCACGGCGATCAGGCTGTCGTCGGACATGCATTCCTCCTGCGGCGCGAGCCCGCCGCCCGGGGCGGGGCATGCGGGTGGTCGGCACTTGCCGGGGAGAGTGGGCATCGGCCTGGAAAGCGTCAATCGGGGACGCAACGAGGGCGCGGGGGCGCCCCGGCGGGGTGTCGCAGGGATGAGACGTGGCCGGGGGACCGCAGGGCGCCGCCGGGCCTCGGGCGGCACGGGGTGCGGCGGCGCCCCTGGCGAGGAACCTGCCGGGCGGGCCGGGCGAGGCGGGATGCCGGCACCGGGGCACGCGCGGCCGGCCGACCGGCGATGCCGCCGGCCGGCGCGCGGGGATCAGAGGGCGGCGGCGCCGACGCCGAAGGCATCGGCCAGCCCCTCGCCATGGCCGGGGCCGCGCGGGACCTGGCGCGGGACGGCGCGGTCGAGGTCGAGGCGGCCGTCCAGCACCAGGGTGCGGGTGGCGAAACGCATCCAGCGGTGCTGCGCGATCGGCGTCAGCAGGCCGAGGCTCAGCACCACGATCAGCGCGTTCGACGCGATGCTGCCCATGATGCCGCCGAGGCCGGTGGCGAGGTCGAGCCGGGCCGCGCCGGTGCCGGCGTTCCCGACGAGGGTGTGCTCGACGAGGAAGCGCCACGTCACGGCCTGCCAGACGACGGCGCCGAGGGCGATCGCGACGAGGTAGCCGGCCAGCAGCGGCGCGCCGGCGCCGAGGAGGAGGAAGGCGAGCCGGTCCGGGTCGGCGCGGAACGGGCTGCCCGCGCCCAGCCCCTCGCCAGGCGAGGCGCCGCCGAGCATGGCGCCGGCCTGGACGAGCGTGGGCATGGCGAGCAGGAGGGCGAGGCCCATCACCGTGGCGCCGAGGACGCCGCAGAGGAGGGCCCAGCCGAGCAGCTCCCCGCCCTCGCCGTCGAAGCGGAATTCGGTGCCGCCATGGCGGGTGGCCCCGACGGTGCGGCGCAGCGAGGCGGCGATCATCCAGGGGCCGTGCAAGCCGAGGGTGACGGCGGTGAGCAGCAGGCGGCCGGTCATGCGGAAGGCGTAGTCCCAGGCGGATCCGCCCTGCTCGAAGGCGATGCCGCGCAGCACGGTGCGGCGCATCAGGTACCGGCGCGCGGTGAACACGCCGAACAGGCCGAGCGGCAGGAGGGCGGCGTAGACCGCCAGGATCGCCAGGGGGACCAGCGGCTCGGGCAGCACGAGCGGGGCCGCGAGGACGACGAGGAGGGCCGGCACCAGCACGCCGAGGAGCGCGAGGAGGAAGCCGCGGAACAGCTCGCCGCCGGTGCCGGTGTACGCGAAGCGGTGACCGTCCACGGCGAGGTGGGACCAGAGGTAGCGGCGGGTGCGGGCACGGGCCCAGAAGCGGTAGACGCCGAGGGTGACGGCGGTCAGCAGCAGGTTGACGAGCCAGAGGCTGAACAGCTCGCCCGGCCGGCCGTCATAGGTGATGCGCGGCCGGGCGGGGCCAGGGGCGTCGGGCATGCGGTCTCTCCGGCCCGGCGCGCGCGGGATGCGCGTCGCCGGCCGGGGATTCCGTATCGCTGCCGTGTCGAGGGGTCTGTGAAGAGATTCACAGGCCATGCGGGCCGGGGTGGCCGCCCCGGCCCGGAGATGGCGGCCGACTCAGCGATAGTAGTAGGGGCGCGGCGGCGGACGGTAGTAGCCGCGCGGCGGCGGGGGCGGCGGACGGTGCCAGTGCGGGCGGTAGTAGCCGCCGTAGCCGCCATAGCGCGGCGGGGGCGGCGGCGGCGGGCGGTAGTAGCCGCGCGGCGGGCCGTAGTACTGGACGGGCAGCACCTCGGCGCCGGCCGTCGTGGCAACGGCAGGCACGGCGCCGACCGGTCCATCGGCCCATCCACTGACCGCTCCATTGGCCGCTCCATTGGCTGCCTGGGCGGCGGGAACGGTGGCGGCGATGCCGAGCACCAGCGCGGCGGCCAGGGCGAGGCGGCGTGGGAGCGACGTTACCGGCGACATGGCGGCGTCCTTTCCTCCATCTGTCATGCGATCATCCAACCCGGCCGGCATGGCGGCCGGCGGATGAAAAAGTGGTGACACCTGGGCACAGGGTGACGCGCGGTAACAGCGCCGCGCCACCCGTCGCCCACGGTCGCGCCCGCCGGTCCCGCCGAAGCGGCGCCGTCGCGCCCGGCAGAAAGGCTCGTCAGAGGCCGGAATCGGCGGGCACCAGCAGCCGGCCGTCCTGGACGCGCGACGGGACCGCCTCCAGCGAATCGCCGAGGCAGGGGCCGGCGACGCAGAGCCCGTCCGCGACGCGGAAGCGGGCGCCGTGGACGCTGCAGACGATCAGCTCCCCCCGCGCATCGAGGAAGCGGTCGGGGACGATCTCCAGCGGCACGCCGATATGCGGGCAGGAATTGACGAAGACGAAGGCACGCTCGCCGCGGCGCACCGCGAACAGGCCGGTGAAGCCGCCGGGCGCCGCGCCGAAGCCACGGGCGCCGCCATCGGGGATCTCGTCGAGGCGGCAGAGCACCCGCTCGGTCGGCGCGCTCATGCGGGTACGGGCCAGGCGGCGGGGAGTTCGGCGGGGAGTCCGGCGGGCAGGCCGCCCATGCGGGCGATCACGGCCCATTGCGCCGGCGTGACCGGCAGCACGGAGAGGCGCGACTGGCGGATCAGCGGCAGCCCGGCCAGGGCGGGCTCGGCGCGGATCGCGGCCAGGGTGACGGGCGCGGGCAGCGGCGCGACGGCACGGACGTCGACGCAGGCCCAGCGGCCGGTGGCGTCGGTGGGGTCGGGATAGGCCTCGCGGACGATCTCGACGATGCCGACCACCGCCTTGCCGGTGACGGAGTGGTAGAAGAAGGCGAGGTCGCCGCGGCGCATGGCCCGCAGGTTCCGCGCCGCCAGGGCGTTGCGCACGCCCGTCCACGCCTCAGTGCCGTTGCGCACCTGGTCGTCCCAGGAGAAGGCCGCGGGTTCGGATTTCACCAGCCAGTGGGCCATGCCTGCTTCCCTGTCCGCCGCCGGGCGCGGCCGGCCGAGGTCTGCGCGGGAAACGGGAGGCGGGCAAGAGGCGGCGACGGTCGCGGCCGCCGGGGCCGCTGTCAGCCCCGGGGCGTCCCCCCGGGCAGCCAGGCCTCGCCCTCCCGGCGCACGGCCGCCTCCCGCTCCAGCTTGACGAGGTGCGCCAGCAGCGAGCGCGCGGCGGCGGGGACGAGGCGCGGGTCGAGCGACGGGCCGTAGACGGGCGGCACCAGCGCCGCCGCGTCGGCGCGGCCGGCGGCGCCGAGTGCCGCGAGGATGGCGGCCTCGCGCTCCCGCCGGTGCTCGGCCAGGGCGGCCACGAAGGCGAGCGGCTCGGGCAGGAGCGGGCCGTGGCCGGGGGCGTAGCGCCGGTCGGCGCGGCCGAGCAGGCGGGCGAGGCTGGCCATGTAGTCCGCCATGTCGCCGTCCGGCGGCGAGACGACGCTGGTGGACCAGGACATGACGAGGTCGGCGCTGAACAGCGTGCCCTCCTCGTCCAGCGCGAAGCAGAGGTGGTTGGCGCAGTGGCCGGGCGTGTGCAGCGCCTGGAGCCGCCAGCCCTCGCCCTGCACCCACTCGCCGTCGGCGAGGCGCCGGTCGGGCACGAAGCCGTGGTCGCCGCCCTCGCCGCCCCGGTCGGGCGGGGTGAGGTGCGGGCCGAAGCCGAGCGTCGGCGCGCCGGTCGCCGCCTTCAGCGCGGCGGCGCCGGGCGAGTGGTCGCGATGGGTGTGGGAGACGAGGATGTGGGTGACGGTCTCGCCGTCCAGGGCGCGCAGCAGGGCGTCGTGGTGGGCGGCATCCTCGGGGCCGGGATCGAGCACGGCGACGCGGCCGCGGCCGATGATCCAGGTGTTGGTGCCGCGGAAGGTGAAGGCGGAGGGGTTGTCGCAGAGGACGCGGCGGACCAGCGGGGAGACCTGCTCCACGGCGCCGGGCGGGAGCGCGTCGTCGCGCCGGAAGGGGATGCTCATCGGATTTCCTCCGGCGCGCCTCGGGGCGCGCCGGGGGCATCCTGCCCGGACGGGATGGGCGTGCCCAGGGGTGGGTCCCGGAGTGGGCCCAAGGGGGTGGGCCCAAGAAGGTGAGCCCAGGGGTGGGTCCGGGGTCGGGCCCGGAGGCAGGCGACGAAGCGGGGGGCGGGCGGATCGGAGCCCGGCGCCCGACAGGGCGACGCCGCTCCCTGCCCTTCTCCGCCCCTGCCCCCGGGTCATCCCGCTCCCGAGGGGCGCGGCCGCCCCGGGAACCCCTTGCCGGAGCAAAGGGCCCGGAGGGCCGCGCCGTCCGCCTCAGGCGGCGGCGAGGGTGACGGCGCGGGTGGTCGGCTTGGTGGTGTTCGCGTCGCGGTCCAGCGCCTCGATGCGCACCTTGGGCGAGCCGCAATCGGCCTCGCCGTAGGGCGAGCAGAAGGCGACCTCGGCAGCGTCGCGGCCGACGCCCATGCGGACGAGGCCGTCGGAATCGGCGAGGCGGGTCGGGTCGAACATGAACCAGGCGCCGCCCTCCGGGCCTTCCAGCCACGCCTCGAACACGGCGTGGAAGTCGGGCGGCTGCAGGCGCCAGGCATAGGCGCTGACGAAGCGCGCCGGGATGCCGAGGCCGCGGCAGAAGGCGATGCCGAGATGCGCGAAGTCGCGGCACACGCCCTGGCGCTGGATCAGCGTGTCGCGCGCCGAGGTGCTCTCGTCGCTGCTGCCGCGCACGTAGTCGATGTTGTCGCAGATCCAGTTGGCGATCGCGGCGACGCGCTGGTAGCCGGGCTTGAGGTGCCCGAATTCGCGCTTGGCGAATTGCTGCAGCAGGTCGCTCTCGATGTAGCGGCTGGGGTAGAGGTGGGTCAGCGCCTCCAGCGGCAGGCGGCCGGGCTCGACCTCCTGCACCGCCTCGGGGTCGAAGGTCGCGGGCGTCAGCTCGACGGTGGCGCGGTACTCGACCTTGAGCGGGCCCGGGCCGGCGCGCAGGCGGAAGTAGCGGTTGCCGCTCTCGGGCATGTCGAAGCGCTCGATCGCGAGCTGCGGCGAGATGGTCAGGGTCTCGTCGAGCACCTTCTGGTGCTCGGTGTTCTGCGCCTCGATGTTGAACACGAAGGGCGCGTTGCCCTGGACGTCGTAGTTCAGCACGCAGCTGACGGCGTAGCGCATGGGTCTGCCTCCCGCTGGTTTCCCACGGGCCTTCAGGTTGTTTCGCGGCGACCGGGACGGCGGCGCCTTCACCCTATTTGGCCCAGGCGGCCGCGAATCCGACGCAGAGATGCCGCATGGCAGGGTTCCGGGCCCTGCAATGGATGCGGGTCTGCGCGAACAGGCATGCGTCTTACGCAGTGTTGGACGGAATGGTCGCGCGGCGTCGCCGGCCCGTTGCGCGGCGCGACACCCGCCACGCCCGGCGATCCCGCCTTGGGACCGGCCGCGCGCCGCGGGGCGGCACGGCGGCCCGGCCGTGGCGGGGCGCGACGGACCGCGGCCTCGAGGCGCGGCGTCCGGCGGCGGGAACCGCCGCCGGGGCCGGTCAGTGGCTCTCGGCCTGCTCGGGCGCCGGGGCGGAGTTGAGCTGGATGTAGCGCTCCATGCCGATCTGCTTGATCAGGTCGAACTGGCGGTCGATGAAATCGACATGCTCCTCCTCGTTGTCGAGGATGCGGCGGAACAGGTCGCGGGAGACGTAGTCGCGCACCTGCTCGCAATAGGCGATCGCCTCGCGCAGGTCGGTCATCGCCTTCTCCTCGAGCGCGAGGTCGTTGCGGAGGATCTCCTCCACGTTCTCGCCCACCATGATGTGGTTCAGGCGCTGCACGTTGGGCAGGCCGCCGAGGAAGAGGATGCGCTCGATCAGCCAGTCGGCGTGGTGCATCTCCTCGATCGATTCCTTGTACTCGTGCTTGCCGAGCAGCGTGACGCCCCAGTGGCGCAGCGTGCGGGCATGCAGGAAGTACTGGTTGATCGCGGTCAGCTCGTTGGTGAGCTGGGTGTTGAGATGCTCGACAACTTTCGGGTCGCGCAGCATGGCAGGGGCACTCCGTATTTCTCGGAGAGCCCATAGCACCGCCGGCGATCAGAAAAAACCAAATAATATCAACGCTTAATGAAAAGCCCTCTCAGAATCATTCGCAATCAGGCGCCCTGCAGCGCCGCCTCGGCACCCTCGTTCCCCTCGCCGCGCAGCATGTTGAGCATCATCTTGACGCAGCGCCCGCACTGGGCGCGGCAGCCGCAGGCCTCGTACACCTCGGCCGGGCGGGAGACGCCGTTCTCACTCGCCACGCGGCGGACATCCCGGTCGGTGATGGCGTTGCAGAGGCAGACGTACATCGGTGACGGCTCGCTTCCTGTTGACCGGGGTCTAACAGAGTGCCGGCACCAATTGCAAGTGGTTCTCAATCTCTGAGTATTCGCAACAACGCCGCGCCGTAGCGCTCCAGCTTGCTGGCTCCCACACCCGGCACCTCCGCCAGCGCCGCCTCGCTGGCGGGGCGGCGGGCGGCGATCTCGGCCAGGGTGCGGTCGTGGAAGATCAGGTAGGGCGGCACGGCCTGCGACTGCGCCTCGGCCCTGCGCCACTCGCGCAAGGTCTCGAACAGCGCCTCGTCCGCCTCGCCGAGCGCCACGCTGGCGCGCGGACGGTCCGGGTCGCGCTCGCGCCGGAGGGAGCGGCCCGGACGGCCGCCGGTGGCGGTCGGGCGCTCCTCGCGCAGCATCAGCGGCGCCTCGCCGCGCAGCACCGGGCGGGTCTGGTCGGTGGCGACGAGGGCGTGGCCGTGCTCGCCGACCTCCTCGAGGTCCAGCACGCCCTGGGCGACGAGCTGGCGGGCGACGCCGCGCCAGCCCTCCGCGCCCAGCTCCCGCCCGACGCCGAAGGTGGGAAGCCGGTCGTGGCCGAACTGGGCGATGCGCGGCGTCAGCCGCCCCACCAGCACGTCCACCACGTGATTGGCGCCGAAGCGCTGGCCGGTGCGCAGCACCGCCGAGAGCAGCTTCTGCGCCGCCACCGTGCCGTCGTAGCGGCGCGGCGGGTGTAGGCAGACGTCGCAATTGCCGCAGTCCCGGCCGGGATCCTCGCCGAAGCAGCGCAGCAGCAGGCGCCGGCGGCAGGTGGCGGCCTCGGCGACGCCGATCATCGCCTCCAGCCGGCCCCGCTCGATGCGCTTCTGCTCGTCGGGCGCGGGGCTCTCGGCGATGCGGTGGCGGGCCAGCGCGATGTCGCCCGCGGCGTAGAGCAGCAGGGCGCGCGCGGGCAGGCCGTCGCGGCCGGCGCGACCGATCTCCTGGTACCAGCCCTCCGGGGTCGCCGGCAGCGAGAGGTGCGCCACCCAGCGCACGTCGGGCCGGTCGATGCCCATGCCGAAGGCGATGGTGGCGCACATGATGACGGCGTCGCCGCCGGCGAAGCGGCGGTGCGCGGCGCGCTTGTCGGCCGCCTCCATGCCGGCGTGGAAGGCCATGGCGTCGTGGCCGTCCGCGCGCAGCCACTCGGCGGTCTGCTCGGCGCGGGCGCGGGAGCCGCAGTAGACGATGCCGGCGCCGGAGCGGTCGCTGGCGGCGCGGACGAAGGCGCGCAGCTGGCCGCGCTCGCTCTCGCGCGGGGCGGCCTCGATGCGGATGTTGGGGCGGTCGAAGCCGCCGCGGAACACCAGGGCGTCGGCGAGGCCGAGCTGGCGGCGGATGTCCTCGACGGTGCGCGGGTCGGCGGTGGCCGTCAGGGCGAGGCGCGGTATCTCCGGGAAGCGCGTCGCCAGCACGCCGAGGTTGCGGTACTCGGCGCGGAAGTGGTGGCCCCATTGCGAGACGCAGTGCGCCTCGTCGATCGCGAACAGGGCGAGGCGGCGGGCGGCGAGGTCGTCCAGCGTGCCGTCCATCACCAGCCGCTCGGGCGAGACGTAGAGCAGCTTCAGCGCGCCGTCGCGCATCTGCCGGCGCAGCGCGCGGCGCTCCTCCTCGGGCAGCTCGGAGTGCAGGGCGCCGGCGGCCACGCCCTGCTGGCGCATGGCGGCGACCTGGTCCTCCATCAGCGCGATCAGCGGCGAGACGACGACGGCGATCCCGGGCCGGCAGAGGGCGGGAACCTGGTAGCAGAGGCTCTTGCCGCCGCCGGTGGGCATCAGGACGAGGCCGGAGCCGCCGCCGGCGACGTGGCGGATCACCTGCTCCTGCAGGCCGCGGAAACCGGCGTGGCCGAAGACGCGGTGGAGCACCGTCCCCGGGTCGGGCGCCGGGTCCTGCGCCGGGTCGGGGCCGGGCCGCGTCGCCGCCGCTGTGATGTCGGGCATGACGGGCGGTTCTGCCACGCCCGGGCGGGCCTGTCAGCCGGGGGCCGGAAAAGCGGCCCGGGCCGAGGCCGGAATCCCGGCCGGGATCACGACCTCGGCGGCCGGGCCGGGCGCTGGCCGGGCCGGGGAAGGCTACATGTCGCCGATGCGGATCTCGACGCGGCGGCTCTCCAGCGGCGCCTGCTCGAAGGGCACCGGGCCGCGCGGCTCCACGACGAGGCGGCCCGGCGAGACGCCGGCCTGCCGCAGCGCGGCGGCGACGGCGGTGGCGCGCTCCTCGGCGAGGCGGATGAGCGGCTCGTCGGGCACGTTGGCGCGGTCCACCGCGAAGCCCATCACCCGCACGCGGGCGAGCGGCCAGCGCCGCGCCAGGGCCGCCGCCTGCTCGATCACCACCATGCCGTTCTCGTCGATGGTGGTGCCCGCCTGGGTGAAGAACACCACCGGCACCGGCTGCGAGCTGAGCGGCGCGCAGGCGGCGATGGCGAGGAGGCCGAGCAGCGCGGCCCGGCGTGGCGCGGCTCCCTGGAGCGCGGGCGATGCGGCGGGCGGGCGGGCGTTCATCTTCGTCTCCGTCATCTGGCTGATCCGGTTCGTCGTCCCGGTCGGATTCGTCGCGCCGGCGGCCGGCCAGGGGCCTGCCTGCCGCCGGGGCGCGGCGCCGGAAGCGAGGACTGAACCGCGCCGCGGCGGGATGGTTGCCGCGCGGTGACGCGGCGTCCACCCCGGCGGGCGCTACTCGCCGATGCGGATCTCGACGCGGCGGCTTTCCAGCGGGAACATCTCGAACGGCACCGGGCCGCGCGCCCGCACGCGGATGCGCGCCGGCGCGACGCCTTCCTGGCGGAGCTGGTTGGCGACGTTCTGCGCCCGCGCCTCGGACAGGGCGCGGTTGAAGGCGCGGCCGCCATCGGGATCGGCGAAGCCGAGCACGTAGACGGCGGATTGCGGGTTGGCGGCGGCGGAGGCGGCGGCCTCGCGGATGACGCCGAGCGCCGCGTCGTTCAGCGCGGCGCTGTCCTCGGTGAAGAACACCACGGGAAGCGGCGTCTGGCCGGCGGGGGCGGGCTGCGCGGCGCAGCCGGCCAGGGAGGCCGCCACGGCGGCAGCCGCCGGGGCGAGGAGGACGGCGCGGAGCGCCACGCGGCGGGCAAGCGGGGTCATGATGCAGCCGTCTCCAACCTCCAGGGGCGGCCGGACTAGGACGGTTGCGCCAGCGCGTCAATCACGCCCTTGGCACGCCCTTGGCACGCCCTCGGCACGCCCTCGGCACGCCCTCGGCACGCCCTCGGCACGCCGTTGCGGCCCTCTCGGCGCCCCCCTGCGGGCGTCGGGCGCGCCGCGACCGGCCGCCGGATCGGGCGGGGCGGGGCCGGGTCGTCCGGCGGCGAATCGGCGTGGAGTGGACGGTACGCGGCAGCGTCGTGCCGGAAGGTGCGCGGCGGCATGAGGCATGCCGCGACGGACGGGCATCGGGTTTCGGTGCGGTGGCGGGGCGGTGCTAGTCTGGCGCGGAGCAGGGGCCGGGACGCGGTGCCGGCAGCGAGGGAGATCCGCATGTCGCAGAGCCTCACCCCCACCGACGGCCGGAGCGGCGCGCTCGCCGTTATCGCCGACGCGCCGACGGTGCCGGGGGCCGACGCGCCGGGGGCGCCGGGGACGCGGCTGCCGGCCCCCGCGCCCGAGGCGCTGCCCGCCGTCGCGCAGGCCAAGGCACGACTCGACCTCGCCGATCCGCTCAGCATCTCGGGCTACGGGCAGGAGGTGCAGGCCGGGATGGCGGCCTTCAACGACCAGCTCCTGAGCCGGGTGAAGGGCGCCGATGCGGGCGACGTGGGCGGGCTGCTCGCGGACCTGCTGGTGAAGGCGAAGGGCTTCAACCCGCTCGATGCCGGCGGCGCGAAGGGCGGGCTCCTGTCGCGGCTGTTCGGGCGCGGCGGCGACGAGCTGGTCCGCTTCCGCGCCCGCTTCGACAGCGTGGCCGACCAGATCGGGCAGGTGGTGGCGGAGCTGGAGCGCCGCGTCTCGGCGGTGGAGGGCCGCGCCGTCGAGCTGAACGAGCTCTACTCGCTGAACCACCAGCGCTTCCGCGATCTGGAGGTGCTGATCGCGGCCGGGCGCGAGCGGCTGCGCGAGGCGGAGGCGAACGACATCCCGAACGCCGAGGTGCAGGCGGGCGGCGACGCGGTGGGCCTGCAGCGCGTGCAGGAGATCCGGCGGGCCGCCGAGCGGCTGGACAAGAAGATCCACGACCTGGAGCTGCTGCGCATGGACAGCATCCAGAAGGCGCAGCAGATCCGCATGATGCAGGCCAACGCCATCGAGGTGGCCGACAGCATCCGCCAAGCCGTGACCTTCACCGTGCCGCAGTGGAAGAACCAGTTCACCCTGGCGCTGACGGTGAAGGAGCAGCGCGACGCGGTGGCGCTCGGCACCGCGCTGCAGGACGCCAACAACGAGCTGATGCGCCGCAACGCCGCCGTGCTGAACACCACGGTGCAGGAGACGGCGCGCGCGACGCAGCGCGGCGTGATCGACGTGGAGACGCTGAAGGTGGTGCACGACAACCTGATCTCGACGATCGAGGGCGTCACGCGCATCGCCGAGGAGGGGCGGCGCCGGCGCGAGGAGGGTCGTCGCGCGCTGGACGAGCTGGAGGCCGGGCTGCGCGCCCGGTTGCAGGCGCCGGCCGCCGCCGCGCCGCCGCGGGCGCTGCCGGCGCGCTGAGCGCGGCGGGGCCGGAGGGAGCACGGCGGCGGTGCCGAACGAGCCGAAGCCGCTCTTCCCGGCCGCGCCGCCGGCGGCACGCGGGCCGACCCCCGATACCGCCCCCGACGCGGCCGCCGGAGCGCCCGACGGAGCGCCAGCCGGAGCGCCCGCCGGGGCATCCGCCGGGACGAAGGCGGCTGCTCCCGGGGCGGTTCCTGCCGCGCCGCCGGTCGCGGCCGGCAGCGCGAATGGCGGCGCGGATGGCGGGCCGCGGCCGCTTTTCGTCCCCTCGCCGGCGCGGCGGCCGGAGCCGGTGCCGCTCTTTCCCCCCGCTGCTCCCGTGCCACCGGCGCCCGCCGCGGCACCGCTGCCGGCCGCGCCGGCGCCCCGCCGCCCCGCCCCGCCGGCCGCTGGTTCGCCGGGCGCCGCTCCCCCGGTCCCGGATCCGGCGGCTTCCGGCTTGCGAACCTCCGATGCGCCGGTCCCGGCCCGGCCGATCCCGGCCCCGCCCGCCGAGCCGATGCCGGCCTTTGCGGGGGTTCGCGGGCCGGTTCCGGGCGGCATCGAGGTGACGGACGCCATGCTGGCGCCGCACGGGCCGCTGGACCGCGAGGCGGCGCGGGCGGTGCGGCGGCTGGTGCGCGACGTGGACCTTTCCGACACGCGCCGCGCCATGGGCTACGGCGTGGCGGCGCAGGCGGCGCTGGCGGCGATCTCGGACCGGCTCCTGGCGCTCGCGCGCGCCGGGCGGGCGGAGCTGACGGACCACCTGCTGCGCATCCGCGGGACGGTGCAGGGGATCGGCGCCGACGAGATCCTGGGCACGGCCGCGCCCGGGCTGCTCGGCATGATCCTGCGCGGCGGCGCCTCGCCCCGCGCGCGGCTCGATTCGGCGCTGGCCGAGGTGGAGGCGGAATCGGCGGCGATCCGCGCGGCGCTGCCGGCCGCCGACGACCGGATCGCGGCGCTCGACGCGCTGCGCGGCGAGGCCGAGGCAGCACGTCGCGCGGTGCAGGCGCATGTGGTGGCCGGCGAGGTGGCGCTGGCGCACTGCCGCGCGGTGCTGGTGCCGGCGGCGGAGCGGCGCGTCGCCGCCGACGCCGCGGCCGAGCCGGCGTTGCAGGCGCTGCTCTACAACATGGGCGTGCTGGAGCGGCGGCTGGAGGCGCTGCGCACCTCGCGCGCCGGCGCGGCGACGGACGCGCCGCAGATCGCCGCGATGAAGGACGGGCAGCTCCGGCTGATCGAGGCGGCGCGCGGCACGGTGCTCGACCTGGTGGGGCTGTGGAAGCGGCAGTGCGGCGCGGCGCTGATGCTGCTGCAGTCGCGCCGCACCGCGCGGCTGGACGAGGCGGCGGCGGCGCTGCTCGATTCGCGCGACCGGCTGGTGGCGGCGATCGACGCCAGCGCGGGGTAGCGCCGCCGCGGTCCCGGCACGCGGGGCGGGGTGCCGCGATGCCGGGGTGTCGGCGCGCGGGGTGCCGGCGCGGCGGCCACGGGGCGGGCGGATGCCGGTATCGCGGTGCCGGGCTGCCGGATGCGCGGTCGGCCGGGGGGCGTGGGCGGGGCGGCGGGCCGGGCGGCCGGGCGCGGTAAGCGCGGTGCAAGCAAAGGGAGCGACAAGGCGCCATGATCTCGATCGACCTGCGCAAGAAGAAAGTCGGCATCGTCCTCGAGAAGCGCCGGCTGATCGGCGTGCGGGCGCAGACGGGATTCGCGATCGACGTCTCCGGCTCGATGGAGGAGCTGTTCCGGCGCGGCACGGTGCAGCAGGTGGTGGAGCGCCTCCTCGCCCTGGCGCTGCGCTTCGACGACAACGGCACCATGGACATGGTCGCCTTCGACCACCGCGCGACGGCGCTGCCGCCGGTGGGCGAGGCGGATTTCGCCGGCTACGTCCGGCGCGCCATCCTCGACGACCGCGCCGTGCACAAATGGGGCGGCACCAATTACGAGGGCGCCATCCGCCTCGCCACCGAGGCGTGGTTCGGCCGGCCCTCGCCCGGCGGCCTCCTCTCGCGCCTGTTCGGCGCGAGGCCGGCGGCACCGGCGGCGCAGCCCTCGCTGCTGCTGATCGCCACCGACGGCGAGAACCAGGACCCGGCGGAGACCGACGCGCTGCTGCGGGCGATGCAGGACCGGCCCGTGTACTTCTCGTTCATCGGCATCGGCGCGGCGCGGTTCGACTTCATCCGCGAGGTGGCCGAGCGCTACCCGAACGTGGGCTTCCTGTCGGTGGCGGACCTGGAGCGCATCTCCGACGACGAGCTGTACGAGCGGCTGGTCAGCCGGGAGCTGGCGGACTGGCTGCGGCAGTCCGGGCAGCGCGGCTGAGGCAGGCCGGGACGGAACACGGCGGGCGCGGGCGGGCCGGGCCTGCGGCGAACCGAGGTCCGGTTGGGATTGCGGTTCGCCGTAGCTCATTGTTCCCGGCGCGGATTCACGCCGCCGGACATGTCCGCCCGCCGGCGATCCGCTCCGGAGCCGTTCCGGCCTGACCGTATCAGGCCGGAACAGCTCCAGCCTTCTGGTTTTGCGCATTTCCCGGGTCGCCGGGTGAGTACGCCCGGCTTGAACATGCTCCAGGCGGCACGGGCTGGTCGGAAGCGGATCGGGAAACCACATGCCCGGGCAGGCGCCCGGCGGGGCGTGACCGTCGGGCGGCATGCGGCGGCCGGGGCGGGACAGGCGGGAGAGAAGGATGGCGATCAGGTTGGAGAAGAGCGGCGCGATCGACCTGGAGAAGCGCCTGAAGCGCGTCCGGGTCGGCATCTCCTGGGACCCGAACGGCTATGCCGGCGCCGAATTCGACGCCGACGTCTCCTGCGCCGTGCTGAAGCAGGTGGGCGAGGCGCGCAAGCTGGTCGCCGACGAGTGGTTCGTGTTCTACAACAACACCGCCTCGCCGGGCGGCGTGGTGAAGCACTCGGGCGACAACCGCACCGGCGCGGCCGAGGGCGACGACGAGACCGTCACCGTGGATCTCACGGCGCTGCCGCCGGAGACGGTGGAGGTGACGATCATCGCCACCATCCACGAGGGCAGGGCGCGCGGCCAGGACTGGAGCCGGCTGAAGGCGTCGATCAGGCTCTACAACGACGAGAGCGGCGGCGTGCTGGCGGAGTACGACCTGGGCGCGGACCATGTCGGCATGATCGCGGTGCAGTTCGCCTCGCTCTACAAGGACGAGGGCGGGCGCTGGCGCTTCAAGGCGCTCGGCACCGGGCACGATTTCGGGCTGGAGCGGTTCGTCGCGGCCTGGACCTGAACCGGGGCCGGCCGGCGTCACCGCCGCGCCCGGCGCCGCTCCGCCAGGCTGCGCCACAGCCCCGTCGGCGCCATGCCGCGCGCGAGCAGCCGGCCCGCCACCATCAGCACGATGCGCGTGACGTCGGCCACCGGCCGGAAGTGGCTCGGCCGGCGCAGCGCGTCGCCGTACAGCGCCTCGATCTCCACCGCCTCGGTGCGGTGGCCGCGGCGCGCGGCGTCGATCAGGATGGCACTCTCGAACACGAAGCCCGGCACGCCGTCGCCGTAGCGGCCGAGCTCGCGCAACGCGGCCGCCGGGTAGACGCGCAGGCCCGACTGCGTGTCGGCGATGGCGTGGCCGGCGGCCCAGGAGATCCAGAAGTCCGCCACCCGGTTGGCCCGCCGGCGCGCCGCCGGCACGGCATTGCCGGGGCGTGACGCCTGGGCCCGGCGGGAGCCGATCACGATGGCACCCGGCCGCGCCTCGGCGCGGCGGAGCAGCGCCGGGATGTCCTCCGGCCGGTGCTGGCCGTCGCCGTCGAGCGTCACCACCCGCGCCGCGCCGAGCGCGAGGGCGTGGCGCATGCCGCGGCGCAGGGCGACCCCCTTGCCCCGGTTGCGGCCGGTGGCGGGCACGCCGCCCTCGCCGGCACCCGATACGCCGGCGCCCGATGCGCCGGCACCAAGCCCCGCAGTACCGGGCCCCGCAGTACCGGGCCCGGCGGCATCGAGCACGGTGGCGCCCGCCGCGGCGGCGAGGGCCGCGGTGCCGTCGGTGGAGCCGTCGTCGACCACCAGCACGGGCGCGCCGGGCACGGCGGCGCGGGCGCGGCGCACCACCTCGGCGATGCTGGCGGCCTCCTGGTAGGCGGGGATCACCAGCACGGTCTCCGGCGGGCACGGCCGGGCGTCCGGCGCCTTCCCGGCCGGCGCCACGATCGGAGCCCCGGTCGGAGAACCGATCGGAGCACCGCTCGGCACCGTGTGCGTGGGCAACGGCTGCCTCCTCCATCGCGGGCCGGTCCGCCGCGTCCATCGCACGGACCTGCGCCGAGCCGTAAGGGTGGCGGGGCAGGATCCGTTGCCTTGCAACGGCGAATGATGTTTCTGGGACACCATTCGAGGCAACGGCCCCGGCCGGCGACGGCGCAACCGACGTGGTTGCGGCGGGCATGGCGGCGCCGGACGGAAACGCGACGCATGCCGCTGGACAGCTCGACCTCCCCCGCGACGGATGCCGGGGACGGCGCCGCGACAAGCTGCGACGTGCTGGTGATCGGCGGCGGCCCCGCCGGCTCCACGGCCGCCGCCATCCTGGCCGGCAAGGGGCGGCGGGTGGTGCTGCTGGAGAAGGAGCGGCACCCGCGCTTCCACATCGGCGAATCGCTGCTGCCGCTGAACCTGCGCCTGTTCGACCGGCTGGGGCTGCGCGAGGCGGTGGCGGCGATCGGCGTGCACAAGCCGGGCGCCACCTTCGTCTCCGACGAGCACGGCCGCAGCACCAGCTTCAATTTCCGCGACGGGCTGAACCAGGAATACACGCACAGCTACCATGTCCGGCGCGACCAGTTCGACGCGCTGCTGTTCCGCGGCGCGGCGGCGCAGGGGGCCGAGGCGCTGGACGGGATGCGCGTCACCGCCGTCGAGCTCGACGCCGCGCACGGCTCGCGCGTCACGGCGCGCGACGAGGCGGGGCGGGAGCGGCGCTTCGTCGCGCGCTTCGTGGTGGACGCCTCCGGGCGCGACACCTTCCTCGCCTCGCGGATGCGGTCCAAGCATCGCAACAGGCGCAACAACACGGCGGCGGTGTACGGGCACTTCCGCGGGGTGGCGCCGCGCGACGGGGTGGCGGAGGATGGCCACATCACCATCCACCTGTTCGACCACGGCTGGTTCTGGGCGATCCCGCTGCCGGACGGGCTGACCAGCATCGGCGTGGTCAGCGACCCGGAATTCCTCAAGACGCTGGGCAAGGCCCAGGGTGCCGCGAAGGGAGGCGACGGGAAGGAGGGCGGCGCGCTGGACGCCGTGCTGCGCACGGCGGTGGCGATGAGCCCGAGCCTCTCGGCGCGGATGCGCGAGGCGGCGCCGGCCGGGCCGGCGACCGGGACGGGCAACTACTCCTACAGCTCCTCGGTGATGGCGGGCGAGGGCTGGATCATGGTGGGCGACGCCTTCGCCTTCCTCGACCCCGTCTTCTCCTCGGGCGTGATCCTGGCCATGGCGAGCGCCGAGATGGGGGCCGAGGCGGTGGATGCCTGGCTCGACGACCCGGCGCGCGCGGCACCACTGTTCCGCACCTTCCAGCGCAAGGTGCGGCGCGCGGTGGGCGGGCTTTCCTGGCTGATCTACCGGATCAACCGGCCGGTGTTCCGCGACATGTTCATCCAGCCCTCCAACCGCTTCCGCATGCGCCAGGGCGTGGTGAGCATGCTGGCGGGGGACGTGCATGCCGACGTGGCGCGGCAGACGCCGGTGCTGGCCTTCAAGGCGGCCTACTACCTGCTTTCCCTGGCCTACCGCCTCGGCTTCCGGCTGCGCGACGGCAGGCTGACGCGGCTGCCGCGCGTCACGGGCTGAGCACGGCGGGAACGGCCGGCGCCGGGACCCGGCAAGGCGGCGATGCCGGGGGCAGGCGCAGGGGCGGAGGCGGGAATGGCGCCGGACAGGGAAGGCGATCCGGGCAGGCGGATCTGGGGGAATCGTCACCGGGCGGCAATCCCGTGGCCGGGGCGGCCTCGCTACATCCGGCGATCCGCCCTACCCTGCCCCGTCGTCACCGGAGCCATGATGTCCCGACTGCTTCTGCTGCTCGCGCCGCTCCTGCTCGCCGGCTGCGGCACGCAGCGGATCGCCCTGCCCTACCGGCCGACCGGGCCGGTATCGGCACCCGGGGCGCTGCCGCCCATGGCCGTGGCCGAGGTGCGCGACGCGCGCGCCCTGCCGGCGCAACCCTCGGAGGCCCCGCCCCCGGCCGACGACGCGGCGGCCGCGCGCCTGGGCGAGATACGCACCGGCTGGGGCTACCGGCAGGCCGAGGTGGCGGCCGAGGCGCCGGTCGCGTCGGTGGTGTCCGCCGCCTTCGCCGCGGGGCTGGCGCAGCGCGGCGCGCTGGCGCCGGCGGGCACCACGCCGGCCTACGAGCTGCGCGTCACGGTGCTGCAGCTCGATGCCGACCGGTGGCACCGGCTCGACGCGACCGCGGACCTGCTGGTGGACGTGGTGGCGCGGGGCGACGGCCGTTCCGTCTGGTTCGACCATGCACGGTCCTACAACCTCGATGCCAGCCACGTGACGCTCGACACGGGGCCGGTGGTGATCGCGCCGGGCGGCTCGCTGGGGCGGCTCGCGGCGGCGACGCTGAGCGAGGCGGTGGACGAGGCGCTGGACCGGCCGGGGCTGCGGATCGCGCTGGCGCGGGACGCGGCGGGGCCACGGCCGGTGCTGTCGGCCGAGCGCTGAGCGTCGATCCAGCCGGAAGGCCGGCGTCGGCGGGTGCCGATCACGGAAGCCGCGGCCCGGCCGGGACCATGCGTCGGGACCGCGCGTCGCAACGGGGTCCCGTTCCGGGGCGGCGGCACGCCTTCGGGCATGTCCGCCTTCCGGCGAGCCGCACTGGACACGGCGCGGTTTCCGAGCCGCCGAGCGCATCGCCCAGGGCAGCGCGAAAATGCGCCGGAGCCGTTCCGGCCTGACCGTATCAGGCCGGAACGGCTCCAGCCTTTTGGGTTCTCGCATTTCCCCAGTAGCCGGGTGAGTACACCCGGCTTGAAAATGCTCTGGAGCGGAACGCCGACCGGTTGGGACTGCGTGCCGCCCCATCCCATTGTCTTCCGAGCGGATTCACGCCTCCGGGCGTAGCCGCTCTAGCCCGCCTCTTCCGCGCTGCCCTGGGCGATGCGCCGCTCGTAGTGCTTGTAGTAGCTCTCGGTCACGAGGTCGGTCTTGACCAGCACGCAGACATCGGTGGTGTTGAACTGCCGGTCGATCACCGCGCCGTCGCCGACGAAGCCGCCGAGACGCAGATAGCCCTTCACCAGCGGCGGCAGCTCCGCCGTCACCGCGCGCATGTCGAGGGTGGCCGGGTCCAGCCGGTCCATCGGCACGTAGAGCTCCGGCAGGGCGCGCGGGCGCAGCGCCGGCGGGGCGAGGTGCTGGGCGCGCAGGTAGGTCAGCACCGGCGCCAGCGCGTCCGGGTCGGTGCCGGGCAGCGAGGCGCAGCCGAACATCAGGTCGATGCGGTGCTTGAACACGTAGGCCGCGATGCCGCGCCACATGAGCTGCATCGCCTTGCCCTGCCGGTAGCCGGTGGCGATGCAGGAGCGGCCGAGTTCCAGCACCTCGCCGGGGAAGGCGAGCAGCGGCGCGAGGTCGTACTCGCTGGCGGAGTAGAAGCGGCCGATGCGGTCGGCGGCGGCGCGGCGGATCAGCCGGTAGGTGCCGATCACCGATTCCGGCCCCTCGCCGAGCGCGTGGTCCACCACGACGAGGTGGTCGGCGACGGCGTCGAATTCGTCGCGGTCGCGGCGGGTGCGGCGCGCCTCGTCGTCCGGGAGGGCACCCATCTCCTCGTAGAAGACGCGGTAGCGCAGCGCCTGGCCAGCGTCGATCTCGGCCTCGCTGGCGGCGACGCGGACGCCGAGGCGGCCCGAGCGCTGCTCGCCGAAGCCGGCCTCGTCGTCGCGCCCGGCCAGCGGGGTTGCGGACGGGGAGATCTCCCGCGACGGCGGTAGGCGGGGGTCGCCGCCGACCGGACGCGGCTCCCCGTCAGCGCTCATCCGTCGTTCCCGCCCCGGGCCCGCCGCGGGCCGGGGCCGGTGGGGCGGGCTCGGCCGGCTCGGCGCGGCGGCCGAACAGCTCCAGCCGGTGGCCGACCAGCACGAAGCCGTGGCGGGCGGCGATCGCCTTGGCGAGCTGTTCGTGCTCGCCGGCCTCGAACTCGATGACCTTGCCGGTGTCGACGTCGATCAGGTGGTAGTGGTGGCCGTGCTCGGTGGGCTCGTAGCGGGCGCGGCCGCCGCCGAAGTCGTGCCGCTCCAGGATGCCCTTCTCCTCCAGCAGCCGGACGGTGCGGTAGACCGTGGCGATGGAGATCTTGGAATCGAGGGCGATGGCGCGGCGGTAGAGTTCCTCCACGTCCGGGTGGTCCTCGGCCTCGGACAGGACGCGCGCGATCAGCCGTCGCTGGCCCGTCATCTTCAGGCCGCGCTCGATGCACAGGCGCTCGATGCGCGACGGATCGGGCCGCGCAGGCTCCGCCCGGCCGGTCGGTGAGGAATGGGGCCGCATGTCCATGCGCGTCGGGCACTCTCCTGGGCGGCACGCGGGCTCGCTGGGCGAGGCCGTGCCGGGCGTTCGGGACGACCATAGCGCCATGATTGGCGGACGGCCATCGGCTCCCCCACGGCCGGCCGCAACTTCGCGCGGCCCGTCGGGGGGCCGACGGGGAGCCCCTGCCCGGGGCGGACAGGCCGGATTCCGACGCCGCCGACCCCTAGGCCGCTCGCGGGCCCCTTCCCGCCGGCCCGTCGGCTCCCTCAGGCCGGCGACTTCGAGGTGGCGGCACGGCCGCCCGGGCGCACCGGCTTCGCGCGCGGCTTGGTGCCGAGTCCGATCTTCTTGGCGAGCGAGGAGCGGTGACTGGCGTAGTTCGGCGCCACCATGGGGTATTCGGGGCCGAGGCCCCAGCGCTCGCGATACTGTTCCGGCGTCATATTGTAGGCGGTTTTCAAATGCCGCTTGAGCATCTTGAGCTTCTTTCCGTCCTCCAGGCAGATCAGGTACTCCGGTGTGATCGACTTCTTGACCGCAACGAAAGGTTGCGGCTTGTCGGCCACGGGAGCCGGCTGGGTGCCAACGGAAGAAAGTGTTCTGTATACCTCGTTGATCAGGGTAGGAAGGTCGCTCACCGCTACCGTATTGTTCGAAACGTGCGCCGCAACGATTTCAGCGGTCAGGCCGAGCAGGTGCGCCGGTGCCGACTCATCCGTCATCCCAAAAAATCCTCTCAAAGCGCAGTTTCTGACTTATAGAGGTCAGAAACGATCCTTAGCAATGGACAGCAGGTGGCACCATGACGAAATCAGTCGAATCGCCACGGCCCGAAGAAGAACGTCCTCACGGCGAATTGGATATACGAGCCGAGACTTGCCCGATGACCTTCGTGCGCACGCGGCTGGCCCTGGACAGGCTGCAGCCGGGTCAGCTCCTGCTCGTGCTGCTGCGCGGCGACGAGCCACGGCGCAACCTGCCGCGGACCGCCACGGAGCAGGGCCACACCGTCCTTTCCCTGGAGGAGCTGCCGGACGGCGAAGCCCGGATGCTGCTTCGCAGGCGCGCCTGATCCCCCTGGCCGGACGCCCGGACGGGCGGCCGGAACGGGCGATCGCGGCGAGGCCCGCCGGGCCGGTCGCCGCCCGGCCCGAGGAGTCGCCCGGCTAGAGCCGTTCCGGCCTGACTGTATCAGGCCGGAACGGCTCTAACTTTTTGGTTTTTCGCATTTTCCGGGTCGCTGGGTGAGTACACCCAGCTTGAAAATGCTCTAGGTAGGCTTCGGGCCTTGCCGACGGGCGGGACGCCGGCGGCGGCGCCGGGCCGGTCGCCGCCCGCGGCCGCGCTACGCCCGCGGGCGGTCCGGTCCGTCTTCGATCGGCGCCAGGTCGCGGCGCAGCACCAGCGCGTCGGAGCGGTCGGCGTAGTAGCGGCGGCGCAGGCCGACCTGCGTGAAGCCCGCCGCCGCGTAGAGGGCGCGCGCCGCCGCGTTGCCCGCCGCCACCTCCAGGAACATCGCCAGCGCGCCGAGGGCGGCGGCGGCGGCGAGGGCGGCGGCGAGCAGCGCGCCGCCGCAGCCGCGGCGCCGGGCCGCCGGGGCGACGGCCAGGGTCAGGATCTCGGCCTCCCCCGCCGCCGCGCGCAGCAGCACGAAGCCTTCGCCGGGCCGTTGCAGCGCCACGGTGCCGGGCAGCTCCAGCATCAGGGCGATGGCATCCGGCCCCCACTTCTCCGCCGGGAAGGCCAGGGCGTGCAGCGCCGCCAGGGAAGGCGCGTCGGCGGCGCCGGCGGCGCGGATGCCGCCGGGCGGGCCGTCGGCATCCGGCGCGGCGACCGGGCCGGGACGGGGAACGGCGCCATCGGGACCGGCGGCCGACACGGCGACGGGCGCCGGCGTCCCGGAGGCGGGCATCCCAGGGGCTGGCATCCCAGAAGTTGGCATCCCGGAAGCTGTCGTCCCGGGAGCTGTCATCCGGGAGGCGGGCACCGGATCGGCGGCGCGGTCGGCTGGGTCCGATGGCATGCCGCCGGGCGCTACAGGTCGGCCAGCACCGCCTCGGCGACGCGGTGCGCCTCGGCTTCCGTCAGGTAGGGGTGCATCGGCAGCGACAGCACGCGGCCGCAGAGCGCTTCGCTGACCGGCAGCGGCGGCGCCCCGCGCAGCGCGGCGGCGTGGTGGTCGCGATAGGCGGGCTGATGGTGCAGCGGGCGCGGGTAGTAGACGGCGGCGGGCACGCCGCGCGCCTGCATCGCCGCCTGCACCCGCCCGCGCGCCCCGGCGTCGGGCAGCAGCACGGTGTAGATGCCCCAGGCGCTCTCGCCGCCCGGCATCGCGGCCGGCGCCACCACCGCGTCGTTCCCCCGCAGCGCCGCCGCGTACCAGCCGGCGACGCGGGCGCGCGCCGCCAGCTCCTGCTCGAACAGCGGCAGCTTGGCGAGCAGGATCGCCGCCTGGATGGTGTCGAGCCGGCCGTTCATGCCGGTGCGCAGCACCTCGTAGCGCGACTTGCCCTCGCCGTGGGTGCGCAGCGAGCGGTACAGCTCGGCGCGCTCGGCGCTGTCGGTCAGGATGGCGCCGCCGTCGCCGTAGCAGCCGAGAGTCTTGGTCGGGTAGAAGCTCAGCGCCGCCGCGTCGCCCCAGCCGCCGAGGCGCTTCCCGCGCAGCCGGCCGCCGAAGGCCTGCGCCGCGTCGTCCAGCGCGAACATCCCCTCGCGCGCGCAGAGCGCCTCGATCGCCGGCCAGTCGGCGGGCCGGCCGTAGAGGTCGACCGCGATCACCGCGCGCGGCCGCAGCCGCCCCTCCGCCTTCACCAGCGCGAGGCGCCGCTCGAGGTCGGCGAAGTCGATGTTGAAGCTGCCTTCCTCCACGTCGCAGAAGACCGGCGTGGCGCCCAGCACCAGCGGCACCTCGGCGGTCGCGGTGTAGGTGAAGGCGGGCAGGAACACCGCGTCGCCCGGCCCGACGCCCTCGGCCATCAGCGCGATCTGCAGCGCGTCCGTGCCCGAGGAGACGCCGACGCAGTGCGCCACGCCCGCGAACGCGGCCAGCTTCGCCTCCAGCTCGTCCACCTCCGGCCCCTGCACGAAGCGGCCGCCGTCGAGCACGCGGGCGATGCGCGCATCGATGTCGCCGCGGATCAGCCGCTGCTGCGCCTGCATGTCGAAGAAGGCGATGGGGCGTGGGGTGGTGGCGCTCATCCGTCCGGAAGATCCCTGTTGCGTGCCGCCGCGGCGTCAGCCCTGCACGATGACGGCCTGGCCGCCGGGAGGGGCGGGCGCGGAGGCGGCGGCGGCCTTCTCGTACACGCCCGGGGCGCGCGAGGGAAAATCACCGCTCGTGTCGTCCTGCAACGGGCCGCCCGCAAGGGAGGCCAGGGGGGAGGCCAGAGGGGCGGCCAAGGGGACGACCAGAGGGGCGCCCGGGGGAGCCTCGGGAGGCCCCAGGGGTTCCTGCGGCTCGGCGAAGCCGGGGGGCGCGGCCACCGGCGAGACGGGAAGCGGGGCGGCGGGAAGCGGGGCGGCGGGCACGTCGCGGAACGTGCCGCGCGTGTCGAGCACCAGCCGGGCATGGCGGCGCACCAGCGCCAGGTCCATCCCCGGCTGCGGCGTCACCAGCACCACCCCGTCGAACCCGGCCAGCATGGCGGCCGAGAGCGGCAGGCTCGCGAGGTCCGGCGCCGTGCCGCCGAGGCGGCGCGTGGCGGGGAAGCGCGGCACCAGCGGGTCGTGATACGCGACCTCGGCGCCCGCCTCGGCCAGCAGCCGGAAGATCTCGATCGCCGGGCTCTCGCGCGTGTCCGGCACGCCGGGCTTGTAGGCGAGGCCGAGCAGCAGCAGCCGCGCCCCGTGCAGCGTCCGCCCGCGCCGGTCCAGCGCGTCGCGCAGCCGCGCCACCGTGTAGCCGGGCATGGCGTCGTTCACCCGCCCCGCCAGCTCCACGAAGTCGGCGGCGAGGCCCAGCTCGCGCGCCTTCCAGGCGAGATAGTAGGGATCGACCGGGATGCAGTGCCCGCCCAGCCCCGGCCCCGGCCGGAACGGCATGAAGCCGAAGGGCTTGGTGGCCGCGGCGTCGATCACCTCGTGCACGTCGAGCGCCATGGCGTGGCACAGCCGCTTCAGCTCGTTGACCAGCCCGATGTTCACGGCGCGGAACACGTTCTCGTAGAGCTTGGTCATCTCCGCCGCCGCCAGCGAGGAGACCGGCACCAGCTCGCCCGCCACCGGCCCGTACAGCGCCCGCGCCACGGCGAGGCAGGCGGGCGTGGCGCCGGCGACCAGCTTCGGCACCTGCCCGACGCCGTGCGCGGGCGTGCCGGGGTCCTCCCGCTCGGGGCTGTAGATGGCGAAGGCGTCCACCCCCGGCGTCAGCCCAGCGGCGCGCAGCGCCGGCAGCACGTACTCCTCGGTGGTGCCGGGATAGGTGGTGCTCTCCAGCGAGACGGCCTGGCCGGCGCGCAGATGCGGCGCCAGCGCCGCCAGCGTGTCGCGCACCGCGCCGAGGTCGGGCTCCTTGTGCGGGCCGATCGGGGTCGGGACGCAGATCAGCAGGGCGTCGCATTCCCGCGCCGGGGCGAGGCCGGCATGGGCCGCGATGCCGGCGGCGGCGACACGGGCGTCCGCGATGCCATGGACCGGCGAGCGGCCGGCATTGATCGCCCCGGTCTTGCCGGGATCGGTGTCGAAGCCGGAAACCGGGAAGCCCAGCTCGGCGAAGCGCAGCGCGAGGGGCAGGCCGGCATAGCCGAGGCCGATCACGCCGATCCGGGCGGCCCGCGCGTCGAGGCGGGCGATGAGGGCGGCGGCGATCACGGGGCGGGGGCGCCGGCGCCAGCGACAGGGGCGCCGCCGCAAGGGGAACCAGAAGCAGGGGCTCCGCCCCTGCACCCCGGCAAGGGGCGCCGCCCCTTGGAAACCCCGCCAGGGGGCGAAGCCCCCCTGGAACCCCCCGTTGCGAAAGAGACGGCCCGGCTGTCGCGGCGCGCGAGGCCCGAGGTCCCGGGAGGTCCGGGAACTCGTCGGACGCAGTGCGCCCGACCCTGGCGGGGTCCAGGGGCGAAGCCCCGGTGGGTGGGTCCAGGGGGGGCGAAGCCCTTCCTGGCGGGGTCCGGGGCGGAGCCCCGATCCTCCCTCACGTCGCCGCGCCGTCCCGCGCGGCCGGGCTCGGCTCGTGCGCGAATTCCGGCACGAGGCGCGAGAGCTGCGCCAGCGCCGCGCGGGCATGGCCGGCGCGCGCGGCGCCGGCGATCTCGTCGATGGCGCGCCCGACCAGGGCCGGGTCGGCGGTGCGCGGCGTGGCCACCAGCAGGCCGGGATAGACGGTCGGGCGCGGCGGCTCCTGGCCGTGGAACAGCTCCTCGTAGAGCTTCTCGCCGGGGCGCAGCCCGGTGAAGCGGATCTCCACGTCCTCGTCCGGGCGCAGCCCGGCGAGGCGGATCATGCGCCTTGCCATGTCCACGATCTTCACCGGCTTGCCCATGTCGAGCACGAAGATGCCGCCCTCGGCCAGCGCCCGGCGCATCTCGGCGGTGCCTTCCGTGCCCCCTTCCCCGCCGGCCGGGGCGGCCAGGGGGGGAGAGGAAGTCGCCTCGCCGGCGCCGACCACGCTGGCCTGGAGGACCAGCCCGACCGCCTCGCGCACCGTCATGAAGTAGCGGCGCATGTCGGGATGCGTCACGGTCAGCGGCCCGCCGCGCTCCAATTGCCGCCGGAACAGCGGCACGACGGAGCCGGTGGAGCCCAGCACGTTGCCGAAGCGCACGGTGACGCAGCGCATGCCTTCGCCGTTGGCGCGGGCGGTGCGGTCGAGCGCCTGGCAGTACATCTCGGCCAGGCGCTTGGAGGCGCCCATCACGCTGGTCGGGTTCACCGCCTTGTCGGTGGAGATGAACACCATGGCGCGGCAGCCCACGGCGCGCGCCGCGTCCGCCACCTGCCGCGTGCCGAGCGCGTTGGTGAGCAGCCCCTCCAGCGGGTCGTTCTCCACCATCGGCACGTGCTTCAGCGCGGCGGCGTGGAAGACCAGCTCGGGCCGGATCTCCTCGAACAGCCGGCGCAGGCGCGGCTCGTCGCGGATGTCGGCCAGCACGGCGCGGCGGGGCACGGTCGGGTGGCGCTCGGAAAGCTCCAGGTCGATCTCGTAGAGCACGTACTCGCCGTGGTCGAGCAGCGTCAGGCTGGACGGGCCGAGCGCCGCCACCTGCCGCGCCAGCTCGCCGCCGATCGTGCCGCCGGCGCCGGTGACCAGCACCCGCCGGCCCTGCACCAGCCGCGCCATCCCCTCGCGGTCCAGCGGCACCTGGGCGCGGTCGAGCAGCTCCTCGATCGCCACGGGGCGCAGCTCCACCCGGCGGGGGCCGCCGGGGTGGTCGGCGTCGCGCGCGGCGTCCGGGGCGGCGGTGGGGCCGAGCACGGTGATCTGCGGCGCGCGGCGCACCGGCACGCCGTGGCGGTCGGCGGCGTCGAGCAGCAGCTCCAGGGCGGGGCCGTGCAGCTCGGCGCCGGCCAGCACGATCACCGCCGGCAGGCGGCCGGCGGCGCGCAGCCGGTCCAGCACCGTCTCCGCCTGCTCCAGCGTGCCGAGGATCGGGTGGCCCTGGATGCGGCGGCCGGACTGGCGGTCGCGCCGGGAGAGGATGCCGGTGACGCGGTAGCGCGGGGTGCGCTCGCCGGCCAGCGCGCGCAGGAACAGGTCGGCGCCGCCGCCGTCGCCCACCAGCAGCACCGGCTGCGCCTCGTCGCCCTCGGCGTGGCCGAGGCGGTGCGACCCGCCGCGATGGGACCCGCTGCGATGGGACTGGCGCATCCGGCCGGCCACCCGCGGGATGCCGATGGCGGTGCCGAGCACCAGCGCGTGCAGCAGCGGGAAGCCCGGGTTGGCGGGCCGCCAGGCGCCGAGGAGGTACAGGGCGAGGGTGAACAGCACCGCCGCCCCGAGCGAGGCCCCCACCACGCCGAGCAGGTCCGGCAGGCCGGCGTAGCGCCAGTACTGCTGGCGCAGCCGCACCGGCAGGCCGGCCAGTTGCAGCGCCAGCACCACGCCCGGCACCGCGCCGAGCCACCAGGCGGCCGGCGGCCAGCCGCCGGGGGAGGCCTCGGAGGGGATGCCGGGGGAGGCGAGCCAGACCGCGAGCGGCAGCGACGCCGCCGCGAGCAGCGAGTCGACGCCGAGGGTGAGCAGGATGCGGTGCGAGGCGCGCCTGGACAGGCTGGAGGACATGGCCGGCCTATAGGACGACCGGGCGCGGGGTGCCAGCTTCCAGGGGCCAGCTTCCAGAGGGAGGCCAGAGGGAGGCCAGAGGGAGGCCAGAGGGAGGCCAGAGGGAGGCCAGAGGGAGGCCAGAGGGAGGCCAGAGGGAGGCCAGGGGGAGGCCAGGGGGAGGCCAGGGGGAGGAAGGGGACGGGCGGCGGGCCCGTTGCCGGCGGGCGACACTCGACCGGCGATTGCGCTCGCCCGGGCAAGATCGCGCGAATTGCCGCCGCAGGCTTTGACAGCGGCCGCTTTAGCCGGCAATTGCTGCAATTGCGAAGAGGCCATGCGCGAAGAAGAAGCCATGCGCCGTCCGCGCCTCCAGGAGACCGCAGGATGAGCGACACCGCCGCGCCCCCCCGGGTTACCGTCGTGGTGGCGAACCACAATGGCGAGCGCTTCATCGAGGCCGCGCTGCTTTCCGCCCTGGGACAGACGCTGCGGTCGATCGAGGTTGTGGTGGTGGACGACTGCTCCACGGACCGGAGCGTCGCGATCGTCGAGGCGATGGCGGCGGCGGAGCCGCGCCTGCGGCTGCTGACCAGCGAGCGCAACGGCGGCCCCGCCGCGGCACGCAACCGCGGCTTCGACGCCGCGCGCGGCGAGTGGATCGCGGTGCTCGACAGCGACGACCTGATGCACCCCGAGCGGCTGGAGCGGCTGGTGGCGGCGGGCGAGGCGGAGGATGCCGACCTCGTCGCCGACAACATGCTGGTCTTCGACGAACGGGCCCGCTACGCGCCATACCTGATCCTCGCCGGGCGCGCGGCCGGGCCGCGCTGGGTGGAGGCCGCGGAGTACGCGCGCTGCAACGCGCTGTTCCGCCGCGCCCCGCCGCTCGGCTTCCTCAAGCCGCTGTTCCGCGCCGCGACCTGGCTGGCGAGCGGGGTGCGCTACGATCCCGCGCTGCGCATCGCCGAGGACTACGACATCGTCATGCGGCTGCTGCTGCGCGGGGCGCGGTTCCGGCTGGTGCCGGAACTCGGCTACCTCTACCGCAAGCACGAGGCCTCGATCTCGCACCGCTTCTCGGAGGCGACCCTGGAGGCGATGGCGACGGCCGACGACCGCTTCCGGGCGCAGGCGCCGACGCTGGAGCGCCGCGTCGTCCGCGCGCTGGACTTCCGGCGCGCCTCGATCGAGGACGCGCTGGCCTACGAGCAGATGGTCGGGGCGGTGCGCCAGCGCGACCTGGGCGGGCTGCTGCGCCTGGCCGCCGAGCGGCCGCGCGGGGCGCTGCTGCTGCGCATGCCGGTCAAGGCGCGGCTCGAGCGCCTGTGGCAGCGCCTCGCGGGGCGCGGGGGCGAGACGCCGGCCACCGGCACGCCCGCCACGGCCGCCGCCTCCCCGGGCGCCGTCGCGCCTGTCTCTCCGGGCTCTGTCGCGCCTGTCTCTCCGGGCGCCGTCGCGCCTGTCTCTCCGGGCGCCGTCGCGCCACGCCGCGTCTGCCTGATCTCGCGCCAGCGCGTGGTGGGCTACACCAATGGCAGCTCCACCTACCTGCTGAGCCTGTGCGAGACGCTGAAGCGGGCGGGGCTGGAGGTGCACGGGGTGTTCCCCTCCCCCGTCCTGTTCGGCCGCTGGCCCTGGCTGAAGCTGCAGCCGGAGATGCGGGTATTCGATTCGATATCGATACGTGGTGGCTGGCGCTTCGGCGACGTGGTCGTCGCCACCGACCCGCGCATCGCGCTGCGGGCCGGCGTCTACGTCGCCGACCGCCTGCTGCGCCGGGCGGGGATCGGGGTGCTCGGCGGGCTGGCCAAGGCCGCGCCCTACGGCATCGGCGCGCCCTGGAAGCCCGCCGACTTCGTCTTCGTGGCGCGCCACGCGCAGGGTCGGGCCGACATGATCCTCACCGACTACTGCTTCCAGAACCAGGCGATCCCCTACGCGCTGCGGCCCGACGCGCCGAGCGCCGTGGTGATGCACGACCTGTTCTCCAGCCGCGCCAGCGTGTTCAGCCGCATCGGCGGCGGGGACACGGTGACGCAGCTCGACCACGACACCGAGATGGCGCTGCTCGGCCGCGCCGACGCGGTGATCGCGATCCAGGCCGAGGAGGGGGCGGTGGTGCGCCGCGCCCTGCCCGGCACCAGGGTGATCGTGGCGCCGATGGCGATCACGCCGGTCGCGGCGCCGCAGCCCGGCCAGGGTGCGCGCGTGATGTTCGTCGGCAGCAAGACGCCGCCCAACAGCACCGGGCTGCGCTGGTTCTTCGACGAGTGCTGGCCCGCCATCCGCGCCGCCGTGCCCGCGGCGACCCTGGAGGTGGCGGGGAGCGTGGCGCAGGACTTCCCCGGCGCCCCGCCGGAGGGGGTGCGCTTCCTCGGCCTGGTGGACGACCTCGACGGGCTCTACCGCGACGCGGCCGTGGTGATCTCGCCGCTGCTGGCGGGCTCGGGCCTCAAGATCAAGCTGATCGAGGCGATGGGGCGGGGCAAGGCGATCGTCGCGACCCCGGTCACGGTGCAGGGCGTCGAGGATCTGGGGGACGGCGCCGTGGTGGTGACCGACGAGCCGGCCGAGTTCGCCGCGGCCGTGACGCGGCTGCTGCGCGACAAGGCGGCCCGTGGCACGCTGGCCGCCGCGGCGCTGGCGGCGGCGCGCGCCCGCTTCACCGCCGCCGCCTGCTACGCCGAGGTGGTGGCCTTCGCCAGGGGCGGCCTGGCGGCGCTGCCGGCCGCCGACGCGCATCTACCGCCGGTAGTGCCGGGGGAAGGGCGTCTCCCGGACTCGCCGCAGGCCGGCGCCGCCTTCGCGCCGCTTCCGTCCCAGCCCATGGCTCCGCGGCTCGATACTGTGTCCCCGACAGCGCAGTGAATAAATTCGTATATTGAATCATTGCGATTTGGATTGACTTGTCAATCAACTGAACGGATTACGGAACGGTTGGCGTCGCCGGACCGTCGCGGCCGGATCGCCCATCGGGAAGCGTCACCCTCGCCCGCCGGGACGGGCGCGTCGGGCCATTCCGCGATGGCGTCCGCTCCCGCACGCCGGCGGCCCGCGCGAGCGACAGGCCGGCGTTGCGACGGGACCGGGAAAGGCAGGCCATCGCTTCGCGCTTCCTCAATCTCTCCTCCGGGGTGCCGCGCACCCCGTCCGCACAGGGGTGACATGGCTCTGAAGAAACACCTCGACCTGCCGGCCCTTCTTCCCGAGGCGCGGCAGGTCGACCTGATGCCGGGCGCCGCCGCGCGGCGGCGCCTCCTGCAGGGCGCGCTCGGCTTCGCCGCGACCCTCACACCCGGCTGCGCCGCCTTCCTGCCCTCCTCGGGCGTCGGCCGGCGCTCCGTGTTCAACAACGCCAGCATCCGCGTGGAGCAGCCGCAGGGCCAGCGCCAGATCAGCTACGCGCTGATCCCGCTGAACCGCGAGGTGGTCCGCCTGCTCTCCTCCTACGACACGCCGCCGCGCTTCAGCGCGGTCATGCCGGACGCGCCGCAGGCGGCGGGCACCATCGGCATCGGCGACTCGCTGCTGATCACCATCTTCGAGTCCGCTCGTGGCGGCCTGTTCCTGTCGCCCACCGGCGGCTCCATGGGCCAGGGCAACTCCGTCGCCCTGCCGGTGCAGCAGGTGGACCGCAGCGGCAACGTCTCCGTCCCCTTCATCGCGGGCACGGTGCGCGCCGCCGGCCGCACCCCGGTCGAGATCCAGCGCGACATCGAGAGCCGCCTGGCCAACCGCGCCCTGGAGCCGCAGGTCGTCGTCACCATCGCCGACAAGCGCGCCGACCCGGTCAGCGTGGTGGGCGACGTGGTCACCTCCACCCGCTTCTCGCTCGACCCGAGCGGCGAGCGGCTGCTGACCGCCCTGGCCCGTGCCGGCGGGCAGAAGGGCGCCGCCTACGAGACCATCGTCACCCTGCAGCGCCGCGGCCAGACCGAGCGCGCCCTGCTCTCGGAGATCGCGGCCGACCCGACGCAGAACATCCCGCTGCGGCCGGGCGACACGATCTTCATCGCCACCACGCCGCGCTACTTCTCGGTGCTCGGCGCCAACGGCCAGAGCGCCAGCCTCAGCCAGCTCACCCGCCGCTTCCCGTTCGACGCGACCCGCATGACCATGGCCGAGGCGGTGGCCAAGGCCGGCGGCCTGCAGGACGACCGCGCCGACCCGACGGCGGTGTTCCTGTTCCGCATGGAGTCGCGCACCACCCTGGCGAACATGGGCATCCAGCCGCCGGCCGACGCGGAGGAGCGCGTGCCGACCATCTACGCGGTGGACTACACGCTGGCGGACGGCTTCTTCCTCTCGAACGCCTTCCCGATCCGCGAGCAGGACATCATCTTCATCTCCGTCGCGCCGGCGGTGGAGTTCAACAAGTTCCTCGAGCTGGTGCTTCCCTTCACGACTTCCGGCAACAACATCCGCGGGATCGTCAACCCGTAGCGGCGACGGGGCCGCGCGGACGGCGGGGGGCGGGGCCTTCGGTCCCCTCCCCCACGCGGAAAGGCGTTTCCCGTCGTCGGCGGCCATCCCGCCGGAGGCCCGCACCCGGTCCGGCGGAAACGGGGCGCGTGGGGCGGCGTTCCGGCGCCGCCTCGTCGCGGGGCAGGGCACGGATGCGGCCGGGTTGTCGGGAAGCCGGCGATACACGCGGAGGTGTCAGGGCCGGCCGGCGGCGGCGTGCGGCGGGCGGTCCATCGGCCAGACCGGACCATGGTCCCGGAGCATGGTCATCGCTGACACAACCGGGTTCGACGGCGCAATCTTCGTATACGAATTACATAAACGATTAATCATAATGGTTGTGTCGCACCGGATGCAAGACCGGGCGGCCCTGCCCACGGATCCGATTCCGGAACGGATCCGCCGCCTCCCGCGGCCGGTTCCGCCCGGGACACCATGCCGGCGGAATTACTCGCTGCGCCGCAGCAATTCGATTGCTCCATGGTGCCGGCTAAGGATATTCAGACCTCTCGCCGGAAGAAGTCCGCCGTCCAGGACCGCGACAGAAGCGCGAGGGCACCTCCGCCGCCCGTGGCTGCCGCCGATCCACGAAGGCCCGGAGTCGAACACAATCGTGATAGCGGGTAAGCAAATCATTGCGTCTCAATTCGCTAGACGCTATGCGTTCTCTGGAACGCCGCTCGGGCAGCGCTCGCTTTTGGCCGGATTTGGCCGCATGAGCGACGTCCCGGGGGCGACAGGACGGTCACGGCCGACCAACCGGAAACGGCTCCGGATAGCACCGCCGCCTCGTCGCCCGCCATGCCGCGACGGCATAGCATCCAACGCCACCAAGACCTGGATCGCCAAGCCATGACAACGACCAACAGGCCCCCCGAACTGACCTACGCCGCACCCTTGGCGGAACCACTGCCGTTCCAGTGGATGGGCCAGATGGGGCTGTTCGTCCGCCGGCGCTGGCCGATCATCATCGGCACCGCCGCCGGGGTCGTGGCGCTGGCGCTGGTCTACCTGTTCCTCGCGACGCCCCAGTACACGGCGACCACGAGCCTCGTGATCGACGCGCGCCAGGGCAACCCGTTCCTGCAGCAGCCGACCTCCTCGGACTCCGCCTCCGAGAGCGCGCTGGTCGAGAGCCAGGTCGAGGTGCTGCGCTCCTTCGGCGTGGCCCGCCTCGTCGTGGAGCGGCTGAACCTGGCCGAGGACCACGCCTTCCAGTCGATCGGGCCGGGGATCATCCAGTCCGTGGTCGGCCCGATCATGCGGCTGCTCGACACCTCCCCCCGCTCGGCCGCGCCGGCCAACCCGGCGACGGAGGCGGAGCGCCGCGAGATCCAGAACACCGAGGCGGTGCAGCGGCTGATCGCCATCCGCCGCATCGGCCTCAGCTACATGCTGGAGATCAGCGTCCGCTCGCCCAATCCCGAGCTGTCGGCGCGGATCGCCAACGCGGTGGTCGACGCCTACACCGCCGCCCAGCTCGACGGCCGCGTGCAGACCTCCCGCCGCGCCAGCGTCTGGCTCGAGGACCGCATCCGCGAGCTGCGCGAGCAGGCGATCGCCGCCGACCGCGCGGTGCAGGAGTTCAAGGTCCGCAACAACATCGTCGACACGGATCGCGGCCTGATCAACGAGGCGCAGCTCTCCGACCTCAACACCCAGCTCTCCGCCGCCCGCGCCCGCGTCGCCGAGACCGAGGCGCGCGTCGACCGCGCCCAGGCGCTGCTGAGCAGCAACCCGCGCGATGCCCAGATGGGCGCCCAGATGGGCGACATGCTGCAGAACCAGGTGGTGGTGCAGCTGCGCCAGCAGTACCTGGACGCCGCCCGGCGTGAGGCCGAGTGGTCGCAGCGCTACGGCGCCAACCACGTGGCCGCCGTGAACCTGCGCGCCGAGATGGGCCGCCTCCAGCAGGCGCTGCGCAGCGAGCTCAGCCGCCTGGCCGACAGCTACCGCAGCGACCTGGCGGTGGCCCGCGCCAACCTCACCAACCTCGAGCAGCAGATGCAGGAGGCGGTGGCGGCCTCGGCCAACACCAATGCCGACCGCATCATGCTGCGCGCCCTGCAGAGCTCGGCCGACACCTACCGGACCAACTACGAGAACTTCCTGCAGCGCTACACCCAGGCGGTGCAGGACCAGTCCTTCCCGATCACCGACGCCCGCGTGGTCAGCGCCGCCACGGCGCCGCTGAAGCCGAGCAACCCGAACAAGCCGCTGGTGCTCGGCGGCGCCATCCTGGCCGGCCTCATGGCCGGCGTGGCCGTCGCCTTCCTGCGCGACATCGGCGACCGCGGGCTGCGCACCCCCAGCCAGGTCAAGGCCCTCACCGGCCTCGACTGCATCGGCCTGCTGCCGCGCATGACCAAGCGCGAGCTGCGCCACGGCCGCGCCGCCCGCACCACCCGGGAGGAGGCGGCGGCGCAGCTGGCCGCCCACACCCTCTCCACCCGCCCCTCGACGCTGCGCCACGTGGTGATGCACCCGCTGTCGCAGTTCTCCGAGGTGATCCGCGACCTGCGCATCTACGTCGCCAAGCCGCGCCGCCGCTCGCGCCCGATCAAGGTGATCGGCGTGGTCTCGGTGATGGCCAACGAGGGCAAGAGCACCGTCTCGGCCAACCTGGCGCAGGTCTTCGCCCAGTCCGGCCGGCGCACCGTCCTGCTCGACTTCGACCTGCGCAAGGCGACGCTGACGCAGGGGCTGGTGCCGGAGAAGCAGCCCGGCTTCTTCGAGGTGGTGACCGGCAAGCTGTCGCTGACCGACGCGCTGTGGCGCGACCCGCAGACCGGCCTGCGCTTCCTGCCCGCCTCCGCCAACCGCGTGCCCGATGCCGCCGGCCTGCTCTACTCCGAGCGCGCCAGCAGCGTGATGGAGGAGCTGCGCACCACCCAGGACTGCGTGGTGGTCGACCTGCCGGCCCTGGCGCCGGTGATCGACGCCCATGCCGTCAGCCACCTGATCGACGCCTTCATCCTGGTGGCCGAGTGGGGCCGGGTGGACCAGGACATGCTGGTGGAGAACCTCGCGCGGCTCGGCCTCGACGAAGGCGGCCTGCTCGGCGTGGTGCTCAACAAGGTCGACGTGCGCGGCCTGCCGCGCTACGCCGGCCGCGGCAGCCTGCAGGGCATGGGCGGCTACGCGGTCTACCAGCCCGCGCCGCCGACCAAGGTCAACAACTGAGCCGACCTGCGTCGCCGCGCCCCAGGCGCGGCGACGACAGGGCTTCCCCGGAGCGGGCCGCCGTCGCGAGACGGTGGCCCGTTTCGCGTT
>NZ_JALPRX010000079.1 GCF_023223525.1 Roseomonas acroporae | reverse complement strand
CGTGACGGTGAGCTGACCGGCAACGGGGCGGGCGCCGGCCCGCCCCACCGCTTGTGCCGGCGGCAGAACGCCGGCCTAGTATCCCTCGCCACGAGGCCGTCATGTCCCGATCCCGGCGCCGCACGCCCATCACGGGCATCACCTCGGCCGACAGCGAGAAGGCCGACAAGCGCCGGGCCAACCGGGCGGTGCGGCGCGCGCTGCGGCAGGACGACGTCGCCGATCCCGACGCGGTGCTGCCCGGGCTGCGCGACGTCAGCGACACCTGGTCCATGGCGAAGGACGGCAAGCGGTGGCTCGGCCACGGCGATCCCCGCCCGATGCGCAAGTAACTCGCCAGAGCAGCCTGCCAGGGTGAGTTGCCAAGGTGAGTTGCCGGAGTGGCCTGCCAGTCCGCCCGAGGAGCGTGCCGTGACGACATCCCCGCCCGTCGAGGCCTCCGTGCGCGCCGCCATCACCGCCGCGCTCGGCGCCATCGCGGCCGAGGAGCGGGTCGCCATCCTGCTCGCGGTCGAGAGCGGCAGCCGCGCCTGGGGCTTCGCCAGCCCGGACAGCGACTGGGACGTGCGCTTCCTCTATGCCCGCCGCACCGAGTGGCACCTGCGGCTGCGGCCCGGGCGCGACGTGATCGAGCGGCCGCTGCCGGGCGACCTCGACGTCTCGGGCTGGGACCTGCGCAAGACGCTCGGCCTGCTGCTCGGCGGCAATTGCGCCGTGCGCGAATGGCTGGCCTCGCCCATCGTCTATGCGGGCCGCCCGGACTGGGTGGCGGAACTGCGGGCCCTGGCCGACCGGGTGCCGGCGCGCCGCGCGGCGGGGCACCACTACGCCGCCCTGGCGCGGCGCGTGCACGGGCAATGGCTCGGGCGGCGGCCGGTGAACCTGAAGAAGTACCTCTACGCCATCCGCCCCGCGCTGGCGCTGCGCTGGCTGCGGACCCACCCGGCGGGCATGCCGCCGATGGACGTGCCGGCGCTGCTCGGGGGCGTCACCCTCGCGCCGGACGAGGCGGCGGCGCTGGATGCCCTGCTGGCGGCGAAGGCGCGGGCCTCGGAGATCGGCACGGGCGAGCCGCTGCCGGCGCTGGATGCGCTGATCGCCGGGGAGTTGGCTCGGGCGGCGGAGACGGCGGCGCTGGCGCCGCCCCTGGTGGTGTCCGACCGCGTCCTGGCCGCGGCTGACGACATGCTGCGTCGGGCGGCCGCATTGGCCGATCTCTGCCGGACATGAAGGTCCCGGGGCCGCGTCCGGTTTTCCCGCCGCTCCGGCCCCGTCACCCGCCGATGGACCGCCTTTCCCCGCCGCGCCGGCGCCGCGACCATCCGCCGCAGCGCCGCCCGGCAATCCCGGCGCCGGTCGGGGAGTCCGCCGGCGGCTGCCGGCCCGGCGATGGTGCGGGCCGGCCGGATCGCCGCCTCGGCCCGGGGCCGACGAGGACGATCCGCGGCGCCCGCGATCGCGGGCGCCGCCTCCGCCGCCATGCCTGACGCTCGTCGGGCCCGGCGGGTACGGCCGCCCCGGAGGGGCGGGTGCCGCCACCCGCGAGAGGGGCGGCGGCGCCGCGT
>NZ_JALPRX010000078.1 GCF_023223525.1 Roseomonas acroporae | reverse complement strand
GCCCGGGGCCGACGAGGACGATCCGCGGCGCCCGCGATCGCGGGCGCCGCCTCCGCCGCCATGCCTGACGCTCGTCGGGCCCGGCGGGTACGGCCGCCCCGGAGGGGCGGGTGCCGCCACCCGCGAGAGGGGCGGCGGCGCCGCGTGCCTAGAGCCGATCCAGCCTGACTGTATCAGGCCGGAACGGCTCTAGCCTTTTGATTTTTCGCATTTTCCGAGCCGCTGAGCGAGGACGCTCAGCTTGAAAATGCTCTATCGCCCGGCGGCTTCCGCCGCCGGCACGGCGGCCGGCACCACGCGGCCGACCCGTCCCTTGGCCAGGATGGCCAGGGCGGCGATCGCGGCCGGGATGGCGGCGACGCTGAACACCGTGGCCAGGCTCCAGCCCATCGCCAGGAGCTGGCCGCCGACCATGGAGCCCAGCACCGAGCCAGTGCGGCCGACGGCATTGGCCCAGCTCACGCCCGTGGCGCGGCTCGCCGTCGGGTAGAAGGCGGCCGCGAGGGCGTTGATGCCGATCTGCGACCCGCCGGTGCCGACGCCGGCGCCGAACACCGCCAGCACCAGCATGCCGGTGGAGCCGGTCGAGGCGCCGAGCAGCAGGATGAAGGCCGCCGCGAGGGCGTAGCTGCCGGCGAGCACGGCGTGCGGGTTCAGCCGGTCCATCAGCAGGCCGATCCCGATGGCGCCGACCGTGCTGCCGATCGGCAGCATCAGCGCGATCAGCGAGGCGGAGCGGACGGTCTGGCCGCTGCCGTTCAGCAGGGTCGGCAGCCAGCTCGTCAGCAGGTAGAAGACCAGCAGGCTCATGAAGAAGGTGGTCCAGAGCAGCAGCGTGCCGGCGGCGAGCCCCGGGGCGAAGAGCTGCCGCACCGGCGAGCCCTTGCCGGGCCGGATGCCGACGAAGCGCGCCCCGTCCAGCGGCGCCGAGGGATCGACGCGGCGCAGGATGGCGGCGACCCTGGCGTCCTGGCCGCCCTTGAGCACGAGGTAGCGCACCGATTCCGGCAGGACGAACAGCAGCACCACGGCCAGCACCAGCGGCATCACGCCGCCGAGCACCAGCACGCCCTGCCAGCCGAAATCCGCGATCAGCGCCGCGGCGCTCAGCCCGCCCAGCGCGCCGCCCAGGGTGAAGCCGCAGAACATGGCCATCACGAGCAGCGAGCGGTTGCGCTCGGGGCAGTATTCCGAGGTGAGGGTGATGGCGCTCGGCATCGCGCCGCCCAGGCCGATGCCGGTCACGAAGCGCCAGAACGTCAGCATCTCGATGCTGGTCGCGGTCGCGGAGAGCACGCTGGCCAGGCCGAAGGCGGCGGTGGCGAAGATCAGCACCGCGCGCCGGCCCACCTTGTCGGCCAGCGGGCCGAAGATGAAGGCGCCGGCCATCAGGCCGAACAGCCCGGCGCCGAACAGCGGCGCGAGCTGCGGCGGCGTCACCTGCCACTGCGCCCGCAGCGCCGGGGCGATGTAGCCCACGGCGGCGGTGTCGAAGCCGTCCACGGCGACGACGAGGAAGCAGAGCACCAGCACGGTGAGCTGGTAGCCCGAGAGGCGGCGCGAGTTGATGAATTCCTGGATGTCGACGGTCCCGGCGGGCGTCATCTTGTCGTTTCTCCTTCAGAACGTTATGGCTTCAGGCCTGGTCGCGCGCGTGCCGGCAGGCGGCGCCGCGGCATTCCGGCTGGCGAGGCTGGCTGCGTCGCGAGGCGGGAGGCCGCTACCGGCGGCGAACCCCCTCGCGGGCTGGCGGCGAGGCGGCCGGTGGGCGGGCGGCGCCGGCGCGCCGCCCCGCCCGCCGGCCGCCCGCGTTCCTACGGGCGCGCGTAGCGGCGCAGGGCGGCGGGATCGAGCGTCACGCCGAGGCCCGGCCCGGACGGCAGGTGGACGTGGAAGTCCTCGAAGCGCAGCGGCTCGGTGACGAGGTCGCCGGTGAGGATCTGCGGGCCGAAATGCTCGCAGCCCCATTCCAGCGCGCGGAAGGTCGAGAAGACCTGCAGGTGCGCGGCGGCGCCGACGGAGCTTTCCAGCAGGCAGCCGCCGTAGAGGCCGATGCCGGCCGCCTCGGCCACCGACGCCACGCGGCGCAGGCCGAGCAGCCCGGCATGCTTGACCAGCTTCAGCGAGACGGCATCCGCCGCCGCCGCCTGCGCCACGGCCAGCATGTCGTGCGCGTCGAACACGCATTCGTCGGCCAGCAGCGGCGGCGTGCCCGGCCGCGCCCGCAGCCGCGCCATGGCGCCGAGGTTCCAGGCCGGCACCGGCTGCTCGACCAGCGCCACGCCCATCTCGGCGAGCTGCGGCAGGCAGCGCGCGGCGGTGGTCTCGTCCCAGGCCTGGTTGGCGTCGACGATCAGCTCGGCGCGGCCTGCCAGCGCCTGGGCCAGCCGCCGCATCCGCGCCATGTCGGCCGCCGGCGCCAGCGCGCCGATCTTGACCTTGAAGGTGCGGTGCAGCCGCGCGGCGAGCTTGCGTTCCGCCTCCTCGATCTCCTGCGCCGGATCGCCCGAGGCGAGGGTCCAGAGCACCGGGATGCGGTCGCGCGAGGCGCCGCCGAGCAGCGCGCTGACCGGCAGGCCGAGCGCCCGGCCGACCGCGTCGAAGGCCGCCGTCTCGATCGCGGCCTTGGCGGCGTTGTTGCGCTTGGCCGCCTGGTCGAGGCGCAGGCCGAGCGCCTCGAAGCGGTCGGCGGGCTGGCCGAGCACGGCGGGGGCGAGATAGGCGTCGATGTTGGCCTTCATGGCCTCGACGCTCTCCTCGCTCCAGCGCGGCCCGCCGAGGGTGGCGGCCTCGCCGATGCCCTCGGCGCCGCCCGCGAGGCGGAGCCGCACGATGACGTAGCTCTGCGCCGTGACGGAGGTCTGCGAGAGCTTGTGCCGCCGTACCGTCGGCACGTCCACGATGGTGGCGTCGATCGCGGCGATGGCGAGGTCCCGCCGCAACTCGGCCGGGGTGTCCTCGGGGGCGGCCTGGACGGTGTCGAGCATGCTGGTCTCCGGACGCTGGAGAGTGGCGGCCCGGCCGGTTCCCCGGCCGGGCCGGAGGGTCAGGCCGCCTCGGCGTGGGTGCGCTGCACCTCGGGGCTCGGGCCCTTCGCCTCGTCGCGGTTCAGCACGAAGTCGAAGGTGATCTCGGCGAAGGGCGCGTTCAGGCCGCGCCGGCGGACCTCCGCCGCGTCGTCGATGCGGCTCACGGGCGGGATCAGCTCGTCGCGCGTGGCGAAGGCGAAGTCGTCGTGCAGGTACTTGTCGCCGTCGATGTTGATCTGCGTGGTCAGCTTGCGGAAGCCCGGCGCGGTGACGAAGAAGTGGATGTGCGCCGGGCGGTTGCCGTGGCGGCCGAGATGGTTGAGCAGCGCCTGGGTCGGCCCCTCCGGCGGCAGGCCGTAGCCCGAGGGCAGGATGGAGCGGAAGCGGTAGCGCCCCTCGGCATCCGTCTCGATGCGGCGGCGGAAATTGAACGCCTCCTGCGAGGGATCGAAGAAGGAGTAGCCGCCGAGCGTGTTGGCGTGCCAGACATCCACGATGGCGCCGGCCACCGGCCGGCCCTCGGTGTCGCGCACCTGGCCTTCCATGAACAGCACCTCGCCGGCCTCGTGGCCGTTGTCGAGCCGCGCCTCGCCCTTGCTGAGCGGCGCGCCGGCGATGTAGAGCGGCCCCTCGATGGTGCGCGGCGTGCCGCCCTCGATGCCGGCCTGCTTCTCGGCCTCGTCCATGCGGATGTCGAGGAAGGTCTCGAGGCCGAGCCCGGCCACCAGCAGGCCGCCCTCGTTCGCCTGGCCCACGCGGGTCAGGTAGTCCACCGCCGCCCAGACCTCGCTCGGCTGCAGGTCGAAATCCTCGATGATCCGGAAGATGTCGGAGACGACGCGGTGCATGATCTTCTTCGCACGGTCGTCGCCCTTCGCCTGGTCGAAGCCGCTGGCCTTGTCCAGCAGCGTCCGCACCTCGGGCTTGTTCATCACGGTATCGGTCATCGGTTCCATCCCTTGCGGCCCCGGGGCATGTCGCGGGGGCCGTTCGTGTTGTGGCCGGAAGCGGTCCGGCCGCCGTTGGTCAGCCGAGGTCGCCGCCCGCCACGGGCAGGGTGACGCCCGTGACGTAGGAGGCCTCGTCGGAAGCCAGGAACAGGATCGCCGCCGCCTGCTCCTCGGTGGTGCCGTAGCGGTGCAGCAGGCTCGACGCCTTGGTCTGCGCCACCACCTCGCCCCACCAGCGCCGCTCCTGCTCGCTCTGCTCGGGCGCCGCGGCGTTGCGCGGGATGCGCCGCGGCGGCGCCTCCGTGCCGCCCGGCGCGACGGCGTTCACCCGGATGCCCTGCCCGGCATACTCCCAGGCGAGGCAGGCGGTGATCGCGTTCACCCCGCCCTTCGCCGCCGCGTAGGGCACGCGGTTGAGGCCGCGCGTCGCGACCGAGGAGACGTTGACGATCGCCCCGCCGCCCGATTCCAGCATCGCCGGCAGCGCGGCGCGGCAGCACCATAGCGTCGGGAACAGCGAGCGGCGAATCTCGGCCTCGATCTGCGCCTCGGCGTAGTGCGCGTAGGGCATGGCCCAGATCGTGCCGCCGACGTTGTTGACCAGGATGTCGAGGCGCCCGAAGCGTTCCGTCGCCCCCGACACCGCCGCCTCGGCACCGGCATAGGTCTCGAGGTCGGCGGTGACGGCGATCGCCACGGCGCCCGCCGCCTCCGCCTCGTGCCGCACCTCCTCGACCAGCGGGGAGCGGTCCACCAGCACCACGCTGCCGCCCTCGCGCGCCAGGCGCAGCGCCACGCTGCGGCCGATGCCCTGGGCCGCGCCGGTCACCAGCGCGACCTTGCCGGCGAAGCGGCCCGGGAATTCCGTCACCGAGCCCATCACGCCGCCGCCCATCACGCTGCCGCCCGGTGCGTCTCGCCGATGGCGTTCACGGCGCCGCTCGGGGAGAACTTCTCGTAGTAGAAATTGGCCGGCGTGACGCCCTGCGCGGCGAGCCAGTCGCGCACCGCGTCGACCATCGGCGGCGGACCGCAGAGGTAGATGTCCACCTCGCCGCCATGCAACTGCTCCGGCGCGATGTGCGCGGTGACGTAGCCCTTGCGCGGATGCGCGCTGGCCTCGGCCGCGACCACGGTGGCGAAGGTGAAGCCCGGGATGCGGGCGGCGTACTCCTCCAGCCGGTCCACCCCCACCAGGTCCGCGTCGTTGGTCACGCCGTAGACGAGGTGGATCGGCTGCGCGCTGCCCTCGGCGGCGATCCTGCCCAGCATGGACAGGAACGGCGCGAGCCCGGTGCCGCCGGCCAGGAACAGCAGCGGCCGGCGCGCATCGCGCAGGTAGAAGCTGCCGGAGGGGCCGACGAACTCGATCGGGGTGCCGGGCGCCGCCCCGCGCAGGAAGCTGCTCATCAGCCCGTGCGGGATGTCGCGCACCAGGAAGGACTGCGTCTCCGCTCCCGGCGGCGAGCTGAAGGAGTAGGAGCGGCGCGCCTCGGTCCCCGGCACCAGCACGTTCACGTACTGGCCCGGCAGGAAGGAGATCGGCCCCGCCCCCTCCAGGGTGAAGGCGATGGAGGTGTCCGAGAGCTTCTCCACCGATCCGATCCGCGCCTGGAAGCTCTGCCCCCTGGTCTTGCAGACCTCGGAGGAGGCGAGGATGCCCACCACGAGGTCGGTCCTCGGCCGCATCTGGCAGGCGAGGGCCAGGCCCTCGGCCGCCTCCTCGTCGGTCAGCGCGTCCTCGATGTAGCTGCCGCCGTCGTACTCGCCGGATTCCACGCGGCACTTGCAGGTGCCGCAGGCGCCGTCCCGGCAGTCGAGCGGGATGTTGATGCCCATCCGGTAGGAGGCGTCCGCCACCGTCTCGCTCGCATCGCAGTTGATGAAGCGCGTGACGCCGTCCTCGAAGTTGAGCGCGATGTTGTGGCCCATGGCCGCCTCCCCTGCCTGCCGCCGCGTCGGTTCAGATATGGTAGATGTCGACGACGTGGTGGATGTAGTCGTTCTTGAGCACGACCTTCTTGCGCTTGATGAGCGGCTGCGGCCCCGTGGTGTCGAGCATGTAGGAGGAGGTGCCGAAATAGGTGTCCGTGGTCCTGTAGCGGTAGCTGAAGGTCACCCAGTTGAAGCGTAGCTCGCAGCGCCCGCCCTCCTGCCGGAGGATCTCGACGTTGCTGATGTTGTGCGAGGTGCGCGGCTCGGGCAGGCTGGTGGCGCTGGAACGCTCGGTGCGGATGCGGAAGACGCGGTCCTCCAGCCCACCCTTGTTGCCGTACCAGATCAGCGAGACCTCGGTCTGCGGGTCGGTGACGAGCTGGTCGTCGTCGTCCCAGGCCGGCATCCAGAACTCGGCGTCCCTGGCGTAGTGCGCGAGCCAGCCGTCCCAGTCCTTGTCGTCGAGGCAGCGCGCCTCGCGGTACAGGAACTGCTGCGCCTGCTCCAGGCTCAGCACGGCCGCCGGCGTCTCCAGCGGGGCCTCCATCGTGATCGACATCGCTCAGCCCTCCCCGCCCGCGTTCTTCGCCCCGGCGCCTCTTTCCTCGGCCGCCAGCGCCCGCCGCATCGTCTCGTGCCAGTACCTGTGCTGGACGACGAACAGGCCCTCGTCCTCGGTGCGCAGGCCGCTCATCAGCGGCTTCATGCCGATCGCCTCGGCCGCCTCGTCGGCGCCGTCGATCCAGTGCTTGGCGCCGCGGGACATGTCGTTCCAGCGGGCGGTGCCGGCCTGGTAGGAGAACTGGCAGGCGCGGAACTCCTCCAGGTCGTCCGGCGTCGCCATGCCGGAGGCGTTGAAGAAATCCTCGTACTGGCGGATGCGCTGCGCCCGCGCCGCGGCATCCTCGCCTTTCGGCGCGATGCAGTAGATCGTCACCTCGGTCTTGTCGACCGCGATCGGCCGGTAGTGGCGGATCTGCGAGCCGAACTGGTCCATCAGGTACACGTTCGGATAGAGGCAGAGGTTGCGCGAGCGCTGCACCATCCAGTCCGCGCGGGCCTGGCCGAACTGCGCCGCCAGCTCCTCGCGCCGGCCCCAGTTCGGCCGGTCCTCGGGGTTGGCCCAGTTGGTCCAGAGCAGCAGGTGGCCGTGCTCGAAGGAGTAGAAGCCGCCGCCCTGCTTGGCCCAGCCGCCGGCGCTCATGGCGCGCGTGGTGTCGGCCATCTCGGCGTCGCGCAGCTTGCGCTGGTTGGTGGTGGCGGCGTAGTTCCAGTGCACCGCGCTGACGTGATAGCCGTCGGCGCCGTTCTCGGTCTGCAGCTTCCAGTTGCCGTCATAGACGTAGGTCGAGGAGCCGCGCAGCACCTCGAGACCCTCCGGCGACTGGTCCACGATCAGGTCGATGATCTTGGTGGACTCGCCGAGATGCTCGGCCAGCGGCAGCACGTCGGGGTTCAGGCTGCCGAACAGGAAGCCGCGGTAGGATTCGAAGCGCGCCACCTTCGTCAGGTCGTGCGAGCCGTCCTTGTTGAAGCCGTCGGGATAGCCCGCGCCCTCCGGGTCCTTCACCTTCAGCAGCTTGCCGGAGTTGTTGAAGGTCCAGCCGTGGAAGGGGCAGGTGTAGGTGGACTTGTTCGCGCGCTTATGGCGGCACAGCATCGCGCCGCGATGGCTGCACGCGTTGACGAAGGCGTTCAGCTCGCCGTTGCGGTTGCGCGCGATGAAGACGGGCGTGCGGCCCATGTAGGTGGTGAAGTAGTCGTTCTTGTTGGGGATCTGGCTCTCGTGCGCCAGGTAGATCCAGTTCCCCTCGAAGATGTGCTTCATCTCGAGCTCGAACAGCTCGGGATCGGTGAAGATGTTGCGCGCGACGCGGAAGACGCCCTTCCCGGCATCCTCCTCGAGCGCTGCCTCCATGGTCTTCTGGACGGAATCGAGCATCCCTGTTCTCCTATTGTTGTTGGTCGTCGCAAGCGCGGGCATTCGCGGCCGCCTCGCTCCGGAGCAGATCAAGAATTGCTGCGGTGCAGCGGCCGCATTGCGCACGGCATCCGCAGAGGGCGTAGACCTCGCCTGGCCGGACGGCGCCGTCGCCGATGGCCTGCCAGAGGCGGCGCTCGTTCAAGGCGTTGCAGAGGCATACGTACATCGGCGCCTGCCTCACCCGCAGGTGCCGGCGGCGGCACGGGCCCGGCCGCGGGGAGCGGTTGCACGGCATGACGCAGGATTTCGCTGGCGGAGCCGATGGATTGTTGCTTCTGATGTTCGGCGTTGGACCGGCATCTGGCTCATCGTTTTCCCCCTCGCCGCTAGGTGCCCTCTTTTTTCGTTGTCGGTCCAAGACCAAATTGGTTGGGACCATACCTGGGAGGTATCGTCTGGAACTCCGGCATCTACGGTACTTCGTGGCGGTTGCGCGCGAGCGGAACTTCACCCGCGCGGCGGAGGTGCTCCGGGTCGCACAGCCGCCGCTGAGCCGCCAGATCCAGCAGCTCGAGGGTGAGCTCGGCGTGACGCTGATCGAGCGCGGCAGCCGCCCGGTTCGCCTGACTGCCGCCGGCAGGCTGTTCTACGAGCAGGCCGTGCAGATCCTGGAGCGGGTGGACGAGCTCAGGTCCATGAGCCGTCGGCTGCACGAGACCGATCAGACGCATTTCAGCATCGGCTTCGTCGGATCGACGCTCTACGGCTACCTGCCGGAGGTCGTCCGGCGCTACCGGGCAGCCAGGCCGAAGGTCGAGATCACGCTGCTCGAGTTCACCACGCTCGAGCAGATCGCCGCCTTGAAGGAAGGGCGGATCGATGTCGGCTTCGGGCGGATTCCGTTCGACGATCCGGCCGTGGACCGCCTGCTGCTGCGCAACGAGAAGCTGATCACCGCCCTGCCGTCGGCGCATCCGCTCCTCGCGCGGCGCAGCCCGCTGCAGCTGGCCGACTTCGCGGACGAGCCGCTGGTCGTCTATCCCAAGTCGCCGCGCCCGAGTTACGCGGACCAGGTGCTCGCGCTGTTCCGGGAGAGCGGCGTGAAGCCGTCGGCCGTTTACGAGGTGCGCGAATTGCAGACGGCGCTCGGGCTCGTCGCGGCGGAGACCGGCGTGTGCATCGTGCCGGCCTCGGTCGAGCGCCTGCGGCGCGACAACGTGGTCTACCGCCCGCTCGCCGAGGTGGGGGCGGTCTCCCCCATCATCATGAGCACGCGCAAGGGCGACGAATCGACGGAGATCAAGCTCATCCTCAAGCTGCTCCGCGAGCTGTACCGCAAGGAGAAGATCGCCTTCGGTGCCTGAGTCCGGCCCGCACGGGTCCCGACCCGTGCGGGCCGGTATCGCGCGCGGGTTCGGTGGGGCGGCCGCGGCGCCTCGTCGAGGACCGTCCGGGAAACGTCGAAGCGCGTCGAGGCTGGCGCGCTCGGTGCCGTCAGCCGGCGGGACGGCGAGCGGAGCCGTTCACCCGATGCCGAGGCGCCGGAGCAGGACACCGAAATCGGCGGCGGCCGGATTCGCCAGCGCCTTGCCCGGCATCATCTGTCGGCCACTCAGGCCGGTCGTGCGCGCCTCGCCGGGCGTGAAGCCGAATTCGCGCCGGAAGGCGCGGCCGAAGGTGGAGGCGTCGGCGAAGCCGACCTGCTCGCCGATCGCCGCGATGGGCGTCCTGCAGGCCGGATCCGAGAGCTGCGCAAGCGCCATGCGCAGTCGCATGCCCTGGATGTAGTGCGCCACGCCGCCATGCGGCTCGAACAGCCGGTAGAGATTCGAGCGCGAGATGCCGGCGAGCCGGCAGAGCCGGCGCGCATCCAGCATGGTCGAGCCGATATGGCGACGGATGATCTGTCGCAGCCGTTCGAACTGCGCGAGCGCGGCATTCTCGGGCGTGATCGCCTGCGGCATGACGTCGGTGAGCAGGCAGGTCGTGACCATCGAGCGTGTCGCGGCGGCCAGGATGGGCACCTGCTCCGCCGTCGCCACCCGCATGCGCCGTTCCAGCAGCAGCAGGTAGTCGGCGAGGAGCGGGGCGCCGGGCATGTCGAGGCCGCCGGTCGGCAGGGTGGTCAGCCCGGCGGACAATTCCGGGAAGAAGTCGCGCGGGATGTAGAGCGACAGCCAGTCCGCCTCCGTCCTGTCGCTGTCGTAGGGCTCGCCGAGCGAGATGAGGAAGGGGATGCCCGGCCGGTTCACGAAGCACGCCGTGTCCGTGCGGTGGCGCGACCGGCCCGAGCGGGAGACCCGGATCACCCAGTGGTCGATGGAATCGCGCCGGATGTGCTGCCGTGTCCGCGTGCAGATCAGCGCAGGCGCCGTGTTGCGGCTCAGCGCCATCGCGCCGATCTGCCAGATCTCGTTGCGGCCCAGGAAATCCCGGCCGCTGTCCTCGACCGGCGTGATCTCGTTGAAGGAATCGTACTTGCAGCGCCACAGGTCGAGCCGCCGGTTCGACTCGACGGCCTCCGTCGAGAAGATCACGGCGACCGCGGGCGCCGTTTGTCCGGCGTCAGCGGTCGCGCCCGGGCCTGCTGCGGCGTCTGGACGGATGACGGCGTGCCCCGTTCCGGATTCCGTGCCGACGGCGGTTGCCGGCATGGTTCGAGGCGATGTCATTTCGTTGCCACGGCTTCCACGCCAAGCATCGGGGCGGTCTCCCAATGACGTCGAATTGAGAATGCTCCCCCGATCACTGTCAAGTTGCGATCCCCGCGGCGCCACGCCGCGGGCAAGGGGCATGTTGCCGGTGGTGCAGGACCATGGCCTGTGCCATCGAACCCCGGCATTGCGGCATCTGGGCGCCGATGCCCCGCGGATCGACCATGACAGCGCCCTCGCGGCGAGGCGGCGCCTCGACGGCAGGACAGGGGCCCTGGCAGAGCGACGTCGCACGATCCCCAACTCCCGCTTCTCGGACGGGGTGGCTCAGCCGTGACGGCCCTCGGCATTGGCGATGAGCCGCGTCGCATGCCGGGTCAGGTCCAGCACGATCCGGACGTGGTGCGCCTCCGGCACGCGCGGAAGGTGCTGAATGGATCCTACCAGGGCCAGCGCCCCGACGAGCACGCCGCGGCCGTCGCGCACCGGCGCCGCCATGGCGTTGACGCCGAGCAGCATCTCCTCCGGCGCGACGGCGTACCGGCACTGCCGGACGCGCGCCAGCTCCGCCTTCAGCGCGTCCACCGCCGTGATCGTATGCGCCGTGAAGCGCGGCAGCGGATCGGCGAGGACGCGGTCCGGCAGGTCCCCCGGCCCGAAGGCGAGGAAGACCTTGCCCTGGGCTGAGGCATGCAGGGCGAGGCTGCTGCCGAGCCGCACGCCGATATCCACCGCCTGCGTGCCGGCCAGGGTCGCGAGCACGAAGGCCCCCGCCGGCGTCGGCGTGCTCAGCACCACCGCCAGCCCCGAGGCCTCGCGCGCCTCGCGCATGGCCGGCCGCAGCAGGGCCGCCAGATCCTGCGCGGGCGGCGCCAGCCGGCCGAGCAGCGAGACACGGGGGCCGAGCTGGAAGCGGCTCGTGACGGCGTCCTGCACGAGGTAGCCGCGGTCGAGCAGGGTCCGCAGGTGGCGGAACGCGGCCCCCTTCGCGATGCCGACCGCGGCGGCGATCTGGGTGACGCCGAGCGGCTCCTCCGACCAGGCGACCGTCTCCAGCACCGACAGGACGGTGTCGGCGGCCTGGACGCCGCCCCGGCCCGGCCCGGCCTCGCCCGTCGCGCCGCCCTTCAAGGCCCGGCCGACCCGGGGAAGGGCGTCCAGGGAAAGGACACCCTGGGGAGGCAGGGGCGGCGGCCGGGGCGCCGCAGCCGGCCTTTCCTGGCGGGCCGCATCGGGAAGCGCATCGAGGAGCCCTGCTGTCGCGGTTGGGGTGACCTGCCACGGATGACGCGGCCGGGGTGCCGGGCCTGTCAAGAAACCGCTTGACGCGGCGCGGCACTTGTTGTTCCTAACATGAGAACAGCGTTCTCGACAAGAGAACGAGACAGAAGAATACGCCAAGAGCGTGACGACAGGGAGGAACGCCATGCCCGCCCGATCGCCGAACCGCCCGAACGCAGGCACGGCGTGAGCGCCGCGCTGGAGGTCACGGTCGGGTCGCTGCGCCTGAAGAACCCCGTGATCGCCGCCGCGGCGGAACACATGATCGACGCGGCGGGCGTGCGCGCCGCGATCGCGGCCGGCGCCGGCGCCGTCGTGGTGAAATCCACCAACGAGTCCGAGGCGGCGAAGGAGCAGCTCCGGCGCGCCGAGTACCTCGCGCTGGATGCGGACTGGCGGCCGGTGCCCTGGGGCCCGGCGGCGCCGCGCGACGTGACGCTCGCCACCCGCTCCGGCCTCGCGCCGCAGCCCTTCGACGCCTGGCTGGAGCAGACGGTGGCGCTGGACCGCCTCGCGCGGGCGCATGACGCGCTGCTCGTGCCCAGCCTGATCCTCGCCGATCTCGACGCGGCCCTCGGCCTCGCGCGGCGCGTCGAGCAGGCCGGGCTGCGGCTGCTGGAGTTCAACATCGGCACGCCCTATGCGAGCCAGGCGGCGAAGGGCGCGGTCTCGACCGAGCTGCTGCCCGGGCGCGTCGCCGAGATCGTCGGGCGACTGCGCGCCGCGGTGTCGCTGCCGCTCTGGATCAAGATCACCGGGCAGAGCGAGCGCGTGCCGGAGCTGGCGGCGGCCGCCTTCGGCGCGGGGGCGCAGTCGGTGGTGATGGCCGGGCGCCTGCTCGGCCTGGTGCCGGATCTCGACAGCCACGAGCCGATGCTCGGCACCAGCCTCGGCATCGGCGGCTACTGGAACCTGCCGCTCACCTGCCACTGGCTGGCGCTGTCGCGCGCGCGGCTCGGGCCCGGCGCGCCGCTGATCGGCATCAACGGCGCGCGGGACGGGCAGGACGTCGCCCGCATGATGCTGGCGGGCGCCTCGGCCGTGGGCCTCGCCTCGGCGGTGATGCTGCGCGGCTACGGCGTGCTGCCGGACAGCGTGGCGCAACTCGAACGCTACCTCGCCGGCAAGGGGATGACGGCGGCGGCGCTGATCGGTCGCGCCGCCGACCGCCGGCGCAGCTTCGCGGAGATGCCGCCGCTGGGCGAGCACTGGCGCGAATTCATCCCGCCCACCGGCATCGACGGGGCGACAGGGGAATGAGGATGTCGGCGAAGCAGGCCCGGCCGCTGCTGGCACGAAGGGCTCTCGCGGCGGGCCTGCTGGCCCTGCCCGCGCTGCTGCGGCACCGGCCCGCCGTGGCGCAGGCGAACGGGGCACAGGCGAACGGGGCGCAGGCGAACGGGACGCGGTCTGGCGAGGCGCCGCCCGGTTGGCCGGACCGGCCGATCCGCCTCGTCGTCGGCTTCGGCCCCGGCGGCGCCGGCGACATCACCGCGCGCCTGCTGGCGCCGAGGCTCGGCGAATTGCTCGGCCGGCCCGTGGTGGTCGAGAACCGGCCGGGTGCGGGCAGCCTCGTCGCGGCCGAGACGGTGGCGCGGGCGCAGCCGGACGGGCACACCTGGCTGCTCGCGACCAACACGACCGCGACCGCGCCCTTCCTGTACGAGCGCCTCTCCTTCGATCCCGCGCGCGACTTCGAGCCGGTCTCGCGCGTCTCCTTCTTCGACCACGTCATCGCGGTCACGCCCGGCCTTCCGGTACGCAGCTTGGCGGAGCTCGCCGCCTACGCCCGCGCCAATCCGGGCCGGCTGAACATCGGCTCGATCAGCGCCGGCAACGCGACGCATCTCGGCGCGGCGCTGCTGCGCACCATGCTCGGCGCGCCGGACGTGACCCTGGTGACCTACCGCAGCACGCCGGAACTGCTGAACGCGACGGCGACGGGCGAGGTGCAGGTGGCCTCCGAGATCCTGCCCGCCGCCCTGTCGCAGATCACCGGCGGGCGCATCCGCGCCATCGCCGTCGCCGCGCCGGAGCGCTTCGCGCGCCTGCCCGACGTGCCGACCGCCGCCGAGAGCGGCCTGCCGGGCTACGTCGTCCGCTCCTGGAACGGCATCGCGCTGCCCGCGCGCACGCCGCGCCCGATCGTCGAGCGGCTGAACGCCGGGATCGTCCGCGTCATGGCGCTGCCCGAGGTGCGGGAGAAGCTGCTGGACATCGGCGTCACGCCCGGCACGACGAGCCCCGAGGAATTCCGGCGCTTCTTCGCCGAGGAGGCGGCGCGCTGGGCGCGGGTGATCGCCGATGCCGGGATCGAGCGCCAGTAGCCCGCGCCCGCGCCGACCCGTCCCGTCCGGCCGGGCGGAACCGACAACCGAGTCAGGGCCGCGACTTCCCTCCCGAAGCGATGGCCGACCAGGAGACGATCCATGACCCGATGCGACGCGCCGGCGGCTTCGTTGCGCAAGCCGGACTCGATGCGGCCGGCGCCCGGCCGCCGTGCCCTGGCGCGCGCGGCGGCGGGGCTGGCGACGGCGGCGTGCCTCGGCGCCACGCTGTCGCGGCCGGCCGCCGCACAGGCCCCCTGGCCGAACCGGCCGATCCGCTGGATCGTCGGCTTCGCGCCCGGCGGGGTCGGCGACCTCACCGCACGCCTCGTCGCCACGAAGCTCGCGGCGGCGCTCGGCCAGCCCGTCGTCGTCGAGAACCGGCCGAGCGCCGGCGCCATCGTGGCGGCCGAGGCGGTCGCGCACGCGCCGCCGGACGGCCACACCATCCACCTGACCACGCAGACCGACGCGATCGCCCCGGCGCTCTACCGGCGCCTGCCCTACGACATCATGAAGGACTTCGAGTTCGTCTCGGCGATGACCTATTTCGACATCGTCCTGGCCACCGCCGCGGACTCGCCCTACCGCACGCTCGGCGACGTGCTCGCCGCGGCGCGGGCGCGGCCGGGCGCGATCAACCTGGGCTCCATCGCCGCCGGCAACGCGCAGAACCTCGCCGCCGAGATGCTGCGCAGCATGACGCGGACCGACATGACCGTCGTGACCTACCGCAGCACGCCCGACCTGCTGAACGCGACCGCCACGGGCGACGTGCAGATCGCCTGCGAGATCCTGGCGCCGGCCCTGTCGCAGATCACCGGCGGTCGGCTGCGCGGCCTGGCCGTCGCCGCGACGCGGCGCTTCCCCGGCCTGCCCGACCTGCCGACGACGGCGGAAGCCGGGGTTCCCGACTTCGTGGTGAAGTCCTGGAACGGCATCTCCGTGCCGGCGGGCACGCCGCGCCCGATCGTCGAGCGGCTGAACGCCGAGCTGGCGAAGGTGCTGCGGCTGGCGGACGTGCGGAACCGGTTCCTGGAACTGGGCGTGCTGCCCGCCGATCCCGCCCCGCCCGAGGCGTTCCGCGCCTTCGTCGCGGAGGAAGGCCGGCGCTGGGGCGCCGCGGCCGCCGAGGCGAACATCCCGCGGCAGTGACCGTGCCGGGGCCCCGTGCCAGCCATCCCGCGTGCTGCACCTTCCCGGGGCCCCGCCCCGGACCCCGCGAAGGGACGAAGTCCCCTTCGGGACCCCCTTTCCGTGGGAAGGCGGAGACTGCCTTCGGGGAAGGGATCCGGGGGCTTCGTCCCTGGCGGGAGGTGCGGGAGGGCGGCGCCCCGGACGGTCCGACGCACGCGGCCATCGGCACCCGATCCGCGACGAGCATCCTGAACGAGGAAACCCGATGTACGACGCTTCCGACCCCCGCGCCGCCCTGGCGGCGGCGCGTTCCGCCCCGGCCCCGAGCGCCTTCGCCGGCGCCGAGATCGGCCGCTTCCACGCCGAGCCGCCGCAGGAGGACGGGCCGGAGGGCAGGACCTGGTATCTCCGCGGGCAGAATTTCCTCGTCGCGCATACCGAGGCGCGGCCGGGCGCGGTGCTGCGCCGGCAGGCGCAGCCCGACGAGTACGTGCTGCTGCTGATGCGCCCGGACACGCCGGCGCGGATCACGGCCGGCGGGCAGGTCGAGACGGTGCCGGGCCATTCCCTCGTCATCGTGCCGCCGGGCGACAGCGGGATCGCGCTGCCCGAGGGCGGCGCGGTGACGCGCCTCTTCTCCACGCGGTCGGCCGACCTCGCGGCGCGCTGCGCCAACGCGGAATCCTACGCCGCGCCGCACCCGAACATCCCGCCCTTCGAGCCCTGGCCGGCGCCGCCGGACGGGTTCCGCATCCGCGCCTACCCGCTCGACGTGCCGCCCGAGCCCGGCCGCTTCGGCCGCATCTTCCGCTGCACCACGCTGATGATCAACCTGATCGACCCGATGGACGGCCCGCGCGACATCCGCAAGCTCTCGCCGCACCACCACGACGATTTCGAGCAGGGCTCGCTCGCCCTGGACGGAAGCTTCACGCACCACCTGCGCTGGCCCTGGACGCCCGACATGACGACGTGGCGGGAGGATGCGCACGTCGAATGCGGCTCGCCTTCCCTGATCGTGATCCCGCCGCCCGCGATCCACACCAGCCGCGGCACCGATGCCGGGCTGAACCAGCTCGTGGACATCTTCAGCCCGCCGCGCCGCGACTTCTCGGAAAAGCCGGGCTGGGTGCTGAACGCCGCCGACTACCCGATGCCGCGCTGACGCGACGCGCAGCGCACAACCCCCGATCCGCGAGGCCGCCATGCCCGACACCGTCACCGACGAGGCGCTGGAGCAGCGCATCAGCCGCATCCTGCGCGGCGCGATCGACCCGCACGTCCATTCCGGCCCCTCGATCGCGGCCCGCGCGGTGGACCATCTGGAGCTGGCGCAGGACTATTCGCGGGCCGGCTTCGCCGCGGCGATCACCAAGGACCACGACTACAGCGGCGTGATGACCGCGGCGCTGATCGCGCGCCACCATCCGGAGCTGACGACGAAGATCTATTCCGGCGTCACGCTGAACAACGTGGTGGGCGGCATCAACCCCTATGCGGTGGAGCACACGGCGGCGATGGGCGGCCGGATCGTCTTCCTGCCGACCCTGGCCGCCGAGAACCACCTGCGCTGGGAGAAGAACGCCTCCTTCGCGCATCCCGCCTCGACGCAGAGGATGCGCCACGCCTCGCCGGTGCCGGTGGTCACGGACGGCAGGGTCCGCGACGAGGTGAAGGAGGTGCTGGACATCGTGGCGAGGAACGACATGGCGCTGGCCAGCGGCCACATCCATGTCGGCGAGACTTGGCTGATCTTCGAGGAGGCGCAGCGGCGCGGCGTGAAGCGGCTGGTCTTCACCCATCCGGAGGAGATCGTCGGTGCCAGCCTGAACGACGTGCGCGGCATCGCGGCGATGGGCGCCTTCGTCGAGCACTCGCTCTGCATGTTCCTCGAGGGCTCGAAGTTCAAGGTCTGCGAGGGCGAGGCGCTGGGCCGGCACATCGAGGCGGCCGGCGTCGGGCAGACCATCCTGTGCTCGGATCTCGGTCAGGTCGGCGCCTTCAGCCCGCTGGAGGGGTTCCGACGCGGCGTTCGGCTCTGCCTGGAACTCGGCTACGACGACGACCAGATCCACCGGATGGTCTCGACCAACGCCGCGCGCGCCTTCGGGCTGGAAGCGGACGTGGCGCGCGTCCTCGGCGCCTGACGGCGCCTGCGCGGGCGCCGCGGCCGATGCGGGCCGGACCGCATCGGCGGGGACCGTGACGTCGCCCTGGATCCCGCGTCGGAGGATCGTCGGGGGGCGGCGCGCCCTTCGGGCCCCTCCTCCCGCAGGGCCGGTCGGGCAGTCCGCCGCCCTGCCGGGCCGCCGGGACCTCAGCCCGGCACGGGCCGCGGCGAAGCGGCGGGGCTGCCCTCGCCGCGATCATCGCCGCGATCCTCGGCCAGCAGCCGGTAGCCGACGCCCGGCTCGGTCCGCAGCAGCCTCCCCGCCTCGCCCAGCTTCTGCCGCAGCTGCCCGACATAGACGCGCAGGTACTGCGTATCCGCCTTGTGCGCCTCCCCCCAGATGGCGGTGAGCAGGCGCTGCCCGGTCACCACCTTGCCGGCGTCGCGGGCGAGCATCGCCAGCAGCTCCCATTCGCGCGGCGTCAGGTGCAGCGCCACCCCGGCCACGCGGGCCAGGCGATGCTCCAGATCCACCTGGAGCGGGCCGGTCCGCAGCACCGGCTCCGCCTTGCCCGCGCGCAGGGCGCGGCGCGCCGCGGCCCGGATGCGCGCCAGCAGCTCGGCCAGGCCGAAGGGCTTGTCGACGTAGTCGTCGGCGCCGGCATCGAGCGCCGCGACCTTCTCCGCCTCGCGGTCGCGCGCCGAGACCACGATCACCGGCACCGCCGAGAAGGCGCGCAGCCGCGCCAGCGCCTCTTTGCCGTCCATGTCCGGCAGGCCGAGGTCGAGCAGCACGCAGGCCGGGCCGCGCGCGGCGGCGAGGCGCAGCCCCTCGCGCGCCGTCTCCGCCCGCAGCGGCTCGTAGCCGGCGGCCGCGAGGGCGGGGCCGAGGAAGCGGTGGATCTGCGGCTCGTCGTCGACGACGAGCACGATCTCGGGGGCAGGTCCGCTCATGCCGGGAAGCGCGCCGTGACGCGCGTCCCGTGCCCGTCCCGGACCGGGCTTTCCGCCGCGATGGTCCCGCCCATGGCCGTCACCAGCCCGCGGCAGATGGCGAGGCCGAGGCCGGAACCCGCCGCCACCCGATCCGCCCGCGCCGCGCGGAAGAAGGGCGCGAAGACCTGGGGCAGGGCGGCGGGCGGAATCCCCGGCCCGTCATCCTCGACGGAGAAGGACACCCATGCCCCCTCGCGCCGCGCCTCGGCCAGCACGGTGCCCGACGGGCCGGAATACTTCAGCGCGTTGTCCAGCAGGTTCTCCAGCACGCGGTCGAGCAGCACCGGGTCGAGCATCGGCGCCGGCAGGCCCGGCGGCGCCGCCACCCGCACGGCGCGGCCGGGATAGGCGTGCCCGGCCCGCGCCGCCGCCTCGCGCAGCGCCCCGGCGGGATCGACCGGCTCGCGCCGCGCCTGCAATTCGCCGCTCTCCAGCCGCACCATGTCGATGATGGCCGTCATCCAGCGCGCCAGCCGCGTCGCCTCCTCCTCCACGGTGGCCAGCAGGTCGGCGCGCGTCGCCTCCGGCAGGGCGGCGCCCACGGTGCGCAGCGTCTCGGCGGCGCCGCGTATGGCGGTGAGCGGCGTGCGCAGGTCGTGGCCGAGGCTGGTTAGCAGGGCCGTGCGCAGCGCCTCGGCCTCGCCCCGCGCCCGGCGGCGGGCGCCCAGCTCGGCCAGCCGCGCCCGCTCCAGCGCCACCGCCGCCTGGTCGAGCAGCGCGTCCAGCGTCCGGTCCGCCTCGGGGTCGTCCATCCCCCGCCCGGCCTGCCCCGGCAGCAGGCCGAGCAGGCCGATCACCGCCTCCCCTTCCTCGCGCGCCGCGCGCAGCGGCAGGAAGCGCCAGGGCGTCGCCGGCAGGGTGGCGGTGCCGCGCCCGGCCTCGCGCCCGTTGGCCAGCGCCCAGCGCGCGGCGGCCATCGCCGCCTCGTCGGGCACGGCGTCGGCGGGGCTCGCGGCGCGCAGCACCGGCTCGGGCGGGCCGGACGCGCCGGGGGGCGCGTCGGGTGGCGCGAGGTCGGCGCCGAAGACGGATTGCAGCGCCGCGTCCAGCGGCAGCAGCAGGCAGGCCGGGCAGCCGGCGGCCTGGCGCGCCGCCTCGGCGATGGCGCCCTGCAATTCGGGCATCGAGGATTGCGCGTTCAGCCGCCGCGCCAGCGCCGACAGCCGGCGCAGCGCCGCGAGCCGCGCCGCCGCGGCGCGCACCGAGCGGCCGAGCCGCCCCGTGGTGCCCGAGAGCAGCGCCGCCACCACGCCGAACACCACCGCCCCCAGCACGTCCTGCGCCGAGGCGATGACGAGGGTGTAGCGCGGCGGCAGGAACAGGAAATTCCAGGCCGCGAAGGAGAGCGCCGCCCCCGCCGCCGCGTGGGCCGGGCCGAGCCAGGCCGCCAGCGCCACCACCGCCACGAGGTACACCATGCCGAAGCTGGCATCCGGCACCGTGCCGTCCAGCCCGAGGCAGACCAGCGTGGCGGCGGCCACCAGCGCCGGCACGGCGGCAAGCCCGAGCCAGCCCGGCAGGGCGCGGCGCGGCGCGGCCGGCCGGCGCGTCGCCGGCGGGGGGCCGGCGACGACGTGCAGGGTGAAGTCGGCGGCGCGCCGGGCTAGCGCGCCGATCAGGGTGCGGCCCAGCAGCCGCCGCCAGCGCGCCGGCCGGCCGCGCCCGAGCACGATGTGCGAGACGTTGCGCGCCCGCGCATGCGCCAGCACGGCGGCCGGCAGGTCGGCCGCGGCCACCACCTCGGCCTCGGCGCCGAGATCCTCGGCCAGGCGCAGCCCGGGCGCCGGGTCGCCGGTGCCGCCGGGCCGCTCGACGTGCAGCGCCAGCAGCGGCGCGCGCAGCGCGTCGGCGATGCGGCGGGCATGGTGCAGCACCGCCTCCGCCTCGGCGCCGCCCGGGATCAGCACCAGCACCCGGTCGCCCACCGGCCAGGGGCCGGCCACGGCGTTGCGGCGCATCCAGCCGGTGACGTCGGCATCCACCCGCTCGGCGGTGCGGCGCAGCGCCATCTCGCGCAGCGCGGCCAGGCTGCCTTCCCGGAAGAAGCCGCGCAGCGCGCGCTCGGCCTGGTCGGGGCGGTAGATGCGGCCCTGGCGCAGCCGCTCCAGCAGCTCGGCGGGCGGGATGTCCACCAGCGCCACCGCGTCGGCCTCGCGCAGCACCCGGTCCGGCACGGTCTCGGCCACGCGGATGCCGGTGACGCGCGCCACGGTGTCGGACAGCCCCTCCAGGTGCTGCACGTTCATCGTGGTCCAGACCTCGATGCCGGCGTCGCGCAGCTCCTCCACGTCCTGCCAGCGCTTGGGGTGGCGGGAGCCGGGGGCGTTGCTGTGCGCCAGCTCGTCCAGCAGCAGCACGGCGGGGCGGCGGGCCAGGGCGGCGTCGAGGTCGAACTCCGCCAGCGCCTGGCCGCGATACGGCACCGCCCTGCGCGGCAGCACCGGCAGCGGGCCGATGGCGGCCTCGGTCTCGGCGCGGCCATGCGTCTCGACCAGCCCGACCAGCACGTCGGTGCCGGCGGCGAGCAGGCGGCGGCCCTCGGCCAGCATCTGCACCGTCTTGCCGACGCCGGGCGCCGCGCCGAGGAAGACCTTCAGCCGGCCGCGCCCCTCCGCCGCCAGGGCGAGCAGGGCATCGGGGTCGGGGCGCGGCGGTTCGGTCATCGCGGGGCAGGGTAGCGCGGCCGCGCCCTCAGCGCAGCGCGTCGAGCGCCAGGTTCAGCCGCAGCACGTTCACCCGCGGCTCGCCGAGCAGGCCGAATTCGCGGCCCTCCGTGCCCGCCTCGACCAGCGCCGCGACGCGCGCCGGATCGAGGCCGCGCGCCGCCGCGACGCGCGCCACCTGCCGGCGCGCATTGGCCGGCGAGATGTGCGGGTCGAGGCCGGAGCCGCTGGCGGTGGCCGCGTCGGCCGGCACGGGGTCGCCGCCCGCCCCGCCCGCGGCCGCGACGCGCTCCGTCACCGCGTCGAGCAGCGCCTTCGAGGTCGGGCCGAGCTGCGAGGCGGCGGAGGCGGAGGCGTTGTAGGGGGCGGCGCGGGTCTGGCCGGGATGCGCCGGATCCGACTCGGTGGTGGCGGAGGGACGGCCGTGGAACCAGCGCGCGCCGGTGAAGGACTGGCCGATCGGCCCGGCGCCGACCACGGTGCCGTCGCGTTCGATCAGCCCGCCATTCGCGCGCCCGGGCATGACGGCCTGCGCGAGGCCGGTGACGGCGAGCGGCGCGGCGACGCCGAGCAGCAGGGTGGCGCCCAGCACCAGGGTGAGGGTGGGGCGGAGGATGGCGGCCATGGTCAGGCGATCCCGGACAGGGTGAGCAGGAGGTCGATCAGCTTGATGCCGAGGAAGGGCGCCGCGATGCCGCCCAGCCCGTAGACCAGCAGGTTGCGGCGGAGCAGCGCGGCGGCGCCGACCGGCGCGTAGCCGACGCCGCGCAGCGCCAGCGGCACCAGCGCCACGATGATCAGCGCGTTGAAGATCACCGCCGAGAGGATGGCGCTCTCCGGCGAGGTCAGGCGCATCACGTTGAGCGCCGCGAGCCCCGGATACTGCGCGACGAAGATCGCCGGCAGGATGGCGAAGTACTTCGCCACGTCGTTGGCGATGGAGAAGGTGGTCAGCGCGCCGCGCGTGATCAGCAGCCCCTTGCCGATGCCCACCACCTCGATGAGCTTGGTGGGATCGCTGTCGAGGTCGACCATGTTGCCGGCCTCGCGCGCCGCCTGCGTGCCGGTCTGCATGGCGAGGCCGACATCGGCCTGGGCCAGTGCCGGCGCGTCGTTGGTGCCGTCGCCGGCCATGGCGACGAGGCGCCCGTCGGCCTGGGCGCGGCGGATGTAGTCGAGCTTGTCCTGCGGCTTCGCCTCCGCGAGGAAGTCGTCCACCCCCGCCTCGGCGGCGATGGCGGCGGCGGTCAGGCGGTTGTCGCCCGTCACCATCACGGTGCGGATGCCCATCCGGCGCAGCGCCGCGAAGCGCTCGCGCATGCCGGGCTTGACGATGTCCTTCAGCTCGATGGCGCCGAGCAGCCGGCCGTCGCGCGCGACCGCGAGCGGCGTGCCGCCGGCCCGCGCGATGCGCTCCACGGCGGCGGCGAGATCGGCGGGCACCGCCTGCCCCAGCGCGGCCGCCAGCGCGTCCACCGCGCCCTTGCGGTAGGCGCCACGGCCGGGAAGGTCCATGCCCGAGATCCGGGTCTGCGCCGTGAAGGGCACCGCCACCGCGCCCGCCGGCAGCATGGCCGGGGCGGCGAGGCCGTGCCGGTCGCGCGCGAAGGCGAGGATCGAGCGGCCTTCCGGAGTCTCGTCGGCCAGCGAGGCGAGCACGGCGGCCTCGGCCAGCTCGCCCTCCGGCACGCCGGCGGCGGGGACGAAGGCGGCGGCCTGGCGGTTGCCCAGCGTGATCGTGCCGGTCTTGTCGAGCAGCAGCACGTCCACGTCGCCCGCCGCCTCCACGGCGCGGCCGGAGGTCGCCAGCACGTTGAAGCGCACGAGGCGGTCCATGCCGGCGATGCCGATCGCCGAGAGCAGCCCGCCGATCGTGGTCGGGATCAGCGTCACCAGCAGCGCCGCCAGCACCGTGACGGAAGGCGGCGCGCCGTTCCAGCTCGCGAAGCCCACCAGCGTCGCGACCGCGATCAGGAAGACGATGGTCATGCCGGCGAGCAGGATGTCGAGCGCGATCTCGTTCGGCGTCTTCTGCCGCGCGGCGCCTTCCACCATCGCGATCATGCGGTCGAGGAAGGTGGCGCCGGGCTCGGCGGTGATGCGCACCAGGATGCGGTCGGAGACCACCAGCGTGCCGCCGGTCACGGCCGAGCGGTCGCCGCCGGCCTCGCGGATCACGGGGGCGGATTCGCCGGTGATCGCCGCCTCGTTCACCGAGGCGATGCCCTGCACCACCTCGCCGTCCGAGGGGATCAGCTCGCCCGCCTCGACCAGCACGTGGTCGCCGCGCCCGAGCGCGGCGGCGGCGCGCGGCGCGGTGATGGCGGGGTCGGCCGGGTTCGGCACCCAGCGCGCCATGGTCTCGCCGCGGGCGCGGCGCAGGCTCTCGGCCCGCGCCTTGCCGCGGCCTTCCGCCACGGCCTCCGCGAAGGTGGCGAACAGCACGGTCAGCCACAGCCAGGCGGCGATGCCGGCCTGGAAGGCGACGGCGTGGCCGATGGCGGCGTCGCGGAGGGCCAGCACCGTGACCAGGGCGGCCACCACCTCGGTGACGAAGATGACGGGGTTGCGGAGGAGGGTGCGGGGATCGAGCTTGCGGAAGGCCTCGGCCGTGGCGCGGCGCAGGATGGCGCCGTCGAGCAGGGAGGGCGCGGCCGCCCCGGCGCCGCCGCCGGCCTGACCGGCGAGGGCGGGCGTGCCCGTTGTGGTGTCGAGCATTGGCGTATCGCCTCGGGTGCTGTCGTTTCGAAAGGTCTGGTCAGAAGGTCTGGCCGGCGCGCATCACGACGTGCTCCGCGACCGGGCCGAGGGCGAGCGAGGGCAGGAATTGCAGCCCGCCCAGGATCAGGATCACGCCCGCCAGCAGCCCGGCGAAGAGCGGCCCGTGCGCGGGCAGCGTGCCCGGCCCCTCCGGCATGCGCGGCTTGGCGGCGAGGGAGCCGGCAATGGCCAGCACCGGGACGACGAAGGCGAAGCGCCCGAGCATCATCGCCAGCGCCAGCGTGCCGTCGAGCCAGGGCGTGTCGGCGGCGAGCCCGCCGAAGGCCGAGCCGTTGTTGCCGGCGGCCGAGCTGTAGGCGTAGAGCATCTCCGTCAGCCCGTGCGGACCCGCGCCCGGGATCGAGGCCGTGGCCATCGGCAGCACCATCGAGACGGCGGCGAGGCCGAGGATCGTGGCCGGCAGCACCAGCACCGCCAGCATGGCGAGCTTGATCTCGCGCGCCTGCACCTTCTTGCCGAGATATTCCGGCGTGCGGCCGACCATCAGCCCGGCCACGAACACCGAGAGCAGCGCGAAGACCAACATGCCGTAGAGGCCGGAGCCGACGCCGCCCGGCAGCACCTCGCCGAGCTGGATCAGGAACAGCGGCACGAGGCCGCCGAGCGGCGTGAAGCTGTCGAACATCGCGTTGACGGCGCCGCAGGAGGCGCCGGTCGTGGTGGCGGTGAACAGCGCCGCCAGCGCCTGGCCGAAGCGGACATCCTTGCCCTCCATGTTGCCGAGCGCGGGATCGAGCCCGGCGGCGAGGTGCAGCGGGTTGCCCGCCGCCTCGGCGGCGTAGACGGCCAGCGTGCCGGCCAGCACGAAGCCGACCATCACGGCCAGCAGCGCGCGGCCCGGCCGCCGGTCGCCGACGAGGCGGCCGAAGGCGAGGCAGAGCGCGAAGGGGATCACCGCCTGCAGCACGATCTGCAGCGCGGTGGCGAGCGCCGACGGCCCCTCGTAGGGGTGCAGCGAATTCACGCCGAAGAAGCCGCCGCCATTGGTGCCGAGATGCTTGATGGCGAGCTGGAAGGCGACCGGACCGAGCGCGATGGCCTGCCGCGCCCCCTCCAGCGTGGTCGCCTCGGCCGAGGCGGCGAGGGTCTGCGGCACGCCCATGGCGACGAAGGCGAGGGCGGCGACGAGGGAGACCGGCAGCAGCAGCCACAGCGTCACGCGCGTCGCGTCGGCCCAGAAATTGCCGAGCGCCCGCAGCCCGCCGCCGGCGAAGGCGCGGGAGACGGCGAAGGCCAGCGCGATGCCGGTGGCGGCGGAGAGGAAGTTCTGCACCGCGAGGCCGGCCATCTGGCTGAGGTGCGACATCGCCGCCTCGCCGCTGTAGGCCTGCCAGTTCGTGTTGGTGACGAAGGAGACGGCGGTGTTGAGGGCGAGCCAGGGCGGCACGCCGTCGAAGCCCTGCGGGTTCAGCGGCAGCACGCCCTGCAGCCGCAGGATGGCGTAGAGCAGCGCGAAGCCGGCGGCGTTGCAGGCGAGCATCGCCAGCAGGTAGCCGCGCCAGTCCTGGCCTTGCGCGGCATCCACGCCGGCGGCGCGCAGGATGGCGGCATCCAGGCGCGCGAGCGGGCCGAGCCGCCCCGTTGCGAGGGCGGCGAGCCAACGCCCGGCGGGCACCGCCAGGGCGAGCACCGCGCCGAGCACGAGCGCGATCTGCGCCCAGCCGACAAGGGTCATGTCATCAGGTTCCGGAAGCCGTTCTGTTGCCGGTCCGCGACGGGGCGAACCGGCGGGATTGCCTGGTCCGGCGCCGGGCCGCCCCGTACGGGGCGGGACCTGCGCGGGGCGGCGTCAGAGGTGCTCGGGCCGCAGCAGCGCCCACAGCAGGTAGGCGATCAGGCCGAGGGCGACGGTGCCGCCGAGGATCAGGTCCAGGGTCATCGCCGGGGCCCGGTCACACCCTGCCGCAGGCTGCGGCATAGGCGGCGAGAAGGCCGAACAGGCCGAGGCCCAGGATGGGGAGAAGCAGGTCGAGCATGGCGGGTACCTCCGGCCGTGATGTGCGGCCGGAAGGCGTCAGGGGGCCATTCGGAAACGCGAGGTGCGGTGCAAGGGAGTCGTAAAGGGCGCCGCGACCGGCGTGCCGCCGCGCCGCCCGGCAGATCGCGTGCCGGCAGATCGCATGCCCGGCCCCGGCGCCGTGCCGGCCCGAGCGGAGACGCCGGTGCCGGCCGCCGGGCCCGGCCCGCGCCTTGCCGGGGGGCGCGTGTCATCGTCCGCCGAGCCGCCGCCGCGCGAGTTCCGTGAAGCGCCGCGCCGCCGCCGTCTGGTAGCGCGCCGTGGCCCAGAGCAGCGCCGCCTGGCGCATCGGCTGCGGCTCCCCGAGCGGCAGGCGGACCACCTCCCCGGCGCCGGCGGCGCGGTCGGACAGGATGGTGCCCACGGCGCCGGTGCGCACCAGCGCCAGGATGCTGGCGATCGAGGCCATCTCCGCCACGATGCGCGGCCGGAAGCGGCCGGCCAGGGCCGCGTCGATCATCCGCCGCGTCGCGAAGCGGGGCGGCAGCAGGGCGAGCGGAATGGCCGCCGGGTCGGTCCCCGCCCATTCGCTGCCGGGCGCCAGCATCAGCACCAGCGCCTCGCGGAACAGCGGCTGCACGGTGAGGCCCGCCGGATCCCGGGGAAGGAAGGCGAGGCCGAGATCCAGCTCGCCGGCCAGCAGCCGTGCCTCCACCTCGCCGGCCACCAGCTCGTGCGTCTCGACCCGCACCGCGGGGTGCGCGCGCAGGAACTCGGCCAGCAGCGTCGGCAGCAGCCGCTCGTGGAAGCTGTGGATCACGCCGAGGCGGAGCACGCCGCGCTCGGCGCGCTCCAGCTCGGCGATGGCGGCCTCGGCCGCCGCCGCCTCGGCGGCGATGCGGCGGGCGAAGTCGCGGAACAGGGCGCCGCTCTCGGTCAGCCGCAGGCCGCGCCCGACCCGGTCGAACAGGGTGGTGCCGAGCGAGCGCTCCAGCGCCGCCAGATGGTGCGACAGGGTGGAGGGCGCGAGGCCGAGCCGCTCCGCCGCCCGGCCGAGATGCCCGGTCTCGGCCAGCGCCAGCAGGGCGCGTATCTGGCGCAGCTCCATCCTTCGATTCCGTCGCACGTTGCATTCGATCGGCGGGTATTGATCGAACGGAGCGGCGTGCCGCACAAGGCGGGCCGCCAGGGACGGCCGGGCCGGCGCGCCCCACACATTGCCGCGCGGCCGCGCGCTGCCGGGGCGGAGGCCACGCCCGGCCGGTACGGTGGGGCGGCAACGGCTGCAGGAGGGTCTTCGCGTGCCCCAGACGATCGAGCGCATCGAGGCGGTCCCCGCCCGGGTTCCCACCATCCGCCCCCATCACCTGGCCTTCGTCACGGTGGAGGCGATGGACGTGGTGGTGGTGCGCGTCACCGCCGGCGGCGTCACCGGGCTCGGCGAGGCGGCCACGATCGGCGGGCCGCGCTGGGGCGAGGAGAGCCCCGAGGGTATCGCGGCGGCGGTGAACCACTACCTCGCCGAGGCGCTGCTGGGGCAGGACGCGGCCAACCTCAACGCCGTCGAGGACCGCATCGCGCGCGCGCTGCGCGGCAATTCCTTCGCCAAGAACGCCGTCTCCACCGCCGTGCACGACGCGGTGGCGCGGGCGCGCGGGGAGCGGCTGGTCGAGCTGCTGGGCGGCGCGGTGGTCGATTCCATCCCCCTCGCCTGGACGCTCGCCAGCGGCGACACGGACCGCGACATCGAGGAGGGCGAGCGCGCCCTGGCCGAGCGCCGCCACCGCCACTTCAAGATCAAGATCGGCGCCGGCGACCCGGCGCAGGACCTGCGGCACATCGCCCGCCTCGCCGCCGCCTTCGAGGGCCGCGCCACGCTGCGCGTGGACATCAACCAGGCCTGGGACGAGTCCACCGCCAGCCAGTTCGCGCCGGCGCTGGCCGAGGCCGGCGTCCTCCTGTTCGAGCAGCCGCTGCCGGCCTGGAACGTGGACGGGATGGCGCGCCTCGCCACCCGGCTGCGCGCCACGGTGATGGCCGACGAGGGCGTCGCGACGCCGCAGGACGTGCTGCGCCACGCCCAGGCCGCCGCGTGCGGTGCCGTGGCGCTGAAGCCCGGCAAGCATGGCGGCGTGGCCGGCACCCGCGCCGTGGCCGCCATCGCCCGCGCCGCCGGGCTCGGCCTCTACGGCGGCACCATGCTGGAGGGGACGATCGGCACGCTCGGCGCGCTGCACCTCTACGCCACGCTCGGCCATTTCGCCTGGGGCTGCGAGCTGTTCGGGCCGCTGCTGCTGCGCGACAGCCTCGCCACCACGCGCCCGGCGCCGCGCGACTTCGCGCTGCACCTGCCGGACGGCCCCGGCATCGGCACCGAGCTGGATGCCGACAAGCTGGCGCACTACCGCACCGACCGCGCGCGCACCGTGCTCGGCCATGGCGCACCGTAGGGGCGCGCCGTAGGGCCTGACGCGGCGGGCCCGCGCCCGCACGAGCCTGCCGGAGCGCCCGCCCTGGGCGCTCCGCCTGTCCCGGCGATCCCGAACCGCGCCGTCGGGTCGTGATCCCGGGCCGACACCCCGGGGGAGGACGAAGATGCTGTTCCACGTCGCCATGGAAGTGAACCTGCCGCCCGACATGCCGAAGGCCGAGGCCGACGACATCAAGGCGCGCGAGAAGGCCTACGCGCAGGCGCTGATGCGCACGGGCAAGTGGCCGCACATCTGGCGCGTCGCCGGGCGCTACGCCAACATCTCGGTGTTCGACGTGGCGGATGCGGACGAGCTGCACGCGCTGCTCTCCGGCCTGCCGCTGTTCCCGTACATGGACATCGAGGTGACCGCGCTGGCGCGTCACCCCTCGGCGATCTGAGGCCGCCATGCGCCGACGCACCCTGCTCGCCGCGCTGCCCGTCCTCGCCGGCGCGCCGCTGCCCGCCTCCCGGGCCTTCGCCCAGCCGCCGGCAAGCTGGCCCGACCGGCCGCTGCGGCTGATCGTGCCCTTCCCGCCGGGCGGCGCCATCGACGCCATGGCGCGGCTGCTCGGCCCGCGCCTCTCGGACTCGCTCGGCCAGCCGGTGGTGGTGGAGAACCGCGCCGGCGCCGGCGGCACCATCGGCACCGACGCCGCCGCCAAGAGCACGGACAACCACACGCTGCTGATGGTCTCCATGGCGCAGGCGGTGAACCCGGCGCTGTACCCGCGCCTGCCCTACGCCGCCGGCGACCTGGTGGGCGTCGCGCCGGTCGGGATCGTGCCCAACGTGCTGGTGGTGCCGGCGGCCTCCCCGGCGCGCGACGTGCGCGGGCTGATCGCGCTGGCGAAGAGCAAGCCCGGCGAGCTGACCTACGGCTCGGCCGGCAGCGGCACCTCGATCCACCTCGCGGGCGCGCTGTTCGCCAGCATGGCGGGCATCGACATCACGCACGTGCCCTATCGCGGCTCCGGCCCGGCGGTGGCCGACCTCGTCAGCGGCCGCATCGACATGATGTTCGACAGCGTCACCTCCTCCGCGCCGCACATCGCCTCCGGCCGGCTGCGGGCGCTGGCCGTCACCACCGGGCACCGCATCGCCGCCTTTCCCGACCTGCCCACCGTGGCCGAGGCCGGCCTGCCCGGCTACGTCGTCGATCCGTGGTTCGCGATGATGGCGCCCGCCGGGCTCGCCGCCGCGCACCGCGAGCGGGCGGGCGCCGCCGTGGCCGCGGCGCTGCGCCAGCCGGCGCTGCGCGAGAGCTTCGCCACGATCGGCGCCGAGCCGATGTCGGGCGACGGCGCCTCGCTCGACCGGCTGATCGCCGAGGAGACGGCGAAGTGGGGCGCGCTGGTGCGGCAGGCCGGCATCCGCATCGAGTAGGCCGGGACGGCGCCCCCGGGACGGCGCCCCCGAGACGGCGCCCCTGGGCCGTCGAACCCCCGGGACCTGAACGAACGGAGGCGCGGGAGGGCCTCGCCCTCCCGCCGGGATGGGTCCGGGATGGGGCGGCGCCCTGCCTGGTGCCCCGGCCAGGCCCTTGCCCCCGGCCGCCGCTCCCCCTCTCATGCGTCCCCTCGATTCCTGGAGAAGACGACGTGGGAGGAGACGACATGGCAAGCGCGACACCGCCGGTTCTCGTTCCGGCCGACCGGCTGGAGGAGGTGGTGCGCGGCATCTTCGCCGCCGCCGGCTGCGACGCGGCCGAGGCCGGGCGCATCGCCCACGAGCTGGTGGGCGCCAACCTCGCCGGCCATGACAGCCACGGCGTGGTGCGCGTGCCGCGCTACGTGGACTGGCTGAAGGACGGCCACGTGCTGGCCGGGCAGACCGCCGAGATCGTCACCGATGGCGGCGCCTTCGCGCTGCTCGACGGCAGGTACGGCTTCGGCCAGACCGTGGCGCCGCAGGCCGTCTCGCTCGGGCTGGAGCGCGCGGCGCGGCACGGCATCGCGGTGATCGGCCTGCGCAACGCCGGCCATATCGGCCGCGTCGGCGCCTATGCCGAGATGGCGATCGCGGCCGGGCTGCTCTCGATCCACTTCGTCAACGTCGGCGGCTCGGTGCTGGTGGCGCCCTTCGGCGGGGTGGAGCGGCGCTTCTCCACCGCGCCCTTCTCGGTCGGCGTGCCGCTGCCGGGGCGGCCGCTGGTGCTCGACTTCGCCACCTCGCACGTGGCCGAGGGCAAGGTGCAGGTGGCCTCCTTCGGCGGCAAGAAGCTGCCGCCCGACGCGCTGATCGAGCCCGACGGACGGCTTTCCGGCGATCCGCACACCCTGTTCGGCGACTACTCCCCGACCGGGCTGCGCGATTCCTCGAAGGGGCTCGGCGCCATCCGCGCCTTCGGCGGCCACAAGGGCTCGGGCCTCGCCTTCATGTGCGAGCTGCTGGGCGGGGCGCTGACCGGCAACGGCTGCGCCGGGCCGGTGGAGAAGCGCGGCCGCATCACCAACGGCATGCTCTCCATCTACGTCTCGCCGGAGCATTTCGGCACGCAGGCGGAATTCGAGCGGGTCGGGCGCGACTACGTGGACTGGGTGCTCTCCTCGCGTCCGGCGGTGGCGGACGAGCCGGTGATGGCGCCGGGCGACCCCGAGGCGAGGATGCGCGCGAAGCGGCTGGCGGAAGGCGTGCCGCTGCCGCCGGACAACTGGGCGGCGATCCGCGAGACGGCGCTGGCGCTGGGCGTGCCGGTCGCGGACTGACGGCGCCCCGCGCCGGGGCCGACCCGGCCGCGGTTCGCATCGTCCCGGCCATGCCTGGCGTGGCGGCGGCCTGATCCGGGCCGCGGGGCTGCGCGCCGGCCCGTCCCGGCCCGGCCCGCGAAAGCGGTTGCCAGGGCCGCGCCTTCGGCCCCACAGATCGCCTTCCGCCCGGGATGGCCGGGCCAACGACATGCCGGAACGGGCCCCGGACACCCCGTGTCGCCCGGTTCCGCGAGGAGGAAGCGATGGCGACGGCTCCGGGCGGCGACGCCCCGGCAACGGCGGTCGATTCCCGGCAGGCCTGGCTGCGGCTGGCCGTCACGGTGCTGGTCGGCACCATCGGCAGCGTCGGCATGTGGTCGGTGGTGGTGGCGCTGCCGGCGGTGCAGGCGGAGTTCGGCAGCGCGCGGGGCGCCGCCGCGCTGCCCTACACGCTGACCATGCTGGGCTTCGCCCTGGGCAGCGTGCTGATGGGGCGGCTGGTGGACCGCTTCGGCGTGGCGCCGCCGCTCGCCGGGGCGGCGGTGGCGATCGGCCTCGGCTATCTCGGCGCCGCCGCCTCCGGCAGCCTGTGGCAGTTCACCCTGGCGCAGGGGCTCGTGGTCGCGCTCTGCGGCAGCTCCATCGCCTTCAGCCCGCTGATCGCCGACATCTCCCGCTGGTTCCTGCGCCGGCGCGGCATCGCGGTGGCGGCCGTCGCCTCGGCCAACTACCTCGCCGGCACGATCTGGCCGCCGGTGGTGCAGCACTTCATCGAGGCGGTGGGCTGGCGCGCCACCCATGCCGGGATCGGGCTGCTCTGCACCGCGACGCTGCTGCCGCTGGCGCTGCTGCTGCGCCAGCGCGCCCCGGCGGCGGCCGGGCAGCCCGCCGGCGGCGCGCGCGCCGGGGGGCGGCCCGGCCTCGGCCTGCCGCCCGGCGTGCTGCAGGGGCTGCTGGTGGTGGCCGGGCTCGCCTGCTGCGTCGCCATGTCGATGCCGCAGGCCCACATCGTCGCCTATTGCGGCGACCTCGGCTACGGCGTGGCGCGCGGCACCACCATGCTGTCGCTGATGCTGGGCTTCGGCATCGTCAGCCGCCTCGCCTCCGGCCTGATCGTGGACCGGATCGGCGGGCTGCCAACGGTGCTGCTGGGCTCGTCGCTGCAGGGGGTGGCGCTGCTGCTCTACCTGTTCTTCGACGGGCTCGGCGCGCTCTACGTCGTCTCGGCGCTGTTCGGGCTGTTCCAGGGCGGCATCGTGCCGAGCTACGCGATCGTGGTGCGCGAGAACTTCCCGGCCGAGGAGGCGGGGGTGCGGGTCGGGCTGGTGCTGATGGCGACCATGCTGGGCATGGCGCTGGGCGGCTGGCTCTCGGGCGTGATCTTCGACCTCACCGGTTCCTACCACGCGGCCTTCCTGCACGGGCTGCTGTGGAACCTTCTCAACGTCTCGATCGTGGCCTGGCTGCTGCGGCGCGGCGCCACCCGCCGGGGTGCGCCGCGCGCCGCGCTCGCGGGTCTGGGCTGAGGAAAACGGGCGGGACAGGGCGCGCGGGATGCCGCAGGCAGGGGCTGCGCGCCCTGACCGGCACGGCTGACCGGCACGGCTGGCCGGCCCGGCTGACCGGGGCACGGCGCACGGCAACGGGAAGGAAACGGTCCATGTCGGTCAGCCAGGCCCGGGCGCCGCTGGCGCTCGCCCCCGCCCCTGCATCCGCCCCTGCATCACGCGCCGGCTGGACGCGGTCGGAGCGGCGGCTGCTCGCGGCGGTGTCGGGCGCGCACTGCGTCAGCCACCTGCACATCCTGGCGCTGCCGCCGCTGTTCCCCTTCCTGCGCGACCAGCTCGGCGTCGGCTTCGTCGAGCTCGGGCTGGCGCTGACGGTCTTCAACGTCGTCTCGGCCTGCACCCAGGCCCCCATGGGCTTCCTGGTCGACCGGATCGGGGCGCGGCGCCTGCTGGTCGCCGGGCTGCTGCTCGGCGGCGGCGCGCTGGCCTCGGTCGGGCTGGTCGGCGGCTACGCCTGGCTGCTGGCGGCGGCGGCGCTGGCCGGGGTCGCGAACAGCGTCTACCACCCCGCCAACTACAGCCTGCTCGCCGCCGGCATCGGCGAGGCGCGCATCGGCCGGGCCTTCTCCATCCACACCTTCGCCGGCTTCCTCGGCAACGCCGTCGCGCCGGGCCTGATGCTGGCGCTCGCCGCCTGGGGCGGGGGAGGGGCCGGCCTCGCGCTGGTCGTGGCGGGCCTCGCCGGGCCGCTCGCGGCGCTGCCGCTGCTGCGGCCGATGCCGGCCTCCACCCTTGCAGCCCCGGTCCTTGCAGCCCCGGTCCTGGCCGCGCCGGCCGCGCGCCCGGCCGGAGCCGGCCGGGCGCGCGGCGCCGCGGCGGGGGGCCTCAAGGGGGTCCTCACGCCGGCGATCCTGTCGCTGACCCTGCTGTTCCTGCTGCTCAGCCTCGGCAACGGCGCGATCCAGAACTTCTCCGTGGCCGCCCTGGTGGCCGGCGGCGGCGCGACGCTGGAGACGGCGACCGTCGCGCTCACCGCCTTCCTCCTGGCCAGCGCCTTCGGCGTGCTGGCCGGCGGCATGGTGGCGGACCGCACGCGGCGCCACGGCGAGGTCGCGGCGGCCTGCCTCGGCTTGGCGGCGGTGCTGGTCGCGGTGGTCGGGCTGGTGCCGCTCGCGCCGCTGCCGCTGACGCTGCTGCTCGGCTGCGCCGGCTTCCTGACCGGGCTCATCACCCCCTCCCGCGACATGATGGTGCGCGCCGCGGCGCCACCGGGCGGCGCGGGGCGGACCTTCGGCATCGTCTCCACCGGCTTCAACATCGGCGGCGCGCTGGGCCCGATGCTGTTCGGCTGGATCCTCGATGGCGGGCGGCCGCGCTGGATCTTCGGCGCGGCGGTGCTGTTCATGGCGGTCACCGTGGCGGTGGCGCTGCTGGGCGAGCGCCGCCGGTGACGCCGTCGCGGGCCTGACCGGGGCGTTCGCCGGGGGCCGCGCCCGGACTCCTCCCGGCGCCCGGCAGCCGGGCCGCGCGCGCCGGCCCGAACGCGCGGCACTGGCCGCGCAGCCAGGCCAGGAACACGGCGCGCGCCTCGCTCGGCGTGCCGCCATGCGTCGCGTGATAAGCGGCACGCCGCCCGCAGCGCGAGCTGGCCAGGTTGTGCCGGTGCCCGGATCGGTACGCGCCGGCGCGCCGCCGCCGGCAGCGCCGCCTCGCTATCAGTCGCAGCGCCTCGCGAGGTCGGCCTCGCCGTCCTGCTCCTCGTTCCCCCGGGCATCGACCACCCGGACGAGGCGAAGGTGATCGCCGTCGAGGCGGACCACGAACACCTTGCCGGCCAGTTCCTGCTCGCTCCGTCGGGACGCGCCGGTCACGGCGCGTACGTGGAAGCTGTGCTCCTCGCCGGCCGTCGTCCACTCGCCCTGGAGGATCAGGTTCGCCGTCAGCATGGTGACCGACCGCGGCGTCAGCACGGCCGCGCTCGGCCCGTCGCAGGCCTTGCCGACATCGGCCCAGACTCCCCACAGCGCCGGCGGCGGCACGGCGGGCTGCGCCCGGACATGGCCGGGGCCGAGCACGGCGGCACCGGCCAGGACGGCCGCCATAATCCTGACTCCGAGGCGCATGCCTGGAACTCCGCTGTCGGCTGGGCCGGGATCGGCCAGCACGGGAGCAGGCTGCGGGCAACGGGCTTGCGGCGCCATGAAGGGCTTCGCACTCCCTGCCGCCGGCGCACCGGCCAGCGACCGCCGGCCGCGGCCACCGGGCACGGCCGTGGCCCATGGCACGGCTGGCCGGCACCGGCCGGAATACCGCCGCCGCCACTACGACCCTCCGGCTCGTCCGGCCGGCAAGGAAAGGGAACGCCTCGTGTCCGTCACCAGGGAGATGCGGATCGGTGCCACGGCGCCGCGTGGCGCCGACAGGCCCATCCGCGCGGTCGGGGCCGCGACCGGCAGGGAGATGGAACCCACCTTCGGCGGCGGGGCGGCCGAGGCGAAGCGCGCCTGCGCCCTGGCCTGGGCCGCCTTCCATTCCTGCCGCGAGACCGCGCCGGAGCAGCGCGCCGCCTTCCTGGAGGCGGTCGCGCGGAACACCCTCGACATCGGCGACGAGCCGCTCGTGCGCGCCATGGCCCGGAGCGGCCTGCCGCGCTGGCGGCTGGCAGGCGGGCGTGGCCGCACCGTGGGCCGGCTCACCGCCACCATCCTGATGGACGAGGGCGACACCGAATGGACGAGGGCGACACCGAGGCCGCGCGACGGCCCCGCACCTCCCGGCCCGCCATGTCGGGCAGTGCCGGGGGCGAACGGGAAGGGCCTCGTGTCCGCCGTGGCCCCTGGAGCGCACTCCCGGCACCTTTCCTCCGGCGCCCCTCGGCGCCCCCGTGCGCAAGGTCCGGGCGGCGCGCGACGTCGCCGGCGTATCAGCGCCGCGTCACCAGCACGCCCAGCATGAAGCCCACCAGCCCCGCGCCGAGCAGCGCGGCCAGCGGCTCGTTCCGCGCCACCCTGCCGGCATAGTGCCCGGCGCGCACCCCCTGCTCGTAGGCCTGCCCGCCGGCGCGCGACACCGTTTCCTTCGCGGTCTGCGCCATCCCGGCCGCCGAGCTGCCGGCGCGGCTGGCCATGTCGGCGGCCGCATGCCCGGCCCGGCTCGCGGCTTCGGAAACCGTGCCGGCCAGATCCTCCACGCGGCGGCGGATGCCTTCGCCCTCGCCCGGCGCCCCGACGGCGTCCGGGGCATTGCCCGCCTCCACCGCGTCCTTGCTGTGCGCCGCCACCGCGGCCGCGCCCGTGCCTTCCATCGGCTTGTCGCTCATCTCCCGTCCCTCGGCGAGTTGCGGCGGGTACAACGCTTCAGGCGGCCCGGCGTCCCGCCGCCGTCGACAAAAGCCGCGCCGGCCGTCATCCCCGCCGGGCGTAGCCGCCCTCCGGCGATCCGCTCTATCCCTCGCCGCGCATCGCCGGCACCAGCAGGCCGACATTGTGACGGATCATCGCCTCGTAGGTCGGGGCGGGCCCGTCGGGGGGGGAGAGCGAGTCCGCGTAGAGGCTGCCGCGCAGCCTCACCCCGGCCTCCGCCGCCAGCCGGCGCTGCGCGGTCTGGTTGCGAAGGTTCTCGACGAAGACGGCGGTGATGTTCTCGGCGCGTATCTGCCGGATCAGCCGGCCGACCGCCGCGGCCGAGGGCTCCGCCTCGGTGCTGATGCCCTGCGCCGCGCGGAATTCCACGCCGTAGGCGGCGGCGAAGTAGCCGAAGGCGTCGTGGGTCGTCACCACCACGCGCCGCGCCGGCGGCACGGTGGCGACCTGCTCGCGCACCCAGGCGTCCAGCGCCCGCAGCCTTGCCGCCAGCGCCTCGCCCGCCGTCGCGTGGGTTGCCGCTCCGGCCGGGTCGGCCTCGGCGAGCGCGGCGGCGATGCGCCGGGCATAGAGCACGGCGTTGCCGACATCCTGCCAGGCGTGCGGGTCGACGGCGCCGCCCGGCAGGCGGCGCGGCGTCACGTCCTGCGCGGCCGTGGCCACCTTCGGGCTGCCCCCGGCGGCACGCAGCAGCCGGTCCATCCAGGGCTCGAAGCCGAGCCCGTTGCGCACGACCAGCGCCGCGTCGCGGATCGCCGCGGCATCGGAGGGACGGGGCTGGAAGTCGTGCGCGTCGGCGTCCGGCCCGACCAGCACGCGCAGGCGCGCGCGATCGCCCGCCACCTGCCGCACCAGGTCGCCCAGGATGGAGAAGGAGGCCACCACGGCGACCGGCGCCTGGGCGCGGGCGATTCCGGCGATGCCGGGGAGCAGGGCGAGGCCGAGCAGGCCGCGGCGCGGCAGGGGAGAGGAGAGCATGTTATAATATAACATGACCATGCCGCGCAGGCGAGACGGCCCGCCCCGGGCCGGCGCCCCGCGCGGGCGGACCGCGCCGCGGCGTCACCGCCGCGAGGGCGGCCGGCGCGGCGCCTATCGGCGGCGCCGCAGCAGGCGGCCGAGGCGGCCGAACAGCCCCTCGCCGCGGCTGGCGATCTTCTGGTGGCTCACATGCGGCCGCCGCGCCGGCGGCGGCATGGCCGAGGCGATGGTATGCCGGCCGGCATCGTGGTCGGCGATCAGCCGCCGCTCCAGCGTCACCACCTGCATCACCTCCTCCGGCGGATCGGTGCGGCCCAGCGCCTCGGCCGTGCTGTCGGCATCCTCGAAGGCGCCGGCACGGCGCAGCGCGTCGATCACCCGGACGGTCTGCTCGGCGTCGAGGCGCGGGCCGCCGCGCCACAGCGCCACCGCGTCCTGCCGCCAGTGCTGGGAGAGATCGTCGCGGCCGAGATCGTCGGCCACCCAGGCGGCCTGCAGCGTCGCCTCGGCGGCGGCATGCAGCGCCCCGGTCTCCTCGAGCACGTGCGCCCAGGCCAGGAAGCGGCGGGCCAGCAGCGGGTGGCTGGTCTCCACCAGCAGGGCGCGGAAGGGGGCGGCGGCCACGGCCTGCGCGGCCGCCGGGTGGGCCCGGCCGATGTCGGGCGCGGCGTAGCCGCAGCTCGGGCACTGCTGCAGCCAGCGGGGCATGGTGGAGCGCACCGGCTCGCCCGGACGCAGGTCGAGATCGGGCGGCTGCTCGGATTGCAGGGGGCGGAAGGGCGGCTGCCGGCTCTGCGTTCCGCACACGGCGCAGCGGATGCCGTCCTGCGCGGCGCCTGCTCGCGGTTGTGCCGAAGGGGACAAGGCCATGTCACAAAATCTAGGTGCAAATGTCGCAGACGCGAAGAGGGCCGTGCGTGCGTGCGCCATAATCTGCTGCCGCCACCCCCGGTCGCCCCGGTCCGGCCGGCCGGTTGCCGGTCCATCCGGCGCCGGCGGCCACCCGGGCGACGCGCGCCGGCCGTCAAGGCCTTTCCCGGCGGCGTGCACGCGCTCCGCGAATCGTGAAGCGCCGGGCCCTGCCTGGGAAACGCCGTTGCCGACGGGCGGAATTGGCCGCGGGGCCGGAAATCGTGGCTACGTGCCGCCCCGGCGGAGGCGCGCATCGCCGGGGCCGGCCGCCGTCGGCATTCCCTTTTTCCCAGCCTTCCGAGGCACTTGTCGCCGTTCCGCCGGTCCGCGGGGGCGCCTTCCCGGCGGCGCCGGCAGAAGCCGGTGCTTGCCGAGGACCGGCGGTCGCGACAATTATCGGGAAATGCCCCGTGGCGACCTGTTTCCCGATATCGCTCCCTACGAGACCGGCCTGCTGCCGTTGTCAGGCGGGCATGTCATGTACTGGGAGCAGGTCGGGAACCCGCGCGGCCAGCCGGCCCTGTTCCTGCACGGCGGCCCGGGCGCCGGCGCGGGCGCGGTGCATCGGCGCTTCTTCGATCCCGGCCACTGGCGGGTGGTGATCTTCGACCAGCGCGGCGCCGGGCGCTCCCGCCCGCTCGGCGAATTGCGGGACAACTCCACGCCCCATCTCGTGGCCGACATCGAGGCGCTGCGCCGCTTCCTCGGCATCGAGCGGTGGCTGCTGTTCGGCGGCTCCTGGGGCTCGACCCTGGCGCTCGCCTACGTGCAGGCGCACCCGGAGCGCGTGGCGGGCTGCGTGCTGCGCGGCGTGTTCCTCGGCCGTGCCAGCGAGGTGGACTGGTTCCTCTACGGGCTGCGCCGCATCTTCCCGGATGCCTGGACCTCCTTCGCCGAGCACCTGCCGGCGGAGGAGCGCGGCGATCTGCTCGCCGCCTACCTGAAGCGCCTCTGCGACCCCGATCCGCAGGTGCACCTGCCGGCGGCGCGCGCCTGGAGCCAGTACGAGGGCTCCTGCTCCACCCTGCTGCCCAACCCGGACACGGTGGCGAGCTTCGCCCAGGACCGCACCGCCCTCGGCCTCGCGCGGATCGAGGCGCACTACTTCGCGCACGACCTGTTCCTGCCGCCCGAGGGCCTGCTCGGCGGCATGGGCCGCATCGCCCACATCCCCGCCGAGATCGTGCAGGGCCGCTACGACATGGTCTGCCCGGCCGAGACCGCCTTCGACCTGGCCGCCGCCTGGCCGCGCGCGCGCCTGACCGTGGTGCCGGACGCAGGCCACTCGGCGCTGGAGCCGGGCGTGCGCACGGCGCTGGTGGCGGCGGTGGAGCGGTTCCGCCGTCGCGGCTGAGGCCGCCGCAGGGCACGCCCCCGCCGAGGGGCGCATCGCCGCCCTGCCAGCGGCCGCACGCCCCGCCGGCGGGATCGGGGCGCCGGAGGGTGCCAGGTCCGGCCGGCGCGTGCCGGTCCCGGGACCGCCGGCGGCGGCGGGAGGCGCGATCCTGCCGACGCGGCGTTCCACCGCGCGCCGGCCCGGGCGCGAGGCCGGGACCGTCCCGCCCCCGCGGGGGCCGCTTCACGGGGCGCGCCGGCGTGCGCACCGGGGCGCGGGCGATGCCCGCCGCCTCGGCTTGGTTCCGCCGCGATGCGGGGTGGGCGCCGTGCCGCCGCGCGGCGCGAGGCGTCAGCCGAGGCTCAGCTTCGCCGCGAGGCCGTTGAAGAAGGTATTGACCGAATTGCCGAAGGCGCCGACGCCGGCGGTGATCACGACGGCGATCAGGGCCGCGATCAGCCCGTACTCGATGGCGGTCACGCCGCGACGGTCCGCGCGCAGGGCGGCGAATCTCGTGGCGAGGGCGAGGGGCAGGTGTTGGAACGACAGCATCGGTGGAAAATCTCCATGGCCGCTGCAAGGCAGGCTCGGCGGCCCGAGGGGTTGCAACGGGCTTCCTGCCCAGGGTGCGGCGGCGTTCCGGACCCGACGATCCGGCAAGGCTCGCGCCGTTCGGACCCTACCGGACAGAATTTACCCTGGGTTTAAGCGGCCTCGCCGCCGGCCCCGGCCCCCGCCCCGGATCGCCCCATGCCCCGCGCCTCCTGCCGGTGGCCGGGGGGTCAACCCGGCTCCATGCCGTGGCGGCGCTTGACCGCCGCCGCCTCCGGGGCGTTCAGGGCCGCGACCAGCGCCCGGACGGCATCGGGCTGCCGGGAGGCACGGCCGATGCCGGACGAGAACAGGGTCATGGACTGGATCGGGGCGGGCAGCGGGCCGATGACGTCGATGCCGGGCAGGCCGAGCAGCTCGCTCAGCTGCTGGAAGCCGAGCTCGACCTCGCCCCGGGCGAGCAGGGTCCCGACCGGCACGCCGGGCGGCGCCTGCACGAGGCGGTCCGCGATCGCCTCGCCGATCCCCCAGCGTTCCCACAGCGCCTTCAGGTAGCTGCCGCTCGGGCCGGTGGAGAAGCCGATCCTCGGCGCCGCCAGGACCGCCTGCCGGACCGCTTCCGCGTCGCCGACAGCGGGACGGGGCGCGCCCTGGCGGATCGCCATCGCGATCCCCGACCGGGCGAAGCCCGTCCGGCTGCCGGGCACGATCCATCCCTCGCCTTCCAGCGCCTCCATCGCGTCCGACGCCAGCAGGACGAGGTCGAACGGCTCGCCGGCCCGCACCAGCCGCGCGGCCTCCACGCCGCCGACCGACCGGATCGAGACCTGGCGGCCGGTCCGCCGCTCATGCGCCGCGCCGAGCTCCGCGAGGAGCTGGCGCGTCGCCATCGAGGAGATGCCCGTGATCCGGTCGCTCATGCCGACCCTTTCCCCCGTTCCGGGCCGGCCGCGCGCCGGCCCACGCAGACGCGGACCGTCATCGGTCCACGCATCGCAGCCCGGCCCCAGCGCCGGCCCCTGGCCCCGGCGAGGGTATCGCGCCTCCCGCCGGGGGCCGGCCCGGGCGCCCCGGCGCCGGGCCGCGTGCGCCCCGCCCCCGCGTTCGCCGCCCGATCGGCGCGGGCGATGCCGCGCCGGGCGATGCCGGGTCCGGTCATGCCGCCGCCCTCCTACCTGCCGCGTGCCCTGAGCGCGGCATCGAGGCGCGGATAGACCCGGCGCGCATTGCCCTCGTAGACCTTGTGGCGATCCTCGGGGCTCAGGTTCGCCGTCGCGTCGACGTAGCGCTTCGTGTCGTCGAAGTGGTGGCCCGTCTCGGGGTCGATCCCGCGCACCGCGCCGATCATCTCGCTGGCGAACAGGATGTTGTCGACCGGGATGACCTTGGTCAGCAGGTCGATGCCGGGCTGGTGGTAGACGCAGGTGTCGAAGAAGACGTTCCGCAGCAGGTGCTCGCGCAGCAGCGGCTTCTTCAGCGCCTGGGCGAGGCCGCGGTAGCGCCCCCAGTGATAGGGCGCCGCGCCGCCGCCGTGCGGGATCACGAAGCGCAGCGTCGGGAAGTCCCTGAACAGGTCGCCCTCGATGAGCTGCATGACCGCCGTCGTGTCGGCGTTGATGTAGTGCGCGCCCGTGGTGTGGAAGCAGGCGTTGCAGCTCGTGGAGACGTGGATCATCGCGGGGATGTCGAATTCCACCATCTTCTCGTAGATCGGGTACCAGTAGCGCGCGGTCAGCGGCGGGCTGCGCCAGTGGCCGCCGGACGGGTCGGGGTTCAGGTTGATGCCGACGAACCCGTATTCCCTGACGCACTTCTCGATCTCGGCGACGCAGGTCCGGGTGTCGACGCCCGGACTCTGCGGCAGCATGGCGGCGCCGGCGAAGTGGTCCGGGAAGAGCTGCGAGACGCGGTGGCACAGCTCGTTGCAGATCCCGGCCCACTCGGCGGAGACGGCGAAGTCGCCGATGTGGTGCGCCATGAAGCTGGCGCGCGGGCTGAAGATGGTGAGGTCGCTCCCGCGCTCGCGCATCTGCCGGAGCTGGTTCTGCTCGATCGACTCCCGCAGCTCGTCGTCGCCGATGCGCAGCTCCGAGGCGCGCGGCCTGGCCGACGGATCCGTGATGCCCGCGATCTGGCGCGCCCGCCAGTCCTCCAGGGCCTTGGGGGCCGTCGTGTAGTGGCCGTGGCAATCGATGATCATGGGCCGTGCTCTCCTCGGCTTCTTCCGGTCATGCCGGCGGCGATGCGTCCCGGTGCGCCGCCGCGATCCCCGGTCCGGCCGCTGCGGCGCGGCGGATCGGGCGGGCGGGGGATGGAGAGGTTCGTGGCGAACCTCAGGAGGCGATGCCGCTGCCGGCGAGGTCGTCCACGCCCGCGACCAGCTCGTCGCCGTGCCGGTCCGGCAGGGGCGGCGTGCCGTGGGTGTGGAAGCTCTCGATGGTCTTGAGGCCCCAGGCCTGGCCCTTCCGGCGCTCCGCCTCGGTCCAGACGATCGGCTGCCAGTCCGGCGCCAGCACCAGCCGCGCGCCGGCGTTGGCCACCTCGACGCGGTTGCCGCCGGGCTCGTAGACGTAGAGGAAGAAGGTCTGCTGCACCGCGTGCTTGTGCGGGCCGGTCTCGATGAAGACGCCGTTCTCCAGGAAGACGTCGGCCGCCTGCAGGATGGCCTCGCGGCTGTCGAGGGCGAAGGTGATGTGGTGGAAGCGGCCGCGCACGCCGTGCGCCTCGCGCGTGTAGGCGAAGTCGTAGCTCTTGTTGGTGCAGGTGAGCCACATGCCGGCCTCGGTGCCGTCGTCCAGCACGATCCGCTCGGTGTTGCGGAAGCCGAGGTAGCGCTCGAAGAACTCGCGGTTCTCGCGCACGTCGACGGCGAGGCAGTTGAAGTGGTCGAGCCGGCGGACGTTCACGCCGCGCCCCGGGAAGCGCTGCGCCTGGTTCTTCAGCGCCGGGCGCAGCGCCTCGGGCGCCCTGTACCACTCCGTCTCGTAGTAGAGCTCGATCAGGTGCCCGTCCGGGTCGCGGAAGCGGAAGCCGGGGCCGTGGCCGAATTCGCCCTCGTGCCAGCCTTCCGCCAGCCCGGACCGCTTCAGCGCCGCGACCCGGCGCTCCAGCGCCTGCGGGCTGCGTGCGCGGAAGGCGGCGTGGCCGAGGCCGGAGGTCTTCGCGGCGGTGAGCTGGAGCGAGTAGCACTCGTAGTCGTCCCAGCCGCGCAGGTAGACGCTGTCGCCCTTCCGGCCGCTCTCCGTCATGCCCATGACGTCGACGAAGAAGCGGAGCGATTCCTCCGGCCGCGGCGTCAGCACCTCGAGATGGCCGAGATGGGCCACGTCCATGATCGGTTCGTCGTGCATCTGTTTCCTCTCCTCGCCCGGAGGATGTCCTCCCGCCTGAAGGACGGCCGTCGCGCGGGGCGGCCCCGGGGCGCCGGGGAGCGGCGCCCGGGGCCGGCCGCCTGCCGCATGCCGGACCGGTCCATCGGCAGGAGGCGGGCGAAGATGCTCCCTCCCGGACGCCGAATTCTGTCGGGCGCGAGACTAGGCCGCTTCGTTCCGGGCATCCCCATTCAATTTTCCGCCCTGCTCATAACCGGGAGTTATATGCCCGCGGTCGGCGCCGGCCGCTCCGGCCTCTGCCCCCATGCCGCCTCCGCGCCGCCGGGCGAGTACGTTCCTGCCCGGAAATGCTCTAGCATCGCCCGATGCAGGCCCGGCTTCCCGCCGACGACGCGGCCGGGCCGGCCATCGCATCGTCGCATCCCGCGGGCCAGGACATGGAATCGGCGCGAACCCTCCTCCTTCCGGACGACTCCGGGGCCGGCCGCAACGCGGGAATCGCGCGCCGCGTGCATGCCGGGAGGAGCGCGGCGGCCCGGGTGGCCCCGGCGGCCATGATCGCCCGCCCCGGGCCCGCTCCCCGCGCCGGCGGCTGAACCCCGCCCCATGCGCAACCGTCGCTACCTGGATCAACGGTTGAAGCTGCACCATCTCCGGGTGGCCGAGGCGATCACGAACCAGCGCAGCCTGCTGAAGGCCGCCTCGGTGCTGGCCGTCAGCCAGCCCGCCCTGACCAAGACGCTGCAGGAGGTGGAGGAGATCCTCGGGCAGCGCCTGTTCGACCGGCTGCCGCGCGGCATGCGCCCCACCGAGGCGGGCGGCGTCTTCGTGCAGACCGCCCGCCGCATCCTCGCCGAGCTGCGCCGGCTCGACGACGAGCTGGAGCGGATCGCCGACCCGGCCGGCGGCGCGGTGGCGCTCGGTGCCCTCCCGGTCGCCGCGTCGGGCGTGCTGCCGGGTGCCCTGAGCCGGCTCAAGCGATCCCATGCCGGCATCCGGATCCAGCTTCAGCAGGGCCGCACCGAGGAGCTGCTGCCGCTGCTGGCCGCCGGGGACCTCGACCTGATCGTGGGCCGGCTCTACGAGCCGGCCCTGGCGGACGGCTTCCAGCGCGAGCCGCTATGGGAGGAGCCCATCTCCATCCTGGCCCACAGCGCGCATCCCATCTTCGGCCTCGACGCCGTGACCTTGGACGCGCTGCGCCGGTACGACCTCGTGCTGCCGACGGTCAGCCAGCGCGTCGGGCAGGAGATCGACTTCCTGCTCGACCTGCTCGGCCTGGAGCAGGCTTCCTCGCTGCGGGCCAGCTCCTACGGCTTCATCCGGGAGATGCTGCACGCGACCGACCTCATCTCGGTCATGCCGCGCCTGATGATGGCCGGCGACCTTCTGCGCGGCACGCTGCGCGTGGTGCCGCTGCCGGTGCCCGCGCCGCCCCGGCCGGCCGGGCTGATCCTGCCGCGGAAGCGGGCGCTGCCGCCGGCGGCCCAGGCCTTCGTCGAGGCGCTGCGCGCGCATGTGCGCGAGATCGGCGAGCGCGGCATCACCGCTATAACCGGCGATGATGGCAGGGCCGGAAAAAGCGATAGGACGCGGGAGGACGGCACGCCGTAGCTTCGCCACGGCCGGCGGCGGGAAGCCCCGGCGCGTGCCGCGCGGCGGCCGGTGCCGTCCGGGCGGGAATCGCCGTCGCGGATCGCCGGCAGCCGGCACCAAGGGAGGAATCGTCCATGCTCACCCGGCGCCATCTCGTCGCCACCCCGCTTGCCTGCGCCGCGTCCGCGCTGCTCCAGCCCCGCGCGCGGGCGCAGGAGGCGGAATGGCCGGGCCGGCCGGTCACCGTGATCGTCCCCTGGCCGCCGGGCGGGCCGACCGACGCCTTCGCGCGACTGATCTCGCAGCGGCTCTCGACCGATCTCGGCCGTTCCTTCGTGGTGGACAACCGCGGCGGCGCCAACGGCACGATCGGCATGACCGCCGCCGCGCGGATGCGGCCGGACGGCTACACGGTGGTGATCACCCCGAACAGCACCTACGCGATCGCGCCGCACCTCTACCAGCTCGGCTACGACAACGAGCGCGCCTTCGTCGGCGTCAGCCTGCTGGTCTCCAGCCCGCTCTTCATGCTGGTGCCGAAGGATTCGCCGGTGCGGTCGGTGGCCGAGTACGTCGCGCTGGCCAGGCGGCCGGGCGCGCGGCAGGACTACGCCAATGCCGGCGTCGGCGCCACCTCGCACCTCGCCACCGAGATGTTCCTGCAGATGGCGGGCATCCAGGTGAACGAGGTCGGCTACCGCGGCGGCGGGCCGGCGATCCAGGCGGTGCTGGCCGGCGAGGCGGGGATGTTCTTCATGCCGGCGGCGGCGGTGATGTCCTACATCCAGTCGGGCGACCTGCGCGCCCTGGCCGCGACGACGCGCGAGCGCAGCCCGCTGGCGCCGGCCGTGCCGACCTTCCAGGAACTCGGCTTCGACGGGTTCGAGGTGGTGGAGCATGTCGGCCTGCTCGCCCCGGCCGGCACGCCCGAGCCGATCCTGCGCCGGCTCAACGAGGCCGCCGCCGCCGCGCTGCGCGCCCCCGACATGCAGCCGCGGCTGCAGGCCATGGCGGTGACGCCGGAGGCGCGGCCGATGGCGGAATGGCCCGCCTACTTCCGCGCCGAGAACGACAAGTGGCGCGACTTCGTGAAGGCGCGCAACATCCGCGTGCAGTGAGGGGCGCCGCCGGCCCGGCCGGCTCCGACGCGGGCGGGATCAGTCGGCGCGGATGCCGGCGGCGCGGATCACCGCGCCCCAGCGCTCGCGGTCGGCGGCGATGGTGGCGCGGAAGGCGGCCTGGTCGCCGGCCAGCGATTCCATGCCGTTCTCGGCGAGGCGGCGCCGGAATTCCGGCTGCGCCGCCACCTGCTCCAGCGCCGCGACCCAGCGCTCGACCACCGGCGCAGGCAGCCCCGCCGGGCCGGAGAGGCCGAGCCAGCTCGTGACGGTGAAGTCGGGCAGCGTGTCGCGGATCAGCGGCGTCTCCGGGAAGAGCGGCGAGGCGCGGGCGCCGCCGAAGGCCAGCAGTCGCAGGCTGCCGTCGCGGATCTGGCCGATGAATTCGGGGAAGTTCCCGAACATCATGTCGATCCGCCCGGCGGCGATGTCGACGATGGCGTTCGCGCCGCCGCGATAGGGCACGTGCGTCATGCGCACACCGGCCAGCCGGGAGAACAGCTCGCCGGCCAGGTGCTGGCTCGTGCCGTTGCCGGTGGAGGCGTAGGTGAGCCGGTCCGGGTTGGCCTTCGCGTGCGCGATCAGCCCCGGCACGTCGCGGAACGGCGCGCGCGGCGTCACCACCAGCGCGTTGATGACGCCGGCGACGTTGGCGACGGGCGTCAGGTCCCGGTCCATGTCGATCGGCATGCGGTAGCCGGGAAGCTGCGGCAGCACCGCGTAGGCGCTCATCGCCGCGATGTAGAGCGCGTGGCCGTCGGGCGGCGACTGCGCCACCGCCTGGGCCGCGATCAGGCCGGAGGCGCCGGTGCGGTTCTCCACCACCACGGTCTGGCCGAGCGCCGCGCGCAGCGGCTCCGCCAGCAGCCGGGCGAGCAGGTCCACCGTGCCGCCGGGCGAGAAGCCGACGAGCAGGCGCACGTCGTGGTCCGGGAAGGCGGCGCGGGCGCGGCCGGGCCGCAGCGCCAGGGCGAGCAGGCCCGCGCAGGCGGCGCGTCGTCCGATGGTCGGCATGGGCTTCGACTCTCTCCGTTCGTGTTGCTGCCCGCATGGGCCTTCGGGGTGCTGCCTCGGACCTCGAATCGAGCGGGGCGGCCGAGGGGGCTTCGCTTCCTGGCGGTGGCGCAGGGGGCGCAGCCTACCCGCACTCGCGTTTCAGTCCGGCCGCACGTTCGCGCTGCGGATCAGCGCGCCCCAGCGTTCGCGCTCGGTGCGGATGAAGGCGCCGAAGGCTTCCGGCGTGCCCGGCGCCGCCTCCGCGCCCTCCGCCGCCAGCCGCGCCTTCAGCGCCTGGCCGTGCAGGATGCGGGTGCACTCGGCGTTCAGCCGGTCGACGATCGCGCGCGGCGTGCCGGCGGGGGCGACCACGCCGTACCACTGCACCGCCTCGAAGCCCGGCACGCCCTGCTCGGCGATGGTCGGGATGGCGGGCTCGGCGGCGAGGCGGCTCAGGCCGGAGACGCCGAGCGCCCTGACCTGCCCCGCGCGCACCGCCGGCAGGGCGGGCGGGCCGCCGGTCATGGTGAGGTCGATCTGCCCCGCGATCAGGTCCGTCATCATCGGCCCGGTGCCGCGATAGGGGATGTGCGTCAGGCTGATGCCGGTGGCGGCGGCGAAGGCGACCATGGCGATGTGCGCCGCGCTGCCGTTGCCGCCCGAGCCGTAGGTGAAGGCGCCCGGGTTGCGCTTCGCCAGCGCCACGAGGCCGGGGACGTCGTTCGCCTCCACCTTGCGCGGGTTCACCACCAGCACGTTCGGCACCACCGCCATCAGGATCACGGGCTGGAAGGAGGTGACCGTGTCGAAGGAGAGGCCGGGGTAGAGCGCCGGGTTCACGGCGAGCGTGCCGATATGGCCCATCAGCAGCGTGTTGCCGTCCGGCGCCGCGCGCGCCACCACCTCGGTGCCGACCGTGCCGCCGGCGCCCGAGCGGTTCTCGACGATGAACTGCTGGCCGAGCGATTCCGAGAGCTGCTGCGCCAGGGCGCGGGCCAGGATGTCGGTGGAGCCGCCGGGGGTGAAGGGGACGATCAGGCGCACCGGCCGGTCCGGCCAGTCGGCGGCGCGGGCCGCCCGGAGGCCGGGCGCGGCGAGCCCGGCGGCGGCGCCGAGCAGGAGGGTGCGGCGGCCCGGATGGGTGGACGGCCTGGCGTCGGCCGCTGCCGTCATCGGCATGGTTCTTCTCCTTGGACGCAACCTGGGGGACGCAACCTGGGGGACGCAACCTGGGGGACGCAGCCTGGGGGACGCAGCCTGGGGGACGCAGCCTGGGGGGCACGGCTTCGAGAAGGCGGCTTCGGGAAGGCGGACTGGGGCCGGGATTCCAGGAGCGCGGCGCCGGGGGCGTGACGTCCGGTGTGGCGCCGGCCCGCGCGCCTGCGGGCGCCCCCCGGAGGTCGGCCTCCGGGGAGGCTCAGCCTGCCCGGTTCGGCCCACCCAAATCAGCCTGCCCAGTAGAGCCGGTCGGGATTCCCGACCAGGATGCGCTGCCGCACCGCCGCGTCCGGCGCGGCCAGGGCGAGCAGGTCCACGAGGTCGCCGTCGTTGGGCATGTCGCCGCTGATGTTGGGGTGCGGGAAGTCGGTGCCCCAGAGGCAGCGGTCGGGCGCCGCCTCGATCAGCTGCGCGGCGAAGGGCACGGCGTCGTGGAAGGGCGCGCCGGCCGAGGAGACGCGCTCCGGGCCGCACACCTTCACCCAGGCCAGCTCGTTGCGCATCAGCTCCAGCAGGCGGCGGAAGGGCTCCTGCTCCAGCCCGTTCTTCGCCTGCACGCGGCCCATGTGGTCGATCACGAAGGGCACTCTGATGCGGCGGATGCGCTCGGCGTGCTCCAGGATGTCGCCGGCGTCGAGATGCAGCACCACGTGCCAGCCGAGCGGCTGGATGCGGTCGAGCACGCGGTCGAACACGTCGAGGTCGGGCGTGCCGCCGAGGTGCTTCACGAAGTTGAAGCGCACGCCGCGCACGCCGCCGCGGTCGAGTTCCTCCAGATCGGCGTCGGTGACGGTGCCGTCCACGATGGCGACGCCGCGATAGGCGCCCTCACTCGAAGCGATGGCGTCGAGCATCGCCGCGTTGTCGGTGCCGTGGCAGCTCGCCTGCACGATCACCGCGCGCTCGATGCCAAGGATGCGGTGGAGGCGGCGCAGATCCTCGACCGGCGCGTCGGGCGGGGTGTAGGAGCGGTCCGGCGCGTAGGGGAATCTGTCGGCCGGGCCGAAGACGTGGCAGTGCGCGTCGCAGGCGCCGGGGGGAAGCTTCGTGGCGGGTACCTTCGGGTTCGGGTCCGGCGCCTTGCAGCTCTTGATGCTCATTGCCTCTCGATCCTCGCCTGTTCGATCACGCGGGCCCATTTCGCCGCCTCGCGCTCCATGAGCTGGCCCAGCGCGGCCGGGGTGCCGCCATGCGCCTCGACGCCGGCATCGAGGAGCTGGCGGCGGATGCCGGCATCGGCCAGCACCTCGTTCAGCGCGCCGTTCAGCCGCGCGACGGCCGGCTCCGGCGTGCGGGCGGGCGCCACCAGGGCGTTCCAGGAGGTGACGTCGAAGTCGCGCAGGCCGGGGATGTCCGCCGCCTCGCGCAGCGTCGGCACCTCCGGCAGGTTGGCGGCGCGCGCGGCGGAGGTGACGGCGATGGCGCGCAGCGAGCCGTCCTTGAGCTGGCCCATCAGCGGCGCCACGATCTCGAACGCCACCGTCACGTCGCCGCGCAGCAGCCCGGTGAGCAGCGCCGGCGTGCCGGAGAAGGGCACGATGGTGGCATCCAGCCCGGTGGAGATGCGGAACAGCTCGGCGGCGAGGTTCTGCGTGCTGCCGACGCTGATCGTGCCGATGTTGGTGCCGGCCGGGTCGGCCTTCAGCTTGCGCAGCAGCGCGTCCACGTCGCGGATCGGGGAATTCGGTGCCACCAGCAGGGCGATGCTGAAGCTGCCCATCAGCCCGACCGGGGCGAAGTCCCGGATCGGGTCGAAGGGCAGGTGGCGGAAGAGCGACCGGCTGATCGCGTTGGCGTTGGTGGCGACCATCAGCGTGCTGCCGTCCGGCGCCGCGCCGAGCAGTGCCTGCCCCGCGACGATGCCGCCCGCGCCGGGGCGGTTGTCGATCACCACGGGCTGGCGCAGCTTCTCGGCCATCGCCTGCCCCACCGTGCGGGCGGTGAGGTCGGCGACGCCGCCGGCGGCGTTGGGGACGATGACGCGGATCGGCGCCGCGCCGCCGGTCTGCGCGGCGGCCGGGGCGATCCGGCCCGCCCACAGGCCCAGGGTCGTCGTGCCGAGGGTCGTGCCAAGGGTCGGGGCGACGAGGAGGCCGCCGAGCAATCGGCGGCGTGAGGCCGGCATGGATGCCCTCCGTTCCCGCGGCCTTGCCTGGCCGCTTCATGGGTTCACTTCGTGGGAGGCTGCGCCGGCTGGGCCGGTGCGCCTCGTCGTCGGGAAAGCGCCCGATACACACGGCGACGTCCGCCGTCCCGTCCGGCACTCTCCCCCGGCTTCCGCGCAACGGATCGTCGGGGCGTTGCGGCTTCCTTCGGGATCCCCTTTCCGCAGGACCGGCCGGGCGGTCCCGCCGCCGGCATGGGCCGAAAAGGGGAGGGCGGCTACGCCGCCCCGCCCTGGCGCATCGCGGCCGCGACCGAATCCAGCAGCGTGTCGAGATCCTCGGTGGCGAGGCCCGCCTTGCCGATGGCGCGGCCCTGCTTCCAGGCCCAGTCCTGGCGCTCAGCGATGGCGCTGGCGAGCAGCGGCGCGACGCCGGCCTCGTCCACCGTGCGCGCCACCTCGCGCATCTCCTCGGCGCGGCGCTTGCCGTGGATCAGCGCGCGGCTGATGACGTAGCGGGCGAGGCCGCGCCAGTCCTCGTGCGGCAGCGTGTCGGCGAGGGAGCGCAGCACCTCGTCCTCGACGCCGTAGTGGCGCGCGGCGAGCATGCACTCGGTGGTCAGCGCCTCCAGCCCCTTGACCATCACCGAGCGGCACATCTTCACCGAGGAGGCCTTGCCGATCGGGCCGGGAAAGGCGGTCAGCCGCATGTCGAAGGGCGCCATCAGCGCGATGAAGCCCGCCGCGTCCGGGCCGCCGAGCAGCATGGGCGAGCGCAGCCCCTTCGGCGGCACGCTGCTCATCACCGCCGCCTCGACGTAGCGGCCGCCGGCGGCGCCGACCGCCGCCGCCGCCTCCTGCTTGGTGCCGGGGGAGACGGAGTTCACGTCCACCACGAAGGGCGCGTGGCCGAGGCCGCCCGCCAGCGAGCGCGCCGCCGCCAGGGCCGAGCCGGCGGTGACGGCGACGAACACCACCTGCGCCGACGCGGCCGCCTCGGCGGCGCTGCCGGCGACCTGGGCGAGGCCCGAGGCGCCGGCACGCTCCCGCGCGGCCGGGTCGGTGTCGTAGGCGACGATGCGGCCGGCGCCGCCCTGCCGCAGGTCGCGGGCGAAGATGCCGCCCACCTCGCCGAAGCCGATCATCGCGAAGTCCGTCACCGGGCGTTCCTCCTGTCCTGTCCTGGCGCGATGCCGCCGGCCCTCTTCTCCCGCCGGCGTCTCCCGCTGGGCGGGCGCGCCGCGATCTCCGTGCCGCGTCGTCCCGTCCACGCGGCGCCCGACATCCATGCCGGATGCCTCCGGCGACCGGGCGCCCCGGATCGTGTGGTCCGATCGCGTGGTCCGGTCGCGACGGTCCGGGATCGGGGCTCCGGCGGTCGGGGCCGCGCGCTGCCGGCGACGATGCGGGGTCGGCAGGGCGCGGCGCCGGTACCCCCACTGCTACCCCGCCGGCCGCACGCCTGTCCCATAGCGATTTCCGAACCACCTATCATGCCGGGTTATAGCGGGCGTCGCCGCCGGGACGTCCCCTTGCCGCGTCCGCCCGGTGCCGGCCAGCCGGCGCGGCCCATCGGCGCCCGCCCGCCGCCGCGCGCCGTCGCCCGGCGGCACACGGGGGCTGCGGACGCATGCCCGGGCGCGATCCCAGGGATGCGTTCCCGGGGCATGTGCCGCCTCGCGCGGCCGCCCCGCGGAGTCGCAAGCGGGGCGACAATGGCGTAGACCGGGCCGCGATGCGCCGCCGATCCGTCCCCCGCTCCGCCACGCCCGACACGGCCGGGGATGCCGCCGCCCGCGCCCTGCTCGCGCGCGAAGGCCGCGCCGGACGCCGGCGGCAGGCCGCCCCGGTCCTGCTCGGCCTGGCCGCCGCGCTCTGCGGCATCGCCCAGGCCTGGCTGATCGCCCGGCTGCTGGCCGCCCTGCTCGCGCCGCTGCTCGGCAACCCGGCCGGCGCGGCGGGCTGGCCGGAGCTGCTCGGGGCGGCGCTGCTCGCGCTGCTGCAGGCCGGGCTCGGCGTCGCGCAGGACCGGGCGCAGCTCGCCGCCGGCATCGCCGCCCGCGCCCGCCTGCGCGGCGCGGTCTTCGCCCGGCTGCTCGCCGACGGGCCGGCCGACGAGCGCCCGGTGGGCGAGCGTGCCACCCTCGCCGTGGACCGGGTGGAGGCATTGGACGGCTACTTCGCCCGCTACCGCCCCGCCGCCGCCCTGGCGCTGCTGGTGCCCGCCCTGGTGGCCGCCGCCGCCGCGCTCGCCGACCCGGTGAGCGGCGCGGCCCTGGCCGTCGCCGGGCTGCTGGTGCCGGTGGCGCTGGCGCTGACCGGGATCGGCGCCGCCCAGGCCAGCGCGCGGCAGTTCGAGGCGCTGCAACGCCTCTCCGGCCGCTTCCTCGACCGCATGCGCGGCCTGCCGACCCTGGTGCTGTTCAACCGCCAGGAGGCGGAGGCCGGGTCGCTCGGCCGCGCCGCCACGGAGCTGCGGCTGCGCACCATGCGGGTGCTGCGCGTCGCCTTCCTCTCCGGCGTGGCGCAGGAGCTGCTGGCGGCGCTGGCGCTGGTCTGCCTCGCCATCCACCACGGCGCCGAGTTCCGTGCCGGCGGCGGCGACCTCGCGGCGGCGCTGTTCACCCTGCTGCTGGTGCCCGCCTTCTTCGCGCCGCTACGCGCCTTCTCGGCCGCCTACCAGGAGCGCCTCGCCGCGCGCGGCGCCGCCGCCGCCCTGGCGCCGCTGCTGGACGCCCCGGTCGAGGCGGGCGGGCTGGTGCTGGAGGAGGTGCCGCCGCGCGTCGTGCTCAGCGTGCAGGACGTGCATCTGCGCTACGACCCGGCCCGCCCGCCGGCGCTGGACGGCGTCTCCTTCCGGGTGATGCCGGGCGAGACGCTGGTGCTGGCCGGCCCCTCCGGCTCCGGCAAGACCAGCCTGCTGCGCGTGCTGCTCGGCTTCCGCCGCCCCGATTCGGGGCGGATCGCGATCAACGGCAAGGACGCCACGCTGCTCGCCCCGGCCGAGCTGCGCCGGCTGTCGAGCTATGTCGGCCAGCGCGCCCACCTGTTCCGCGACACGCTGCGCGCCAACATCCGCCTCGCCCGGCCGGAGGCGACCGACGCCGAGGTGGAGGCCGCCGCCGAGGCGGCGCGCGTGATGGAGTTCGCGGCGGCGCTGCCCGCCGGGCTGGACACGCTGGTGGGCGAGGGGGGCTACGGCCTTTCCGGCGGCCAGGCGCAGCGCGTGGCGATCGCCCGCGCCTTCCTGCGCGACGCGCCGCTGCTGCTGCTGGACGAGCCGACCGCGCATCTCGACCCGGGGACCGAGGCCGAGGTGCTGGAGAGCCTGCGCCGGCTCTGCCTCGGGCGCACCGCGATCGTGGCGACGCATTCGCGCGCGGCGCGGGCGACGCTGGGGCGGGTGCTGGAGCTGTCGGCCGGCCGGGTGGTGCCGGTGGCGCGGGCGGCGGGGTAGGGCGGGGTGCGGCCGGCGCGGGGCAGGGGCTTGCGCCCCTGCGTCAAGGAGGGCGCTGCCCTCCTTGGCATCCTCCCGCCAAGGGGCGAAGCCCCCTTGGATCCCCCTTTTCGGCAAGGATGGCCCGGCTGTCGAAACACCCGAGGCCCCAACGGAAAGAGGTCCAGGAGGGCTTCGCCCTCCTGGCGGATGGGTTCCAGGGAAGGCGGAGCCTTCCCTGTACGGAAGGGGTCCGGGGAAGGCGCAGCCTTCCCCGCCGGTCCTTTCCCCGGGAGCGATGACGGACATGGCTGACCCTTCCGGCCCCGCCGGCCTGCGGCCCCTGCTCGGCCGCGTCCTCGCCCTCTGGCGCCCGCGCGCTGGCTGGCTGTGGGCGGGCGGGCTGGTCGCCGTGGTGGCGGCGCTCTCCGGCGTGGCGCTGCTGGCGCTGGCCGGGCAGGGCGTGGCGGCGGTGGCGACGGATGACCGCGCCGCGCTGCTGGCCGGCACGGCGGCGCTGCTGCTGCTGCGCCCCCTGGCGCTGCTGCGCCCGCTGGCGCGCTACGCCGAGCGCCTGGTGACGCACGCCGCCACCTTCCGCGCCCTGGCCGATACGCGGCTCTGGTTCTTCCGCCGCCTCGCCGAGCGCCTGCCCGCCGGCATCGGCCTGCGCCGCTCCGGCGACCTGCTGGGGCGGCTGGTGACCGATGTCGAGTCGCTGGACGGGCTCTACCTGCGCGCCCTGGTGCCGGCGGCGGCGGCGCTGGCCGTGCTGCTGGCCGTGGCGCTGGCGCTCGGCGCGCTGTCGCCGCTGCTGGCGCTGCTGGTGGCGCTGCCGCTCGCCGTCGCCCTGCTGCTGCCGGTGCTGATCGCCCCGGGCGCGGTGCGCGCCGGCGACCGCGTGGCCGGGACGCAGGGCGAGTTGCGCGCGGCGGTGGTCGACCCGCTGCTCGGGCTGGAGGACACGCTGGCGGCCAATGCCGAGGGCCGCGCCGTGGCGCGCGTGGCGGCGGCCGGCGAGCGGCTGGCGCGGGCGCAGCGCCGACTCTCCCGCCGCGCCGCCTGGGGCGGGGCGGCCGGGCTGCTGCTGACGCAACTCGCCCTGCTCGGCGCGCTGGGTTGGGGGCTGCTGTGGGCGCCTGGGCACGGCGCGGCCGCCGAGGCGGGGGGCACCCATGCCGGGCTCGCCGCCGCCGTGCTGGCGCTGTTCCTGGCCGTCGCCGCCGCCGAGACCTTCGGCGGCCTGCCGCGTGCCGGCGCCGCGCTGGCCGCCGCCGCCGCCGGCGCCCGCCGCCTGTTCGAGGCGGCCGACTCCACGCCGCCGGTGGCCGAGCCCACCGAGCCGGCCGCCCTGCCGCCCGGCAACGCGCTGCGCCTGCGCGGCGTCCGCTTCGCCTGGCCTTCGGAACGGGGGCCGTCAGGATGGGGGCCATCGGAGGGGGAGGCGGCCGGGCGGGGCGCACCCGACCGGGCGCCGGTGCTGGACGGGCTCGACCTCGACCTGCCGGAGGGCGGGCGGGTCGCGCTGCTCGGTCCCTCGGGGGCCGGCAAGTCGAGCCTCGCCGCGCTGCTGCTGAAGCTGGCCGCGCCGCAGGGCGGCAGCATCACGCTGGGTGGGGTGGATCTGGCCGCGCTGCCGGCCGCGGCGGTGCGCCAGCGCATCGCCTGCCTGACCCAGGATGCCCGCCTGTTCGACGACACGATCGCCGCCAACCTGCGCCTCGCCGATCCCGACGCGGACGAGGCGGCGCTGTGGCGCGCGCTGGACCGGGCACGCATCGGCGACCTGGTGCGCGCCCTGCCTGAAGGGCTGGGGACGCGCTGCGGCGAGGCCGGCGCCCGCTTCTCGGGCGGGCAGGCCAGGCGGCTCGCCCTGGCCCGCACCCTGCTGTCGCCGGCACCGGTGCTGATCCTGGACGAGCCGGCCGCCGGCCTCGACGCGGACACGGAGCGCGCCTTCCTGGAGACGCTGGACGAGGCGACCTCCGGGCGCTCCGTGCTGCTGATCGTCCACCGGCTGGTCGGCGTGGAGCGGCCGACGCGCATCCTGCGGCTGATCGGCGGCCGGGCGATTCCGGCCGCGGGCTAGAGCATTTTCAAGCTGAGCGTCCTCGCTCAGCGGCTCGGAAAATGCGAAAAATCAAAAGGCTAGAGCCGTTCCGGCCTGATACGGTCAGGCTGGATCGGCTCTGGAGCGGATCGCCGGCGGGCGGACACGCCCGGCGGCGTGAATCCGCGCCGGGAACAACGAGCGACGGCGAACCGCGGTCCCGACCGGACTGCGGTTCGCTGCAGGACCGTTCCGGCCTGACGTTGTCAGCCTGGAACGGCGCCAGCCTTCTGGTTTTCCGCGGTTTCCGAGCCGCCGGGCGCGTGCGCCCGGCATGAAGATGGTCTGGTGGCGCATCTCCAAACCGGGTGGCGTGTATCCAACCCGGAACGAGGCCCGCGGCGGGCCGGTCGGCCGGCGCGGGGTCCCGCGGCGCCGCCGCCGTTGCGTGGCCGGATCGCCCGGGGCGACGCACCCGGATCGAATTCGTGTCGCCCGCGGCAGGGAAGCGCCCCCCGGCGGGTTGCCGCCATGCAATGGCCTATGGTAATCGGCGCCGCCGCCGGGAGTCCTGTGCTGACGGGAAAATCCGGCCGATACGCCGTGGCCGCGCCATGCCGGACGCCGGCCGCCCTGACCCTCTCAGACGGGATCGCCCGTGGCCGCCATCGAGCCGACCCTCGCCGCCGACCTTTCCGCAACCCGTCCCTCGGGCGCCGCCGAGCGATACGCCGCGGCGCTGCTCGCCCTGGCCGACGACCGCCGGCGCGCCAACCCCGACGCGCTCGACCTGATCGCCGCCGATGTCGAGGCGCTGGGCAGGCTGGCCTCGGGGGACGAGGCCTTCCGCGCCTTCATCGCCGATCCGCGCCTCGATGCCGCGGCGCAGCGCCGCGCCGCCTTCGCGGTGCTGGAGAAGGCCGGCATCCCGGCCGGCACGGCGGTGCACAACCTGGTCGGCGTGCTGGTGAACAACCGCCGCCTCGCCCTGCTGCCCGGCGTGGTGCGCGCCTTCGCCGCGCTGCTCGCCGCGCGGCGCGGCCAGCAGACGGCGGAGGTGACCACCGCCCACGGCCTCTCCGACACCCAGCGCGCGCAGATCACGGCGCGGCTGACCGAGGCCGGCTATTCCGGCGTGAAGCTGATCGAGCGCACCGATCCGTCCATCCTGGGCGGCCTCGTGGTGCGCATCGGCTCGCGCCTGTTCGACAGCTCGATAAAGTCAAAGCTGCAGCGACTGCAGTACGCCATGAAGGGGGCCGCCTGATATGGACATCCGTCCCGCCGAGATCTCGGAGATCCTCAAGCAGCAGATCGCCGGGTTCGACGCCGAAGCGAATGTCGCCGAGGTGGGCACCGTGCTGACCGTGGGCGACGGCATCGCCCGCGTCTACGGCCTGCAGAACGTCATGGCCGGCGAGCTGGTGAACTTCCCCGGCGCCGGCGTGAAGGGCATGGCGCTGAACCTCGAGACCGACAACGTCGGCGTGGTGATCTTCGGCTCCGACCAGGAGATCCGCGAGGGCGACACGGTCGAGCGCGGCCGCGAGATCGTGGACGTGCCGGTGGGCAAGGGCCTGCTCGGCCGCGTGGTGAACGCCCTCGGCGAGCCGATCGACGGCAAGGGCCCGATCGAGTACACCGAGCGCCGCCTCGTCGACGTGAAGGCGCCGGGCATCATCCCGCGCAAGTCCGTGCACGAGCCGATGCAGACCGGCATCAAGGCGATCGACGCGCTGATCCCGATCGGCCGCGGCCAGCGCGAGCTGATCATCGGCGACCGCCAGACCGGCAAGTCGGCGATCATCATCGACACCATCATCAACCAGAAGCCGATCAACGCCTCCGGCGACGAGAGCAAGAAGCTCTACTGCATCTACGTCGCGATCGGCCAGAAGCGCTCCACCGTGGCGCAGCTCGTGCGCACGCTCGAGGAGCAGGGCGCGATGGAGTACTCCATCGTCGTCGCCGCCACCGCCTCCGAGCCGGCGCCGCTCCAGTTCCTCGCCCCCTACACCGGCTGCGCCATGGGCGAGTACTTCCGCGACAACGGCATGCACGCGCTGATCGTGTACGACGACCTCTCCAAGCAGGCCGTCGCCTACCGCCAGATGTCGCTGCTGCTGCGCCGCCCGCCGGGCCGCGAGGCGTATCCGGGCGACGTGTTCTACCTGCACTCCCGCCTGCTGGAGCGCGCGGCGAAGATGGGCGAGGCCGCCGGCCTCGGCTCGCTGACCGCGCTGCCGGTGATCGAGACGCAGGCGGGCGACGTCTCGGCCTACATCCCGACCAACGTGATCTCGATCACGGACGGGCAGATCTTCCTCGAGACCGAGCTGTTCTTCCGCGGCATCCGCCCGGCGGTGAACGTCGGCCTCTCGGTCAGCCGCGTCGGCTCGGCGGCCCAGATCAAGGCGATGAAGCAGGTCGCCGGCAAGATCAAGCTGGAGCTGGCGCAGTACCGCGAGATGGCGGCCTTCGCGCAGTTCGCCTCCGACCTCGACGCCTCCACCCAGGCGCTGCTGGCGCGCGGCGCGCGGCTGACCGAGCTGCTGAAGCAGCCGCAGTACAACCCGGTGCCGGTCGAGGAGCAGGTGGTGGCGATCTTCGCCGGCACGCGCGGCTACCTCGACAAGCTGTCGCTCGCCCAGGTCGGTCCCTTCGAGAAGGGCGCGCTGACCGAGATGAAGGCGTCCGAGCCGGGCATCCTGGAGGCGATCCGCGCCGACCGCGAGATCAAGCCGGAGACGGAGAAGAAGCTGGTCGCCTTCCTCGACCGCTTCAGCAAGTCCTTCTCGGCCTGATCGCGGAGGCGGGAAACGCGGCATGGCCAACCTCAAGGAACTGCGCGGTCGCATCAACAGCGTGAAGTCCACGCGCAAGATCACGCAGGCCATGAAGATGGTCGCGGCGGCCAAGCTCCGCCGCGCCCAGGCGCAGGCCGAGGCCGCGCGGCCCTACGCCGAGCGGATGGAGCGCATGCTCGCCTCGCTCGGCCGCGCCGTCGCCGGCGCGCCGGACGCGCCGCGCATGCTGGTGGGCACCGGCAGGGAGGACGTCCACCTGCTGGTGGTCGTCACCGGCGACCGCGGCCTTGCCGGCGCCTTCAACAGCAACGTGGGCCGCTTCGCGCGCAACCACATCCGCATGCTGGAGGGCCAGGGCCGGACGGTGAAGCTGCTCACCGTCGGCCGCAAGGGCACCACCTATCTGCGCCGCGACTTCGGCGGCCGCCTCGTCGGCGAGATCTCGTATCTCGGCCGCAAGACCATCGGCTTCGACGCGGCCGAGGAGATCGCGCTCCGCATCACCGGGATGCTGGAGCGGGGCGAGTTCGACGTCTGCTCGCTGATCTACAACCGCTGGAAGAACGTGATCACCCAGACGCCCACCGAGCAGCGCCTGATCCCGGCGCCGATGCCGGAGGGCGAGTTGGCGGCCGAGGCCGCGACCTCGCCCGCCGGGGCGCCCGCGCTCTACAGCTACGAGCCGACCGAGGAGGAGATCCTCTCCGCGCTGCTGCCGCGCAACCTCGCGATCCAGATCTACCGCGCCCAGCTCGAGAGCGTGGCCGGCTTCTACGGGTCGCAGATGAACGCGATGGACAACGCCACCCGCAACGCGGGCGAGATGATCAACCGCCTCACGCTCAACTACAACCGCACGCGCCAGGCCAACATCACCAGCGAGCTGATCGAGATCATCTCGGGTGCCGAGGCCCTCTGATGCCGCCCGATCGTGGAGCGCCGCAGGCGCGGAACGTGAATCGGTCGGTCGGATAAAAGGAACGTACTCACCATGAAGAACAACGTCGGCAAGGTCACGCAGGTGCTGGGCGCGGTGGTGGACGTGCAGTTCCCCGACCAGCTTCCCTTCATCCTGAACGCGCTGACCACCAAGGTGGGCGACCGCACCCTGGTGCTGGAGGTCGCGCAGGAGCTGGGCGAGCGCACCGTGCGCTGCATCGCCATGGACACCACGGACGGCCTCGTCCGCGGCACCGAGGTGGTGGACACCGGCGCGGGCATCTCCGTCCCCGTCGGGCCCGGCACGCTGGGCCGCATCGTCAACGTCATCGGCGAGCCGATCGACGAGCGCGGCTCGGTCCCGGCCGAGAAGGCCATGCCGATCCACCGCGAGGCCCCGGCCTTCGACGAGCAGGCGACGGCGGCCGAGATCCTGGTCACGGGCATCAAGGTGATCGACCTGCTGGCCCCGTACCTGAAGGGCGGCAAGATCGGCCTGTTCGGCGGCGCCGGCGTCGGCAAGACCGTCACCATCCAGGAGCTCATCAACAACATCGCCAAGGGCCATGGCGGCGTGTCGGTCTTCGCGGGCGTCGGCGAGCGTACCCGCGAGGGCAACGACCTCTACCACGAGATGATCGACGCGGGCGTCATCAAGCTCGGCGAGAACACCACCGACGGCTCCAAGGTGGCGCTGGTCTACGGCCAGATGAACGAGCCGCCGGGCGCGCGCGCCCGCGTCGCGCTGTCCGGCCTGACCATGGCCGAGTACTTCCGCGACGAGCAGGGCCAGGACGTCCTGTTCTTCATCGACAACATCTTCCGCTTCACCCAGGCGGGCGCCGAGGTGTCGGCGCTGCTCGGCCGCATCCCCTCGGCGGTGGGCTACCAGCCGACGCTGGCCACCGACATGGGCCAGTTGCAGGAGCGCATCACCTCCACGAAGAAGGGCTCGATCACCTCGGTGCAGGCCATCTACGTGCCCGCCGACGACCTGACCGACCCCGCGCCCGCCACCTCCTTCGCCCACCTCGACGCGACGACGGTGCTGAACCGCTCCATCGCCGAGCTCGGCATCTTCCCGGCCGTGGACCCGCTCGACTCCACCTCCCGCGCGCTCGACCCGCGCGTGGTGGGCGAGGAGCACTACCGCGTCGCGCGCGAGGTGCAGCGGGTGCTCCAGACCTACAAGTCGCTGCAGGACATCATCGCCATCCTCGGGATGGACGAGCTGTCGGAGGAGGACAAGCTGATCGTCGCGCGCGCGCGCAAGATCCAGCGCTTCCTCTCGCAGCCCTTCCACGTCGCCGAGGTCTTCACCGGCACGCCGGGCGTCTTCTGCAAGCTCGAGGACACGATCCGCTCCTTCGCGGGCATCGTCTCCGGCGAGTACGACCACCTGCCCGAGGCCGCCTTCTACATGGTCGGCACCATCGAGGAGGCGGTGAAGAAGGCCGAAGGCCTGAAGCAGGCGGCCTGATCCCCAGGGAAGCATGACGATGGCGGACACGTTCCAGCTCGAACTCGTCTCGCCGGAGCGGCTGCTGCTCGCCCGCCCCGTCGAGATGGCGACCCTGCCGGCGGCCGAGGGCGAGATGGGCGTGCTGCCCGGCCACTCGCCGATGATCGTGGCGCTGCGCGGCGGCGTCATCACCGTGCGCGAGAACGGCGCCGAGACGGAGAGGCTCTTCGTCTTCGGCGGCTTCGCCGAGGTAACGCCCGAGCGCGTCACCGTGCTGGCCGACGAGGCGACCCCGGTCGCCCGCCTGTCCCGCGCCGAGGCGGAAGGCCGCGTCGCCGAGGCCGAGGCGGCCCTCGCCGGTCTCGCCGAGGCGACGCCGGAGCAGCGCGACCTGGCGATGCAGCGCCTGCTCTCGGCCCAGGCGATGGTCGCGGCCGCCCAGGCGGCCTGACCGGGCTGCCCGAGGCTTCGCGCCGGCGGACCGTACGGGCCGGCGGCGCCTCTCTCCCGGCCGCCGGTGATCCGGCCCGCCGGTTCCGCCTCGCGGCGTGACCGGCGGCGGGATGCCCCCTCGCGCCCGTCCCGCCGGGGCCCCGCCCTGCGGCCGCCCTTCTCCGGGGCGCGGTGTCACCGGACGGCAACACAAGCGTGGCAACCCGTGCGCCGAAGCCTCCGCGCCCGTGGCCTTGCCCTATATCCTATCCCTCCGCCCCGGCCCCTCCCGTGGCGCGCCCCGACGGGGTTGGCCGGCGGGGCCGACCGGACGGGACTGGCAGGAGCCGCATGAAGCACTGGCGCATCGATCAGGTCGGCTGGGACCGTTTCGACCCGTCGCTGGCCGAGCCCGGGATCGTGCCGCTGGTGAAGGCCGCGGCCATGGTCGAGAAGAACGGGCTCGACTACGCCGTCTACCTGAACCGGGTCTTCGGCGACGATCCCGACTTCCGCCAGGCCGCCGACAACTGGGCGGTCGAGGAGGTGCAGCACGGCGACGCGCTCGGCCGCTGGGCCATGCTGGCCGACCCGTCCTGGGACTTCGACACGGCCTTCGCCCGCTACCGCGCCGGCTACCAGATCAACCTCGACGCCGACGCCTCGATCCGCGGCAGCCGCACCGGCGAGCTGATCGCGCGCTGCATGGTGGAGACCGGCACCTCCTCCTACTACACCGCCCTCGGCGACGAGACGCGCGAGCCGGTGCTGCGCGAGATCTGCCGCCTGATCGCGGCCGACGAGTACCGCCACTTCAAGCTGTTCTACGACCACATGCGCCGCTACCTGGCGCGCGAGAACCTCTCCTTCCTCCGCCGCCTGCGCGTCGCCGCCGGCCGCATCGGCGAGACGGAGGACGACGAGCTGGCCTACGCCTTCCACTGCGGCAACGAGCCGGAAACCATCCCCTACGATCATGCGCGCTGCAGCGCCGGCTACATGGGCCGGGCGATGCAGGTCTACCGCTTCCGGCACATCGAGCGGAGCATGGGCATGGTCTTCAAGTCGATCGGGCTGACGCCGCGCGGCCGCCTCTCGGACCTCGCCGCGAAGGGCGCGTGGCGGCTGCTCTGCTGGCGGCGGGAGCGCTACCGGCAGGCGCTGGAGCGCGCCGCCAACGAGAACGCCCCCGGCGGCAGGGCGGCCGCGGCCTGAGCCGGCCCGTGCGACCGGCGGCGCCGCGCCCCTCGGCCGCCGGACGGCGGGCGCTGCTCGGAGCCGCCGGCGTGGCCCTGGCCGGGGTGGCGCGCGCCCCCGCCCACGCTCAGGAGAGTTCTGCCGCCCCGGCAGGCACGGGCGCGCCCGCGTCGCCGGATACCCCGCCGGCGCCCGCCCCGTCAGGGCTCACGCCGCCGGTGCCCACCCCGCCCGCGCCCACCCCTCCCGCGAACGGCGCGGCGGGCGCCGGCACGCCTGGCCTCGGCGTGCTGGGCCTCCGGCGCGGCGTCACCTTCGGCACCGCCGTGCAGGGCGGCTGGCTGGACACCGAGCCGGCCTACGCCGCCATGGTCGCGGCGGAAGCGGCGCTGCTGGTGCCGGAATGGGAGGGCAAGTGGTCCGCCCTGCAGCCGCAGGAGGGCCGCTTCGACTTCGCGCCGCTCGACAGGATCCTCCGCTTCGGCCTGCGGCATCGCAGGCAGGTGCGCGGCCACGCGCTGGTCTGGCACCAGGCCATGCCGGACTGGCTGCTCACCGCGCTGGCCGAGGGGCCGCAGCGCGCGCGCGCCGTGCTGGAGGCGCACATCGCCACCGTGCTCGACCGCACCCGCCGGCAGGTGCGCGACTGGGACGTGGTGAACGAGGTGGTCGCGGACGTCGCCGGCTCCGACACGCCGCAGGCCGGTCCCGGCGAGCTGCGCGACTCGCCCTGGCTGCGCGCGCTGGGGCCCGGCTACATCGACCTCGCCCTGCGCCTCGCCCGCGAGCGCGACGCGACGCTGCGCCTCGTGCTGAACGACTACGGCACCGAATCCGACGAGCCCTGGTCGCTGGAGAAGCGGCGGCGCCTGATGCGGCTGGTGCGCGGCCTGCTCGAACGCGGCGTGCCCCTGGATGCGGTCGGCATCCAGGGGCACCTTCAGATGAGCGAGCGTTTCAGCCCCGAAGGCTTCCGGGCCCATGTCGAGGAGCTGCGCAGCCTCGGCCTCGCCGTGCTGATCACCGAGCTCGACGTGCGCGAGGCGCCCCGGATCGCGCCCGACATCGCGCAGCGTGACGCGGCGGTGGCCGAGCGGGTGCAGTCCTTCGTCGCCGCCGGGCTGGCGGGCGGGGTGCGGACCGTCCTCACCTGGGGCCTGTCCGACCGGGAATCCTGGCTGCTGCGCGACCCCGACGTGGCCCGCCGGGACGGGGCGCAGCATCGCGGCCTGCCCTTCGACGAGGAGCGCCGGCGCCGGCCGATGTGGCAGGCCCTGGCCGACGCCTTCGCCACCCTGCCGGAGCGCTGAACGGGGCGCCGACGGGCTGACACGCCCGGCGGCGTGAATCCGCGCCGGGAACAACGAGCGACAGCGAACCGCCGTCCCAACCGGACTGCGGTTCGCTGTAAACGGGGCGCCGCCCCGGACCCCGCCAGGGAAGGCGCCGCCTTCCCTTGGAACCCATCCGCCAAGGGGCGAGGCCCCCTTGGATCCCCCTTGCGGGAAACGGGCGCGGGCGGCGCCCGGCGCGTCGGAAATGCGCCGGATCGAAAGACCGGAACGGCCCTGGAAAGTCCGGTCGATGGAATCGGCCGGCCGGATCAGCGCGCCGCGAAGCGGGCGAAGGCCGGCACCAGCGCCCGGTAGATCGCCAGCTTGAAGCCCACCGCCAGCGTCGGCAGCTCCTCCAGCCGCGCCCAGCGCCAGGCGTCGAATTCCGGGTGCGGGTCGGCATCCAGGCGGATGTCGCTGTCCTGCCCCGTGAAGCGCAGCGCGAACCAGCGCTGCCGCTGGCCGCGATACTTCCCGCCCAGCGCCTTGCCCAGCAGCTCCGGCGGCAGGTCGTAGCTCAGCCACTCGTCGTGCTCGGCGATGATCTCGGCCTTGTCGGTGCCGATCTCCTCGGCCAGCTCGCGCAGCACGGCCTGGCGCGGGTCCTCGCCCGGGTCCATGCCGCCCTGGGGAAGCTGCCAGCCCCCGGCCGGCCCCTCGGCGTTCGGGAAGTCGGCGCGGCGGGCGACGAAGACGAGGCCCCCGGCGTTGAACAGCACCGCGCCGACATTGGGGCGATAGGGAAGGTCGCTCATCGGGGCTCCGGGACAGGCGGCGGCGCCGTCGCGCCGGCCTCGGGTTGCGGGGGCGGCGCCACCGCGCGGCGGCGCCTCGGCGCGCCCGTTCTCCCGCATTTCCGGCGCCGAGTCGAACCGGCCCGCCACGCGCGGCGCGGTCCGCACTGGTCGGGCCTTGCGCCGGCCGGGCGGCGCCCCGGGACGGGCCGGCGGACGCCGCCTCGGGCGTCAGCCACCCCGGAAGAAGCGGTCCAGCCGCCCGCAGGCCTCCGCCAGCCGCTCCTCCGCCACGGCGAAGCAGAGCCGCAGGCAGCCCTCCCCGGCCGGCCCGAAGGCGACGCCCGGCGCCAGCCCCACCTTCGCCTCGCGCAGGATGCGCTTGGCGAGCGAGAGGCTGTCCCGCTCCCCGTCCACCGCCAGGAACAGGTACATGGCGCCACGCGGCACCGGCGCGTGCAGGCCCGGCACCCGGTTCAGCAGCCCGGCGGCGAGGTCGCGGCGCGCGCGCAGGGTCCCGGTGGTGGCGGTCACGAAGTCGTCGCCCTCGTCCAGCGCCGCCACGCCCGCGCGCTGCACGAAGGTGGGGGCGCAGGAGGTGTTGTATTCCGTGACCTTGTTGAAGGCCGGCATCAGCGTCGGCGGCAGCACCAGCCAGCCCAGGCGCCAGCCGGTCATCGCCCAGCTCTTGGAGAAGCTGTTGACCACCACCAGCCGGTCCTCGGGCGAGGCGATGTCGAGGAAGGAGGGGGCGCGCCCCGGCGCCGACCCGCCCGCGTCGTCGAAGCAAAGCCGCTCGTACACCTCGTCGGCCAGGATCCAGACGCCGAGCCGGCGGCAATGGTCGAGCACGGCGCGCTGCTCGTCGCGCGTCAGCGTCCAGCCCGTGGGATTGGCCGGCGAGTTCAGGATCACCAGCCGCGTGTCGGGCCGGATCGCCGCCAGCAGCTCGTCGAGGCCGATCTGCCACAGCCCGTTGGACAGGCGCAGCGGCACCGTCTCCACCGCGGCGCCGAGCAGGCGGGGAATCTCGGAGAGGTTGGGCCAGTGCGGCGTGGGCAGCAGCACGCGGTCGCCGGGATCGAGCAGCGCCTGGCAGGCCAGCATCAGCGCGTTCACGCCGGCGCTGGTGACGCAGATGCGCTCGACCGGGACGGTGCGGCCGGCGCGGGCGTTGTAGCGCGCGATCGCCTCGCGCAGCTCGCGCAGGCCGAGATTGGCGGCGTAGAAGGTCTCGCCCGCGTCCAGGGAGCGGTGTGCCGCCTCGGTGATGAAGCGGGGCGTGGCGACGTCGGCCTCGCCGAACCAGAGCGGGATGACGCCGGTGAGGTCGGGCAGGGACTCGGCCACCGCGCGGATGGCCGAGGCTTCGAGCGACGCGATGGCGGGGCGGGCGGTGGCGGGAAAAGCTGGCATGGTCGGGATCCGGGAAGTCCGGGGACTGCATGCGCCGGGCCGGGCGGGATGCCAAGGGTGGGGGCCGGGGGCCGCATCGGGGGCAGTGCCGCGCCCTGCGGCCGGGCGGCCTCCCGGGTGGCCTCCCCGGTGGCCTCCCAGATGGCCTCAGGGTGTCGTCGCGCCCACCTCGGGGGTGCCGAGATCGGCGACGCGGAAGTAGAGCGACAGCGACCCGGCCCCGGCGGCATTCAGGCGCAGCAGCGCCGTGTCGCCATGCACCCGCACCAGCTCCCATTGCAGCGCGGCGGGAACCGCGTGGCAGCCCATCCGGCGCAGGGAATCCCGCCAGCCCGCATCCTGCGGCTGGTGCAGGATGGTGCCGCTCTGCTGGCGCAGCGTGTCGGCGGCGGCGCAGCCCACCGCGTCGTTGCGGCGTACCCGCACCCGGCTGACGAATCGCCCGGGCAGTGTGGCGGGCGGGGGGGCGGCCGACGGCGGCGCCGTCGTTGCAGCGCCAGGGGCAGCGCCGGGGGTGGTGCCTGGGGCGGGGGTGGAATCGGGCGGCTCGGCGGTGGCGGGCGGCACGGCGACCGGGGCGGCGGCCGCCAGCTTCGCGGCCCCGGATGGCGGGGCCTGAGCGGGGATCGGTGGCGGCGGTGGCGTGGCCGGGGGCAGCGGCAGCGTGGCCGAGGGGGACGACAGCCGGTCCCGCCGGGCCTCCGCCTGGTCGGCCGGCCTCTGGGCCCGCCGGCGCGCGGGCTGGGTCCTGGCACGCTCGCCCTGGCGCGCGGCCACGGGCTGGCGGTCCGGCTTCGGCGGCGGCGCGGCGCAGGCGGCCATGGTCGGCATCAGGCTGGCCAGCAGGATCAGGCCGCACCAGGGCGGTGGCCGGGCGGACGGGGCCGGGACCGCGCCCGCGGCACCGCATGGGCGGGCCCGGAGGATCGACCGGGCGCGAACGGTCCGGAACATGCATCCCGCATTAGGACATCCTCGGCCGCGGCGGAATCGCCGCGCCGGGAGCGGAACGGACCGGCGCGGATGGCGGGCGGCGGCGGCGCTGCACGGTTTGCGGCCCGGGCGATCTGCCGTAAGCAGGGTGCGCGGGGCGGCGCCGGATGGCCGCCCCGCCCAGGACCGAGATACCATGACCGAGCCGAGCCAGTCCCACGCCGATCCAGCCCCGTCCGATCCCGCACCGGGCGGGGCGGTCGATCCCAAGCTCCTGGAGATCCTGGTATGCCCGGTCACCAAGGGGCCGCTGCGCTACGACGCCGCGCGCGGCGAGCTGGTGAGCGAGCAGGCCGGGCTCGCCTACCCGATCCGCGACGGCATCCCGATCATGCTGCCCGGCGAGGCGCGGCAGCTGCGCTAGCGCGCCGGCCCGTCGCCATGGCGGCCCCGGCACCGGTCGAGATACGCCTGCGCGAGGCGGGCCGCCTGCTCGACGTCTCGTTCCGCGACGGCGCCCGCTTCGCGCTGCCGGCCGAGTACCTGCGGGTGGAGAGTCCCTCGGCCGAGGTGCAGGGCCACGCGCCCGGGCAGCGCGTGCTGGTGCACGGGCGGCGCGAGGTCGGGATCATGCGCATCGAGCCGGTCGGCAACTACGCCGTCAGGCTGGTCTTCGACGACCTGCACGACACCGGCATCTACAGCTGGGACCTGCTCTACGCGCTGGGCGCGGAGCAGGCGTCGCGCTGGGCGGATTACGAGGCGGCGCTGGCGGCGCGCGGCCTGTCGCGCGACCCGCCGCGCCGGGGACGGTAGCGCGGGCGCCCGCGCGCCGCGCGGCGGCGCCGGGATTTCCATGACGCCGCCGGCGCGCCCCCCCGGGGCCGCGCCGCCCCGGCCTCCCGGTCGGCGGCCCGGGGCCTGCCCGTAAGGGCCGCGGGGCGGGGCGGCGGCGTCCTGGCCCTCGCGGCGCCGCCGCGCCAGGGAACTCCCGGCGCCGCCGCGCGGCGCGCGGGCGCCCGCGCGCCGCGCGGCGGCGCCGGGATTTCCATGGCGCCGACGGCGCCGGGATTTCCATGGCGCGGCGGCGCCGGGATTTCCATGACGCCGCCGGCGCGCCCCGCCGGGGCCGCGCCGCCCCGGCCTCCCGGTCGGCGGCCCGGAGCCTGCCCGAAAGGCCCGCGGGCCGGGCCGGCGGGTCCTTGCCGCGCCCGAGGGGAGGGGGAAGCGTCGGGACCCCGGCACGCTGCGCCGCATCGCGCCGGCGGCCACCCGACAGGCGTTCAGCCGAGCGGCATGCCGACGTAGTTCTGCGCCAGCACGGTGGCGGCCGGCAGCGAGGTGGTGATCAGCTCCAGCTCGGCGAGCTGGCGGCGATCGTCGAATTCGCTGGCGTCGGCGAAGCGGTGCAGCATCGAGGTCATCCACCAGGAGAAGTGCTGCGCGCGCCAGATCCGCCGCAGCGCCGCGGCGGGATAGCCGTCGAGCAGTTCCGGGGAGCCGGTGGCGTAGTGGCTGCCGATGGCGCGCGCGAGCAGGAACACGTCGTTCACCGCGAGGTTCAGCCCCTTGGCGCCGGTGGGCGGCACGATGTGCGCGGCATCGCCCGCGAGGAACAGCCGGCCGTGGCGCATCGTCTCGCAGACGAAGCTGCGCATCGGCACGATGCCCTTCTGGAAGATCGCGCCCTCGCGCAGGCGGAATCCCTGGCCCTCGGTGCGCGCCTGCAGCTCCTCCCAGATACGGTCGTCCGACCAGTTCTCCACGCTGTCGCTCGGATCGCACTGGAAGTACATGCGCTGCACCTCCGGCGAGCGCGTGCTGATCAGCGCGAAGCCGCGCTCGTGGCGGGCGTAGATCAGCTCGTCCGAGGAAGGCGGGGCCTTGGCGAGGATGCCGAACCAGCCGAAGGGATAGACGCGCAGGTACTCCCGGCGCGCCGCTTCCGGAATGGTGGCGCGGCCGATGCCGTGGAAGCCGTCGCAGCCGGCGACGAAGTCGCACTCCAGCGTCTCCGGCCTGCCGTCCGGGCCGGTGAGGCGGATCGCGGGGCGCTCGCCCGTGGCGTCCTCGATCGCCGTCGCCCGGTGCTCGAACAGGATCCGGCCGCCGTCGTTCAACCGGGCCTGGATCAGGTCCTTGAGCACCTCGTGCTGGGCGTAGACGGTGACGACCCGCCCCCCGGTCAGCTCGTAGAAATTGATGCGGTGGCCGCGCCCGCCGAAGCGGAGTTCGGTGCCGTGGTGCACGAAGCCCTCGCGCCGCAGCCGCTCGCCGATGCCGGTCTCGACCATCAGGTCCACCGTGCCCTGCTCCAGCACGCCGGCACGGATCGTCGCCTCGATCGACTCGCGCGAGCGGCTCTCGACGACGACGCTCTCGATGCCGCGCCGGTGCAGCAGGTGCGACAGCATCAGCCCGGCTGGACCCGCGCCGACGATTCCGACCGCTGTTCGCATCCGCATATCCCCCTCCCTGCCGCTCCGGGCACCGGGCGCCGGCATTCGTCCTCGGCGGCGTCATCCCGCCCGGTCGTCGCGGCGGCCCCGGTGACGGAACACTACAGCGAAGCCCGGCCCGTTTGGGACTGCGGTTCGCCAGAGCTCGCCGTCAGAACCCGTCGCCAGAGCCCGCGGCCTGCGGAACGACTCCTCCACGCCGCCGCGCCTGCCCGCCCGCCGTCGAGCCGGTCCGGCGCGGCCCGCGGTCATGCCCGGCGACGCGTCGCCCGCAGGAAGCCGCGGGCGACCTGCCCGCGATCCGCGGGCTGCGAGAATGCGGGGGCGGGCGGCGCGAACGGCCGGAAGCGCGGCGCGGCGAGCCGTGCGCCCGGCGCCGCGCGATGCGTCGCGGCGCCGGAATGCCTGATGCGATCAGGCGGGTTCGCGCCGGCGGTCGGATGCGTCGCCCATGCTGACGCAGAATGCCGCGCCCGGAAAGGCGCGGGGCATCGCCTGCCGACGCGATGTGTCGTAGCCTCGCGGAATTGTCGTCACCGGAGAGAACGCGACATCATGCGACACACTCTTGGAGCGGCCGCGCTGGCCGCCCTGCTGGGCGCGGCGTTGCCCGCTTCGGCGCAGCCGGCTTCCACCACCTCCGTTTCCACCACGGCCGATCTGGCGGCGGTCTGCCAGCCCGAGACCACGGGCGTGGAGCGCCTCGAGGCGATCGCCTACTGCCAGGGCTACCTGACCGCCGTGGGCCAGACGCACACCGCGCTGTATCTGAACAACCGCCGTCGCTCGCCGCTCTTCTGCGTGTCCGACCCGCCGCCGACCGTGGCGCAGTCGGGCATCGCCTTCGCCGCCTGGGCGAAGCAGAATCCGCAGTATGCGAACGAGCCCGCGGTGGACGGCCTGCTGCGCTGGGCCCAGGCCACCTATCCCTGCCCGGCGGCAGCGGCGCCGGCGCACCCGCGCTCGCGGCGCGGCCATTGAGGAGGGCCGAGGAGATGAAGAGCATCATGACGTTCCGCGCCGCCCGCTTCGCCCTGCCGATGCTCGCCGTGCTGTCGCTCGGCGCCTGCGAGGGCATGAGCGACTCGCAGCGCCGCATCGGCACCGGCGCCGCCGGCGGTGCCGCGATCGGCGGCATCGCGGGCTCCTTCAGCGGCAATGCCGGCTGGGGCGCGCTGATCGGCGCCGGCGCGGGTGCCGCGGGCGGCTACCTGTTCGACCAGTCGCAGCGCGCGCAGGACCGTGCCTTCCAGCAGGGCGTGCGCGAGGGCTACGTGCGCGGCCGCACCGGCATGTGAGCACGGCGCGGGGGCGTCGGTCCCCGCGTCCTCCAGAGGCGTCTTCCGGGGGGCGTCTCCCGGGAGACGCCCGCTCGGCCTTCCATCCCGATGGTCCGACCGTCGAGGCGCCGGACGAACGGGCCCGAGGCGCCGCTCCCGGCTTTCCCCGGGGGGGCGGATGGAGGGGATGGGTTCCGGGGCAGGCGGGGCCTGACCTGCCGGGGCCGCGCCCCGAATATCCTCACCCGCCGATCAGCATCGTCCCGATCAGCGCCAGCGCCACCAGCAGCAGCGCGATCCCCGCCGCCGTCCAGTCGCGCAGCACCGCCTCCACCCGTGCCAGCGGCCCGGCGAGGCAGGCGGCCCGGTCCCAGGCCCGCACGCCGAACACCACCACGTCGCCTTCCGGCACGGCCGGCAGCCGGTCCCGCACCCGGCGCAGCCCGAAATACAGCAGCAGGCCGAGCAGCGGCGGCCACGCTGCCTCCCACAGCGCAGCGGGGGTCAGCGCCAGCGTGGGATCGCCGGGAAAGAGCGGCCAGGGCAGCAGCAGCGCCGCGAGCAGCATGAGCAGCCAGGGCAGCACCATGCCCGCCGGGATTCCTGTGCCCGGCATCCCTGTACCCGGCATCCCTGGGGCCGGCGACCCCTGGGCGGGCACGCCCCTGCCTGTCGCGCCGCCCCGCGCCAGCCCGGCGAGCAGCGCCAGGAAGTGCAGCATCAGCAGCGTGGTGCCGGCGGCCGAGAGGCTGGCGAGCAGCTTCGCCACGCCGTCGCCCAGCACCGGCTTGGCCGCCAGCTTGGCCAGCGCCCCGCCCGTCATCGGCAGCCCGGCCATGCCGAGCGCCACCAGGGCCACCGGCAACCCCACGGACAGGAGCCCCGGCCAGCCGCGCCGCCCGGCCATCGCCATGGCGATGCCGACGGAAAGGAACAGCGCGCCCTTCGCCAGCAGGTGGTGCAGCCCGTAATAGGCCGCGACGTAGGCCGTTTCCGGCGCCGTGCCCGGCACCTCCGCCGCCATGCCGGCGCCGATCACCGCCGTCAGCACGCCCATCTGGCTGACGGTGGAGTAGGCCAGCACCGTCTTCGGGTTGCGCTGCGTGACGCCGAGCGCCACGCCGTAGAAGGCGGTGAGCAGGCCGAGCGCCAGCAGCGCCGTGCCCCAGCTGTCGCCCCAGCCGGCCGCCGCCGTGTCCAGCGGCAGGAAGCGCAGCAGGCCGATGATGCCGGCCTTGACGATCGCGCCGCTCAGCACCGCGGAGGCCGGCATCGGCGCCGCCGGGTGCGCCACCGGCAGCCAGACATGCAGCGGCACCAGCCCGGCCTTCAGCCCGAACCCGGCGACGAGCAGGCCGATGACGAGGCCGCGCCGGGGATAGTCCGGCAGCGCCGCGATCAGGTCGGCGATGGCGAGGCTCTTGCCCGGCGTGATCGCGGCCAGCAGCACGAAGCCGGCCAGCAGCGCCACCTCGCCCAGCACCGCCAGGGCGAGATAGATGTTGCCGGCGCGCCAGGCCTGCGGCGTGCGGTCGTGCATCACCAGCCCGTAGGCGGCGAGGCTGGCGAAGGAGAAGGCGACGTAGAAGCTTATGAGGTCGCCCGCGACGAAGACGCCGAGATTGCCGAACAGCGTCAGCAGCCACCACGCGGCGAAGGCGCGGTGGTGCGGCTTGCCGCGCAGATAGGCGGCGGCATAGGCGCCGGCCGCGCTCCACAGCAGCGCGGCGCCGCCGAGCAGCAGCGCGCCGGGCCGGTCCAGCGCCAACTGGATCCGCGCGGCGGCGGGGCCGAACAGCAGCGGCGGCGCGTCGGCGGCGAGCAGCGCGGCGGCCAGCGCCGGCAGCGGCGCCAGCACCAGCCAGCCGAGCGGGCGCGCGCGCGGCGCGGCGAGGCAGGCCAGCGCCATCCCGAGCGGGACGAGCAGCATCGGGACCAGCAGCGCGCCGCTCATCGGCGGGGCTTCCCGCCGGGCCTTCCGTTGGGCCTCACGGCACGCCCCCGGGCAGCCGCCCGATCTCCAGCAGGCCGAGGGAGCCGAGCGGCACGAAGCCCATCGCCACCGAGGCCAGCGCCAGCGCCAGCACCACCGCCTGCCGGCCGGGGCCGAGCCGCCGCGCCGTGCCCGCGCCGCCCGCCATGGCGCGGCTGAGCACGAGGAAGACGTAGCCGCCCGTCAGCAGCCCGCCCGCGAGCAGCACCAGCGCCCACCACCATTGCCCGCCGTTGATCGCGGCCAGCAGCAGCAGCCACTTCGCCGCGAAGCCGCCGCTGGGCGGCAGGCCCATCAGCGACAGGCCGCTCAGCCCGAAGGCCAGCACCGTGAACGGCACGGCGCGCGCGGCGGGTCCGAGGCGCGCCATCTCGTCATGGCCGAGCGATTCCGCGATCAGCCCGGCGGCCAGGAACATCGCCGCCTTGGCGAAGGCATGGGAGAGGAGCTGCAGCGCGGCGCCGAGCCAGGCATCGGTGCTGCCCGCCTGCACGTTGCCGACCAGCAGCGGGAAGACGAGGAACAGGTAGCCGATCTGCGCCACGGTGGAGTAGGCGACGAGCAGCTTCAGCCGCCGCTGCCGCAGCGCCAGCACGCTGCCGAACAGGATCGCCGCCGCGCCGAGCAGGCCGAGCAGTTGCGCGGCGGGCAGGCCGAGCAGCATCGGCATGGCGTCGAACCACAGCCGCACGATCAGGAAGATCGGCGCCTTGACCACCAGCGCGGAAAGCAGCGCGCTGGCCGCGGCCGGCGCGCCGGCATGGGCGGGCGGCAGCCACAGGTGCAGCGGGAACAGCGCCGCCTTGGCCAGCAGCCCGACCGTCATCAGCGCGGCGGCGCAGAGGCTGGCGGCGCTCGGATCGACCCGCATCCGCAGCAGCGCGATGTCGAGCGTGCCGTAGGCGCCGTAGAGCAGCGCCGTGCCGAGCAGGTAGAGCACCGAGCCGAGCAGCGCGAAGAGGAGGTAGCGCAGCGCCGCCTCGATCGTCTCGCGGCTGCCGGTCAGGCAGACCAGCGGCACGGCGGCGAAGGTCAGCAGTTCCAGCGCGACGTAGAGGTTGAACAGGTCCTGCCCCAGGAAGGCCGCGTTCAGCGAGCCCCAGAGTCCGACCAGCAGCAGCCAGAACACCGCCGGCGCGCGCCGCTCCGGACCGTCCGCCGGGCTGCGCAGGTCGGGCCAGGCGAAGGCGGCGACGGCGCAGCAGACCAGCGCGGTGGTGACGAGCAGCGCCGCCGAGAGCCCGTCCGCGCGCAGCCGCAGCCCAAGCGGCGGCGCCCAGCCGCCGATCACCTCCACCACCGCCGCGCGCGTGCCGAGCACGGTGCCGGCGATCGCCAGGGAGAGCGCGAGGCAGGCGGCGAGCAGCAGCGGCGCCAGCCGCTCCGCCCGCCGGCCGCCCAGCACCAGCATCGCCAGCACGCCGCAGAACGGCACCGCCAGTGCCAGCACGAGCAGGGGGCCGCCGGCGGTGCCGGCGGCGAGGGTCGCCGGGTCCGGCATCAGGCGGTGTCCGGAGCCGGGCGCTCGCCCCGGGGCGGGATGAGAGGCGGGATGGGAGGCGGGATGGGGCGCGCGCCGGGGGACAGGCCGCGCCGCATGCCCGGGTCGCCGGCGGGGACCGCCCCGGATGACGGGCCGGAAGGCGCGCCAGGGAGTGGGCCAGGGGAGGGGCCAGGGGAGGGGCCGGCGGCGTGGGGCGCGCCGGGGGTGGCGCCCGGCGCCGGGGCTCCGGCGGCCGGATCGGCCGGCTGGCGGTCGGCGGCGCCGGCGAGGCGCAGCAGCAGGGCGACGGCGAGCGCCGTGGCGGCGAAGGCGACGACGAGCCCCGTGATCACCATGGCCTGCGGCACCGGGTCGCCGCCGAACCCGGCCCCGGCGCCGCGCCGCGCCACCACGCCGAACACCAGGAAGATGCCGCCGCCGAGTAGGTTGAAGCCGAGGATGCGGCGCAGCGGCCGCGGATGCGTGATCACCTCGTGCAGGCCGATGCCCACCAGCGCCGCGCCGAGCAGGCCGAACAGCGTGGCGGCGTTCACCGCGCGCCCCGCGGCGGCTCGGCCGGCCCGGCGAGCAGGAGCGCGAGCAGCACGGCCAGCGACGGCGTCAGCGCGAATTCGATCAGCAGGATCAGCGGCTTGGCGACCGTCTCCGGGTAGGCGAGGAAGCTGCCCGCCAGGGCGTAGCCGGCCAGGCCGACGGCGAAGAACACGGCCGGCCCCGCCGCCAGCAGCCAGCGCAGCCCGCGGCTCCCGGTGCGCGGCAGCTCCACCAGCCCCGCCATGGCCGCCAGCAGCAGCATCGCCGCCAGCACCGTGCCGCCCTGGAAGGTGCCGCCCGGCGCCTCGGCGCCGACCCAGACCAGGTGGATGCCGAGCAGGATGCCGATCGGCGGCAACAGCCGCGCCAGCAGGACGAGCGACCCGTCCGGCGCCGCGCCGTGCCAGGGTCGCCCGGCCCAGGGTCGCCCGGCCCAGGGGCGGCCGCCCCAGGCGGCGTCCGGCGCCAGCGACCAGACGCCGACCAGCGCCAGCAGCAGCACCACCTTCTCCAGGAGCGTGTCCAGGGCGCGGTAGCCGATCAGCACCGCCGTCACCGGGTTGCCGAGGCCGAGCGCCGGCAGCCCCTCGGCGGCCGGCCGGGCGAGGCTCGGCGCCGGCGACGGCAGCAGCAGGATCGCCGCCATCAGCGCCAGCGAGACCGTGGCGCAGAGAATCCCGGCCACGGCGCGCCGGACCGGGCCGGGCGGCGGGGGCGCGCCCGGCGCCGGCCCGGCGGGCAGCCGGGCCACGGCGCCGAGCAGCAGCACGGCGGAGAGGGCGCCGATCGCCGCCTCGGTCAGCGCCACGTCCACCGCGCCGAGCCGCGTCCAGGCCAGCGCCAGCAGCAGGCCGTAGCCGAGGAAGGCCAGCAGCGCGCGGCGATCGTCCGCCGCCGCCACCGACCAGGCGGCGGCGCCCAGCGCCGCGCCGGCGAGGAGCAGGTCCAGCAATGCGCCGGTCATGGCGTGCCAGTCATGGGGTGCCGGTCATGGTTTGCCGGTCATGCGGCCGGTCCGGGCGGGCCCGCCGGCGGCGCGGCCGGGTGGGCGCCGGCCGGGTGGGCAGGGCGGGCGAGGCGGGCGAGGAGTTGCGAGCCCGTCGTGCCGGCCAGCAGCGCCAGGCCCCAGGCCAGCAGCAGCTTCAGCGCCGTCGTCGCCTCCGCCGCCTGCGCCAGCAGCCCCAGCACGACGAGGCCGAGGCCGAGGTTGTCGGCCTTGGTCAGCGCGTGCAGGCGCGTCGGCGTGTCGGGAAAGCGGATCAGGCCGAGCGTGCCGGCCAGGAAGAAGCCCAGCCCGGCGGACACGGCGAGGAGGGTGACGGTGTCGCGCAGCACGTTCAGCCTTCCCGCGCCGGCATCGCGCGGGCCGGGGCGCCCCCGTGCCCCATGGCGTCGCCCGGGCCGCTCCCCGGCGCGGCGTCCGGGACATCGCCGGCGGGGCGCTCCTGCTCGCCCAGCACGAAGGCGACGACGGCGAAGGCGGCGAGCAGCGCCAGCATCAGGGCGAGGTCCAGCAGGGCCGGCATGGCCTCCGAGGCGGCCAGCAGCAGCAGCGCGGCGATTGCGCCGGTGCCGAGGAGCTGCACGCCCATGATCCAGTCCGCCGCGGCGCCGGCGAGCATCACGCGCCACAGGCCGCAGAGCGTCATCAGCAGCACCAGGATCGCCGCGCCGCGCAGCAGGGTTTCCATGCTCGCTCCCGGTGCCCGGCCTCAGGGGCCGGTGGCGGCGGAGGGGAGGGGAGCCGGGGCGAGGAGGCGCCGGAACGCGGCCGCGTCCCGCGCCCAGGCGTCGAGCACCGGCTGGTCGAGGTCGAGCGCGTGCAGCAGCACGCCGCCATCCGCCGTGTCGCCGGCCGGCAGCGTGCCGGGGACGAGGCTCGCGGCGGCGCAGAAGGCCGCGCGCGCGTTGCCGGCGGGCAGCGCCAGGGGGGCCGCGACGAAGCCCGGCCGCAGCACCGGCCGCGGCGCGAGGGCGCGGCGCGCGACGTCGATGCCACCCAGGAGCGACTGCGCGAGCAGCCTCGGCGCATAGCCGATCAGCGCGAGCGGGCGCAGCCCGGGTCGTGACGGCGGCAGGAGCCGCAGGCTGCAGAGGGCGGCGGCCAGGACGGCCGGCAGGCCGACGAGAAGGCTGTCCGGCGCCGCGCCGGCCATCGCGACCCAGGCGACCAGCAACGGCGGCACGCGCCCGATCAGTGCGACGGACGCGCGGCGGCTCGGCACGTGGGTGGGTGATGTCGTCAAGGGGCGGGCTCCGTCGCGCTGCTAATAGGCCACGCGTCGGAGATGACGCAACGTGCCTGGTTGCAGGGGGCATCCTGCCGCTTCGGGCCGTGAGGCGCCGCTGCCGCACGGTCGGGCGACCGACCCGCGCATGCCCGGCGCCGGGTTCGTTCACCGGGCTGTCGGAACTCTTGTGTTTACAGAATCGTGAGCGAGGCGATATGGGTCCGCCGCGGCAGCACGGGCGTCACGTCGCGCCCGGACGTTGGCCGCGCGGAAGACGGGGCTGGAATGGCGTACCTGCGCGGGCAGCGTGTCGGGCACTCGGCCGGCGCGCAAGGCCGGCTTGTCGATCTCTCCCGGGCGCCGGCCGGTCTGGCATCGCGGCTCGGCCTGCCGCGCCGTGGCCTCGTGCGCGCCGGGCTGGCGCTGCTGGCCGGGTTGCTGCCGCTCGCGGCCTGCGGGCCGTCCGAGCCGCCGGCGCCCGAGCCGCCGCGGCCGGTGCGTGCCGTCACCGTGCAGGCGAGCGAGGGTGGCGAGACCATCACCCTGACCGGCCAGATCGAGGCGGTGGAGCAGGTCGCCCTGGCCTTCCGCGTCGGCGGCCGCATGGTCGAGCGGCTGGTGAACGTCGGCGACCAGGTACGCGCCGGGCAGGTGATCGCCCGGCTGGAGGACGACACGCCGCGCGACGCGCTGCGCGCCGCCCGCGCCGCCGTCGCGGCCTCGCGCGCCACGCTCATGCAGGCGCGCAACCACTACGACCGGCAGAACCAGCTGCTGCGCTCGGGCTTCACGACCCGCGCCAACTACGACGACGCGGTGCGCCGCCTGCAGGCGGCGCAGTCGCAGCTCGACGCCAACCTGGCGCAGCAGAGCACGGCCGAGACCAACCTGACCTACGCCACGCTGGTGGCGGATTCGGGCGGCGTCGTCACCGCGCGCGGCGCCGAGCCGGGCGAGGTGGTGACGCCGGGCCGCATGATCGTCGAGGTGGCGCGCGAGGGCGGCCGCGACGCGGTGTTCGACGTGCCTTCGCGGATCATGGAGAACACGCCGCCCGACCCCGAGGTGCGGGTGGCGCTGGCGGCCAACCCGGGCGTCACGGCGCTCGGGCGGGTGCGCGAGATCTCGCCGCAGGCCGATCCGGTGACGCGCACCTTCCGGGTGCGGGTCGGGCTGATCGCCCCGCCCGAGACGATGCGGCTCGGCTCCACGATCAACGGCACGATCCACCTGGGGGGGCTGGCCGGCATCGAGGTGCCGGCCACGGCGCTGACGCGCTCGGGCGACGGCCCCGCCGTCTGGGTGGTGGACCGCAACACCGGCACCGTCTCGCTGCGCCCCGTCGAGGTGGCGCGCTTCGACGCGGTGCGCGCCATCATCGGCGGCGGCCTGCAGCCGGGCGAGGCGGTGGTGACGGCGGGCGTGCAGACGCTGCGGCCGGGACAGAAGGTGCGGCTGCTGGACGGCGCGCCGGGCAGCACATCGTGAAGGGCTTCAACCTCTCGGCCTGGGCGCTCGGCAACCGGCCGATCGTCGTCTACCTGATGATCGTGGCGGTGCTGGCCGGCACCCTCTCCTTCCTGAAGCTCGGCCGCGCCGAGGACCCGGTCTTCACCATCCGCACCATGGTCGTGCAGGCCAACTGGCCCGGCGCCTCCATGGAGGACACGCTGAACCAGGTGACGGAGCGGCTGGAGCGGCGGTTGCAGGAGACGGAGGGGCTCGACCGGCTGCGCAGCTTCACGCGGCCGGGCGTCAGCCTGATCTTCATCGACCTGCTCGGCAGCACCTCCGGCTCGCGCGTCGACGACATCTGGTACCAGGTGCGCAAGAAGGTGGGCGACATGCGCCACACCCTGCCCGCCGGCGTGCAGGGGCCCTTCTTCAACGACGAGTTCGGCGACACCTTCGGCATCATCTACGGCTTCACCGCCGACGGCTTCACCCACCGCGAGTTGCGCGACTTCGTCGAGGACGCCCGCTCCCGCCTGCTGCAGGTGCCCGACGTCTCGCGCATCGAGATGATCGGCGCGCAGGACGAGCGGGTCTTCGTCGAGTTCTCGATGGAGCGCCTCGCCGGCCTCGGCATCGACCGCAACACGCTGATCGCGGCGCTGCAGGCGCAGAACATCGTGGCGCCGGCCGGCACCATCGAGGGCGGGTCGGAGCGGCTGCTGCTGCGCGTCAGCGGCCAGTTCGAATCCGAGGCGGACATCCGCGCCGTCAACTTCTCCGTGGGCGGGCGCATCCTCCAGCTCAGCGACATCGCGACCGTCACCCGCGGCTTCGCCGACCCGCCGCAGCCGATGTTCCGGGTGAACGGCCACGAGGCGATCGGCCTCGGCATCGCCATGCGCGACGGCGGCGACGTGCTCCAGCTCGGCCGCAACATCGACAGGGCGGTGCGCGACATCGTGGCCGACCTGCCGGTGGGCGTCTCCGCCCATGCCGTGGCCGAGCAACCGCGCACGGTGGAGCTGGCGATCAGCGACTTCATGACGTCGCTCTGGCAGGCCATCGCCATCATCCTGGTGACGAGCTTCATCGCCCTCGGCGTGCGGCCGGGCGCGATCGTGGCGCTGGCCATCCCGCTGACGCTGGCCATCGTCTTCCCGATCATGCAGGCGGTGAACATCGACCTGCAGCGCATCTCGCTCGGCGCCCTGATCATCGCCCTCGCCCTGATGGTGGACGACGCGATGACCACCGTGGACGCGATGATCAACCGCCTCGCCGCCGGCGACACCAAGGAGCAGGCGGGCACCTACGCCTATTCCAAGCTCGCCTTCTCGATGCTGGCCGGCACGCTGGTCACCATCGCGGGCTTCGTCCCCGTGGGCTTCGCGCAGAGCTCGGCCGGCGAGTACACCTTCTCGATCTTCGCCGTCGTCACCATCGCGCTGCTGGTCTCCTGGCTGGTGGCGGTGATCTTCGCCCCCCTGATCGGCGTGCTGATCCTCAAGGCGCCCAAGCCCGGCACCCCCCCGGCCGAGCCGGGGAAGCTGGTCCGCGCCTACCGCTCCTTCCTCTCCGGCGCGATCCGGCTGCGCTGGGTGACGCTCGCCGTGACCATCGGCCTGTTCGCCCTCTCGGTCGTCGGCATGCGCTTCGTCAGCAACCAGTTCTTCCCGGCCTCCGACCGCGACGAGCTGCTGATCGACCTCACCCTGCCGCAGAACGCCTCGATTCACGCCACCGACGCCACGATGGCGCGCCTGGAGCGCATCCTGGCGGACGATCCGGCGATCGCGCCCGACGTGGTGCAGTGGAGCAGCAACATCGGCCGCGGCGCGATCCGCTTCTACCTGCCGCTCGACGTGCAGCCGAGCAACGACTTCTTCGGCCAGATCGTGCTGATCTCGAAGGGCCTCGCGGTGCGCGACCGGCTGCAGGACCGGCTGGAGAAGGTGCTGGCCGAGCAGTTCCCGGAGGTGGTCAGCCGCGTCTACCCGCTGGAGCTGGGCCCGCCGGTGGGATGGCCCATCCAGTACCGGATCACCGGCCCCGACATCGCGACGATCCGCCGCATCGCGATGGATGTCGCCGGCGTCGTCGCCGCCGACCCGGACACGCGCCGCACCAGCTTCGACTGGATGGAGCCGGCGCGGCAGCTGCGCGTGCGGATCGACCAGGACGAGGCGCGCCGCCTCGGCCTCTCCTCGGCCGCCGTGGCGGGTGCGCTGAACGCCGCCATCTCCGGCGCCGCCGTGACCCAGATGCGCGACGACATCTACCTGATCAACGTCGTGGTGCGGGCGGTGGAGGCGGAGCGCATGTCGGTGGACACGCTGCGCACGCTGCAGATCCCGATCGCCGGCGGCCGCACCGTGCCGCTCAGCCAGTTCGCGAGCTTCGACTACGAGCAGGAATACCCGCTGATCCACCGCCGCAACCGGGTGCCGACGCTGACCGTGCAGGCCGACGTGCCGCGCGGCGTGCTGCCGGCCGAGGTGGTGGATCGCCTCGCCCCGGCGATCGCCGCGGCCGCCGCGAAGGTGCCCGCCGGCTACCGCGTCGAGACCGGCGGCATCGTCGAGGAGAGCGCCGAGTCCCAGGCCTCGGTGATGGCGGTGGTGCCGGCCATGCTGTTCATCATGGCGACGGTGCTGATCTTCCACCTCGGCAGCTTCGCGCGCCTGTTCATCGTCTTCAGCGTGGTGCCGCTCGGGCTGATCGGCGTGGTCACGGCGCTGCTGGTCTCGAACAGCCCGCTCGGCTTCGTCGCCATCCTCGGCGTGCTGTCGCTGATGGGCATGATCGCCAAGAACGCGGTGATCCTCATCACCCAGATCGAGGACGAGCGCGCCGAGGGGCATCCGGTGCGCGAGGCGGCGATCCGCGCCTGCTCCTCGCGCCTGCGCCCGATCCTGCTGACCGCGATGTCCACCGTGCTCGGCATGATCCCGATCACGCCGACCGTGTTCTGGGGGCCGATGGCCTTCGCCATCATGGGCGGGCTGATGGGCGCCACGCTGCTGACGCTGGTCTTCCTGCCGGTCCTCTACGTGACCTGGTTCGAGCGCCAGGAGAGGAAGGCGGCCGCCGCCGCCTGAGCGCGGGGCGGCGGGCCGCGTCCCGCCGCCGCCACGATGGAACGGAAGGCGCCTTGCCATGCCGGCCGGGCCATCCGGCGGGGTCATGCCGGCGGGCGTTGCGCGGCCTCGCGCGCCCGGCGGGCGCCAACAGCGACATCGGGGGGAGCGGCCGGCGCCGCCGTCGCGCCGCGTCCGCCGGACGCGGCCGCGCCGCCGTCGCCGGGCCGTGCCCCGGGCCGTGCCTCGTGCCGTGCCCCGGGCCGTGCCGCCGGCCGATGCGACATCATTTCTGGAGGATGCCATGAGCGACACCGACAACAAGCCCCAGGTCGCGCCAGCGCCCGACATCGCGGCACCGCCGGCCCCGTCCCCCGCTCCCGCCGTCGGGACGCGCGCGGCGCCGCTGCCGGTCGACCTCGGCCTGCAGGGCGGCGGCTCGCACGGCGCCTTCACCTGGGGCGTGCTGGACCGGCTGCTGGAGGAGGAGCGGCTCGAGATCGACGCGATCAGCGGCGCCTCCGCCGGCGCGATGAACGCCGCCGCCCTGGTGGCCGGCTACCAGGAGGGCGGCCGCGCCGGCGCCAAGGCGGCGCTGGAGCGCTTCTGGGGCACGGTCGGGCGCGCCGCGACCCTCAGTCCGCTGCGCCGCGGCCCGCTCGACATCCTGCTCGGCCGCTGGACGCTGGACAGCTCGCCGGCCTTCATCATCATGGACCTGATGGCGCGGGTGGTCTCGCCCTACGACTTCAACCTCACCGGCACCAATCCGCTGGAATCGGTGCTGGCCGAGACGATCGACTTCGACCGCCTCGCCCATGCCGAGCAGCGCCTCTACGTCACCGCCACCAACGTCCACACCGGCCGCGGCCGCGTCTTCCGCAACGCCGAGGTGACGCCGCACGTGCTGATGGCCTCGGCCTGCCTGCCGACGCTGTTCCAGGCGGTCGAGATCGACGGCGAGCACTACTGGGATGGCGGCTACGCGGGCAACCCGACCATCACCCCGCTGGTGCGCGACGGCGGCAGGGCCGACGACCTGATCCTGATCGCGATCAACCCCGTCGAGCGCCCCGGCACGCCGCGCACCGCGGCCGAGATCCAGAACCGGCTGAACGAGATCTCCTTCAACGCCGCGACCATCAAGGAGCTGCGCGGCATCGCCCTGCTCCAGCAGCTCCTCGCGACGCTCGACGTCAGGCCGGACCAGAAGCGCAGCGAGGCCGAGCGCTGGGCCAGCTTCCGGGTGCACATCGTCTCCAGCCCGATGATGATCGACCTCGGCCACTCCTCCAAGCTGAACGCCGAATGGGCCTTCCTGACCCATCTGCGCGACGAGGGGCGGCGCTGCGCCGAGGCATTCCTCGCCGAGAAGGGGGACGCGATCGGCACCCGTTCCACGGTCGACCTGGCCAAGCTGCTCGAAGGGGTGTGAGGCATGGGCCTGCTCGGAATCCTCGTCGGCCTCGGCCTGCTGATGGGCCTGGCCTACCGGGGCTGGAGCGTGCTGCTCCTCGCCCCGCTCGGCGCGCTGGTGGCCGCGGCCTTCGCGGGCGAGCCGCTGCTCGCCAACTGGACGCAGACCTTCATGAGCGCCGCGGGGGGCTTCATCGCGCAGTTCTTCCCGCTCTTCCTGCTCGGCGGCGTCTTCGGCAAGCTGATGGGCGACAGCGGCTCCATCACCGCCATCGCCGACTTCATGACCAGGAAGCTCGGCACGCAGCGCGCCATCCTCGCCGTGGTGCTGGCCGGCGCGCTGGTCACCTATGGCGGCGTCAACCTGTTCGTCGCCTTCTTCGTGCTCGGCCCGATGGCGCACGCCATGTTCCGCGCCGCCGACGTGCCCTACCGGCTGATGCCGGCCACCATCATGCTCGCCGCGTCGAGCTTCACCATGTCGGCCATGCCGGGCACGCCGGCGATCCAGAACGCGATCCCGATGCCCTTCTTCGGCACCTCGCCCTGGGCCGCGCCCGGCCTCGGCCTCATCGCCTCGGCGGTGATGGCCGGGCTCGGCATCTGGTGGCTCGAATTCCGCGCGGCGCAGGCCAGGCGCGCCGGCGAGGGCTACGGCACGCCGCCCGCCGACGTGCAGGGCATCGCCGACCAGGCGGCGGACGATCCGGTGATCCGCGAGCATTCCGCGGTCACGGGCGAGTTCGACACCGCCGAGCTGCACCACGGCCGCGGCGGCCAGCCGCAGCCTTCCTTCGCCGTGGCGGTGGCGCCGATCGCGGTGGTGCTGCTGGTCAACCTGCTGATGACCGGCGTGGTGCTGCCGAGCATGGACACCGCCTTCCTCAACGAGCCGCGCTGGGGCGAGACCAGCATCGCGGCCGTCGGCGGCGTCTGGTCCGTCGTGGTGGCGCTGTTCTTCTCCTGCCTCGTGCTGGTGGCGCTGAACTTCCAGCGCCTTCCCTCGCTGCGCGCGACGCTGGACGCCGGCGCCAATTCCGCCGTGCTGCCGGTGATCGGCGTCGGCAGCCTGGTCGGCTTCGGCGCGGTGGTCGCGGCGCTGCCGGCCTTCGCGGCGGTGCGCGACCAGGTGCTCGGCATCGGCGGCGGGCCGCTGGTCTCGCTCGCCGTCGCCACCAACGTGCTGGCGGCGCTGACCGGCTCCGCCTCGGGCGGCCTGACCATCGCGCTCGACACGCTGGGCGGCACCTACCTCCAGCTCGCCGCCGAGCACGGCATCGACCCCGCCCTGCTGCACCGCGTCGCGGTGATCGGCGCCGGCACGCTGGACGCGCTGCCGCACAACGGCGCGGTGGTGACGCTGCTCGCCGTCTGCGGCTCCGACCACAGGCGCAGCTACATGGACCTGTTCATGACCACCGTGGTCACGGCCCTCGTCGCGCTCGTCGTGGTGATCGTGCTCGGCTCGCTGCTCGGGACGTTCTGACGCGGCGGGGAGGGCTCCGCCCTCCCCGGACCCATCCCGGCAGGAGGGCGAGGCCCTCCTGCACCTCTGTTCGCTCTGGGCCTCGATGGCTGATGCCGTCGGGACCGCCCTTCCGAACGGGGTTTCCGAAGGGGCTTCGCCCTTTGGTGGAGGGGGTGCGGGGAGGGCAACGCCCTCCCCTGCGGTCAGCGTGCCGCGCCGTCGATCGTCGTCCCGATCCGCTCCAGCAGCTCGTCGAAGAACGGGTTCGACGACATGCGCAGCAGCGCGTCCAGGCTGATCGCCAGCGCCCCGCGCTCGCCACGCGGCGCCACCGTGCCGAAATGCACGCCGAAATCCTCGTCCGCCGGGTCCGGCTCCATCCCGTACAGCGAGTCCGACTGCGGGAACGGCATGGAGACGTGCGACTGCGAGAACACGTCGCGCGGATAGGTGGCGCGCAGCGGCGCCACGCGCGTGCCGCCGCCATTGGCCTCGGTCAGCCGTGCCTCGATGGCGTTGCCATCCGGCGAGGCGTTGGTGACGACGACGGTGCGGTAGCGTCGCGGGCCGGCCGGCAGCAGCCGGTCGAGCGCCGTCTCCGTGCCCGGCGTGAAGAGGGGGCCGAGGCTGGCATTGCGGTTGATGTCGAACAGCACCAGCTCGCTGCCGTTCGCCGGAAGCTGCCCGTAGAGCGTGTTGATCACGGCGGGCGTGCTGACGGTGAAGTCGAGCACCGACTGGAAGGTCAGCACCGGCGGCAGCCGGTCGAGCTGCCCGGCGCGGGCGCGCCGGTCGAGCTGCTCCTGCACCGCCCGGGTCAGCCGCCAGGACTGGCGCGCGCCGTTCACCGGGAAGGAGTTGTACTTGAACGGGTTGAACTCGGCGACGACGCCGAGCCAGGCCGCCTTGGCGAAGCGCGGCAGCAGCGCCGGCAGCCCCGCGAAGCCCGCGAAGCGCGCGAAGCCGGTGACGCCGATCATGGGCGAGAGCAGCACCACCTGGTCGGGCCGCACCACCGCCGGGTCGTCGAGCGAGTCGAGCGCCTGCTTCATCGCCAGCGCGCCGCCGTTGGAGAAGCCGACGACGTGGACCGGCCCGGACGGCACGCGCCGGCGCGCCTCGCGCATCGCCAGCCGCGTCGCCGCCGTCCAGTCCTCCCACACCACGTCGGTCAGCGCGCCGGGCACCGTGCCGTGCGCCGGCAGCCGGATGCCGATCGCGAGGTAGCCGTGGTCGCGGTAGTAGCGGGCGACGTGGCGCAGGCTGTAGGGCGCGTCGGTCAGCCCGTGCAGCAGCACCACCGCGCCGCGCGGCGTGCCCTCGGGCTCCAGCACGTAGCTGCGGTTCCAGTCGTGCCGGAAATGCCCGGGATAGACCGGGCTGCCCTCGAAGTAGCGGTTGAGCGGGATCCGGTCCCTGGGCGGCAGGCGCTCCGTCACCTCGGTGCGTACCGCCTCGGCGGCCCGTTCCTCGGCGCGCAGGTAGCCGGCCCAGTCGGTGCGGTCGAGCTCGGCGGCATGCAGCTCGGGCGGCACGTACAGGTGCCATGGCTCCAGCGGCGGCCCGCCCGAGACCAGCCAGACCCGCACAGCGAGCACCGCCAGCACGGCACCGAGCGCCACGAAAAGTAGCCTGCGCAGCAGGCGGCTCAGGAATCGCAACGGGATGTTCCTCGCGGGCAGGGCGCCCCGGCACTCGCCGGGGCGCCGACGCTCTTAGCCCCGATCGGCGCCGGCCGGAAACGGCGGGGGGCGCCGCCCCGGCGCCCAGCGCCCCCGGGCCGGGCCTGTTCTATTGACAGGTACCGGCACGAACCCGCAATGGGCCCTGGTTCGGAGTTCTGCGCACGATGCATGCTGATCAGGTTGGTCTCCGGGGGCGCCTGGGCGGCGACCCGGCGCTGCGCGCGATGGCCGGGCTCTGCGCCGCCGTGCTGGTCTTCGCCGCGCTGCGCGAGGCGTCCTCGGTCTTCGTGCCGGCCACCTTCGCGCTGTTCATCATCGCCGTGTTCTGGCCGGTGCAGCGCCTGCTGGAGAGTCGGCTGCCGAAGCTGCTGGCGCTGCTCGTCACCATCGTGATCGTGCTGGTCAGCGTGGTCGGGCTCGCCATGCTGGTCGCCTGGGGCTTCAGCCGCGTCGGGCAGTGGACCATCGTCAACGCCAGCCGCTTCCAGGACATCTACCTGCGCCAGACCGAATGGCTCGAAGGCCACGGCATCCCGGTCGCCGGCCTGTTCGCCGAGCACTTCGACATGCGCTGGGTGGTCTGGCTGGCGCAGAGCCTGACCGGACGGATGCAGGGGCTGCTCAGCTTCCTGACCGTCACCCTGGTCTTCACCATGCTCGGCATGCTGGAGGTGGAGGTGATCCGCCGCAAGCTCGTGCGCATGGGCCGCAACGGCGAGGGGACACGGCTGCTGCGGGCCTGCGAGCAGATCGGCAGCAAGCTCCAGACCTACATGCTGGTGCGCACGGTGATGAGCGCGGTGACGGGCCTCTCCATCTGGGCCTTCGCGCTCGCGGTGGGGCTGGAGCTGCCGGTCGAGTGGGGCATGATCGCCTTCGCCCTGAACTACATCCCCTTCCTCGGCCCGCTGACGGCGACGGTGTTCCCCACCCTGTTCGCCGGGCTGCAATTCGGCTCCTGGGAAGCGGCGCTGACCGTGTTCCTCTGCCTCAACGTCATCCAGTTCGTCTCGGGCAGCTACATCGAGCCGCGCCTCGCCGGCAAGGCGGTGTCGGTCTCGCCCTTCCTGGTGCTGTTCGCCGTGTTCTTCTGGTCCTTCCTGTGGGGCATCGCCGGCGCCTTCATCGGCATCCCCGTCACCATCGCCCTGCTCGTGGTCTGCGCGCAGTACGACAGCACGCGCTGGGTGGCCGCCCTGCTCTCCGGCCGCGACGACGCCGCGGCGTGAGCGCGGCGGCCCCGGCGCCGGGGGAGGCGTCCGGCCCGGCGCCCGTCCCCGGCGGGCCCGGCCGGGTGCTGCTGCTGCACGGCATCGCGCGGCGCGCCGCCTCGATGGCGCGGATGGAGCGGGCGCTGCGCGAGGCCGGCCACGCCACGCTGAACCTCGACTACGACGCGCGCCACGCGCCGCTGGAGACGCTGGCCGAGGACGTGGCGCGCCGGGCCGCCGCCTTCCTGCACGCCGGGGCGGGGCCGCTGCACGTCGTCGCGCATTCCATGGGCGGGCTGCTGGCGCGCGCCCTCATCACCCGCCGTCGCCCGGCCGGCCTCGGACGCGTGGTGATGCTGGGCACGCCGAACGGCGGCAGCGAGGTGGCCGACCTGCTCTGCCGCAACGCGCTCTACCGCCGCGTCTTCGGCCCCGCCGGGGCGCAGCTCGTCACCCGCCCCGACGAATCCCTGCGCGCGCTGCTGGGCCCGGTGGACTACGAGCTGGGCGTGATCGCGGGCGACCGCTCGCTGGACCCGCTCGCCTCCTGGCTGCTGCTGCCGGGCCCGGATGACGGGCGCGTCTGCGTGGAGCGCACCCGGGTGGCCGGCATGGCCGACCACATCGTCCTGCATGCCACCCATCCGCTGATGATGCGCAACGCCGAGGTGATCCGGCAGACGCTGCATTTCCTGCGTCACGGCCGCTTCGACCGCGCCGCGCGCTGAAGGCGCCCCGCCGCCGGCGCCGCGCGGGATGCCGGCCCCGCTTGCCTGGGCCCGCCGCCCGGCCCAGCCTGCGGGCCGCCAGGGGGAGGGCAGGGCGATGGACGGGAACGGGCCGGTGCTGACGCTGATGTGCGCGCTGGTGGTGCGCGGCGCCTTCGACCAGGCGATCCTGCCCGCCTTCGAGGCCGCGACCGGCTGCCGCTTCGCGATCGACTGGAGCCCGACCGCCGTCGTCATGGAGCGCATCGCCGCCGGCGCGCGCCCCGACCTGGTGCTGGTGACGGACGAGGCGGCGGCCCGGCTCGCGGCGCAGGGCCTCGTGGACCCGGCCGACCGGCGCGACGTGGTGGTCTCGCGCATCGGCCTCGCCGTGCGCGCCGGCGCGCCGCATCCCGACATCGCGACGCCCGAGGCCTGCATCCGCGCGCTGCTGGCGGCGCGCTCGGTCGCCTATTCCCGCACCGGCGCCAGCGGCATCCACTTCGCCGCCGTGATCCGGCAGCTCGGCATCGCCGAGGCGATCGACGCGCGCGCCACCGTCATCCCCGCCGGCTTCACGGCCGAGAGGCTGGCGAGCGGCGAGGCCGACCTCGCGGTGCAGCAGGTCAGCGAGCTGCGGGCGGTGCCGGGCGTCGAGATCGTGGGGCCGCTGCCGCCGCCGCTGGGCAAGGCTGCCACCTTCGCCGCGGCGATCATGCGCGCGGCGGCGGACCGGGCCCTGGCCGGGCGCTTCCTGGCGGCGTTGCAGGGACCGGAGGCCGAGGCCGCCTACCGCGCCAGTGGCCTGGACCCGGTGGGGGGCCGGGCGGCGGGCTGAGAGCCTGTTCGAGAGGCCTGCGGCGGAGGGATGGCGAGGGATTTTTCGTGCCGGGAAGGAGCCGGGAGGGAAGGGACGCCGGCGCGATGCGGGGCATCGTGCCGGATCCCCGACGCTCCCGGCGCGGAAAAGACCCGCCGGACCGACCCGCAGGCTTCTCGAACAGGTTCCGAGGCCCGCCCGCCACGCGGCCTTCCGCGCGGTGCCGGCCGGCGCGCGCCGCCACCGGGCCGTCCATGCAAGGCTCTCAGCCGGGCAGGGCGACGCGCCGCAGCAGCGCGCGGAAGGGGGGCAGGGCCGGGTTGCGGTTCTCCGGCCGCCAGATCGCGTGCAGCTCCGCCATCGCCCCCGGTGCCACGCGGATCGGCCGGAAGACGACGCTGCCGAAGCAGGCGTTGCGCGCCTCGGCCGGCACGATCGCGACGCCCATGCCGGTGCTGACCAGCGACAGGATGGACTGCGCATGGCTCATCGCCTGCACCACGCGCGGCCGCACCCCGGCGGCGCGGAAGGCGTCGGTCAGCAGGGCGTGCAGGTACGGGCCGTCGGGCGAGTACATGATGAAGGGCACGTCCTCCAGGTCGCGCAGCGCCAGCCGGCGGCGCGCCGCGAGCGGGTGCCCCTCCGGCAGAGCCAGCGCCAGCGGCTCGCGCATCACGCAGGCGGCGGCGCCGTCGAAGGGCCGCGTCAGCGGCCGCGCCAGCCCGAGGTCGATGCGCCCGAGCGCCAGCGCCTCCACCTGCGCCGCGCCCATCATCTCCTTCAGCGTCAGCGCGATGTCCGGCAGCTCCGCGCGCGCCCGGCTCACCAGGCGCGGCAGGAAGGCGTAGGCGGCGGCGCCGATCAGGCCGATCGTCAGCGCGCCGCCCGGCTTGGCCTGGGCGGCGCGGCGGGCCACCTGCGTGGCCGTCTCCCCCGCCGCCAGCAGGGCCCGCGCCTCGGGCAGGAAGGCCCGGCCGGCGGCGGTGAGCGCCACGCCCTGGCCGCCGCGATCGAGCAGCCGCACGCCCAGCTCCCGCTCCAGGAGCTGGAGCTGACGGCTGAGCGGCGGCTGCGTCATGTGCAGCCGCCGCGCGGCGCGGCCGAAGTGCAGCTCCTCGGCCAGGGTGGCGAAGGAGCGGAGATGGACGAGGTCGAGCATGCGGGGCGGCCGGAAAGGCGGGGCGGGGGCGGGCGGCGTTGCCGGCGATCCAGGATCGGCATCGCCTCGATGCGGAGATGATCTTAGACGCGCATCGGCCCGCCCGGTACAGTGCCGCCCCGGAAGGCGACGGCCCGCGCCGCGCGGCCCGGTCGGCACCGGCCGGCCGCCGTCGCGCGGCCCACGACGAAGGGGGATGCTACCATGCCGGGAACCGGCCGCGACAACATGCCGATGGGGCCGCTGGAAGGCCGCGCCAGGGCGCCCGCCCGCTCCGCCGCCCCCTCCGGCTCCCCCACTGGCGTCCTGGCGGGCCGCCGCGCGTGAACCAGCGCCGCCCCCCGCGCCCGGCGCTGCGGCTCGACCCGCGCGACAACGTCCTCGTCGCCCGCCACGACCTGACCGCCGGCAGCGCCATCCCGGCCGAGGGCATCACCCTGGCCGAAGCCGTGCCGGCGGCGCACAAGCTCGTCGCCCGCCCCGTCGCCGCCGGCGCGCCGGTGCTGCGCGGCGGCGTCGCCATCGGCCTCGCCGCCCGCGAGCTGGCGCCGGGCACGCTGCTCTGCCCCGGGGACCTGCTGCCCGCCGCGCCGCCGCCCGCCCGCGCCGCCGTGCCGCCGGCCCCGCTGCCCGCCGCCGGGCGCGCCACCTTCCAGGGCTTCGTGCGCGCCGATGGCCGCGTCGGCACGCGCAACACCATCGCCGTGATCGTGCTGGTGAACTGCGCCGCCACCGCCGCGCGCCAGGCCGCCGACTGGTTCGACGCGGAACGGCTCGCCGCCTTCCCCAACGTCGATGCCGTGGTGCCCTACATCCACGAGACGGGCTGCGGCATGGAGGCGACCGGCGAGCCGATGGACCTGCTCCGCCGCACCATCGCCGGCACCATCCGCCACCCCAACACCTTCGGCGCCGTGGTGCTGTCGCTGGGCTGCGAGCGCAACAACCTCCAGGCCTTCCTGGCGGCCGAGAAGCTCGCCGTCGGCGACCGCCTGCAGACGGTGACCATCCAGGAGGCGGGCGGCATCCGCGCCACGGTGGAGACGGCCCGCGCCATGGTCGCGGCGATGCTGCCGGCGGCCGACCGGGCGAGGCGCGAGACGGTGTCGGCCGAACACCTCGTGCTCGGGCTGCAGACCGCCGCGCCGGACGGCTTCACCGGGATCTCCGCCAACCCGGCGCTGGGGGCGGCGGTGGACCTGCTGCTGCGCCATGGCGGCACCGCGATCCTCTCCGAGACGCCGGACGCGTTGCTGGCCGGCCCCGCCCTGGCCGAGCGCGCCGCCACGCCCGAGGTGGCCGCCGCGCTCGCCGAACGCTTCGGCTGGTGGCGCGACGCCACGCGCGGCCGCGACACGCCGCTGGAGGGCCGGCTGGACCGGCGGCACGCGCGGGCCGGCCTCGCCAGCGTGCTGGAGAAGGCGCTGGACGGCATCGGCAAGGCCGGCACCGCCCCGCTCGCCGCCGCCTGCCGCTACGCCGAGCCGGTCACGGCGCGCGGCCTCGTCTTCATGGACACGCCCGACGACGATCCGGTCTCCGTCACCGGCCAGATCGCCGGCGGCGCCAACCTGATCGCCATGACCACCGGCCTCGGCACCGGCTTCGGCTCGCAGCCCGCGCCGACGGTGAAGATCGCCGCCAGCGGCGAGACCTTCGCGCGTCTCGCCGACGACATCGACCTCGATGCCGGCCCGGTGCTGGACGGCGCGCTTTCCGCCGAGGCGATGGGCGCGCGCATCTTCGAGGCCCTGCTGCGCCATGCCTCGGGCGAGCGCACGAAGGGCGAGGTCGAGGGCATGGGCGAGAACGAGTACGTGCCCTGGCCGATCGGCGTCACGGGCTGAGCGGGGAGGAACGCAGCATGCCAGAGGGCGCCATGCCGACGGGTTCCGCACCCGCAAGTGCGACGACGGCGGACGAACCCCGCAACCCCTTCATCCGGCTCGATGCGCGCGACAACGTGCTGGTGGCGCGCCTGCCCGTGCCCGCCGGCACCTCGGTGCCGTCGGAGAACACGGTGACGCGCGAGGACGTGCCGGCAGGCCACAAGATCGCCGCGCGCTGGATCGCCAAGGGCGAGAAGGTGCTGAAGTACAACACGGTGATCGGCTACGCCGCCGAGAACCTGCCGCCCGGCACCTGGATGCACAGCCACAACATCCTGTTCGACGCGGTGGAGAAGGACTACGCCTTCGGGCGCGACTACGTGCCGACCGAGTACGTGCCGGCGGCGCAGCGCGCCACCTTCCAGGGCATCGTGCGGGCGGATGGCCGCGTCGGCACGCGCAACTATGTCGGCGTGTTCGTGCTGGGTAATGCCGGCGGCACGGCGGCGCGCCGGATCGCCGGCTGGTTCACGACGGAGCGGCTGGCCGATTTCCCCATGGTGGACGGGGTGGTGCCCTACGTGCACGGCCAGGGCGACGCGGTGGAGCGTTCCGGCGAGCCGCTGGCGCTGCTGCACCGCACCCTGGCCGGCACCATCCGCCACGCCAACACCGCCGCCGCGCTGGTGATCGCCGCCGGCTCCGAGGTGGACAACCTGCACGGCTTCCTGCGCGCGCAGGGCATCGAGCCCGGCCCGACCCTGCGCACGCTGGTGATCGGCGAGACGGGCGGCGTGCGCCGCGCCGTCGAGGCCGGCACGGCCCTGGTGCGGGAGATGCTGCCGGCCGCGAACGACGTCCGCCGCCGGCCCGTCTCCGTCGAGCACCTGACCATCGGCATGCAGTGCGGCGGCTCGGACGGCTTCTCGGGACTCTCGGCCAACCCGGCGCTCGGCGCCGCGATGGACATCCTGATCCGCCACGGCGGCACCGCCATCCTCTCCGAGACCGGCGAGATCTTCGGCGCCGAGCACACGCTGACGCAGCGCGCCGTGACACCCGAGGTGGGGCGCAAGCTCGTGGAGCGGATGGAGTGGTGGCTGCGCTACGCCGACGGCCGCGACACCCAGATCAACGGCCGCGTCTCCCCCGGCAACAACGCGGGCGGCCTCGCCAACATCCTGGAGAAGTCGCTCGGCGGCTCCAAGAAGGGCGGCAATTCGCCGCTGATGGAGGTCTACCGCTACGCCGAGCAGGTGACGACGCACGGCCTCGTCTTCATGGACACGCCCGGCTACGACCCGGTCTCTGCGACCGGCCAGATCGCGGGCGGGGCCAACATGATCATGTTTACCACCGGGCGCGGCTCCTGCTTCGGCTCGGTGCCGGCGCCGACCATCAAGCTCGCCTCCAACACCCCGATGTACGAGCGCATGAAGAGCGACATGGACATCAATTGCGGCGTCATCATCGACGGCGAGAGCACCGTGGCCGCGATGGGCGAGCGAATCTTCGCGCAGCTCCTCCGCCACGCCTCGGGCGAGCGCACGAGGAGCGAGCTCGCCGGCATGGGCCGCGACGAATTCGTCCCCTGGCCGATCGGGGTGCTGGCATGAGCGCCGCGTCGGAGCCGGCGGCGCGCCACGACCGCGACGCGCTGGTCCGCTTCGCCGCCGCCCTCTTCGCCGCCGCCGGCATGGAGGCCGGGAAGGCCGCCACCGTCGCCGACATCCTGGTCGAGGCCGACATGATGGGCCACGACACGCACGGCCTCGGCCTCGCCGCGCGCTACCTCGACGAGATCGCCGCCGGCCACCTCGCCACCACGGGCGAGCCCGGCGTGGTCTCGGACCGCGGCGCCTGCGTCGCCTGGGACGGGCGGCGCCTGCCCGGCCCCTGGCTGGTGACGAAGGCGATCGACCTCGCGCTGGAACGCGTCGGGCAGTACGGCATGGTGGCCGTCGCCATCGGCAACGCGCACCACATGGCCTGCCTCGCCGCCTATCCGCGCCGCGTCGCCGAGCGCGGGCTGGTGCTGACCATGGCGACCTCGGCGCCCGGCGTCGCCACGGTGGCGCCCTTCGGCGGCACGCGCGGCGCCCTCTCGCCCGCCCCCATCGCGGCCGGCTTCCCGACCGGCGGTACCCCGGGGGGAGACCCCGTGCTGATCGACATCAGCGGCTCCATCACCACCAACAACATGGCGGCGCGCCTGGCGCGCGAGGGGAGGCGCTACGACCGGCCCTGGCTGATGGATGCCGAGGGCAACGCCACCGACGACCCCAACGTGCTGACGCAGGGCGGCACGGTGCTGCCGGCCGGCGGGCTGGACCACGGCCAGAAGGGCTATGGCTGGGGCCTGCTCTCCGAGGCGCTGAGCCAGGGGATGTCCGGCCTCGGCCGCGCCGAGAAGCCGGCGGGCATGACCAATGCCGCCTTCATCCAGGTGTTCGATCCCGCCGCCTTCGGCGGGCTCGACGCCTTCACGCGCCAGACCGCGACCATCACCGCGAACTGCCTCGCCAGCCCGCCGCGCGCCGGTGGCGGCAAGGTGAGGCTGCCGGGGCAGAGCGGGCTGCGCAAGCGGGAGCAGGCGCTGCGCGAGGGCGTGGCGCTGCGCGCGGGCATCCTCGACTCGCTGCGGCCCTGGGCGGAGAAGCTCGGCGTCCCCATGCCCTGACGCGGGCGGCCGGACCGGGCGGCCGGACCGGCCGGCCCGCCCCCCTGCCCGCCCTGCGGAAAGGGGGTCTCGAAGGGGGCTTCGCCCCTTCGCGGGGTCCGGGGCAGCGCCCCGTGCGGGCCGGCGAACGCCGCCGTCGGCATGTGCCGCGGCGCCCGCCGGGGCGCGGGGGCCGGGTCGGCGAAGGCCGCCGGGATCAGGCCGCGTCGCCGGTATCGGCCACCAGTCCCGCCGCCGCGATCCCCGCCAGCGCCGCCTCCTCGTCCTTCGCCGAGAGGTCGCCGCTGATGCCGACCGCGCCCAGCAGCGCGCCCGCCGCGTCGCGGATCAGCACGCCGCCCTGCACCGGCACCGCCTTGCCGCCGGTTAGGTCCGAGAGCGCGTTCATGAACGGCCCCATCGCCTGGGCACGGCGCGCCATCTCGCGCCCGCCGAAGCCCATGGCGAGGCAGCCGAACGCCTTGCCGGTGGCGATCTCGGGCCGCAGCAGGCTGGCGCCGTCCTCGCGCTTGGCCGCGATCAGGTGGCCGCCCGCGTCGAGCACCACCACGGTCAGGGGGTTGAGCTTCAGCTCGTGCCCCTTGGCCAGCGAGGCGTCGACGATGGTGGCGGCCTGGGCGAGGGTGAGGCTCATGGCGGGACGCTCCGGAGAGGGATGGGCCGAACGGGGCCGGTCGGAAGGTCGGCCGGAATCGGCGGGGCGCGCAGGAAGCCGCGTTTCCGCCCGCGCGGCAAGCCGGCCCGGCCGGGCGCGCCAAGTCAGTGCGCCAGTCAGCGCACCGGTCAGCGCGCCGGCGCGGTGCTGAAGCGTTCCTCGGTGCCGTCGGCGTTGAAGAAGCGGTTGGGCTCCAGGAAGAAGCACAGGATCAGCGCGCCGTCCGGCGAGCGGGCGACGTGCCGGCTGCCGGCCGGGCGGGCGGCGAAGTCGCCGGCGAGCAACGCGCCCTCCTCGTCCACCAGGCTCCCCTCCAGCATGTAGGTCTGCTCGATCCGCACATGCTCGTGGTCGGGCAGCACCGCGCCCGGCTCCCAGCGGAACAGCGCCGTGAACAGGCCGGAATCCGCGTCCCTGTAGAGTAGCTTGATCGCGATGCCCGGGAAGCGCGTCGGCTGCCATTCCATCGCCGACGGCCGCGTGACGTGCGACAGGCTGGAGGCGGCGGCCGGGATCATGTCGTCGGGCACGGGCAGGCTCCTCGCGGCGGGTGGCGCCGCAGCGTTCCAGATCGCCCGGGCCGGGCCAAGCGCGATTCAGCCATCCGCCGCGTCCCCGAGCGATTCCCACAGCGCCTCGGCGGCGCGGCCCTGCGGGCCGGGGGCGCGGAACAGCCGGATCCCGACGGCGAGGTCGCTCCCCGGCGGCCCGGCGCGGACGAGGCGGCCGGACGCCAGGTCCTCGCCGGCCACGGTCAGCGGCAGCCAGGCGATGCCGTGGCCTTCCCGCGCCAGGGTCAGCAGCGCGGCGGCGAGGTGCGAGGTGAGGCGCGGCGCCGTTCCGCCGCGCCGCGCGTCCCCCCGGCACGCCGCCAGGATGCGGCCGAGGCCGGAGGCCGGGCTGTAGGCGAGGCGCGGCGCCGCCGCGTCGTCCAGCCGCCAGGCCGGCCCGCCGCCCGCCGCCGGCGCGCAGGCCGCGACCAGCGTGTCGGTGCCCACCGCGCGGCTCGGGAAGCGGGCGGGGTCGAGCGGGTTCGGGGCGTCGGGGTGGTGGTGGCAGAGCAGGAAGTGCGCCTCGCCGCCCAGCATCAGCGCCTCGCACGCCTCCAGGCTGTCGGAGACGAGGTTCACCGTGCCGAGCGCCTCGAGGCGTGCCTGGCGCCGGATCCAGCCGGGGAAGAAGGTGAAGGAGAGGGCGTGCGTGGCGGCGATGGCGAGCGTCGCGGTGCCGCGCTCGCCCAGCGCCCGCGTGTCCTGCCGCGCCCGGTGCAGCCGCGCCAGCAGGTCCTCGGCGAGCGGGCGCAGATGCGCGCCGGCCTCGGTCAGCTCGGCGCCCTGCGCGCCGCGCCGGAACAGCGGCGTGCCGATCCAGTCCTCCAGCGCGCGGATGCGCCGGCTGAAGGCGGGCTGGGTGACGTTGCGGCTGTCCGCCGCGCGCGAGAAGTTCCGCTGCGCCGCCAGGGCCAGGAAGTCGCCGAGCCAGTCGAGTTCCACGACGATGCCGATCCGGCATGGGGGGCGACGATCTTGGCATTGGCCCCGGGGCGGCGCCAGACGTAGGGAACGGGCGTGGCGCGCCGCCGGCGGGCCCGGCCGCTCCCGCGGGGAAGCGCCGGCGCCGTGGCGGGAACGCCCGACGGCAACAGGCCGTCCCCGGGATGCCGACGGCGCCGGGGCCGGCAGCAGGGGAGGATGCGATGCGCATCGTCGACGTCCGCGAGATCACGCAGCCGATCGCCTCGCCGATCCGCAACGCCTACATCGACTTCACGAAGATGACGACGAGCCTGGTCGCCGTCGTGACCGACGTGGTGCGCGACGGGCGGCGCGTGGTGGGCTACGGCTTCAACTCGAACGGCCGCTACGGCCAGGGCGGGCTGATCCGCGAGCGCTTCCGCGGCCGCATCCTGGAAGCCGATCCGCGCTCGCTGCTCGACGGGACCGGGGAGAACCTCGACCCGCACCGGATCTGGGCGGCGATGATGGCCAACGAGAAGCCGGGCGGCCACGGCGAGCGCTCGGTCGCGGTCGGCACGCTCGACATGGCGATCTGGGACGCGACGGCGAAGATCGCTGGCCAGCCGCTGTTCCGCCTGCTGGCCGAGCAGGAGGGGCGCGAGGCGGATCCGCGCGTCTTCGTCTACGCCGCCGGCGGCTACTACTATCCGGGCAAGGACGACACGGCGCTGCGCGCCGAGATGCGCTCCTACCTCGACCGCGGCTACAACGTGGTGAAGATGAAGATCGGCGGCGCCAGCCTCGCCGAGGACCGGCGGCGCATCGAGGCGGTGCTGGCCGAGATCGGCGCCGACGCCCGCCTCGCCGTGGACGCGAACGGCCGCTTCGACCTCGAGACCGCCATCGCCTACGCCAAGGCGCTGCGCGAGTACCCGCTGTTCTGGTACGAGGAGGCGGGCGACCCGCTCGACTACGCGCTGCAGGCGGCGCTGGCGGAATTCTACCCGGGCCCGATGGCGACCGGCGAGAACCTGTTCTCGCACCAGGACGCGCGCAACCTGCTGCGCTACGGCGGCATGCGGCCGGACCGCGACTGGCTGCAATTCGACTGCGCCCTCTCCTACGGGCTGGTCGAGTACCTGCGCACGCTGGAGGCGCTGCACCAGGCCGGCTGGTCGCCGCGCCGCTGCATCCCGCATGGCGGGCACCAGATGTCGCTCAACATCGCGGCCGGGCTCGGCCTCGGCGGCAACGAGAGCTACCCGGACCTGTTCCAGCCCTATGGCGGCTTCCCGGACAGCGTGCGCGTCGAGGACGGGCACATCGTGATGCCGGAGCTGCCGGGCATCGGCTTCGAGGGCAAGTCGGACCTGATCCGGGTGATGCGCGAGCTGGCGGAATAGAGCATTTTCAAGCTGAGCGTCCTCGCTCAGCGGCTCGGAAAATGCGAAAAATCAAAAGGCTGGAGCCGTTCCAGCCTGATACAGTCAGGCTGGATCGGCTCTAGAGCGGATCGCCGGCGGGCGGACACGCCCGGCGGCGTGAATCCACGCCGAGAACAACAAGCGACAGCGAACCGCAGTCCCAACCGGACTGCGGTTCGCCGTAGCGGATCCCCAGGCCGGGCGTATTCGGCCGGCGCCTCGGAAAATGCGCCGGATCGAAGGCAGGAGCCGTTCCGGCCCGATACGGTCAGGCCGGAACGGCTCC
>NZ_JALPRX010000077.1 GCF_023223525.1 Roseomonas acroporae | reverse complement strand
TCGCCAACTCAGGATACGCTTCCATGTAAACGCAGCATGCTCTAGGGAGCCGGGGGTTGCACCCCCCGCCGCCACCCTGGCACCCTTCCCGCACCGAACCGGCCCAGGAATGGCCGGCGGGAGGGAAGGAAGGTCCGGAATGCAGCTCTCCGACCGGGTGACCGGGGCGGTGCTCGCGCTGCTGGGCGTGCTCGCCATCGTGTTCGGCGCCAGGCTGCCCGGCGTGCCCGGGCAGGAGATCGGGCCCTCGGTGTTCCCGATGCTGATCGGCGCCGGGCTGGTGCTCTGCGGCGTGCTGATCGTGCTCGGCGTCGGCGCCTCCTTCGAGGTGCCGGAGGAGGAACCGGCCTCCGGCTCCCCCGCCGCCGGCCTGCCCGCCGCCGTGGTCCACCGCGCCGTGCCGCTGCTGCGCCTGCTGGTGCCGCCCGCGCTGCTGCTGTTCTACGTGCTGGCCGTGGACCGGCTCGGCTTCCTGCCCACCGCCGCGCTGGTCGTGCTGGCCATGGCCTTCACCCTCGGCGCCCGCGCCCGCCTCGCCGTGCCGCTGGCGCTGCTGGCGCCGCTCGGCGTGTCCCTGGTCTTCTCGAAGCTGCTGCTGGTGCCGCTGCCCGACGGCATCCTGCCGCTGCCCTGGTGAGCGCGCGCGATGCACGACTTCCTCCAGGCCATCGCCCTCGTCGCAGCACCCGACGTGCTGATCGCCATCCTGCTCAGCTCGGTCTACGGGCTGGTGGTGGGCTCGCTGCCCGGGCTTTCCGCCACCATGGCGACGGCGCTGCTGGTGCCCGTCACCTTCTACCTCTCGCCCATCGCGGCGCTGGCCACGATCATCTCGGCCTCGGCCATGGCGATCTTCTCGGGCGACATCCCCGGCTGCCTGCTGCGCATCCCCGGCACGCCCGCCTCCGCCGCCTACACCGACGAGGCCTACGCGATGACGCGCAAGGGCCAGGCGGAGCTGGCGCTCGGCGCCGGGCTCTGGTTCTCGGCGATCGGCGGCATCGTCGGCACGCTGTCGCTGGTGCTGATGGCGCCGATGCTGGCGGAGATGGCGCTGAACTTCTCCTCCTTCGAGTACTTCTGGCTCGCCTTCCTCGGCCTGATGTGCGCGACGCTGGTGGCGCGCTCCTCGCCGATCAAGGCGATCGCCTCGATGCTGCTCGGCCTGCTCCTCGCCTGCGTCGGCATGGAGAACCCGGCCGGCACGCCGCGCTTCACCCTGGGCCTGACCGACCTGCTCGGCGGCATCGAGCCGATCCCCGTGCTGGTCGGCGTCTTCGCCGTCTCCGAGGTGATGCGCGCCTGCGTCACGCCCGAGCCGCCGCCGCTGCCGCGCCGCCGCTTCGGCTCCATCCTCGCCGGGCAGTGGCGGCTGACGCGCGAATACCCGAAGCCGCTGATCCGCGGCAACATCGTGGGCATCATCATCGGCGTGCTGCCCGGCGCCGGCGCCGACATGGCGGCCTGGGTCTCCTACGCCATGTCCAAGCGGTTCTCGAAGACGCCGGAGAAGTTCGGCACCGGCCACCCGGAGGGGCTGGTGGAGGCCGGCGCCTCCAACAACGCCTCGCTCGCCTCCGGCTGGGTGCCCTCGCTGCTGTTCGGCATCCCGGGCGACACCATCACGGCCATCGCCATCGGCGTGCTCTACATGAAGGGCCTGAACCCGGGCCCGACGCTGTTCACCGAGCGCGCGCCGCAGATGTACGCGCTCTACCTCATCTTCATCATCGCCAACATCATCATGATCCCGCTCGGCATCGCGATGATCCGCATCGCCGGGCTGGTGCTGCGCGCCCCGCGCGCGGCGGTGATGCCGGTGATCGTGCTGCTCTGCGCCGTCGGCGCCTTCGCCACCGGCAACAACCTGTTCGCCGTCGTGCTGGTCGCGGCCTTCGGCACGCTGGGCTACGTGATGGAGCGCAACGGCTACCCGGTGGCGGCGCTGGTGCTCGGCATCGTCATGGGCTCGATGGTCGAGCAGAACTTCGTCACCTCGCTCATCAAGTCGGACGGCTCCGTGCTGCCCTTCTTCGAGCGCCCCGTCTCGGCCGTGCTCGCCGCCATCACCTTCGGCGCGCTGCTCTGGCCGGTGGGCGTGTGGCTGTGGCGGCGCGCCTCAGGCAAGGACCCGGCGCGGGCGGAGGCCTGACGCGGGCGGGCCCGCCGCCCGCGCCCCTACCGCACGCGCCCCTACCGCACGCGCCAGGGCTCGACGCCCAGGCTCTCGCCGCGCTCCCGCGCCGCCATGGTGCCGGCGAGCGAGTCGGCGGCATCGCGCAGGAGGGGCAGCAGGCGCGCGACCATCTCCGCGACGTCCAGCCGCACCACCTCGCCGCTCATGCCCAGCGCCGCCTCGACCCGGCCGGCGACCCGCACCGGCACGGCGATCGAGCGGATGCCCATGATCGTCTCCTGGTCGTTGACGCCGTAGCCCTGCCGGCGCACCGCCGCGAGCGCGTCGCGCAGGGCGGCGGGTTCGGCGATGGCGTGCGGGGTGACGCGCTCCAGCCGCGTCGCGCGCAGCCACGCCTCCAGCGCCGCCTCGGGCAGCGCCGCCAGCAGCACCTTGCCGACCGAGGTGGTGTGCGCCGGGATGCGCGTGCCGACCGAGACGTAGTCGCGCCGCAGCCGCGGCGCGGCGGCGCGGCCGACATAGACGACGTCCGCCCCGTCCAGCACCGCCAGCGAGCAGGATTCGCCGGTCCGCTCGGTCAGCGCGGCGAGGATCGGCTGCGCGATGGCGGCGAGCGGCTGCGAGGAGAGGTAGGCGTAGCCCAGCAGCAGCGCGCGCGGCCGCAGCGAGAAGGCGCCGTCCTCGCGGCCGACATAGCCGAGATGCTCCAGCGTCCGCAGCACGCGCTGCGCCGAGCCGGGCGAGAGGCCGATGCGGCGGGCGACCTGGCTGAGCGTCAGGCGCGGCGTCTCGGGGCCGAAGGCCTCGATCACCGCGAGGCCCTTGGCCAGCGATTGCAGCAGGTCCTGCTCCAGCCCGGCGAAGCGCGTTGACACCCGGCGAGGTCCCTCCCTAGCATGACCGGAAAGCGGAGAAGTTTCCGTATAGCGGAAACTTCCTGTCGCAGGAAGCGCCCCGGCGAGGTTCCGCGGCAGGCGGCCCAGCGGGCGGCCCAGCAGGTGGCCCAGCAGGTGGCACAGGGAGGAAACCGGATGGCAGGCGACCGGCCACGCCACGTCACGATCCGCGAGGAAGGCCCGCGCGAGGGCTTCCAGATCGAGCCGCGCCCCTACCCGCTGGCCGAGCGCGCCGCGCTGGTCGAGGCGCTGGCCGCGGCCGGGCTGCGCAGCATCCAGGTCGCCTCCTTCGTCAGCCCGCGCAAGGTGCCGCAGATGGCGGATGCCGAGGCGCTGTTCGCGCTGATCCGCCGCCGTCCCGGCGTCCACTACGACGGGCTGTGGCTGAACGAGCAGGGCTTCCACCGCGCCCGCGCCACGCCGGGCGTCGACCTGGAAGGGCGGCTCGCGCTCTACGCCTCGGACAGCTTCGCGCGGCGCAACAACGACTGCGCCGCGGACGAGATGCACGCGCGGCAGGCGCGCTGGCTCGACCTCTACGCCGAGGCGGGGGTGCCGCTGTCGCGCGCCATCATCGTCACCGCCTTCGGCTGCTGCTACGAGGGCGCGGTGCCGCCGCGCCACGTCGTCGGGCTCGCCACCTGGGTGGACCGGCTGTGCCGCGAGCGCGGGCAGGTGCTGCCCGAGATCACCCTGGCCGACACGGTCGGCCTCGCCGGGCCGGACGAGGTGCGCCGGCTGGTCGGCATGGTGCGCGAGGCGCTGCCGGAGACGCGGATCGGCCTGCACCTGCACGACACGCGCGGCCTCGGCCTCGCCAACGTGGCGGCGGCGCTGGAGATGGGGGTGGACGCCTTCGACAGCTCGGTGGCCGGCCTCGGCGGCTGCCCCTTCGCCGCGCATGGCGACCACCGCGCCGCCGGCAACGTCTGCACCGAGGACCTGGCCTTCCTCTGCGACCGGCTCGGCATCGGCACCGGCATCGATCTCGGCGCGCTGGTGGAGGCGTCCCGGCTCGCCGAGCGGATCGTCGGCCGGCCGCTCGGCGGGCGGCTGATGCATGCCGGCCTGCCGGAGCGGCGCGCGGCATGAGCGCCCCCGACGCGCTCCCCGACGCGCTCCCTGGCCCGCGGCACGCGACCCCGCCGGGCGTGCTCGCCGGCATCCGCGTGGTGGAGCTGGGGCAGGTGCTGGCCGGCCCCTTCGCCGGCTCGATCCTGGCCGATCTCGGCGCCACGGTCATCAAGGTGGAGAAGCCCGAGGGCGGCGACGACGCGCGCCAGATGGGGCAGCCCTTCCGGCGCGGCGACTCCCTGATCTTCCACGAATTCAACCGCGGCAAGCGCTCCGTGGTGCTCGACCTGAAGTCGCCCGCCGGCGTCGAGGCGCTGCACGGGCTGCTCGCGGAGGCCGACATCCTGGTGCACAACCTGCGCCCCGGCGCGCCCGAGGCGCTCGGCATCGGCGCCGGGGCGGTGCGGGCGCGGCACCCGCGCCTGATCTACTGCGCCATCTCCGCCTTCGGCCAGCGCGGGCCGCTGCGCGACCGGCCGGGCTACGAGCCGCTGCTGCAGGCCTGGTGCGGCCTGTCCAGCATCACCGGCGCGCCGGGCGGGCCGCCGGTGCGCATGGGCGCCTCGGTGGTGGACCAGGGCACCGGCATGTGGACGGTGATCGGCGCCCTGGCCGCGCTGGAGCGGCGCCGGCGCACCGGCCAGGGCTGCGTGGTCGACACCTCGCTGTTCGAGACGGCGATCCTCTGGGCCGGGCAGAAGATCGACGCCTACGTCAACGAGGGGAAGGAGCCGGAGCGCCACGCCTCCGGCCATCCGGCCTTCGTGCCCTACCAGGGCTTCGACACGGCCGACGGGCCGCTGCTGGTCTGCTGCGGCAACGACCGGCTCTTCGCCAAGCTGGCGCAGGTGCTCGGCCACCCGGAGTGGCCGGAGGACCCGCGCTTCGCCCGCAACCGGGCGCGCCTCGCGAACCAGGCGGTGCTGCTGCCGCTGGTCGCGGCGATCCTGGCGGGGCGCGGCCGGCAGCACTGGCTGGAGCGGCTGCTCGCCGCCGGCGTGCCCTGCGCGCCGATCAACAGCATCGCCGAGGTGCTGGCCGATCCCCACACCGAGGCGTCCGGCATGCTCCAGCCCGTGCCCGGCGAGGATTTCCGGCTGGTGGCGATGCCGGTCTCCTTCGACGGGCGGCGGCCCGCCATCGCGCACGGCGCGCCGCCCCTCGGGGGGACGGGCGAGGCGGCGGGGCGGCAGGACGGGCGGGAGCGGGTGGAATGACGGAGCGGCACTCCGGTCCGACGCGGCGCCGCCTCGTCCGCGGCGCGGCGTCCCTGGCGGCGACGGGCGCCGCGCTGCCGCGCCGGTCCCGCGCCCAGGGCCTCGCCGATCCCCGGGGCTTCCCGAGCCAGCCGATCCGCCTCGTCGTCCCCTTCGCGCCCGGCAACGCGACCGACATCCTGACCCGCCAGATGGCGCCCGCCATGGCGCAGGCGCTGGGGCAGCCGGTGGTGGTGGAGAACCGCTCCGGCGCCTCCGGCGTGGTCGGTTCCGACTTCGTCGCGAAGTCGAGCCCGGACGGGCACACGCTGGTCATGGGCAGCATCGCGCCGCACGCCATCGCGCCCTCGCTGATGCGCAGCCCGCCCTACGACGTGCTGCGCGACTTCACGCCGGTCATGCTGGCCGCCAGCCTGCCCAACCTGCTGGTCGTGCACCCCTCCGTGCCCGCGCGGAACCTCGGGGAGTTCGTCGCCTACGCGAAGTCGCGCGAGGGCGGGGTGAACTACGCCTCGGTGGGCAGCGGCAGCTCCAGCCACCTCGCGGGCGAGCTGCTGCGGGCGAGGACCGGCGCGCCGCTGGTCCACGTGCCGTTCCGCGACGCGGCGCAGGCGATGACCGGCCTGCTCTCGGGGCAGGTGCCGATGCTGGTCTACGGCGTCACCGGCGTGCTGCCGCATGTGCGCGAGGGGCGCATGCGGGCGCTGGCGCTGCTCTCGGCCGCGCGCCTGCCGGAGCTGCCGGAATTCCCCACCGCCGCCGAGCAGGGGATGCCCGACTTCGTGGTGGAGCCCTGGATCGGCCTGTTCGGCCCGGCCCGGCTGCCGGCACCGGTGACGGAGCGCGTCTTCGCCGCGGCGCACGGGGCGCTGGAATCGCCCGCGGTGAAGGCGCAGCTTCCCGCCCAGGGCATGCAGGCGCGCGGCCTGCCGCCGGCCGCCTTCGCCGCCTTCCTCCGCGCGGAGATCCCGCGCTGGGCCGAGGTCATCCGCGTCTCGGGCGCCACGCTGGACTGATTCCGGCCGGCGCGCGTCCCGAGCCGTGCGGGGCGGTATCGCGCAGGGGGTTGCCCGCGGCGGGCCGGGCGCGGCCACGTGCCGCGCGGGGAAATCCCGCCGCGCCGCATTCCCGCGGGCCGGCGGGAGGCCGTCAGCCCCTCGGCGGGAACGCCACCACCACCGAGAGGCCGCCGCCCGGCGCCTCCTCCAGCCGCAGCGCCGCCCCGTGCAGCTTCGCCGCCGCCGCCGCCAGGGCCAGGCCGAGCCCGGTTCCCGGCGTCGTCCGGCTCCGGTCCAGCCGGTAGAAGCGGCGCAGCACCTTCTCCCGCTCCTCGGCCGGGATGCCCGGGCCGTTGTCGCCGACCGACAGCACCGCCCCGCCATCGGCGTCGCGCCGCACGGAGACCGTCACGCGCACCCCGTCGCCGCCATGGCTCAGCGCGTTCTCGACCAGGTTGGCCAGCATCTGCCGCAGCAGCGCCGCGTCGCCCTCCACCGTGACGCCCGGCGCGATCCCGGCCAGGAGGGACTTGCCGTCCTCCTCCGCCACCGCCTCGAACACCTCGGCGACCTGCGCGGCCAGCGCCGAGAGGTCCACCGGCGCGAAGCCCTGCCCGCGCAGCCCCGCCTCGGCGCGCGCGATGCGCAGCAGCGCGGCGAAGGTGCCGAGCACCCCGTCCAGCTCCGCGATCGCCGCCTCCAGCGCCGCCTCGTCGGCCGCCGGGTCGCGCGCCCGGGCCAGCGCGCCCTCCAGGCGCTGGCGCAGCCGCGAGAGCGGGCCGCGCAGGTCGTGCGCCACGTCCACCGTGACCTGCTTCAGCCCCTCCACCAGCGCCTCGATGCGGCCGAGCATGCCGTTGATGGTGGCGACCAGCCGGTCGAACTCGTCGTGGCTGCCGGTGGCGGGCAGGCGGCGCGAGAGGTCGCCCGCCATCACCTCGCGCGCCGCCTCGGAGACCAGCCGCAGCCGCCGCTCCAGCCGGCGCGCCGCCACCCAGCCGAGGCCGAGCGCCGAGAGCGCCGCGAGGCCGCCCGCCAGCGGCAGCGTGCCGGTCAGCGCCGCGGCGGTGCGGCCGACCGGCGCCGTGTCGGCGGCCACGATCAGGTTCAGCCCGCCCGGCAGCACCGCGCCCACGGCGCGGAGCTGCTGGCCCGAGGGCGAGCGGATGTCGGCGAAGCCGCGCAACCCGACCGGGGCGCCGGGGAGGGCGCCGGCCACCACCTGGCCGGTCACGGTCTGCAGCAGCACGTAGCTGCCGCTCCGCCGCTCCGCCTGGGCGCGCACCGACTGCAGCAGCACCAGCGGGCCGAACATCTCGAAGTCGGTGACGAAGCTCTCGGCCTCGGAGGCGACGGCGTAGTCGAGCTGCTCGCGCAGCGCCGCCTGGGCGCGCAGATAGCCCCAGGAGAAGCCGAGCACGCTCACCCCCAGCACCACGGCGGCGATGCCGAGCGCGGTGCGCAGCGCGAAGGAACGCGTCAGGTCGCGCCATGCGGTCGGCAGTCCGGCCGGCGGCCAGCGTCGGGGCAAGGCGCGCCGCTCAGCCCGGCGGGTCGAGCGCGTAGCCGGCCCCGCGCACGGTGCGGATCAGCGGCGCCGTGACCTCGGCCGCGCCCTCGGCCGTCCCCTCGACAGCTTTCTGGGGCGCCGCGGCGTCCAGCTTGCGGCGCAGGCGGCTGACATGCACGTCCACCACGTTGGTGGTCGGGTCGAAATTGAAGTCCCACACGTGCTCCAGCAGCATGGTGCGGGTCAGCACCTGGCCGGGCCGGCGCATCATGTACTCGAGCAGCCGGAACTCGGTGGGCAGCAGCTCCACCGGCCGGCCGGCGCGGCGCACGGTGCGGCGCAGCAGGTCCATCTCCAGGTCGCCGACGCGCAGCACCGCCGCCTCGGCCATGGCGCCGGCGGGCCGGCGCGCCAGCGCGTCCAGCCGCGCGCGCAGCTCGCTGAAGGCGAAGGGCTTGGCGAGGTAGTCGTCGGCGCCGGCATCCAGCCCCTCGACGCGGCTCTCCACCTCGCCCATCGCGGTCAGCATGATGACGGGGGTGCGGATGTCGGAGGCGCGCAGCGCCCGCAGGATGGCCAGCCCGTCGGGGCCGGGCAGCATGCGGTCGGTGATGATGGCGTCGAAGGTCTCGTTCAGGGCCATGAACAGCCCGTCCTTGCCGTTGCGCGCCACCTCGACCACGTGCCCGGCCTCGCCCAGGCCCTTGGCCACGTAGTCGGCGGTGCTCCTGTCGTCCTCGATCACCAGCACGCGCACGGCGGTGCTCCTCGCCCCCGGGGAATCGGTCCGCGCAGTGTCACCGCTTCGCCGCCGGAAGGCGAGACGGCGCGCGCCGCGCCGGGGCGGCGCCGGGCAGGCCGCCGGAGGCTCGCGGACGGGCGGGCAGGCTCTCGCGCCGCCTCTGCCGCCGAA
>NZ_JALPRX010000076.1 GCF_023223525.1 Roseomonas acroporae | reverse complement strand
CCGCTTCGCCGCCGGAAGGCGAGACGGCGCGCGCCGCGCCGGGGCGGCGCCGGGCAGGCCGCCGGAGGCTCGCGGACGGGCGGGCAGGCTCTCGCGCCGCCTCTGCCGCCGAAGCCTAGAGCATTTTCAAGCTGGGTGTACTCACCCAGCGACCCGGAAAATGCGAAAAACCAAAAGGTTGGAGCCGTTCCGGCCTGATACAGTCAGGCCGGAACGGCTCTAGCCGTGGGGCGGGCGGCGCAGGGCTTCAGCGGAAGGTCCACATGCGGTGCCGCCCGGTGCGGCGGCCGCCATAGACGCGGATCTGCCCGAGGCCGCGCCAACGGCCGCCCGCGGGCGTCGCGCCGGGCGGCGACGGCGGGGCCGGCAGGGTCGCCCCGGCCCGCCCCGGGCGCAGGAATGCCGGCAGGGGGAGAAGGAGAAGCGCGCGCCGCGCGATGGGTGTGCCGGTCGGGTTCATGAACGCTATGGTAGAATCATTCGCCGGGCAGTTCAGTCGAGAAGTTCGGCCGATCGGGCACGTCCCGCCCCGGTGCCCTGCCGGAAGCCCGTCGTCACCCGCCGGCGATCCACCGCCCCAGCGCCTCCGGCAGCCCCACCGAGGGCTTGGGCGGCGGCCGGCGGTAGGTCCCCGCCACCGCCTTGCGCGGCCGCAGCGCCACCAGCGCCTCGGCCTGCTTCACCGCCGCCGCCGCGCAATCCACCACCGGCACCGGGATGCGGTCGGCGACACGCGACGCGAGTCCGGAAAGGGGCGCCCCGGCCAGCACGATCGCGTCGGCGCGATCCTCCGTCACGGCGCGGGTGGCCAGCGCCACCAGCGCCTCCGCCTTCTCCTCGCCCACCGTGGCGATGTCGGCGAAGCCCTCGTCGAGCGCGCGCACCCCGGCGCAGCGCGCCTCCATGCCGTGCCAGGCGACGCATTCGCGGTACCAGGGCTCCAGCGCGGCGGTGAAGGTGACGATGGCGAAGCGCCCGCCCAGCATGCAGGCAGTCAGCATGCCCGCCTCGGCCAGCCCGATCACCGGGATCGGGAACAGCTCGCGCGCGCCGCCGAGACCGGGATCGGCGAAGGCGGCGATGATCGCCGCGTCCACCTCGTGGTGCCGCTCGGCCAGCATCTCCAGCGCCACGGCGCCGCCGATCACCGCCTCGGCGCGCGAGGCGATGTAGGGCACGCCGCGCGGCGCGGTCACCGGCACCAGCTCGGTGCCCGGCGCGGCGACGGACCGCGCCGAGTCGGCGAGCAGCGCCGTCACCGATTCCGAGGTGTTGGGGTTGAGCAGCAGCACCCGCACGGGCGGTGCGCTCAGCCGTCGTAGCCGGGGGCGCGCCGCGCCAGCCCGCCGAACGCGTCGAGCAGCCGGCCGCGCCAGGCGGCGACCGGGTCGTCGGCCTCCAGCACCGGGAAGCGGCTGACGCAGCGTGCCCACTGGAAGCCGCCGAACACGGCGTAGTCGGCGTAATCCGGCGCCTCGCCGCCGATATAGGGCTGGGTGCGCAGCGTCATGCGCAGCGGGTGCAGCGCCTGCCGGAATTCGGCCACCCGCTCCTCGCGCCCGGCCGTCACCGCGTCGAGCTTCATGCCGAAGCGCTTCTCGCGGCTGGAGACGAAGTAGTCGAGGTCGCCCGGGTCGAGATGCGCGGGGATGTCGGAGACGATCAGCCTCGCCAGCCCGGCGTTGACCACCGCATCGGCCCAGTTGGCGACGAAGCGGGTCAGCGCCATGCCGGCCGGGCCGCCGAACAGCGAGGGCCGGTCGGGATAGGCCTCCTCCAGGTAGGTGGCGATGCGCCAGGAATCGCTGACCACCGTCTCGCCGTCCACCAGCACCGGCACGAGGCCCTGGCCGGAGAAGGCGATGGCCGCCTTCTCGGCGAAGCGCCAGGGCACGGTCTCGACGTCGAGGCCCTTGTGCGCCAGCGCCAGCCGGATGCGCCAGCAGTACGGGCTGAACCGCCGTTCCGGCTCCGCGCCGGCCAGATCGTAGAGCATGCGCGCCATGGATACGCCTCCCTTGCCGGCGCGCAGCCTACAGGCGGATCGCGGCGGCCACGAGATGCCGCGCCGCCGGGTGCCGCGCCCCAGGGAAGGGGGCCAGGGGAGAAGCAGGGGGGAGGGTCGCGCCGTCAGAAGCCGGCGCCGCGCCGGACGTCCTGGTAGGCCGCCTGCACGAACTTGCCCCAGCCCTGCGAGCGCACGTCGTCGGTCCAGGGGCGGGAGGTGTAGTACATGCCCAGCGCCCCGACATTGTCGCCCGGCCACTGGTCGGAGACGAGCGCGTAGCGCGGCAGGTCGAGGCCGGGGAAGGCGGCGAGCGTTTTCGGCAGCCGCGCCGGGTCCATCAGCTTGCCCATGTCCGCCACGATGCGGATGTAGCGGGCGCAGGCGAAGATGTTGAACTCGTCGGAGGCGAGCAGGTAGGCGGTCTTGGTGTGGGTGAGCGACTTGCGCAGCCCGCTCGGCAGCAGGTCGGCGAACAGGTCGTTGCGCCGCGCCGTCATCGGCACGATCTGCCCGAGGCCGATCGAGGTCTCCGTCTGCGTCACGGAGGTGGCCGCCTCCAGGTCCTTGGCGTCCTCGTTCGCCGACTGGTCGCGCTGCTCGGCCAGGATGATGGCGGCGATGATGCCGGGGTGCAGGTTGTGGGCGCGCGCCGCGGCGCGCATCACGTCCGCCCGGCTGGGCAGCCTGGCGTAGCTGTCGGCGACGATGCTGGAGATCGGCCGGCGCACCAGCAGCTCGGCCTGCTTCTCGCGGTCCACCGTGCCGGTGGCCTTCAGGTAGGCGAACAGGTCGCCGTTGTAGGTGGGGCCCTCGGAGACCGGGTTGCTGTACTGGATCGAGGTGCTCTTGTTGAAGGAGAAGGGGTTCTTCTTCTCGTTGAACATCACCAGCCCGTCCCAGGTCGACACCTCCCGCTTGGTCGGGTTGATGCCGGTGGCGCCGCTGCCGGTGAAGGCGCCGGCATTGTCGCCGCCGACCAGCGAGGCGAAGCCGGCCGGGTTGAACGGCGCCGCCACGATCGCCAGGGCGAGGGTGCGCAGGCTCGACTGCAGCTCGAAGCAGATGTCGTACAGGTAGCGGAAGTCGCCGCCGTAGATCAGGTCGTGCATGCTGCCGCCCGGCACGTCGCCGCCGATGGAGAACATCATCCGCCGCTTGATCAGCAGGGCGGCGGCGGCGTCGGAGCGGCCGCCCAGGGTCTCGACCAGCGTCACCAGCGCCTCGAAGTCGCTGCCGGTGTTGAGCAGGGCGCCGAGCTTCCCGGCCGCCTCCAGCTCGGCGATGGTGGCGGAGAAGGTCGGATCGGCCGCCAGGATCGACGCCGCCTTGCGCGTCTCGGCGGCGCTCATGTGGATGCCGTGGCCGATCAGCGGCTTGAGGGCGTCGCTGGCGGTGGTGCGGGCGATGGCGGCGCGCGGCTGCCGCAACGCCGCGACGCGCCGGCCCAGCAGCACCTGCCGCGCCGCCGCCTCGGCTTCCCGCTCGGCGTCGCCGTCGGGCGCCTCCAGCCAGTCCGGCCCCGCTCCCGGCACCGCCCCCGCCCCTGGGGCAGGCCGCCGTCGCGGCTGCAGCAGGTGCGCCACCTCGTGCGCCACCAGGCCGAGATCCGGCGTCCGGGAGAGCAGGTCGCGCGGCTCGGCGAACAGGATGGTGCGGCCGACGACGCAGGCACGTGCCCCGAGCGCGCGCGCCAGGCGCGACGCGGCGGCATCCGTCCGGACCCGCACGGCGCCGAGCGGCCGGCGGAAGGCCTCCTCCAGCCGGCGCCGCAGCGCCGAGGGGAGCGCCTGCGATGGCCCCATGGGCGGGACCGGCGAGTCTGGGGCACGGGCGTGACGCATGAGCCTGCTACTCCGTTCCCCCGGGCGGCACTGGCGCGCGAAGGGCGGACAATGCCGATAGAACGGCAGGCTTTCGTCTGGCCGTCGCGCCGCGGCGCGACGGCCGCCGCGCCTCACGCCGCGAAGGCGTCCCGCCCGATGCGGCTCGTCACCGCGCAGACCACGGCGAGCCCCGCCATCACCAGCGCCATCGCCAGCGCCGGCCCGCCGCCGATCAGGCCCACCAGCCCGCCCGCCACCGCGCCGCCGCCGAAGCCGAGGCAGCCCAGCACCGCCGAGGCGGTGCCGGCCATCCGCCCCGCCCGGGTCAGCGCCGCCGCCGTCGCGTTCGGCACCACGAAGCCGAAGGCGGCGAGGTAGAGGAACAGCGGCAGCGGCAGCCACTGCCAGCCGTGCAGCAGCCCGGTCGAGAGTCCCAGCGCCGCCAGCAGTAGCATCCCGCCCGCCACCAGCAGCAGCGCGACGCCGAGCCGCTGCAGCCGCGCCAGCCCGAGGGCGCGCAGCAGCCGCCGGTTCATCGCCGTGCCGATGATGATGCCCACCACGTTGCTCGCGAAGATCAGCGAGAAGGCCCAGGGCGGCAGGCCGAACTGCGTGACGAACACGAAGGGCGAGGCGACGATGTAGGCGAACATGCCGTTCTGCGGCGCCGCCGCGGCGAGCGCCGGCATCAGGAAGCGCCGGTCGGTCAGCAGCGAGAGGTAGTCGTACCCGATCGACAGCGCCGGGGCCTGCCGGCGGCGCGCCGCCGGCAGCGTCTCCGGCACGGCGAGCCATGCCAGAAGCAGGATCAGCAGCCCGAGCACCGCCAGCACCAGGAAGATCGGCCGCCAGCCGCCCAGCGCCAGCACCTCCGCCCCGATCATCGGTGCCGCCAGCGGGGCGATGCTCATCACCAGGGTCAGGGCGGAGAGCAGCGAGGCCGCCGCCTCCCGCTCGGCCAGGTCGCGCACCATGGCGCGGGCCAGCACCGGCCCCGCCGCGGCGCCCAGGGATTGCGCCAGGCGCAGGCCGGAAAGCTGGCCCGCGCCCGTCGCGAAGGCGCAGGCGGCGCCGGCCGCGATGAACAGCAGCATCCCCGCCGCCACCGGCCGGCGGCGGCCGATGCGGTCGGAGAGCGGCCCCCAGAAGAGCTGCCCCGCCGCGAAGCCGAGCAGGAACAGGCTCAGCGAGCCCTGCACCGCGCCGGGCGTGGCGCCGAGATCGGCGGCGATGTCCGGCATCGCCGGCAGGTACATGTCGATGGCGAGCGGCCCCACGGCCACCAGCGCGGCCAGCGCCACGACCACCATGGCGGTGACCGGAACGCCGGCCGGGGGCGGCGCGCCGGTGCCGTCATGCCCGGGCGCCGTCATGCCCGGCCTGCCGTCCGCGTCGCCGTCCGTCGCCATGTCCCAGTCCCGCGCAACCGCCGCGGCGCCCAGCGCGCCGCGTCCGAACCGGTTTGTGCGCTGCAACAATGGCCGGGGCAAGTCGCGGCCGCGGCCGGCCGCCATGCGGCGATGGCGGGCCGGTCCCCGCGCCGCGCCGTCCGGCGCGGGCCGCCCGCTCCGCGTCAGGCACCCGCCCCGTGGCGGATCAGAACGGCACCCTGACCGTCGCCCCGACGTTCGGCACGCGGCTGCCGGAGTTCGAGGCCGGATCGCGCGAGGTGTCGGCCGGCCCGAAGCTCGCCCCCTGCTGCGCCTGGCGGGGCGCCGAGACGCCGAAGTCGAGATCGGTGCGCGCCCGCATGTCGGCGCTCGCCGGGCGCGGGTTGGAGGAGGGGGTCGGCGCCGGGTCCAGCCCGCTCGCCGAACGCTGCGGCACCGGGTCGATCTGCGGCAGCTCTCCCGGGACGCGGCTGGCGGCGTTGCGGGGCTGGCCACCGGCAAGGGCGGTGGTGGCGGTCCGCCGGCGGGGCCGCGGCCGCCGCGTGCCTTCGGCCGCCAGGGCCGGGCCGGCGGCGGCCATGCCCAGCATGGTAAGCAGCGCGCGCCGGTTGAACATCCCTTCGAACCCTTCGATCCAGCCTTGTCCGGCCGCAGCCTGCGCTCCAAGCGCGCGGCATCGCAACGGGTTCGTGCGTGTCTCGTATCGGCTTCAGCCGGTCTCCTGCCGGTCCTGCGCGTCGAGCCAGGCGTTGGTCTCCGCCATCACCTCGGCCGGCCGCCGGCCCTCGGCGCGCAGCCGGTCGCGCAGCGCCGCCACGGCGTCGAGCCGCGCCGCCCATTCCGGCCCGTAGCGTTCCGCCAGTTGCCGGCGCAGCCGCGCCGCGACCGCCGGGCTGCGCCCTTCCGTCGAGACGGCGAGCACGAGCTGTCCGCGCCGCACCGTCGCCATGGCGTAGGCGTCGCAGAGCGGGACCACGTCCTCGACATTGACCAGCACGCGGTGCGCCCGCCCCAGCACGGCCAGCCGCGCCGCCTCGGGTTCCGGGAGGTCGGCCACGAACAGCAGCCGCGCGGCGGCGATCTCCGCCTCGTCCGGCAGCCGTTCGACCAGCCGCGCCCCGGCGCGGGCGCGCATCTCCGGCAGCGGGTCGGGGGCATGGATGGCGAGCCGCCGCGCGCCGGACTGCTCCAGCAGGTCGAGCCGCTTCAGCGCCGCCGGGCCGCCGCCCACCAGCAGCACGGGCCATTCGGCGAGGTCGAGCATCAGCGGCAGCATGCGCGGGGCTTCCTGTCGGGGGCGGGGCTGTCGGGACGCCGCCCCGGAACTCCCGGCGAAGGCGCCGTCCTCCCTGCACCCATCCACCCCGGAGGTCCACCGGGGGAAATTCCCCGGCCCCCGTCCGGCCCCCCGGACGGGCGGCTTGGCAGGCGGCCCTGCCGGCGGTCAGTCCGGCCGGGCGCCGATGCGCCGGATCACGGCGCCCCAGCGTTCCGCGTCGGCGCGCAGCACCTCGGCCAGCGCCTCCGGCCCCTCGTCCTGCGGCTCGACGCCGAGCGCCAGCAGCCGCTCGCGCAGCTCGGGCTTGGCCATCGCGGCGCGCGCCTCGCGGTTCACCCGCTCGACGATGGCCGGGTCCGTGCCCGCCGGCGCCACCAGCCCGTGCCAGCCCACCGCCTCGATGCCGGGCAGGCCGGCCTCGGCCAGGGTCGGCACGTCCGGCAGCGCCACGCTGCGCGCGCCCGAGGTCACGAACAGGCCGCGCAGCCGGCCGGCCCGCACGTGGTCCGTCACCGCGCCGATGTTGATGAGCACGCCCTGCAGCGCGCCCGACATCAGGTCGTTGATCGCCAGCGCGCCGCCGCGATAGGGCACGTGGGTCCAGCGCAGGTCGGTCGCCTCCTGCACCAGCGCGCCGGTCAGGTGCGCCAGGCTGCCATTGCCCGGCGTGCCGATCGCGAGCGGCGCCCGCCTGCCGAGCTCGACGAGGTCCTCCAGCGAGCGCGCCGGGCTGTCCGCCTTCACCACCAGGATCTGCGGCACCTTCACGGCGCGGAGCACCGGCGCGAAGTCGCGCAGCGGGTCGAAGGAGAGGCGCGGGAACAGGGCGCGGTTGATCGACAGGCTGTCCGAGCCCGCGAGCAGCGTGTAGCCGTCCGGCCGCGACCGCGCCGCCAGCTCGTAGCCGAGGTTGCTGCCGGCGCCCGGATGGTTGTCCACCAGCACGGACTGGCCGAGCGGCTCGGACAGGGCCCGCGCCAGCAGCCGCGCCACGATGTCCTGGCTGCCGCCGGCCGCGACCGGGACGATGAGGCGGACCGAGCGGTCCGGCCACGCCTCGGGGGCGGCGCCGGTGGCGGCGAAGGCGGGGCGGGCGCTCGCCGGCATGGCGCGTGCCGCGAGGGCGGCGGCGGGCAGCAGGGCGAGCAGGCGGCGGCGGTGCATGGCGGTTCCCGGGGGTCGGCGGCGGCATCCCCCGGCGGCGCGTGGCCGACGGGGCGGGGGAGGGGCGGGGGCAGGATTCGGCCCGCCTCGGCGGGCGCTGGTTCGTGCGGGGGAGGGGGCCGTCGCGCCGGGCGGCGCAGCGGCCCCGCCCGGTTCAGGCGGCCTTCTTCGTGGCCGGCAGCAGCGCGGCGGGCAGCAGGGCGAGCAGCGCGTCACGGCCGAGGCGGTGGCAGAAGTCGCCGAAGCCCTCGCCTTCCCGCCGATCGCCGGCCCAGGCGGCGAAGAGCGGCTCCAGCGTCTCGCCCACGCGCTCCTGCGCCACCCGGTCGAGCAGCGGGAAGGACATGCGCGTGCCGGCGAAGTCGCCGCCCACGTAGAGCACGTAGTGGCCGGGCATCCGGCCGACGAGGCCGATATCGCCCTGGTAGGGCCGCGCGCAGCCATTCGGGCAGCCGGTGACGCGGAAGCTGATCCGCTCGCCCTCCAGCCCGTGCCGGGCCAGCGCCGCCTCCACGTCGGCCACCATCGGCGCCCGCGCCCGCTCGCCCTCGGTCAGCGACTGGCCGCAGGTCGGCAGCGCGACGCAGGCGAGCGACCAGCGGGCGATCGGGGTGATCTCCTCGGCCAGCCGCACCCCGTGCTCGCGCAGCACCGCCTCGACGGCGGCGCGCTGCCCGGGGGCGATGCCGGTCAGCAGCGCGTCCTGCTGCGGCGTCAGGTTGAGGTCGAGGCCGAAGCGCTCGACGATGGTGCGGAAGGCGGTGCGCAGCCGCACCTCCCCTTGATCGGGCCCGTGATCGACGATTCGCCCGGCCGGCACCGGCACGCCGAGCCACCAATTGCCGTCGCCCTGCTCGTGCCAGCCCAGCAGCTCCGGCATCCGCAGCGGCGGCACCGGGCGGGGGGGCTGGAGGGGCTCGCCGTAATAGGTCTCGACCTGCTCGCGCACCCAGTCGATGCCGCGGTCGTGGACGACGTACTTCAGCCGCGCCCGCTTGCGGTCGGTGCGGTCGCCGTTGTCGCGCTGGAAGCGGATCACCGCCTCGGCCAGGCGCAGCAGGTCCGCGCGCGCCACGTAGGCGAGCGCCGTCGCGAGTCGCGGGAAGGTGGCCGGCTTGTTGTGGGTCATCCCCATGCCGCCGCCGACATGCACGTTGTAGCCGACCGGCTCGCCCGCCGGGTCCTCGCCCGTGACGGCGACCAGGCCGAGGTCGTTGGCCAGCACGTCGGCGGTGTTGTCGGCCGGATGGGCCAGCGCGATCTTGAACTTCCGCGGCAGGTAGGTCCTGCCGTACAGAGGTTCCTCCTCCGGCTCCACCACCGGCTCCTCGTCGAGGAAGATCTCGTGGTAGGAGCGGGTGCGCGGCAGCAGCGCCGAGGACAACATCCGCGCATCCGCCTCCAGGGCGGCATGCAGCGCGTCACGACGGGGAGCGGGGCTGGTCACCACGTTGCGAACGACGTCGCCGCAGGCGGCGAAGGTGGTGAGCAGGCTATGGTTGATCGCCGCGACCGCGGGCTTCAGGTTCCCGCGCAGGATGCCGTGGAATTGGATCGCCTGGCGCGAGGTGATGCGCAGCGTGCGGTCCGCGTAGCGGTCGGCCAGCGCGTCCAGCACCAGGTACTGCGCCGCCGTCAGGCGGCCGCCCGGCAGGCGCACGCGCGCCATGAACTGCCAGTCCTTGTCCTCGCCGCGCTGCTTGCGCTCGGTCGCCGTGTCGCGGTCGAACTGCTCGTAGCTGCCGTGGAACTTCAGCAGGTTGTACGAATCCTCGCTGATCCCGCCACGGCTGTCCGCCGCCAGCTCGCCGGCGATCCCGCCCCGCAGGAGGCGGCTGCCTTCCTTCAGCGTCTCGACCCCGGAGGGCTTCGCCGCCGGGGGCGTCGCTACGGACGGCTTCGTTGCCTGGGCCATCAACCTGCCTCCGAAAGTGGGCCAACCCGAGGGATGACCATGAGAATAGACCTTGTCATCGGTGGTTCGCGATATATACCTTCATGGGCTCGTAGTTAAGTGGAAGCCGACGTGTCCCCCGCGCATATTTCCCATGCCACGACCGATGACGGACCCCGCCCGGGCGAGGTGTGGCTGGTCGGCGCCGGTCCGGGCGATCCGGGGCTGCTGACGCTGCGCGCCGTCGCGGCGCTGGGCGCGGCCGATCTCGTCCTGCACGACGGGCTGCCCGGGCCGGCGGTGCTGCGCTACGTGCGGCCGGGTGCCGCGGTGATCGCGGTCGGCAAGTGCAAGGGCGCGGTGGTGATGCCGCAATCCGCGATCACCGAGCGGCTGATCGAGGCGGCGCGCGCCGGCCAGCGCGTGGTGCGCCTCAAGGGCGGCGACCCCTTCATCTTCGGCCGCGGCGGCGAGGAGGCCGAGGCGCTGAGCCTCGCCGGCATCCCCTGGCGGGTGGTGCCGGGCGTCACCTCGGCGACGGCGGCGCCGGCGGCGGCGGGATTCCCGCTCACCATGCGTGGAATCGCCCGCAGCGTCACCTTCGTCACCGGCCATGACGAGCGCGGCAGGCTGCCGGATTCGGTGGACTGGGCGGCGCTGGCGCGGCTGGGCGGCACCATCGTCGCCTTCATGGCATCGAGCCATCTCGACGAGATCGCGCTGCGCCTGCTGGCGGGCGGGATGGCGGCGGCGACGCCGGTGGCGATCGTCTCCCGTGCCACGCTGCCGGATCAGGCGGTGCTGCGCACCACCCTCGGCACCGCCACCCTCGATGCCCGGCGCGCCGCGCTGCCCACCCCGGCGCTGCTGGTCATCGGCGAGGTGGCGGCCCTCTCCAACCCCTCCGAGATCGTCGAGATCGCACGACAGTCCCACGGATAGCTGCAGGGAACGACAACATGATCATCCAGCCCCGGCTCACGGTCACGCACGGGCTCGGCACGCGGGCCGCGCCGCGCCGCCCGGCGGCATGCCCCGGCCCGGACCGCAGGCCGGGGCCGGAGCAGGACATGCTGGATCTGTGGCGCGAGGATGGGCGCCCGGCCTCCGCGGGCCTGGTCGCGGCCGCCAGCGCGCTGGTGGTCGCCGCGACCCTGCTGCTCGCCCGGCTGACGGGCGTGGCATGACCACGGCCGGCGCAGGGCGCCCCGCGCCGGCCGGCGGCGGATGGTGAGGGGCGGGCGTCTGCCCTCCCGCCGTTCCGAATCAATGCGCCCCGGATCCGCATGTGGGATGCGGGTCCGGGGCGCATTGACTTGGGACGGCGATCCGCGATGCGGCTCTCCATCCCGGATGGAATGAACGGGTTACGGCGTCCCGGACCGCTTGGTTCTCGGGATGGAGTGCGAAAGGATCGACTTCACTATCCACCTGCCAAGCTGCAGCCTCTCTGGGCTGCGCACCAGGATCACCGTTCCCGCTTCAGGGCCGTTTGGCCTCCCCTTGCGGGGCACAATACGCACTCTTGTATAAGACACAAGATGTTTTGCGTCGTGCTGCGCTGCATCATGTTATGCGGTTGAAAGTTCGCGGGGCGATGCCGTCTCTTTGCGCGGTGCCCTGACGGGCCGACGCGACGAATGGATGGGCGGGGATTGTGAGTTCGCGAAGCGCGCCGGTTGCCGGCCGGGGCCAGCGTCTGGACGCGAGTCCGCTGTACCGTCAGGTGGAGGCCATCCTGACGCAACGGATCGCCGAGGGGGTATGGGCGCCCGGCTCGCTGCTGCCCGCCGAGCCGGAGATCGCGGCGGATCTCGGCGTGTCGCAGGGCACGGTGCGCAAGGCGCTCGACGGGCTGGAGCGCCGCTTCCTGATCGAGCGCCACCAGGGGCGCGGCACCTTCGTCGCCAGCCAGACCATCGACCGGGCGCTGGAGCATTTCTTCCCGCTGGTCGATGCCGATGGCCGGCGCAGCGACATGACCTGCGAGGTGCTAGAGGCCGGGACGCGGCTGCCCACCGGGACGGAGGCCGCCCGCCTCGGCCTGCGGGAGGGGGAGGCGGTCCACTGGCTCCTGCGGATCAGGCGGGCGCGCGGGCGGGTGCGCCTCGTGGAGCGCATCGTGCTGCCGGTACCCTGCTTCCCGGCCTTCGACCGGCTGACGCCGCAGGAGATCCCCGACCAGCTCTACGTCCTCTATCAGCGCCGGTTCGGCATCACGGTGGCGCGCGCCGACGACAGGATCGGCGCCGTGGCGGCGGATGCGGCGACGGGCGCGATCCTCGGCCTGCCCGCGGGCGCGCCGCTGCTGGAGGTGGAGCGGCTGGCCTTCGACATCCAGGGCCGGCCGGTCGAGGCGCGCCTCTGGCTCCTCGACTCCCGCGACGACCGGTACCACGCGGCCCTGAGCTGACCCCGGCCGACCAGGCGCTGGCACGGCGCCCTGCCGGCGCGGAAGACGTCGGCACGCCGCGCGGCGGCGCGTTGGGAACAGGCGCGGCGGCGCGGCGGGAACCGGCCCGATCCCTGGAACGTTAGGTGAACGGAAGGCGCGTCGATGCGCCCTTCCGGCCATCGGGCCCAACACCGAGGAGAGCATCGACATGGCGAGCAGGACCGACGCCGGGACCGCCAACCCGAAGCAGGAGCCGGCGCCGAATTCGAACGCGGTCAAGGACCCGGACGACTGGACCACCGGCGACGAGCCGATGACGGGTGCGCAGGCGAGCTACCTCAAGACTCTGAGCGAGCAGGCAGAAGAGGAATTCGATCCTAAATTGAGCAAGGCGGAAGCGTCGAAACGCATCGATGCGCTTCAGCAACAGACCGGCCGCGGGGCATCCTGAGCCATTCCGGCGGCATCGCGCTCCGCGATCGGGCGGTAGGGATATCAGCGCGTTGGAATGGTGGTTTTACCGCGGGGAAATGAACGCCCGCGGAATTCATGCGAATTCCCGCCGAGTCGCGGGCTTGTCATCTCACGTTTCCGTGGTTTGAGGGGGATGCCTCGCGTGATAACGACGAGGCATGAAAGCCGCAAACGGAAATCCGGTTCCCATCACCGGTTCACGCGCTGCCGCGTCGCTGCATCCCGCGTTGCAGGACGCGATCCCTCAATCCCCGTTCCGGAACGCGTCGGATAGGACCGGACGCCGCCGCAGGCGGCTCGCCACGCTGGGCAGGCTCGGGCCTGCGGCACTTCTCGGCACCCTGGTGGCGGCAAGCCCCGCTCTTTCCGGCCCGGCCGCCGCCAGCGGCCAGGGCCACCACCGCCACGGCGCCGGCCAGCGCCACGGCGCGGCCTCCGTCCAGCTCCGCTCGACGACCTCGTCCCGCCGCCATGCGGCGATACGCTCGGCCTGGGCGCGTCCCACCGCGGCCGGCGCGGCCAACGTCGTGTACGACATGTCGGAGGCCGGCCCCGCCATGGCCACCGACAATCCCCGCTCGGCCTGCCTCAACGCCGCCCGCGCGGCGGAGCGCGAGTACGACCTGCCGCACGGGCTGCTGGTGGCGGTGGCGCTCGCCGAGAGCGGGCTGCATGCCTACGCCCTCAACCTCGGCGGCCGCACCCATGTCCCGGCCAGCTTCGCCGAGGCGCGCCGCCTGCTGCAGAACAACCGCGGCCGCTCGGCCATGATCGGCTGTGTGCAGGTCAACGCCGCCGCCCATGCCCGCGGCGGCCAGGACTGGCCGCTCGACCCGGTGGTCGCCACCGAGTGGGCGGCGCGCACCCTGCGCTTCCGCTACGAGCAGACCGGCGACTGGGGCCAGGCGCTGCACATCTGGCAGACCGGGCGGAACGGCGGCCAGGGCGCGACTCCCGGCATCTGCCGCGTGCGGGCCAAGCTCGACGTGGTGGCGCCGAATTCGGACCTGTTCAGCGACCGCAATTGCGGCGGCATGCAGACCGCAAGGATCCGCCGCAGCGGCCGTGCCCTGCTGGAGCTGGCCGAGGCGCCGGATCGGTAGCCGATCCGCCACCCGGCGGGCCGTGCGATGCCGCCCGCAACGCCGGGCGGCACCGTGGCGTCGCCTTCCCGCTGGCTACCTTCCTGCGGGCGATGGGCCGACGACCTTCGCCTGGGCAGGGCGCCGGGCTTCCGGCGCTTCCGCCCCGGTCCCGGCCGGTAGCGATCCCCCCATCATCGGATCCGAGGGTCGTCGGCCGGGAGCGGTCGGCGCCGCCGCCACACCCGGCCACCGCCTCGGCGGCTTCCCGCTTCCGGCCGCGAGATCGGCGTTCATTCTTCCATCGTGAGTTGACTCACAAACTCGTCACGCGCCGCCCGAGCCGCCGCGTTCTATGAGCGGCCTGATCGAACTCAGTGAGGCTGTTCGCATATGGCCATGGCCCAGCCCCTGCTGCTGGTGGTCGAGGATGACCCGTTGGTCCGCGCGACGCTCGTGGACGCCCTGAACGATGGTGGCTTCGAGGTGCTGGAGGCCGAGGATGCGTCGACCGCCATGGGGCTGCTGCGCACCCGGCCCGACATCGTCGCCCTGCTGACCGACATCAACCTCGCCGACGGGCCGGACGGCTTCGAGCTGGCCGAGGCGGCGCGCCGGCTGCGGCCCGCATTGCCCGTCCTCTATGCCTCCGGCCGCTATGCCGAGCCGGTGGTCGAGCGCTGCGTGCCGAGCGCCGTCTTCCTCGCCAAGCCCTTCGCGCCCGCAACGGCGGTGGACACGTTGCACCGTCTGATCGCCGCCTCCCGCTCTCCCGACTGGCTGCACCAGGCGGCGCTGCGGTCGCGGCACGAGGGCTTCTGAGGGCTTGCCCGATCGGCCGGCGGCGGGTGGCGAGGGATTTCCCGCGCCGGCAAGGAAGGATCGTCGGCGCGATGTGGCGCCTCAGCCGGGCTCCCGACGCTCGTCCGCCCCCTCCGGCTGCGGAAAGGGCCCGCCGGAGCGGCCCGTGGGCCGCTCGGAGCGGATCCCGAAACGCTTCCGGCCCTGGGCTGCCGCCATGACGCGTGCGGCGCCGGTCGGGGCGCGGGTGACGGGCCTTCCCTGAAGCATGGAACCGCGGCGGGGTGACGGCCGCCGCCCGGCGCGGTCCTCCTCGCCCGGGGGCTCCCCGGGCCGGCGAGGCCTGCTCGCCGGCGACAGGGGGCGGCGGCCGCCAGGGCAGGCTTGCCGGCCATCCGTCCTCCGTGCGCGAACCCCGGAGGCCTGCCCGGGCGCCGGCGCCTGCCGCGCGAGCGCCATGGCGGCCTGGTCGTCGGCAGGCCGCGCCCGCAACGAGCGGTCGCCGCTGCCGCCGGCCGGGAAGGAGCCCGCCCGCAGTGGCGCGCTCCACGAGCCGGCGCACGCGAAAATACTGAAAATGCTGACTGTCTCTACCCCTGGGGGCATTCCGGCACGATTCACGGCGCCAGGGCCGCAGTTCCGGTTGAAAAAAGTACACAGTTCCTGTAACAATGGTCACCGGCGAGGTGCCGAATGAGCCAAGGATCTGCTCATGAGGCAAACCGAAAGCTGAACGAAGGGCTAAGTCGCCAGACTGGTGGCTTGAAGGTGGGATCTGTCGCATCGCGCGATCGTCGGCTCTCCCCTTGCGGTCACGATCATGTGATGGTCCGAACCGGGCGCCAGCTCACGCTAAATTTTTCTGAAAATGCTCCGGATGGATCTGAAGCGATCCAAGAAGTATCTTACGGGAAAAGATTGACAGAGCATCGTATTTTGCATACGAACGATCTGCGGATCGCCGTGTTTGCCCGCCCTCCCAGTCGGACAAGGAACGCTGATGAGTAACGTACCGCGCAGAGCCGTCATCTTCGCCGGTGGCTACGGAACGCGTCTGATGGAGGAGACGGAGGCGCGCCCGAAGCCGATGGTCGAGATCGGGGGCAGGCCGATCCTCTGGCATATCATGAAGATCTACGCCGCCAGCGGCATCACCGAATTCGTGATTCCGCTTGGTTACAAGGCGCACATGATAAAGCAATACTTTGCCGACTATTATCTGCATGCCTCCGATGTCAGCATCGACATGGTGGACAACCGTGTCACGACATTGCGCAAGACGGCCGAGCCGTGGAAGATCACGCTGATCGACACCGGCATCGACACCATGACCGGCGGCCGCCTGAAGCGGCTGCAGCCCTACCTCAACGACGAGCCCTTCGCCCTGACCTACGGCGACGGCGTCATCGATCTCGACCTGGGCAAGGTCGCCGACATGCATGCCAGCAGCGGGCGGTACGCCACGCTGACGGCGGTGCGCCCGCCCTCGCGCTTCGGCACGCTCACCATCGATGACGGCCAGGTGCTGGAATTCGCCGAGAAGCCGCTCGGTGGCGAGGCCTGGATCAACGGCGGCTTCTTCATGCTCTCCCCGCGCGTCTTCGACTACCTCGACGGCGGCGACGAGATGGTGTTCGAGCGCGGGCCGCTGGAGCGGCTGGCGCGGGACGGCCAGCTCCAGGCCTACCAGCACGAGGGCTTCTGGTACTCGATGGATACGTTGCGGGACAAGAAGCATCTGGAGGAGCTCTGGATGTCCGGCCGGGCTCCCTGGAAGCGCTGGTAGCGACGGCGCCCGCTCCGCGGCGCCCCCCGGCCGGGTCGGGGATGCCGCGGCGAGGCAGTGCGCCGGATGACGAACCGTCGGGGTCAGGATCTGAGAGAGCCGTCGTGAAATTCCATCCCACGCCCCTCGTGGGCGCGTGCCTGGTCGAACTCGAGAAGCGCGGCGACGAGCGCGGCTTCTTCGCCCGGTACTTCTGTGAGGACGAGTTCCGGGCGGCGGGTCTCGAGACCCGCTTCCCGCAGATCAACAACTCCCTCAGCGCCAAGCGCGGCACGCTGCGCGGCATGCACTACCAGCTGCCGCCGGCCGCCGAGGTGAAGGTGGTGCGCTGCGTGCGCGGCGCCCTCTGGGACGTGATCGCCGATCTGCGGCCGGACTCGCCCAGCTACGGCAAGTGGTTCGGCGCCGAGCTGTCGGCCGACAACCGCACCATGATGTACGTGCCGCGCGGCTGCGCGCACGGCTTCGTGACGCTCACCGACGACGCCGAGGCGCTCTACCTCTCCGGCGCCCCCTACGCGCCGGAGCAGGAGCGCGGCGTGCGCTTCGACGATCCGTGGCTCGGCATCGAATGGCCGGCGGAGCCCCGGGAGATCTCGGCCAAGGACGCCTCCTGGCGCGACTTCGATCCGGAATGGCATGGCGTCGAGCGGATGCGCGGGCTGCTCGCGCCCCTGCGCGCGGGCGCGAGGACGGGAGCATCGGCATGATCATCGTGGACAACGCCCTGGCCGCGCGCGCCGCGGCGGGCAACCCCGTGCGCGTCGCCATGTTCGGCGCCGGGTTCATGGCGAGCGGCATCGTCAACCAGATCGTCAACTCCGTTCCCGGCATGGTGCTCGTCGCGATCGCCAACCGCGACCCGGAGCGGGCGCTGCGCGCCTATGCCACGGCCGGCGTCGAGGCCGTGCGCGTGGACGACGCCACCGGGCTGCGCGACTGCCTGGCCGCCGGCAGGGCCGCCGTGACCGACGATCCGATGCTGCTCTGCGAGGCCGAGGGCATCGACTGCCTGATCGACGCCACCGGCGCCATCGAGTACGGCGCCCAGGTGACGCTGCGCGCCATCGCCTGCGGCAAGCCGATGGTCTCGATGAACGCCGAGCTGGACGGCACGGTGGGCTCGATCCTGCGTCGCAAGGCCGATGCGGCCGGGGTGATCTTCACCGGCTGCGACGGCGACCAGCCGGGCGTGCAGGCCAACCTCTGGCGCTTCGTGCGCTCGATCGGGCTGCAGCCGCTGGTCTGCGGCAACATCAAGGGGCTGCAGGATCCCTACCGCAACCCGACCACGCAGGAAGGCTTCGCGAAGCGCTGGGGGCAGAACCCCTACATGGTCACCTCCTTCGCGGACGGCACCAAGATCAGCTTCGAGCAGGCGATCGTCGCCAACTACACGGGCATGACGGTCGCGAAGCGCGGCATGGTCGGGCGCGACCACGCGGGCCATGTCGACGAGCTGACGAAGCTCTACGACGTGGAGGAGCTGCGCCGCCTCGGCGGCGTGGTGGACTACGTGGTGGGCAGCAAGCCGGGCCCGGGCGTGTTCGTGCTGGCGACGCACGACGACCCGAAGCAGCGCCACTACCTCAACCTCTACAAGCTGGGCGAAGGGCCGCTCTACAGCTTCTACACCCCGTACCACCTCTGCCACTTCGAGGTGCCGCTCTCGGCCGCGCGCGTCGTGCTGTTCGGCGACGCGGTGCTGCGCGCGGCCGGCGAGCCGCGCGTGGACGTGGTGGCGACGGCCAAGACCGACCTCAAGGCCGGCAAGGTGCTGGACGGGCTCGGCGGCTACGACACCTACGGCCAGTGCGAGACCTACGCGGCGACGCGCGCCGAGGGGCTGCTGCCGATCGGGCTCGCCGAGGGCTGCACGCTGAAGCGCGACCTGCCGAAGGACGCGGTGCTGCGCTTCGACGACGTCGAGATCCCGCCCGGGCGGCTGATCGACCGTCTGCGCGCCGAGCAGGATGCGCTGTTCCCCGCGCCAACCGCCACCACGGCCGGCAAGGTGTCGGCCGCCGTCCAGTGAGGCCAGCATGAACATCCGCATGAACCGCCTGCTGCGTGCCGCGGCACGCCCCGTCAGCCCGCCCTGAAGCCCGGCAACGTCGAGGATCATCCCGCCATGCGTATCCTGATCACCGGCAACATGGGCTATGTCGGGCCGCTGGTGGTGCGCCACCTGCGTGCCGTCATGCCGAAGGCAGAGCTGCTCGGCTACGACAGCGGCCTGTTCGCCCATTGCCTGACCACCGGCGGCCCGCTGCCGGAGACGCTGCTCGACGCCCAGTACTTCGGCGACGTGCGCGAGGTACCGGACGCGCTGCTGCGCGGCGTCGACGCGGTGGTGCAGCTCGCCGCCGTCTCCAACGACCCGATGGGCAACCGCTTCGAGGCGGTGACGGACGCGGTCAACCGCGGCGCCAGCCTCGACGTCGCCGAGCGCGCCCGCCGCGCCGGCGTGCGCGCCTTCGTCTTCGCCTCCAGCTGCAGCGTGTACGGCTTCGCCGAGGGCGGGCCGCGCCGCGAGACGGACGCGCTGAACCCGCTCACCGCCTATGCGCGCTCCAAGATCGCGACCGAGGAAGGGCTGAAGCAGGCCGACACCGGCGAGATGGTGGTCACCTGCCTGCGCTTCGCCACGGCCTGCGGCATGTCGGACCGGCTGCGCCTCGACCTCGTGCTGAACGACTTCGTGGCCTGCGCCCTCTCCACCGGCGAGATCTCCGTGCTCAGCGACGGCACGCCCTGGCGGCCGCTGATCGACGTGGCCGACATGGCGCGCGCCATCGAGTGGGCGATCGGGCGCGACCCGTCGCAGGGCGGGAAGTTCCTGGCGATCAATGCCGGCAGCAACGCCCGCAACCACCAGGTGAGCGACCTGGCCGCGGGCGTGGCGGCGGCGGTGCCCGGCACCCGCGTCTCGATCAACCGCGATGCGCCGCCCGACAAGCGCTCCTACCAGGTCGACTTCTCGCTGTTCCGCGAGATGGCGCCGGCGCACCAGCCGCAGGTGAACCTCGCCGGCTCGATCGACGGGCTGGTGACGGGGCTGCGGGCGATCGGCTTCGCCGATCCCGAATTCCGCCATTCCGACCGCATCCGCCTCAAGGTCTTGTCGGACCTGATGGCGGGCGGGCTGCTCGGTGACGATCTGAGGTGGCGCCGTCATGGTTGACGCGATGGTCATGGACACGGTCCTGGAGGCGCCGCACGAGATCGCGGCGCCCGACGTGGCGCGCACCGGTCTCGCCGGCCCGCTCGCCTTCGTGCTCGACGGCGACCTGAAGCCGGACGCGATGGACCTGCTGCGCGCGGGCAAGCGGCCGCGCTACATCTACGACCGCTTCCTGGAGCGGAACGACGCGCGGCTGGTGCAGCCGCAGGACGTGGCGGGCGACCAGGGCGCGCTGGTGCGCGGCCTGCGCCGCGTGAAGAAGGGGGGGCGCTACCTCTCCCTCGCGGCGGCGGTGCACCGCATGCCGGGGCACTTCACCGGCCTCGTGACGGCCGGGGAGGGGCTCGGCATTCCGCTGGCCCTGGTCGGGCGGGCCATGGGCCGGAAGACGCCGGTCTATTCGATGTTCCACGGGCACTACGTGGAATCCCCGAAGTTCCGGGTCGCCGCGCAGATCCTGCGGCGGCTGCCGAACTTCTACCCGCTCTGCCTCAGCTCCTCGCTGCGGAACCTCCTCGTCGACCGGTACGGCTTCTCGCCCGAGCGCTGCCACTCCGTCGAGTACGGGACGGACACGGCGTTCTTCCGGCCCGAGCCGCGCCGCCTGCAGCCTGGCGTGCTGCCGATGATCTCGAGCGCCGGCACCTCCGTCCGCGACTACGGCACGCTGCTCCAGGCGGCGGAGGGGCTTGCCGCCACCATCGAGATCGATGCGAGCAGCCTGTGGGAGGATATCGGCGCCTCGACCAAGGGGCGGACGATGCCGGCCAACGTCCATGTGGGCCGCACCGCCCCCTATGTGGGGCTGCGCGACCTGCTGGCACGTTCCGAGTTCGCGGTGATCCCGCTGGTCGAGCGTTCCTATCCGGCGGGCCTGTCCGTGATCGGCGAGGCCATGGCGATGGGCAAGGCGGTGATCGTCACCCGGACCGCCGGGCGCGGCGAGATCATCACCCATGGCGAGACCGGCTTCTACGTCGAGCCCGGCAACGCGGCCGAGCTGCGGGCGCGGATGCAGGAGCTGATCAGCCAGCCTGAGCTGGCACGCCGCATGGGCGAGGCGGCGCGTGCGCGGACGGTGCAGGAATTCAGCCTGGACCATTTCTGCGCGCGGATCGAGGCGATCATCGCCGAGAGCCAGCGCCGTCTGACTTTCGGCGGCTAAAGCATTCTCAAGCTGGGCGCACTCGCCCAGCACCTCGGAAAATGTGCCGAAGCAAAGGCTACAGCGAACCGCAGTCCGGTTGGGACTGCGGTTCGCCGTAGCTCGTTGTTCTCCGCGGATTCACGCCCCCGGGCGTAGCCGCCCTCCGGCGATCCGCTCTGGCAGGGTACCCGCCGGATCGGCGGTCCGGTCCCCCGCACGGTGCCCGATCGGCATCGTGCGGGGGATTCCGCTTTTCAGTGGCAGCACCGGCGGCGCGCCCGAGGGACCTGACCGGGCGGCCCGAAGCGGAGCGCTGCGAAAAGAGATCCGACCTGAGGCAGAGGTCTGTCGGCCGATTGCGGATCCGGCTGGGCCACGATCCGCCATGGGCGGCACGTCGCCTTGCCCCGCGGCGTGCCGCCCATGACTGTGAGCGCGAAGCGCCTCCTCAGGCCGTTCCGGTCGGGCGGGGGTGGGGGGTGAACCTCCCCCTCGCCAGAGCCTCCGGATGGATCGGCGGTCGATGCCGCTGTCAGGACCGGCTTCCCGGGAAGCCCGCGCCACGCAACGGGATTTCCGTTCCGGAGCAAAGCCGGTGTCAGGTCGGCGCGCGGACCTCCCGGACGGGCCGCTTGGTCAGCCCGTTCCGCGCGGGGTCGGCAGGCCGGTCGGCACGTAGAGCCGCGGTGCGCCTGCCTGGGCCTGGCCGCCGGCATCCAGGCGGCGGGCCCGCAGCTGCTGCCTGGCGAAGCCCAGGCTGACGATGAACAGGACGTACATGCCGTTGAAGGCGCCGAACAGGTCGACGGCCTGCGTTTCCGTGATCAGCACCATCACGAGCGAAGCCAGATAGAAGCCGCTGGTGGCCGACGGCGCGACCCTGATCCAGCGGAAGATCAGGATCACGGCGCGCAGCAGCGTGTACCCGATGAGGGCGAGGCCGACCACGCCGAGGGTGATCCAGAACTCCCAGAACAGGCTGTGGAAGCTGAAACCCGCCCGGCCGGGGATGCTGAGCAGCCGCCACATGTCCTCGGCCGGTGGATTGCCCTGGACCCAGAACGAGGAGAAGCCGTAGCCGAGTATCGGGTAGTTGTCGACGAGGCGCGCGGCATGGAACCAGAGCAGGGTGCGGCCGGTCAGGGTCGGGTCCTTGTTCACCAGCCGCAGGAAGAATTCCGCGTTCTGCATGACGAAGATCGCCAGCGCCGTGCCGACCACGATGGCGCCGACGGTGACCATCTCGACGGTCGACGTCAGGTACTTGCGCGGCATGCTGCCGACCCAGGTGATGGCGATGATGATGCAGAAGGAGGCCAGGATGCAGATCCACATGCCGACCGTCCGCGCGCTGATGCAGATGGCCATCCCGCCGACCATGGCCCCGAGGCACATCAGCCGCATGATCAGCTTCTCCCGGCGCGAGAGAAGGATCGTGAGCGAGGTGGTGATCAGGTAGTAGCCGATCAGGCTCATCGTGTTCTTGTTGTGGTAGATGCCGGTCCAGTTCACCCGGCCGGTCATGCCGTCCATGTCGTAGTTGTTCTGCGCGATGCTGAGCAGGGCGACGACGACCATGACGAAGAAGAGGCAGCGGATGAACTGCCGCGCGTTGACGAGGTTCACCAGCATCAGGGTCAGGGCGACGGTCAGGATGACCTGGATCGAGTTGCGCACCGTGAGGTCGGGCACCATCGACCAGTAGGCCGAGCTCAGTTCCATCAGCGGCACCAGGTAGACGAAGAGCATCCCGCTCGGCAGCAGCGCGGCCAGCATGTTGCGCGGCGCGTAGATGAAGCAAAGCGTGTGGATGCCGATGGCCAGGGCCAGCGCCGCAGGGCCGAACGCCTCGTTCAGGAAGATGCCGAACAGGAAGACGATGGTCGCGCCCATGCCGACGGCGGTCGGGAACAGCGTCGTCCGAGGCAGGGGCTGTCTGATGGCACCATAGGCTGCCAATGATTGGTTCATCCGGATCGGCTCCAGTCGCAGGCAAGCGTCGCCCTGGGCCAGACGCCCATGCCGGCCGGCATCATACCATGCGAGGTGTGTCCGCAGGAGAAATTTGCCGACGAATCCGGAACGCCAATATTCGCCGCGCACCGCCATGTCGCGCAGGGGCGATCGGAAATCGGCTTGCGTGCGGCCACACCGATCCGACAGGAAATTACCGGCCGGGATTTCGGCAGCGGCGGCGGGCCCGCATCGGGGCGAGCCGGCGCCCGCCCGAGGCGCCGGGCCCGGAAGCGCCGGGACCGCCACCGTGCGGCAGGGCCCGCGCCGGGCGGGCGGCGGGAACTCCCCGGCCCGCCCGCCGCCGTCCCTGCTCCTCCGCTCCTACTCTTCCGCCCGGTGCACGTCGTGCGCGACGAGGCCGGAATCCTCCTGCGGCATCTCCAGCCATTCCTTGCGCAGCAGGGTGCGGCGGGTATCGGCCAGGCCGCTCTCCCAATGCTCCAGCATGGTGGCGCGGCTGAACTCGTAGTCGCGCGCATTCCCCTCGTAGACCTTCTGCTGGTAGATGAGCTGGAGCACCACCACCTCCGGCAGGTCGGACAATTGCTCCTTCAGGAGCCGCTCCTCGTCGCTCAGGCGCTCCTCCGGCACCTTCTCCAGCGCCTGCTTGAGCTTCACCTTCCAGCCGTGGATGCGCTGGTACATGTCGGTGTTGTAGCGGGTGCGGGAGGAGTACCGGATGTCCTTCTCCCGCCCCAGCACGTCCTCCATGTCGCGCGGCAGCGGGCCGCGGGCGGAGAACAGGTCCACCTGGAAGACCAGCGTGTTCAGCACCTCCTCGGCCTCCAGCACGTGCTGGAGCGGGGTGTTGGAGACGAGGCCGCCATCCCAGAACCAGTCGGTGCCGACCCGGACCATGGGCAGGCCGGGCGGCAGCGCGCCGGAGGCCATGACGTGCTCGGGCGTGATCTCGGCCTCGGCGTTGTCGAAGTAGATGAAATTGCCGCTCAGCACGTTCACGGCGCCCACCGCGAAGCGGAGGCGGCGGTCGTTGATGCGGTCGAAATCCACCAGCTCCAGCAGCGTCTCGCGCAGCGGCTCGGTGGTGTACCAGGCGGTGGCGCCGGGGGCGCCGCGCGGCACCAGCCAGGGGCTGAGCCGGTTGGGCCTGAAGAAGCCGTTCTGGCCGAACAGCGCCGCCGCCGTGGCGCTGCCGAGGTTGCGCAGCCGGCGCAGATCGTCGCCCATCAGCTCGGCGGGGGGCTGGAGCAGGCCGGCCAGCGGGCCCAGCAGGTCCTGCGTGGTCACCCGGTCCCAGAAGCAGCGCAGCGCGTCCAGCCGCCGCTCGGGCGGGTTGCCGGCGATCAGCGCGGCGTTCACCGCGCCGATCGAGACGCCGCAGATCCAGTCGGGCTGGATGCCGGCCTCGTGCAGCGCCTGGTAGACGCCCGCCTGGTAGGCGCCGAGCGCGCCGCCGCCCTGCAGCACCAGCGCCACGCGGTCGCAGCGCGCCGGCCGCCAGCCGGGAGGATCGCCATCGCCGGTCGTCGCGTCCATGCCTTCGTCTCCTCCTGCCGTCGGGTCCGGCCCATCCTACAGCGCCGGCGCCGGCGTCATGGTGATTTCGGAAACAGGATGACGGCCGTGCCGCCATCCCCCCCCCCCGGCCCCGGCCGGCGCCCGCCCGTCCGCCGCATCGCCGGCAAGCCCGGAGGCGCCGGCGCGGCGGCTTGCCGGGTCGCTCCGCCTCACGGCGGTGGCGCCACCGGGGTGGCGCCCGACGGCTCGATGTCCGAGGGAGCGGCGGCCGGCCGGCGCCACTCCATCAGGTGGAACCAGGGGACGCGGCGGTAGCGCTCCGCCCTGGCGGGATCGCCGCCGGCCTGGCCGTCAACGGGGCCGTCAACGGGGCCGTCAACGAGGCCGTCCCTGGCGCCGCACACGGGGGCGGGCTCGTCGAAATGGCGCAATTCCAGGCCGTTGCCGAGCAGGAGCCGCATGTAGGTGGAGAGCGGCCGGTGCCAGTTGCGGATGCGGATGCCGCGCCATTCGGCCTGATAGGCGCGCTCCTCCAGGTAGTGGTCCAGGTGGAAGCGGGGCTCGCCGGGGCCGGCCTGCTGCCAGCCCTGCGGCATGCCGGCGGTGAAGAAGGGGTTGAGGTTGGCGATCAGCAGCGTGCCGCCCGGCCGCAGCGCGGCGGCCATGCCGGCCACGGCGGGGGCGAGGCCGTCGATGTCGATCAGGCTGAGATAGCTCACCACGAGGTCGAAGGAGGCGGGCGGGACGTCCAGCGCCTCGGCCCGGCCGTGTCGGTAGTCGCCGCCGGGGTCGAGCGCCCGGGCGCGGCGGAGGAGGGCCTCGGTGGGGTCGATCCCGACCGCCCGGATGCCGCGCGCCCGCAGCATCCGGCAGAACCGCCCCTCGCCGCAGCCGACATCCAGCGCGTCGGCGACGGACAGGCGGGCGATGCGGCCGAGCATCGGGGCGTCCAGCACGCAGCGGCGGCCGTAGTCGCCCGCCTCGCCCTGCTCGCGGATCCAGGCCGCGGCCGAAGCCTCCCAGTCGGGGGCGGGCCGAGCGGGGGCGGGCCAGGCGGGGGCGGTCCAGGCGGGGGCGGGCCAAGCGGAGGCGGGATCAGCGATGTCGGCTGGCATCGGGCTCGTCTCCTGCGTCGCGGCGGGCGGCTCGGAAGGGATGGCGGCCGCCCGCTATCCGCATCGTGATGGGATTTCAAGCGCCATCCGCCGCGCGGTTCGGACGCATGTCCTTCCTGTCACGCGGCCGCGCTTGGCAGCGTCATGGGGCGGTCCGATGATCCGCGCCCCCAATCTGGAGAGAGCGGATGAGCCTGAAGGGCAAGGTTGCGCTGGTCACCGGGTCCACGTCCGGGATCGGCGAGGGCATCGCCCGGGCGCTGGCCGAGGCTGGCGCCGACATCGTGTTCAACGGCTTCGGCGACGCCGCCGCGATCGAGGCGCTGCGGGCCGAGACGGCCTCGCGCTACGGCGTGCGCGCCATCTACGCGCCGGCCGACATCAGCAAGCCGGCGGATTGCGCCGCCATGGTGGAGAAGGCGCGGAGCGAGCTGGGCGGCCTCGACATCCTGGTCAACAATGCCGGCATCCAGTTCACGGCCGACATCGAGGACTTCCCGATCGAGAAGTGGGACCAGATCATCTCGATCAACCTCTCCGGCGCCTTCTACGCGATGCACGCGGCGCTGCGGGGCATGAAGGAGAAGGGCTGGGGCCGGGTCATCAACATCTCCTCGGCGCACGGGCTGGTCGCCTCGCCGCAGAAGGCCGCCTATGTCGCGGCCAAGCACGGCATCATCGGGCTGACCAAGGTGGCGGCGATCGAGTGCGCCAATGCCGGCGTCACGGTGAACGCGATCTGCCCGGGCTGGGTGCTGACGCCGCTGGTGCAGAAGCAGATCGACGCCCGGGCCAAGGAGAACGGCACCTCGGCGAAGGAGGAGGAGGCGAAGCTCGTCTCCGAGAAGCAGCCGATGCACCGCTTCTCGACGCCGGCCAACATCGCCGCCGCGGCGCTCTACCTCTGTTCGGACGGGGCGGACACGGTGACCGGCATCTCGCTCTCCGTGGATGGCGGCTGGGTGGCCGAGTAGGGAATCCGGGTCCGGGGCGGGACCGGAACGCGCCGGCCCCGGCTTGCGCCGCCGGGGCGAGGGCCGGCCCATCCCCTCCTCCGGGGCCGGGGCCGGGGCCGGGGCCGGCACCGGGCACCCGCCCGCGGGTGGCGCCCCGCTCCGGCCACCCGCGCCGCCGGGCTGGACCATCCAAATAATGGTCATAATTCCGTCATGCTGTCCGCATCGCCGGCCGGCCGCTGCCACCACCGGTAGCGGCCGCGGGCCGCTTCGTGCATGATGGGCGAACGATGGCCGCCTGCCACGGCGGCCCCTGCCCTGAAGTGCCGCATGATATGGTTGTGGCGTTCTATGCTGCACCGCACTATAACAGGGCGACGCCTTGGGCATTGCTGGAGAGGGCCGAGTGGCAGCAACGACGACACTGCCCGCGACCGGTGGAAAGGGCTCGGACGTGCTTCCGGTCGACCGTCCGCTGGTCGTGGATCTCGACGGGACCCTGCTGCGGTCCGACCTGCTGGTGGAATCCTTCTTCTCGCTGCTGGCAAGCCGGCCGGTCGAGGCGCTGAAGGCGGTGTTCAGCCTGCGCGAGGGCAAGGCGGCGCTGAAGCAGCGCATCGCCCATGCCGCGACGCTCGACATCGCCCGCCTGCCCTGGAACGACGAGGTGGTGGACTTCATCGTCGCCGAGCGCCAGCGCGGCCGGAAGGTCTATCTCGCCACGGCGGCCGACCACTCCCTCGCGGACGCGGTGGCGCGCGAGCTCGGCCTGTTCGACGGGGTGTTCGCCTCGGACGGCCGGACCAACCTCTCCGGGCCGCGCAAGGCGAAGATCCTCTGCGAGACCTTCGGCGAGGGCGGCTTCGACTACATCGGCAACGAGGCCGTGGACATCGAGGTCTGGGAGAAGGCCGGCGGCGTGCTGGTCGCCAACGCCCCCGCCAGCTTCTTCGAGCAGGTCCGCGCCCGCTTCCCGCAGGCGCGCGCGCTGGGCAGCCGCAAGATGCGGGTGCGCACCTACCTCAAGGCGATCCGCGTCCACCAGTGGCTGAAGAACCTGCTGGTGGCGGTCCCGGCCGTCGCGGCGCACCAGGTCGGCATGCCCGAGATCGGCGCCATCATCCTGGCCTTCTTCTCCTTCAGCCTGATCGCCTCCTCGGTCTACGTCACCAACGACCTGATCGACCTCGGGCGCGACCGGGCGCATTCGACCAAGCGCAACCGGCCCTTCGCCGCCGGCACCATCCCGGTGCTGCACGGGCTGGTGATGACGCCCGCCCTGCTGCTCTGCGGCATCCTGCTGGCGCTGCCGGTCGGGCTGCCCTTCCTCGGCGTGCTCGCCCTCTACTACGCGGCGACGCTCGCCTACTCCACCGTGCTCAAGCGCAAGATGATGCTGGACGTGGTGGTGCTGGCCGGCCTCTACGGGCTGCGGCTGCTGGCGGGCTCGGTCGCGGTGGACATCAAGCTCTCCGCCTGGCTCGGCGCCTTCGCGCTGTTCATCTTCACCAGCCTCGCCCTGGTCAAGCGCTGCGCCGAGCTGATCGAGCGCAGCGCCGCCGGGCTCGGCAACCCCTCGGGGCGCGACTACCGGCTGGCCGACCTGCCGATGCTGGCGGCCCTGGCCGCGGCCAGCGGCTTCACGGCCATCCTGGTCTTCGCCCTCTACGTCAACAGCGACGCGGTGCGGATGGCCTACGACCATCCCAACCGCCTCTGGCTGATCTGCGTGGTGCTAGTCTACTGGCTGGGCCGCGTGCTGATGCTGACCCAGCGCAACGAGATGCATGACGACCCCGTGATCTTCGCCGCCACCGACCGCGTCAGCCAGGTCTGCGCGGTGCTCTGCGGCGGCATCCTGCTGGCGAGCCTCTGACCGATGCCGGGAGAGAGTGTCGCCGGGGCGGGCATCGCCCCGGCCGGGGCGGCGGCGCGTGCCGATGCGCGCCCCGCCGGCCTGTCGCTGGCGCTGCGCTACGCCCTGTTCGCGGCGATCTGCACCGTCATCAACCTGCTCGTGCAGATGGCGGCGCACGCCGTCTACGACGGCCCCTTCTCGCTGGTCGCGGCGATGACGGCGGGCACGCTGGCGGGGATCGTGCCAAAGTACCTGCTCGACAAGCGCTGGATCTTCTTCGACCAGTCGGGCGGCCTCGACACGCACGCGCGCAAGTTCACGCTCTACACGCTGCTGTCCGTGGTCACGACGCTGCTGTTCTGGGCCACCGAGTTCCTGTTCGACTGGCTCGCCGGCGGCAACTGGCGCTATCTCGGCGCGGTGCTCGGCCTCGCCCTCGGCTACTGGGTGAAGTACCACCTGGACCGCAAGCTGGTCTTCGACGGCGCATGAAGCTTTCCGGCTGGGGCCGCTACCCGCGCGTCGACTGCGCGCGGGCGGTCATGCGCGACGCCGAGGGGGCGCGCGCCACGGTGCTGGGGCAAGAAAGCCTGATCGCCCGCGGCAACGGGCGCTCCTACGGCGACGCCTCGCTGAACGCGCGCTGCACCCTCTCCACGCTGCGCAGCGACCGGCTGCTCGCCTTCGACCCGGCGAGCGGGCGCGTCACCTGCGAGGCGGGGCTGCTGCTCTCCGAGCTGCTGGCCTTCAGCGTGCCGCGCGGCTGGTTCGCGCCGGTGACGCCGGGCACCCGCTTCGTCACCATCGGCGGCATGGTGGCGGCCGACGTGCACGGCAAGAACCACCACCTGGCCGGCACCTTCGGCAACCACGTCGAATCCCTGCTGCTGCTGACGGCGGACGGCGCGGTCCGGCGCTGCGCGCGCGACGAGAACGCCGACCTGCTGCGCGCGACGATCGGCGGCATGGGGCTGACCGGGGTGATCCTGGAGGTCACCTTCTGCCTCATTCCGGTCGAGACCGGCGCGATCCGGCAGGAGACGCTGCGCGCCGGCTCCTTCGACGAGATCATGGCGCTGTGCGAGGAGAGCGAGGGCTGGACCTACACGGTCGCCTGGATCGACTGCCTCGCGCGCGGGAAGCGGCTCGGCCGCTCGCTGCTCTACCGCGGCGAGCACGCGACGCGGGCGGAGGCGCCGGACGCGACGCTGGCGCCGCCGGGGCGGAAGCTGCGCAACGTGCCGGTGGACTTCCCGCGCATCGCGCTGAACCCGTGGAGCATGCGCGCCTTCAACGCGCTGTACTACGGCCGCGGTAGGCCGGGCACGGCGCTGGTGGACTACGTCACCTACTTCTACCCGCTGGACGCGGTGGGCGAGTGGAACCGGATCTACGGGCGCGGCGGCTTCACCCAGTACCAGTGCGTGATCCCGAAGGCGGCCAGCCGCGCCGGCATCACGGCGGTGCTGGAGAAGGTCTCCGCCGCCGGCATGGGCTCGTTCCTCGCCGTGCTGAAGCTGTTCGGTGCCGAGGGCGAGGGCCTGCTCTCCTTCCCCACCGAGGGCTACACCCTGACCCTCGACTTCCCGGTGGACACGGCGACGCTGAACCTGCTGCTGGAGCTGGACGCGATCGTCGCCGACCATGGCGGGCGGCTCTACCTGGCGAAGGATTCCCGCACCGGCGCGCGGATGATGCGCCGGGGCTATCCGCGCCTCGACGAATTCCTCGCGCTGCGCGAGCGGTACGACCCGCACCGGCGCTTCGAGTCCCTGCAATCGCAGAGGTTGGACCTTTGAGCGACCCGACCGCCCCGGCCCCGGCCGTCTCCCCGCCGCCGCCGGCCCCGGCGGCCTCCCCCGGCCCCGTTTCCTCCGGCCCCGTTTCCTCCGGCCCCGTCCCCTCCGGCCCCGCCTCCGCGGCGGCCGCCGCCACCGTCCCGGCGACGCTGCCGGCGGAGGCGACGAACGCCGTGCTGATCCTCGGCGCCGCCTCCGACATCGGCGCCGCCATCGCCCGTGCCCATGCCGCCGAGGGGCGGCCGCTGATCCTGCTGGCGCGCCAGCCGGCGCGCCTGGAGCGCGAGGCGGCCGATCTGCGGCTGCGCCACGGCGTCGCGGTGCAGCTCCTGCCGCTCGACGTGCTGGACCTCGCCGCGCACGCGCCGCTGCTCGATTCGCTGCCGGTGCTGCCGGCGACGGTGATCTCGGTGGTCGGCCTGCTCGGCGAGCAGCCGCGCTCGGCGGCCGACCCGGCCGAGGCCGAGCGGGTGATGCGCACCAACTACCTCGCCCCGGCGCTGTTCCTGGGCGAGGTGGCGAACCGGATGGAGGCGCGCGGCAGCGGCACCATCATCGGCATCTCCTCGGTGGCGGGCGATCGCGGGCGGGCGAGCAACTACGTCTACGGCTCGGCCAAGGCGGGCTTCACCGCCTTCCTCTCCGGCCTGCGCAACCGCCTGGCGGGGAAGGGCGTGCACGTCGTCACCGTCAAGCCCGGCTTCGTGGACACGCAGATGACGGCGGGCATGAACCTGCCCAAGCCGCTGACGGCGCAGCCCGAGGAGGTGGCGAAGGCGGTGCTGGCGGCCGAGGCGCGCGGGCGCGACGTGATCTACGTCCGGCCGGTCTGGCGGGTGATCATGTCGATCATCCGGGGAATCCCGGAGCCGGTGTTCAAGCGCCGCAACCTCTGAGCGCGGGCCGGGCGGCCGCGATCCGGGAGACGGGGCGGCTGTACGCCCGCCCTCGGCCCGCCCGGACAGGGCCGGGCGCGACGCGCCGGCGCGGCGGCATCGTCCGCTGCCCGAATCCGGGGCCGGGAGTCGGGGGACGGGCGGCGCGGCAGGCGGGAGAGGGCACCCCGCGAGGGTGTCCGGCACGCGGCCGGGGTGAAGGGCCGCTTCGCCGGGCCCGGGAGGTCGCGCGCGATCCGCGCGCCCTGGCGCCCCGGCGCCCGGTCAGCCGCGCCGCCTCGCATCGTGCTGTCCGATCAGGCTGCGCAGCGCCGCCTTGATCACGTCGCCCTCGGCGGAGGAGTGGCGCGCGAACAGCTCGGCCTCGTGACGCTGCGCGGCGGACAGCAGCTCCGACACCGCGGCGCGGCCGCGCTCGGTGAGGCTGATCCGGACCACGCGGCGGTCGCGCGCATCCGGGGCCCGCGTCACCAGCCGGTCGCGCACCATGCGGTCGAGCAGCTTGGTCATGGTGGGCTGCTGCAGCATGCAGCTCTCCGCCAGCCCGCTCACCGTCTCCCCGTCATTGCTGGAAAGGGCCGCGAGGACGCGCCACTTGGGGGCGCTGACCTTGAGGCCGCGCAGCCGGCCGTGGAATTCGGCCGACACCACGTGGGAGGCCCGGGCCAGCAGGTAGGGCAGGAAGTCGTCGATCAGCCTGTCGCTGGCGTTGGCGGATTCACCGGTCATGCTTCACCCCTGAACCGATATCGGAATCAATGAATAGCATACGATAGACAATGGCACTTGATACATTAACGTTTCTCCTCACGAAGGGCATCAAATTCATATTATTTGGCCAAAGATTCGGTTTGGGAACATGAAAATGCGACGCCGCCGTCCCGCGCGCCGCCGGGGCGGGGCAGGGGCCGGCGGCGGGCGCCGCCCCGCGCCGGGCGGGGCCAGCGATGCGAAAGCGCATCGGCGTCTCTTGGCGTCCCGCTCCATGCCCCATATGGTCGCGCTGTTCGTGAGGGGGAAAGTGATCGATGCTGACCAGGCGGGTCGCCACGGTCTTCGGCGGCGCGGGCTTCATCGGGCGTTATGTCGTGCAGCGCCTGGCGCGGCAGGATTACGTGGTGCGCGTCGGCACCACCGATCCGGAGCGTGTCCACAACGCCCTCCAGACCCAGGGGCGCGTCGGGCAGATCGTGCCGCTCTTCGGCAGCGTCGCCGATGCCGGGGCGGTTGAACGCGCCGTCGCCGGGGCCGAGGTGGTGGTCAACCTCGTCGGCATCCTCGCCGAGTGCCGCGCCGGCGACTTCGACCGGCTCCAGGGCGAGGCGCCGGGCATCGTCGCGCGGGCCTGCGCGTCCCACGGCGTGCGACGCCTCGTGCACCTCTCGGCGATCGGCGCCGACCCGGACAGCCCCTCGGCCTACGGGCGCAGCAAGGCGGCGGGCGAGGCCGCGGTGCGCGCGGCCTTCCCCGACGCCACCATCCTGCGCCCCTCCATCGTGTTCGGGGCCGAGGACCGCTTCTTCAACCGCTTCGCCGCGATGGCGCGGCTCCTGCCCTTCATGCCCGTGGTGGCGGGGGCGACCCGCTTCCAGCCGGTCTATGTCGGCGACGTGGCCGATGCGGTGATGGCCGCCATCGAGCGCGACGACGCGGCGGGGCGGACCTACGAGCTGGGCGGCCCGCGGGTGATGAGCATGCGGGACGTGCTATCCTATGTGCTGGAGGCGACCGGGCGCCGCCGCCGCCTGGTGGACCTGCCGGCCGGGCTGGTGCGGCTGCAGGCGAGCCTGGGCGAGAAGCTGCCCAATGCCCCGCTGACGCGCGACCAGTTGCTGATGCTCGGTCGCGACAACGTGGTGGGGGAGGGGGCGGCCACCCTGTCGGATCTGGGCATCGCGCCCAAGTCGGTGGAAGCGGTCGCGCCGCTCTACCTGGCGCGCTATCGTCGCGGTGGCCAGCGGCACTACCTCGCGGCCTGAATGGCCGAATCGGACATAAATTAAGAAGAACGAAGGCGATAGGGTCAGGGCTTCGCGTTTGACGCACGGCGGCTGGGATAAAAAAGGACAGTAGAACTGTCCTTTTAGTCGAAAAGCACTGGCGCTTGGATGGCCGGGCTCGTTATGGTGCCGACGAGTGGGTCGGGCGCTGTCTCCCACGACGGCGCCTGGTCCTTCGCCGTGTCCCATATGCCAGGACGTCCGGCGCCACAGAGTGGATCTGCGCCATGCCCGACCGGATGCTGCAATTCGTCCGACTGCCCCAGCGCCAGCCCGAGAAGCGGCAGGCCGAACAGCGGCGCGAGGACTTCAACGAGATCTACCGGCCCTTCCCGCAGGAGAAGGCCTCGGAGCAGGCCAGCCGCTGCTCGCAGTGCGGCGTTCCCTTCTGCCAGGTGCACTGCCCGCTCAACAACAACATCCCGGACTGGCTCAAGCTGACCGCCGAGGGACGGATGGAGGAGGCGTACGAGATCGCCTCCGCCACCAACACCTTCCCCGAGATCTGCGGCCGCGTCTGCCCGCAGGACCGGCTCTGCGAGGGCAATTGCGTCATCGAGAAGGGCTTCAACTCGGTGACCATCGGCGCGGTGGAGCGCCACATCGTCGAGACCGCCTGGAGCAACGGCTGGGTGCAGCCGCCGCAGCCGCGCGCCGAGCTCGGCCTTTCGGTCGGCATCGTCGGCGCCGGCCCGGGCGGCCTCGCCGCCGCCGAGCGGCTGCGCGTCAAGGGCTACGAAGTCCATGTCTACGACCGCTACGACCGCGCCGGCGGGCTGCTGATCTACGGCATCCCCAACTTCAAGCTGGAGAAGGAGGTGGTGCTGCGCCGCTGGAAGCAGTTCCAGGACGGCGGCATCCACTTCCACATGGGCTGCGCCGTGGGCACGGACGTCACCCTGGCCGAGCTGCGCGAGCGGCACGACGCGGTGCTGATCGCGACCGGCGTGTACAAGGCGCGCGACATCGCCATCCCCGGCAACGAGCTCTCGGGCGTGGTGCCGGCGCTGGAATTCCTCACCGCCTCCAACCGCAAGGGCCTCGGCGACGAGGTGGCGGCCTTCGACGACGGCTCGCTGAACGCCGAGGGGCGCGACGTGGTGGTGATCGGCGGCGGCGACACCACGATGGACTGCCTGCGCACCTCGATCCGCCAGGGCGCGCGGTCCGTCACCTGCCTCTACCGCCGCGACAAGGCCAACATGCCCGGCTCGATGCGCGAGGTGTACAACGCCGAGGAGGAGGGCGTTCACTTCGCCTGGCTCGCGGCGCCGGAGGCCTTCGTCGGGGAGGGCGGCAAGGTGACGGGCGTGCGCTCGATCCGCATGCATCTCGGCCTGCCGGACGCGACCGGCCGCCAGCAGGTGGAGCCGATCCCGGACAGCCACTTCACCCAGAAGGCCGACCTCGTCATCAAGGCGCTCGGCTTCGATCCCGAGGACATGCCGCGCATGTTCGACGAGGCGGCGCTGACCGTCTCGCGCTGGGGCACGATCAAGGTCGATCCGCGCACGCTGATGACCAGCCTGCCCGGCGTGTTCGCCGCCGGCGACATCGTGCGCGGCGCCAGCCTCGTGGTCTGGGCGATCCGCGACGGCCGCGACGCGGCCGACCAGATCGACGCCCATGTGCGCGCCAACGCCGCCAGGACGGATGCGCGGCCGACGGCGAAGGTCGCGGCCGAGTGACGCGCCGGCCCGCGCGGGCCGGCTGCCGGCTGAGGCGGGATCGCTGAAGCACGGGACTGTGGGCGAGACGCGCCCGGGATGCCAATGCGAGACCCCGCGCGCAGCGGGGCCTCCCCCCTGAGGGAGACGATCATGGACCGTTCGCACGAGACCGCGACGCAGCACGGCGAGGCCGAACCCGTCGGCCCCGGCTACGTCGCCGCCTACGACGCCAATTTCCGCCACCTGGCCGAGGCCGGGCAGGTGGACCTGACCGAGCACGATGCCTGCGGCGTCGGCATGGTCGCCTCGCTGGACGGCACGCGGCGCCGCTCCGTGGTGCAGGCCGGCATCGACGCGCTGAAGGCGGTCTGGCACCGCGGCGCGGTGGACGCGGACGGCAAGACCGGCGACGGCGCCGGCATCCACGTCGAGATCCCGCAGGACTTCTTCGCCGAGGTGGTGGAGCGCGGCGGCGACCGGCTGCGCCCGGGCCGCATCGCGGTGGGCATGGTGTTCATGCCCAAGACCGATCTCGGCGCGCAGGAGCGCTGCCGGCAGATCATCGAGACCGAGATCCTGAATTTCGGCTACGGCCTCTATTCCTGGCGGCAGGTGCCGATCAACACGGACTGCATCGGCGAGAAGGCCAACGCCACGCGGCCGGAGATCGAGCAGGTCCTGATCTGGAACCCGCACGGCAGCGACGACGCGACCTTCGAGCGCGACCTCTACGTGATCCGCCGACGCATCGAGAAGCAGGCGCTCGCGGCGCAGATCCCCGAGCTCTACCTCTGCTCGCTCTCCTGCCGCTCGGTGATCTACAAGGGCATGTTCCTGGCCGAGCACCTGACCGAGTTCTACCCGGACCTGCTCGACCACCGCTTCGTGTCGCGCTTCGCGATCTACCACCAGCGCTATTCCACCAACACCTTCCCGACCTGGCGGCTGGCGCAGCCCTTCCGCATGCTCGCCCACAACGGCGAGATCAACACGGTCCACGGCAACGTCAACTGGATGAAGAGCCACGAGACGCGGCTCTCCCATCCGCTGCTCGATTCCTGCATCGAGGACATCAAGCCCATCGTGCAGGCCGGCAATTCCGACACGGCCTCGATGGACAACGTGTTCGAGCTGCTGGTGCGCGGCGGCCGCGACGCGCCGATGGTCAAGGCGATGCTGATCCCGGAGAGCCTGGGGTCCAACGCCGACATGCCGCAGCACCACCGCGACCTGTTCCTCTACCTCAACACCGTGATGGAGCCCTGGGACGGGCCGGCGGCGATCGCGGCGACGGACGGGCGCTGGGTGGTGGCGGGCCTCGACCGCAACGGGCTGCGTCCGATGCGCTACACCATCACCGCGGACGGGCTGCTGGTGGTCGGCTCCGAGACCGGCATGGTGAAGCTGCGCGAGGACAACATCACCGCCAAGGGCCGCATCGGCCCGGGCGGCATGATCGCGATCGACCTCGACGAGGGCCGCTTCTACCGCGACGACGAGCTGAAGGACCTGCTCGCCGCCCGCAAGCCCTACGGCGAGTGGGCCGAGCGCACCGCCCACATCGACGGCATCGTCCGCGCCGACACGCACGAGCCGGCGCTGTACCGCGGCGAGGAGCTGCGCCGGCGCCAGCTCACCGTCGGCGTGACGCTGGAGGAGCTGGAGGCGATCCTGCACCCGATGGTGGAGGAGGCGGGCGAGGCGGTCGGCTCGATGGGCGACGACACGCCGATCGCCGTGCTCTCCGCGCAGTACCGCGGCCTGCACCACTTCTTCCGGCAGACCTTCTCCCAGGTGACCAACCCGCCGATCGACAGCCTGCGCGAGACGCGGGTGATGTCGATCAAGACGCGGCTCGGCAACCTCGGCAACATCCTCGACGAATCGCCGGAGCAGTGCGACATGCTCCAGCTCGAGAGCCCCGTGCTCTCCAACGCCGAGTTCGAGGCGATGCGCGCCTACATGGGCGACAGCGTCTGCACGGTGGACTGCACCTGGCCGGTGGCCGAGGGCGAGGCGGGGCTGCGCCAGGCGATCGACCGCATCCGCCGCGAGTCCGAGGAGGGCGTGCGCTCCGGCTGCGCGCACCTCGTGCTGACCGACGAGAACCAAGACGCCGGGCGGGCGCCGATCCCGATGATCCTGGCGGCGGGCGGCGTGCACACGCACCTCGTCAGGACCTCGCTGCGCACCTTCACCTCGATCAACGTCCGCTCGGCCGAGTGCACCGACGTGCACTACTTCGCCGTGCTGATCGGCGCCGGCGCCACCACGGTGAACGCCTACCTCGCGCAGGAGAGCATCGCCGACCGGCACCGGCGCGGCCTGTTCGGCAAGCTCAGCCTGAAGGATTGCGTGACCCGCTACCGCAAGGCGGTGGACAAGGGGCTGCTCAAGGTGATGTCGAAGATCGGCATCTCCGTGATCTCCTCCTACCGCGGCGGCATGAATTTCGAGGCGATCGGCCTCTCCCGCGCGCTCGTCGCCGAATTCTTCCCCGGCACGCAGAGCCGCATCTCCGGCATCGGCCTCTCCGGCATCGCCCGCCGCGTGCTGGCGCTGCACAAGGCGGCGTGGGAGCCGGGCGTGGTGACGCTGCCGGTCGGCGGCCTCTACAAGCTGCGCCGGCGCGGCGAGGCGCACGCCTTCGACGGCTCGCTGATCCACCTGCTCCAGCACGCCGTGGACACGGACAGCTACCAGCACTTCAAGCGCTACTCCGACGCGGTGCGCCGCCACGCCCCCGTGGCGCCGCGCGACCTGCTCGACTTCCGCACCGAGGGCCGCACGCCGATCCCGGTCGAGGAGGTGGAGAGCATCACCGAGATCAGGAAGCGCCTCGTCGCCCCCGGCATCTCGCTCGGCGCCCTCAGCCCCGAGGCGCACGAGACGCTCTCGATCGCCATGAACCGCATCGGCGCCAAGTCCGACAGCGGCGAGGGCGGCGAGGACCCGGCCCGCGCCAGGCCGCGCGAGAACGGCGACAACGCCAACAGCGCGATCAAGCAGATCGCCTCCGGCCGCTTCGGCGTCACCGCCGAGTACCTGAACAACTGCCGCGAGATTGAGATCAAGGTCGCGCAGGGCGCCAAGCCCGGCGAGGGCGGCCAGCTTCCCGGCTTCAAGGTGACGGGGCTGATCGCCAGGCTGCGCCACGCGACGCCGGGCGTGATGCTGATCTCGCCGCCGCCGCACCACGACATCTACTCGATCGAGGACCTGGCCCAGCTCATCTACGACCTCAAGCAGATCAACCCGGACGCGACGGTCTGCGTGAAGCTGGTCTCGCGCTCGGGCATCGGCACCATCGCGGCGGGCGTCGCCAAGGCGAAGGCGGACGCGATCCTGGTCTCCGGCCATTCGGGCGGCACCGGCGCCTCGCCGGTCTCCTCGATCAAGTATGCCGGCGCGCCCTGGGAGATGGGCCTTTCCGAGACGCACCAGGTGCTGCTGCTCAACCGGCTGCGCCACCGGATCAAGCTGCGCACCGACGGCGGCATCAAGACCGGCCGCGACGTGGTGATCGCGGCGATGCTCGGCGCCGAGGAGTTCGGCATCGGCACCGCCAGCCTCGTCGCCATGGGCTGCATCATGGTGCGGCAGTGCCACTCCAACACCTGCCCGGTCGGCGTCTGCACGCAGGACGACGCGCTGCGCGAGAAGTTCACCGGCACGCCGGAGAAGGTCATCAGCCTGTTCTCCTTCGTGGCGGAGGAGATCCGCGAGATCCTCGCCTCGCTCGGCGTGCGGCGGATGGAGGAGATCATCGGCCGCACCGACCTGCTGCGGCAGGTCAGCCGCGGCTCGGAGGACCTCGACGACCTCGACCTCAACCCGCTGCTGGCGCAGGCCGATCCGGGCGGGCTGCCGCGCTACTGCACGCGCGAGGGCCGCAACGAGGTGCCGGAGACGCTGGACGCGGACATGATCCGCGACGCGGCGCCGCTCTTCTCGCGCGGCGAGAAGATGCAGCTCCAGTACCACATCCGCAACACGCACCGGGCGATCGGCACCAAGATCTCCTCGATGATCACGCGCAAGTTCGGCATGTCCGGGCTCCAGCGCGGGCATCTGACGGTGCGCCTGCGCGGCTCCGCCGGCCAGTCGCTCGGCGCCTTCGCGGTGAGCGGGCTGAAGCTGGAGGTCTACGGCGACGCCAACGACTACGTCGCCAAGGGCCTCTCTGGCGGCACGGTGGTGGTGCGGCCGGCGCCCTCCTCCGGCCTCGTCTGGAACGAGAACGCCATCATCGGCAACACCTGCCTCTACGGCGCCACGGCGGGCGAGCTGTTCGCCGCCGGCCAAGCGGGCGAGCGCTTCGCGGTGCGCAACTCCGGCGCCACCGCCGTGGTGGAGGGCTGCGGCGCCAATGGCTGCGAGTACATGACCGGCGGCACGGTCGCGATCCTCGGGCCGGTGGGCGACAATTTCGGCGCCGGCTTCACCGGCGGCGTCGCCTTCCTCTACGACCCGGGCGAGAGCTTCGAGCGCCGCGTGAACCCGGACACGCTGCTCTGGTCGCGCCTCGCCTCCGACTACTGGGACGAGACGCTGCGCGGGCTGATCGCGCGGCACGTGAAGGAGACGGGCAGCCGCTTCGCCGCCCGCCTGCTCAACGACTGGGCGCAGGAGCGCGGCCGCTTCTGGCACATCGTGCCCAAGGAGTACGCGAAGTACCTGCCGCACCCGATGCAGGACGCGCCGGCCGTCGCGGCGGAGTAGCGGGCGGGGGAGGGCTTTCCCGCCCTCCTCGCGGGGGAAGGCGCCGCCTTCCCCCGGACCCCTCCGGCCGGGGAGGCGCCGCCTCCCTGGACCCGCCGCCGGGGGCGAAGCCCCCCGGACCCCCGTCGGATTTTCCGGCTTCGCCGGCGGAACCGCTGCCCGGAAGGGGCTTCCAGGGGGCTTCGCCCTTCGGCGGATGGGGGCCGGGGAAGTCGGCGCCTGCCCCGCCCGGGTCGGGGGCAGCGCCCCGGCGCCGTCGCCGCCGGCCGTTGCCGCATGGCGTCAATCGGTATCGGGTTGCGTCTTGCGAAGCACGCGCCGCATGGCATAACCGGCCTGTGCGTATCCTCTACCACCTTCCCATGTCCCCCTACGCCCGCAAGGTGCGCCTCGCCCTGGCGGAGAAGCGCATCCCCTTCGACCTGCGCGTCGAGCGGGTCTGGGAGCGGCGGCACGAATTCCTGGAGATCAACCCGGCCGGCACCGTGCCGGTGCTCCAGGAGGACAACGGGCTGATCGTGGCCGACAGCTACGCCATCTGCGAGTATCTCGACGAGGCCTACCCGGACACGCCGCTGCTCGGCCGCACCCTCGCCGACCGTGCCGAGGTGCGCCGCCTCGTCGGCTGGTTCGACGGCAAGTTCGCCGCCGAGGTGACGCGCAACCTGCTCTACGAGAAGTACCAGAAGCGCCACCTCAACCGCGGCAACCCGGAGGCGAGCGCGATCCGCGCCGGCTATCAGAACCTGCGGCCGCACCTCGACTATCTCGGCTGGCTGGCGGAGACGCGGGTCTGGCTCGCCGGCCCCTCGATCAGCCTGGCGGATTTCTGCGCCGCCGCGCACCTCTCCGCGCTGGACTTCATCGGCGACGTGGACTGGTCGATCAGCGAGCCGGCCAAGGAGTGGTACGCGCGGGTGAAGTCCCGGCCCTGCTTCCGGCCGCTGCTGGCCGACCGCGAGACGGGCGTGACCCCACCCGCCCACTACGCCGACCTCGATTTCTGAATTGCCGGCCACCCCGCCCCGCCACCGAGACGGCGCGTCCGGCCCGGGTCGGGCGAGGCGGGCGCGCCGGCGCCGGGCGGGACCGGTGCTGGCGCTGGCCCTGGCAGGCTGGGCCGCCGCCGCTCTGCCCCCCGGCGCCCGGGCCCAGGCACCTCCGTCCGCCGCCACCCCCGTCGCCCCTGCAGTCCCTGCCGCGCGAGAGCCGCGCGCCGTGGCCGACAGCCTGCTGCGCAGCTTCGTGGATGACGGGCTGGGCCGCTTCCTCGACCGCCTGCTGGCGGAGACGCCGCTCGGGCAGGACCGCGCCGTGCGCGGCCAGATCACCGATGGCCGGGCCCAGGCGATCCGCAGCGTCGAGGCGCTGGGGCAGCCGCTCGACGTCCAGTACGTCGGCACGCGGCGCTACGGCCCGTCCCTGCGCACCCTCTGCTACGTCGTGCGCTACCGGCGCTCGCCGCTGCTGTTCTCCTTCGACTTCTACGATGGCGGCGAGGGCTGGAACGTCGCCTACTACGCCTACAGCGACTACGCGCACTTCGCCAACTGGGCATGCGCCGGCGCGCCGGCGCTGGAGACGGACTGATACCGGCCCGCCTTTGTGCGGACCCGCATGGAACGGCCGCCCGGTCGTCCCGCCCCCGGGGCCTCTCGAATCGGGGCCTCTCGAACAGGCCCTCAGCCCCGCCGCCCCGGCAGTTCCAGCCGCGCCGACAGCCCGCCCAGCGGCGCGCGCCCCAGCGCGAAGCGGCCGCCATAGAGCCCGGCGAGATCGGCCACGATGGCCAGGCCGAGCCCGGTGCCCGGCGCCGCCTCGTCCAGCCGCACGCCGCGCGCCAGCGCCTCGGCATGCCGGCCAGGCGCGAGGCCCGGCCCGTCATCCTCCACCAGCACCACGGCCCCGCCAGCCGCCGCCGACACCCGCACCGCGACGCGGCCGCGCGCCCACTTGCAGGCATTCTCCATCAGGTTGCCGAGCATCTCGGCCAGGTCCTGGCGCTCCACCGCGACGCGCGTCTCGGCATCGCCCGCCACGGTCAGGTCGATCCGGTCGGCGTACAGGCGGCGCAGCGCCGCGGCGATCTCCCCGGCCACGGCGAGCGGCGCGGCATCGGCGGCGGCGGCGCCCGACAGCGCCGCGGCGCGGGCGCGGGCGAGGTGGTGCTGCAGCAGCGAATCGAGCGCCGCCGCCTGGGCGCGCGCCTCGGGCAGGTCGGGCGGCGCCGCTTCCAGCGCCACGCGCAGCACGGCGAGCGGCGTCTTCAGCGCGTGGGCGAGGTTGCCGAGATGCGCCCGCGCCCGCTCCACCGTGGCACGGTTGCCCTCGACCAGCGCGTCGATCTCGGCGACCAGCGGGGCGAGCTCGGTCGGCGGCGGCGCGCCGGCATCGGCCAGCCGCTCGCGCCGGCCGGCGCGCAGGGCGGCCAGCCGGTCCCGCACGCGCCGCAGCGGCCGCAGCCCGAGCACCACCTGCGCCGCCACCGCCGCCACCAGCCCGAGGCCGAGCACGCCGAAGCCGAGCGCCAGCAGCCAGCGCAGCCGGCGGATCTCGGCATCCATGGCGCCACGGCTCATCGCCACCTGCAGCAGCAGCCGGTCGGGCGCGTCGGGCAGTTCCACCACGCGCTCGATCAGGCGCAACTGCTCGCCCCGCGGCCCGCGCGCCTCGCCGATGCGCGCCCCGTCGGCGGCGGTCAGGGGGCGGTCCGCCGCCGGCAGCCGCGGCATGTCGGCATCCCAGAGCGAGCGGGAACGCTCCGTGACGGCCTGCCCGTCCGCGTCCGGTGGGCCGGTCACCTGCCAGTAATTGCCGGAGAGCGGCTGCTGGAACTCGGCGCCGGCCATGGCGCGCAGCGTGCCGGAACGGCGGCGCGCGAGCTGCACGCGCAGCGTCGGCCGGGCCAAGGGCGCGGCCCTCTCCGGCGCGGCCCTCTCCGGCGCGGCCCTCTCCGGCGCGGCCCCCTCCGACCCGGCCCCCTCCGACCCGGCCCCCTCCGACCCGGCCCCCTCCGACCCGGCCATGCCCGGCGCGGCGGCCGCGCCCTGCGACGGTGCCCCGGCCGGCGGGTGGGCGCGCCGGTCCCCCGCGGGCACCTCGTAGCTCACGGCGCCCGCCAGGTCGTCCAGCGTGCTGCTCAGGCGCAGGTCGAAGGCCGCCTGCATCTGCCGCACGGCGATCGAGGAGGCGAACCAGCCCGCCGCTCCCAGCCCGAGGGCGCTCCACACCGCCGCCAGCAGCGCGAGGCGCAGAGTCAGCGAGCGCGGCAGCAGCCGGTGCGTCACGCCGCGGCGGCCGGCAGCCGGTAGCCCTGGCCGCGCACCGTCTCGATCAGCCGCTCCCCGAGCTTGCGGCGCAGTCGCCCGACCATGACCTCCAGCGTGTTCGAGTCGCGGTCGAAGTCCTGCTCGTAGAGATGCTCGGTCAGCTCGGTCTTGCTGACGATGCCGCCACGCCGGTGCGCGAGGTAGGCGAGCAGCTTGAACTCCAGCGCGGTCAGCCGCACCGGCGCGCCGTCGCGCGTCACGCTGCCCGCGGCGATGTCGAGCCGCACCTGCCCCCAGGGGCCGTCCAGGGCGATGGCGGCGCTGGCCAGCCCGTGGCTGCGCCGGATCAGCGCCTGCAGCCGCGCCACCAGCTCGCCCATCGCGAAGGGCTTGGCGAGGTAGTCGTCGGCGCCGGCGTTCAGCCCCTCGACCTTCTCGGTCCAGGCGGCGCGCGCGGTCAGGATCAGCACCGGCATGGCGCGGCCGGCGGCGCGCCAGCGGCGCAGCACCGAGAGCCCGTCCAGCCGGGGCAGGCCGAGATCCAGCACCACCGCGTCGTAGGGCTCGGTCTCGCCCAGGAACAGCGCCTCCTCGCCGTCGGGGGCGTGGTCCACGGCGAAGCGCGCCTCGGCCAGCGCGGCGCGGAGCTGGGCGGCCAGCGCCGCGTTGTCCTCGACCACCAGCACGCGCATCAGGAACGCTCCTGCACCGGGCCCTTGGCCCGCAGCAGGGCGCCGGTCGCGGCGTCGAAGCGCAGCTCGTAGAGCCGGCCCGTGGGCGGCAGCAGCTTCAGCTCGTACACCCAGCGGCCATCCTTGCGCCTGAGCTTGGTGTCCACGACACGGCCGAGATAGCGGCGCTCCACCTCGGCCAGCAGCGTGGCGAGCGGGCGTATCTCGCCGCGCTGCATCGCCAGCCGCGCGCGGTCGTGGTCGTCGTCATCGTCGTCATCGTCGTCATCGTCGTCCGCGCGGGCGGCGTGGATCGGCGCGGCGAGCAGGGCGAGGAGGAGCAGGAGGTCGCGGCGGCGCATGGAAGGGCGTTTCTCGTCGGGAACGGCTGAACCGGGGCTGAACGGCCGGCTCAGCGCCGGTTCAGCCGGCGGGTCCCAGCATGCCGGCCATCCGAAGCGCCTGGAATGCCGGAGACGCCGATGCCGTTCCCACCCGATGCCGACCTTCTCGCCCTGGCGCTGTTCCTGGCCGGCTGCGGGCTGCTGCCCGCGCTGCTGGCGCTGCGGGCCGGGGCAGGCCGCGAGGCCTGGGCGGGGGCAGGGGCCGAGCCGGGCCTGCCCAACGGTACCCTGGGCGGCACCTCGGGCGCTACCCCGGGCGGTATCCCGATGGCTGGGCCGCTCGGCGCGCCGTTCGGGGCGGCGGCCGCTGCCGCGGTCGCCGGGCACGGCGCGGTGACGGCGCTGACCTGGGAACGCGGCCTCTGGCGTATCGAGGCACGCGACGTGGCGGGGCGGCGGCAGCGCCTGCGGCTGGATGCCTGGACCGGCCACCTGGCGGTCGAGGCCGCCGCCGACGCCGTGCGGGACGCGGCCGGGCGCCCGGGGGCGTGATGAACCCGAGCGCCTGGGAAATCCGCGCCACGCTTTGCCCGCCAGCATTCGGAATCGGTCGCCCGGCTGCTGCCGAGCCGCGGATTCCGCCGACGGAAAGGTCTACCGGCCCGCGCAGGTCCCGACTGGCGTGGGCCGGCATGGCGCGCGGGGCCGGCGTGGCGGCTGCGCGCCGAACCGGCGAAACGTACGGGGCCGCACTTGCGCGGACCCGTATGACGACGCGGCTCCCGGGCGGCCGGCGGGAGCGCGGCCTGCGGTGGTGGTTGACGCTCCGGGGCGGTCCCGCCAAGGACGTTGCCGGCCCCGCCCGGTGGCGGCCGGCGGAGGAACCTCCCGATGGACCCCCAGATCGACCCCTCGATGGACCCGAAGACGCTTTCCGGCTTCGAGCTGCTCTCGGCCGCCGCGGCCGGCCGGCTGCCGCGCGCACCGATCGCGGCGACGATGGGCCTGCTGGGCATGGTGGTGGAGAAGGGGCGGGTGGAGATGCGCGCGCGGGCGGATGAGCGGCACCTGAACCCGCTCGGCGGCGTGCACGGGGGCTTCGCCGCCACCGTCCTCGATTCGGTCACCGGCTGCGCCGTGCACACCATGCTGGAGGCCGGCATCGGCTACGGGACGGTCGATCTCGGCGTGAAGATGCTGCGGCCGGTGCCGCTGGGCGAGGAGCTGGTGGCCGAGGCACGGGTGACGCATCTCTCGCGCTCCCTCGGCGTGGCGGAGGGCACCCTGCGCGATGCCGCCGGCAACCTGCTCGCCAGCGCCTCGGCCACCTGCTTCATCAGGCGCCCGCGCGCCTGAGCCCCGGCCCGCGAGGCCGTTCCGCACGAGGCGCGGGGCGAACCACCCGGCCGGATCCCTCCTCGCGGGCAGGCGGTCCCGGCCGGCCGCCGTCATGCCACTTCCGCCTCGCCTCGCGCGTTGCGGTCGGTACGATGCCGCCCAGCCCCGTCCACTCCGCCGTGCCCCCCGCCGCCCCGGCCGGCGCCAAGGAGCCCTTCGACATCGACGAGGCGTTCCGCCGCCTGCGCCGCGCCCTGGCCGGGCTGCCGAAGGCGGCGATGTTCGAGCTGCGCGACCGCGGCTACGGCACGCCTTTCGAGCAGCTCGTCGCCAGCCTGATCTCCGCCCGCACCCGCGACGAGACCACCACCCCGGTCTGCCTGCGCCTGTTCGCCGTGGCGCGCACGCCCGAGGCGATGGCGGCGCTGGACGAGGCCGAGCTCGTCCGCCTGCTGCAGCCCGCCACCTTCCCCGAGCCCAAGGCGCGCGACATCCTCGCCCTCTCCCGCCGCATCGTCACGGAGCATGGCGGCATGGTGCCGGACACGATGGAGGGGCTGACCGCCTTCCGCGGCGTCGGCCCCAAGATCGCGGCGCTGACGCTGGGCGTGGCGTTCGGCAGGCCCGCCATCGCCGTGGACATCCACGTCCATCGCGTCGTCAACCGCTGGGGCTACGTCTCGGCGCCGACGCCGGAGCGCACCATGGCGGCCCTGCTGCGCGTGCTGCCGGAGCGCTACTGGATCGAGCTGAACGAGCGGCTGATGCCCTTCGGCAAGTTCGTCTGCCAGGGAATCAGCCCGAAATGCTCGTCCTGCGTGCTGCTCTCCATGTGCCGGCAGGTGGGCGTCACCACGCATCGCTAGGAACGGCAGACGGCACGTGGTTTGCTCTGCCCCTGCCGACAGCGATGGGAGAGGCGGCATGCCGGGTGGGCTGAGCGAGGCGCAGATCGAGACCTACGGGCGCGACGGGATGGTCTTCCCGCTCGACGCCTTCACCCCGGCCGAGGCGGCACGCTACCGCGCCGACCTCGAACGCTGCTGCGCCGAGGGCGAGCGGCCGGTCTCGGGCGCCGGCATCCGGCAGCCCTCGACGCGGGTGAAGTCCTACCTGCTGTTTCCCTGGGCGGCCGAGCTGGTGCGGCACCCGGCGATCCTGGACGCGGTGGAATCCGTGATCGGCCCCGACATCCTGGTCTTCCACAACACCATCTGGTGGAAGAAGGCCGGCAGCGCCGGCATCGTGCCCTGGCACCAGGACGGCACCTATTTCGGCCTCGCCCCCTACGAGCACGTCACCGCCTGGGTGGCGCTGAGCCCGAGCAGCCTGGAATCCGGCTGCGTCGAGGTGGTGCCGGGCTCGCATCTCGGCGGGCAGCGGGCGCACCGGGACCGCAAGGACCCGAACATCATGCTCTCGCGCGGGCAGAGCGTGGCCGAGGCGGTGGACGAGGCGGTGGCGGTGCCGATGCCGCTGGCGCCGGGGCAGTTCTCGCTGCACCACACCATGGTGCTGCACGCCTCGCGGCCGAACCGGTCCACGGAGGACCGCATCGGCATCGGCATCTCCTACATCCCGACGCGGGTGCGCCACATCGGCGAGACGCGGCTCTCCGCCTCGCTGGTACGCGGCGAGGACCGCTACGGGCACTTCGCGATGGAGCCGCGCCCGGTGGCCGAGGCGGACGCCGCCGCGCGGGCCGCGCATGCCGAGGCGCTGGAACGGTTCTGGCGGGCGAGCGAGGCCATCCCGGAGATGGCGCTAGTGCATTGAGGATAGGCGGCGCCTGGGCGGCGGTGCCGTCTCAGGCCGCGATCCCGCGCGCCGGCGGCAGTTCGACCGATTCGATTTCGGGGAGATTCTTCAGCAGCCGGCTGGCCTGCGTGATGGCATCCTCGCCGGCCGCTTCGGCATAGGCGAGCCGGCGCAGCCGGGGAAGGCTTGCATTCGGCCTGACCTGCCCGGCAGCCTTGATGCCAACGGCTTGGCGCAGTTGCTCCAGGATACCATCCCGGCGGTCGTCCCCCGTGCCCTCGCGGAATGTGAAAAGAATCGTATTCATGGGTGTCGACCTCTCAGCGATGGCCAAGTATTGGCCCCGCCCTGTTGCAGGTCCAGCGTTAACGCAGCAGCGCATCGAGGTTCAAACGGCCGAAGCCGAAATCGGGGTGCCAGGTATTGCCTCCCATATCCAGCACCTTGTCGACGCTTTGTGCGAGAGCCTGCCGCACCTGTGCCGGAGTCATGGGGCCGTGCTTGGCCAACAGCAGCGCCACCGAGCCCGTCACATGGGGCGTGGCCATCGAGGTGCCGTTCCAGGCGTCGTAGTTGATCTCGCGGCGCACAGGCTTGCCCTGCTTCGGCTTGCCGTCGGGGCCGATCACGGCCTGGAAGCCGGTCTGCCCGGGAAGTCCCGGCAGCGTTGACCAGATCGCCGTTCCCGGCGCCGAGACGCAGATGTGGCTGCCGGCATTCGAGAAGAGCGCCACACGGTCGTCCAATCCCGTGGCACCGACCGCTATCACCCCGGACACCGCCGCCGGGTAGGAGGTCGGACTGCCGGACTGACGCTCATTGCCCATCGCCGCGACGACGATGCTGTTCCTGCCGAGCAGGGCGTCGAAGGCCTCCTGTTCCTCGGCGCTGGGTTGTCCCCTGCCACCGATACTGAGGTTGATGACATCCATGCCGAGCCTGTGGCAGTCATCCAGGGCACGCAGGTACATCACCGGATTCACCAGGTAGAGCCAGCCCAGCCCGGCCACATAGGTGGGCACGTCCGAGAATATCTTCCACACATACAGCTTGCAGTTGCACAGCCCGTTAATGCCGAGCATGTTGTTTATGTTCGCCGCGATGGTTCCCGACACATGGGTGCCGTGGCCCACTATGTCGCGCGGACTGCTGGCTCCCGGCAGATCAGGATGGGCATGCACGTAGCCGGATATCCTGCCGCTCAGGTCGGGATGGTTCTCATCCACGCCGGTATCGAGCACGGCAACCTTGATGGAATCGGCCTCTTTGAAGGCGGCTTGCTGACGCGCCTGGCTCCATCGGATCTTGTTGAGATTCCAGAGTTCCGGACCGACCGGTGGTATCGCCGCAATCCCGGCGCCAACCGGCCCTGCCGCCCCCGTGGCGGCCTTCGCAGCCCGGCGCGCCGCGAGATAACGGACGGGAACCCTGGAAACCGACGCCACATGAGGGTCAGCCGCCAGCGCCAGGCGCAACTGCGTGCCATCCTCCTCGCGTTCCAGTTCGACGATGCTGACTCCGCCGAGGTTGCCCGTTCCCGTGCTTGAGGCGCCGGGAACGGACGTGGCCAGCAACGCGGTCGCGGCAAGGCGCGGCTCGGATGCCATGGCGGCAGCCATGGCCAACTCCCGCGCCAAGCCTTGCCCCACCTCCAGTTCCAGCCCTGCCGCAGGACGGGCAAGGGGTGTCACGCGCTTCACCATCCCCGCGCGTTCGAAATAGGAGAGCGCGGCGAGACCCTGGGTCTGCGCCGCTTCCGGCGGCGGCACGGCACCGAGGACCGCAGCAGATTCCGTCCGCAGCGGAGCGCCGGGCGCCACGGCCATCGGGATCCAGCCAGACATCACCCCTGCCGGGACGAACGGCACCTCCTCGGCCGGCCGCATGCGTACCAGCAGCAGCCCGGGGTGATAGGCCGGCAAGGCGGAGGTGCTGAAGGCAAAGGATGATTCCATGAAGCCCCGGCGCCGCTTTTTCGTTAGCAATCCATTTCTATATCCGCTTCGCTTTCAGACTGAACGGGTATCGGCGGCTTCACTCAAAGGTGTTTTTCAGCCTATCCGATCCTGCTCAAGAGAGCGTATCGCCGACGGGCCAGAAGACAGCAGTCGGTCGAGCCTGCCGGCATCTGCGGGCGCCGCTCAGGCGGCGGCGGTGGCGATGCCCTTGTCGGCCAGGAGGGTCTGCAGCTCGCCGTCCTGGAACATCTCGGTGACGATGTCGCAGCCGCCGACGAACTCGCCCTTCACGTAGAGCTGCGGGATGGTCGGCCAGTTGGCGAAGGCCTTGATGCCCTCGCGGATCGCCATGTCCTCGAGGACGTTGACGCCCTTGAAGGGCACGCCGACGTGCTGGAGGATCTGCACCACCCGCGCCGAGAAGCCGCATTGCGGGAAGGACGGCGTGCCCTTCATGAACAGCACCACCGGGTTGCTGTCGATCTCGGTCTGGATCTGCTGGAAGACGGGGTCGGTCATCGGGCGCGGTCTCCTGGGGGACTCAGGGAGCGGAGGTGGTCAGGGCCAGGGCGTGCAGCTCGCCGCCCATTCGGCCACCGAGGGCAGCGTAGACGATCTGGTGCTGCTGCACGCGGGACTTGCCGCGGAACGCCTCGGACACCACCGTCGCGGCGTAGTGGTCGCCGTCGCCGGCGAGGTCGGTGATGCGGACCTCGGCATCGGGCAGGGCGGCCTTGATCTTGGCCTCGATCTCGTCGGCCGGCATCGGCATGGGTCAGGCACCCCTCACTGTTGGGCCATCAGGGCGGGCAGGAAGCCCTCGTGCCGCTCGCGCAGCGTCGCGAGCGATATGGCGGTGCCGTCGGGCAGAACCAAGGCCCCGCCGGCGCCCGTGTCGCTGCGGCCGACGCGGCGGGCCGGGATGCCGGCGGCGCGGGCGGCCTCCAGCAGCGGGGCGGCGTCGGGGACGGCGAGCAGGTAGCGGGCCTGGTCCTCGCCGAACCAGAAGGCGTGGGCGGGCAGGTCGGCGGGCGGGGCGTCGAGGGTGACGCCGACAGGGGGCTTCCCGTTGGGCTTCCCGTTGGGCTTCCCGTTGGCCTGCTCGTTGCCGGCCAGGGCCATCTCGGCGACCGCGACCAGCAGGCCGCCATCGGAGAGGTCGTGGCAGGCGGCCACCCCGCCGGCGCGCAGGCGGGCGCGCACGAAGTCGCCGTTGCGCCGCTCGGCGGCGAGGTCGACGGGCGGCGGGGCGCCTTCCTCGCGGCCGGCGATCTCGCGCAGCCAGAGGGACTGGCCGAGATGGCCGCGCGTCTCGCCGACCAGCACGAGGTCGTGGCCGGGCGGCAGGGCGAGGCCGGTGGCCCGGGCGAGGTTCTCCAGCACGCCGACGCCGCCGATCGCGGGGGTGGGCAGGATGGCGCGCGCCGTGCCGTCCGGCCCGCGCGTCTCGTTGTAGAGGGAGACGTTGCCGGAGACGACGGGGAAGTCGAGCGCGGTGCAGGCGGCCGACATGCCGCGCACGGCCGCCGCGAACTGGCCCATGATCTCGGGGCGCTCGGGGTTGCCGAAATTCATGTTGTCGGTGACGGCGAGGGGCAGCGCGCCGGTCGCGGTGAGGTTGCGCCACGCCTCGGCGACGGCCTGGGCGCCGCCCTGCTCGGGATCGGCCTGGCAGTAGCGCGGGGTGCAGTCGGTGGTGATGGCCAGTGCCCGGTCCGTGCCCTCGACGCGGACCACGGCGGCGTCGGCCGCCCCCGGGCGGCGGGCGGTCTGGCCGCCCACGGTGCTGTCGTACTGGTCCCAGATCCAGCGGCGCGAGCAGAGGTCGGGCGAGCCGATCAGGCGCGTCAGCGCCTCGGCGGGGCCGACGGGGTCGGGGATGGCGTGCGCGTCGAGCGTCGGCTGGGGCGGCGTCTCGGCCGTCGGGCGGTGGTAGAGCGGGGCCTCGGATTCCAGCGGGGCGAGCGGGATGTCGGCCTCGACGAGGCCCTTGTGGCGGACGACGATGCGGCCCGTGTCGGTGATGTGGCCGATCACGGCGAAGTCCAGCTCCCACTTCTCGAAGATGGCGGCGGCCTGCGCCTCGGCGCCGGGGCGCAGGACGATCAGCATCCGTTCCTGCGATTCCGAGAGCATCATCTCGTAGGCGGACATGCCGGTCTCGCGCTGCGGCACGGCGTCGAGGTCGAGCTCGATGCCGACGCCGCCCTTGCCGGCCATCTCGACGGAGGAGGAGGTGAGGCCGGCGGCGCCCATGTCCTGGATGGCGACGATGGCGTCCGTCGCCATCAGCTCCAGGCAGGCCTCGATCAGCAGCTTCTCCGAGAAGGGGTCGCCGACCTGCACGGTGGGGCGCTTCTCCTCGGAATCCTCGCCGAATTCGGCCGAGGCCATGGTGGCGCCGTGGATGCCGTCGCGGCCGGTCTTGCTGCCCACGTAGACCACGGGGTTGCCGATGCCGGCGGCCGCCGAGAGGAAGATGCGGTCCTTGGGCGCGATGCCGACGGTCATGGCGTTGACCAGCGGGTTGCCGTCATAGGCGGGGTGGAAGTTCACCTCGCCGCCCACCGTGGGCACGCCGACGCAATTGCCGTAGCCGCCGATGCCGCGCACCACGCCGTCGAGGATGCGCTTGGTGCGCGGGTTCTCCGGCGAGCCGAAGCGCAGCGCGTTGAGGTTGGCGACGGGGCGCGCGCCCATGGTGAAGACGTCGCGCAGGATGCCGCCCACCCCGGTGGCGGCGCCCTGGTAGGGCTCGATGAAGCTCGGGTGGTTGTGGCTCTCCATCTTGAAGATGGCGGCGAGCCCGTCGCCGATGTCGATGACGCCGGCGTTCTCGCCCGGGCCGTGGATCACCCAGGGGGCCTTGGTGGGGAGCTGGCGCAGCCAGACGCGGCTGGATTTGTAGGAGCAGTGCTCCGACCACATCACCGAGAAGATGCCGAGCTCGGTCAGGCGCGGGGCGCGGCCGAGGATGGCGAGCACGCGCGCGTACTCGTCGGGCTTGAGGCCGAACTCGGCCGCGAGCGCCGCGGCACGTTCGGGGGCGAGGAGCGGGACGGAGGGGGCGTCGGCCATGCCGGGAGGTTTGGCGAGCGCAAGGGCGCCGCGCAAGGGGGCCGATGGGCATGGCTGGGGCCAGGGTCGGGGTGGGTGCGGCAGCGCGGCGGAGGTCGGCATCAGGCGGGGTGGAGGCAGCGGGGGACGTGGCGGCGGCCGCCGGCGGTGGCGAGGAGTTTCCCGAGCAGGCCGAACAGGCCGCGCGGGGCGGCGAGCGGGTTGTCGCGGTGGTGGTCCATGAGGGTGCGGACGGCGTTCTGGAGGGTTTCGGACAAATCCGGATCGGGCAGCATCCAGGGCGGGCCGGGCAGCGCCGTGAGCAGGCCGAGGCGGCGGATGAGCGCGATGAAGGAGACGGGGAGCAGGCGCACGGCGAGGCGGGCGGCGCGCAGCAGCCAGTGGGCGATGCCGGCCAGCGCCGGCGGGCAGGCGCGCGGGTCCGCGAGGACGGGCAGCAGGCGGTGGAACAGGCCGGCGCGGGCGAGGCGGCGGAAGTGGCGGGAGACGGTGTCCGGCTTGCCGTACTCGGCCGGCAGGGCGTGCCAGGGCTGTCCCGAGGTGGCGTGGCGGAGGATGGCGTCGAGGCGGTGGCGGGGGGCGGCGAGCGGGCGACCAGGGGGGCGGCCAGAGGGGCGGCCAGAGGGGCGGCCAGAGGGGCGACCAGAGGGGCGGCGGGGCGCGGGCGGGTCCGCCGGGGCGAGGGGGAGGGGGGCGAGGGGGAGGTCGGCGAGGGCGGCGCCGACCGGGTCCGGGGTGGTGTGGAGGTAGGGGGAGAAGGCGGACCACTCGGCGTCGGAGAGCGGCTGCCAGGGGCGGCGCGGGGTGTAGCGGGAGGGGTGGTGGCGCATGGGGGCGACCCGCAATAGGAATTTATACACATATCAATCATGTTGTTGCCAGGCAAGAAGTATCCTGCCGCGCCGCCGATGCCCCGTCGGCGCGCCCGTGAGCGCGCCGACGGGCACGAACGGGCCTGGCGCGGCCTTGCCCCGGACCGGGTGGACCGCCAGATTGGTCCATATGGCCGAGGAGGGTCGGATGCCGGCAGGTTACGATGCGCAGGCGATCGCGGAGGCGATGGGAATCGCCTTCGTCCGCAGCCTGACGCAGGAAGCCGCTCCCGCGCAGGACGGGCCGGCGAGGGGGGCGCGGTCGAACGCCGGCGGCGACAGCGAGAGGTTCCGGATCAAGGTCGACGACGGCTCCGTCCTCGTGGTCGAGATCGGCGACGGGGACGGGGGGGTGCGCATCGGGCCGTTCCGGAGAACGCTGGAAAAGGAGCGTTTCCGCCCCCCCTCGCCCGCCCTGATCGAGAAGGCGGTGGAGGTGGGCCTGCCGCGCTCCGCACTTCGCCATGTCGCCGAGAAGCTGGCGGGCGAGGACAAGGCGAAGATCGCCGCCCTGGAATGGGGCGTCGTGCCGAAGACCACCCTCCTGCGCCGGGAGCGGCAGCTCTCGTCGCAGGAGAGCGAGCGGACGGAGCGGGTCGCCCGCCTCTTCGTCCATGCGCGCCGGGCCCTCGGCAGCGACGAGGAGGCGCGGCAGTTCATGACGACGCCGCATTCCCTGCTGGATGGGCGCAGCCCGATCGACGCCGCCAGGACCGATCTCGGCACCCGCCGCACCGAGCAGGTCCTGAACGCGCTCGAATACGGCCTGGCGCTCTGAGGCGGTGCCGCTCCGTCTCTGGCGGGTGGTCACCGGGACCCATCCGATCTGGTCGGGGGAAGGGGCGCGCCGCTTCGGCCAGCGTTGGAACCCGCCGGGGCTGGCGGCCATCTACACGGGCACGAGCTTCGCCGTGTGCCTCGTCGAGGTGCTCGTCCACGCCAACCGGCTGACGCCGCCGAGCGCCGCGCGGTGCGTCGAGGCGGAGGTGCCGGACGACGTCTCGCGCGAGGCGTTCGATCCGGCCGCCCATCCCGGCTGGGATGACCCGCTCGACACGTCGGTGGCACAGGCGTTCGGCAGGGCCTGGCTGGAGGAAGGCAGGTCGGCGCTGCTGATCGTCCCTTCGGTGGTGACGGGCGGCCGCGACACGAACGCCGTCGTGAACCCGGAGCATCCCGATGCGGTCAGGATCGCCGTCGGGCCGGAGACGCCGGTCGCCCTCGATCCGCGGCTTTTCCCGCGCTGATGCGCAGGGCGGGATTGACCGACCCGTCGACCGCGGCGCCGGGGGCGGACAGAGGTCAGGTTCATCCGTCGTGCGTACGAGACAGGTTTCCGGTGCCTCGCGCGGCGCGGGCGGTCGCCGCCCGACCCTGTCGGAGCGGCCGGCGGCGCCCTACCGCCTGAACGCCACGTAGCCGAAGTACTTGTCCATGAAGCTGCGCTTGGTCTGGCAGAGCACGGGCATGGCGCCCTTGCCCCAGGAATAGACCGTCAGGCTGATCGGCCCGTCGTAGGAGACGACCCCCTTGTCGACGATCGGGGAGGTCAGCGTCACCCAGTGGTTCGGGATCAGGGCGGTGGCGTCGCTGTTGCTCTCGATCATCTCGGAATCGATGAACAGGGCGACGAACCAGCCGGCGACGTGCAGCGTGCCCGCCGTGCCGATCCCGGCGGCGAGCGCGGTGGGGATCGGCTTGCTGGCGACGGCCAGGTAGGTCTCGTCCCTGATCTGGCCGAAGCCGACGTCGCGCAGCCAGGATTTCAGCGTGCCGGGGCGGGTGATGCCGGCGACGTTGCCGCCCAGCAGGCCGGCTGGGGAGAGGAACCAGTTGTCGGTGTCGCGCAGCGTGGCGAGGGTGATCCAGTCCGCCGTGTCGGTGTTGCCGCCGGGGGCGGAGGCGAGCAGCTCGCTGCCCGGCCTGAGCTTCAGCTTGCCGATCGTGGCGCTGCCGTTGTTGAACAGGTCGATCGCCGCGCGGGCATAGGCTTCGGGATCGGTGATCGCCACGGCGCGGAACAGGGTGCAGGGGCCGCAGAGCGGGGTCTGGCGCTGGTGGATCCTGTTGGGATCGTCGATCCGCTCGGTCAGGCCGGCGGCCAGCTTCGCGCGGTCGAGCTTCGGCCAGGCGCTCCTGCCGGTCGCGGCGGCGAAATCGCTGACCAGGGCGAGTGCCTCGGCCTTGGGCATGATGCGTGCTCCCGCGCTTTCCGGCCCGACGGGCCCGCCGGTTCGCCGGGCGGGCAGCATGGGGCCGCGAGCTTACGGGCGGCTGGAGAAACGCGGCCGGGCCTGCCGGCCGCGCCGCGCCCGTGTTCGCGTTCCCTGACCGTGATGCCGGCGAGGTTCCTGGCGGGCGTCCGGCGGCCGTTGCCTCGTCGAGGCCCCTGGCCGGCGTCCCCTGGTCCGCGGCCCCGGGGGCGCCCCGGTCAGCGGCGGTTGGCGCGGTCCTGGCGTGCCTGGTTCTCGATCGCCTGGCGCTGCATGAAGGCGCGGTCGTCCGCCGCCTCCTCGGCGTCGCGCTGCTGGGAGAGGTTCATCATGCAGCCGGCGAAGGCGTCGCTGCCCTCGGCGAAGCCGAAACCGGCGCAGCGGCCGCGGTCCATCGCCGCCTGCTGCGCCGGGCTGACGCAGCCCGCCGGCAGCAGCGCGAGCAGCGCCAGGATGGCCCGCCCCGGGATGGCCAGCCATGTCGGATCGCGCATTTCGCCTTCGCCTCCCGGACGTTTCCGCTCCGGGCCGATCTGGTGTCGAAACCGGAAGCGACAAGGCCCGGCGGCGCGGCGCCGGGCGGGGCTGCGGCGGGCTACTTCGACAGCGCCGCCTCGATCTCGGCCGTGCCGTGGTTGGTCAGGTCCTTGGGCAGGCTGTGGGTGACGCTGTTGGCGACGGTCTTGTGCAGGGCGTCGCGGAGCTGGCCGAGGGTCTGCGGGTCGGCGACCAGCACCAGGGCCTCGAACTGGCCCTTGCCATGCATCGCCTCCAGGGTCTGCGCCACGCCCTTGGCGAAGGTGGCCTCGTCGGTCTCCTTCGGGGACTGGTCCTCGGGGCGGGAGCCGGAAGGCCCCTGCGCGATCTCGGCGTGGCCGAGGCGCTGCTCCTCCCGCAGGGTGATCTGCAGGCCCTTGCCGGTGTTGCGGAACAGGATGGCCTTGCCGCCATCGGCGACCACGACCAGGGCGTTGGTCGGAATGTTGCTGCTCATGCGGCGTCTCCCGTGCGGTTGCGGCCGGGCCTCCGGGCCCGGCGATGCGGGTGCAACGTCGCCGGGCGGCGAAGGATGCCCGGGACAGGCCGCGCCGGCCCGCGCCCCGCCGGTCCGCCGCCTCCCCCGGGATGCCGGAGGCGGACGCCCGGCCCGGGAATGCCCTGCGGCGAACCGCAGTCCGGTCGGGACCGCGGTTCGCTGTCGCTCGTTGTTCCCGGCGCGGATTCACGCCGCCGGGCGTGTCCGCCCGCCGGCGATCCGCCCTACCGCCCGCGCGCCGCGTCGTAGGCCGCGGGGCTGTCGATGAGCTGGCGCGCGGCGGCGAGGTCGGCGTCGCGGCCTTCCGCCGCCGGGCAGGCGCCGCGCAGCGCCGTCACCTCGCTGGCCGGCACCGGGGCGCGGGCGGCGCGCAGCCGTGCCAGCGGCACCCGCATCGGCGCCTCGCCGGCCCGCAGCAGACGCATCGACTCGGCCAGCGCCTCGGCGCCCAGGCTGGTGCACAGCTCCGGCAGCACGCCGAGCCCCTGGATCGGCCAGCCGTCCGGCGCCAGCACGCGCGACCAGGTGACCAGCAGCTCGCCGCCATTGGGCAGCGGGATCACCACCTGGATCAGCCCCTTGCCGGTGGTGGCGCTGCCGACGATGGCGGCGCGGCCGCGGTCGCCGAGCGAGGCGGCGACGATCTCGGCGGCCGAGGCGGTGCGCCCGTCCACCAGCACCACCACCGGCCGCCCGCGCGCCAGGTCGCTCTCGCCCGCGACGTAGAGGCGGATCGCCTCCGGGTGGCGGCCGTCGGTGTGGGCCACCTCGCCGCCGGGCAGGAAGGCATCGGCCACGGCCACGGCCTGGGCCAGCAGCCCGCCGCGGTTGCCCCGCAGGTCGAGGATCACGCCGCGCGGCGGGTGCCGGGCGAAATTGTCGGCCAGCGCCCGCGCGAGCGACCGGTCGGTGGCGTTCGAGAAGCTGGTGACGCGCAGCGTCAGGATGTCGCCCTGGCGGCTGCTCACGACGGTCTCGGGCGGCGTCAGGGTGCGCGAGAGCCGCACGGACCAGCGTCGGGTGCCGCGGCCGAGGCGCAGCACGGACTCGCTGCCGTGCGGGCCCTCCAGCGCGGCGATGGCGTCGGCGAGGCTGCGGCCCTCGATCGGGGTGCCGTCCACGGCGAGCAGGCGGTCGCCCGCGCGCAGCGCGGCGCGGGCGGCGGGCCCGTGCGGCAGCACCTCGGCCAGCACCACGCCGCCGTCCCGGCCGGCGGCGAGGCGCAGGCCGAGCCCCTCGATCCCGATGCGGCGCTGCCGGGCGAGGCTCGCCTCCTCGGGCGAGATGTAGCGGCTGTAGGGGTCGAGGTGGTTGAACAGCTCCTCGAAGGTGGACCGCAGCACCCGCTCGGTTCCCGCCTGGCGCAGCGTGGGCGAGCGGACCCAGGCGGCGCGCAGCAGCGCGGTCAGCAGCTCCGCCACGGGCTGGGCGGCGGCCTCGGCGGCGGCCTCCAGGGCCGCGGCCGAGGCGATGCGGGGCGCGCGGACGGCGGGGGGAGCCGGCGGCGGCAGCGGCAGCGCGGCGAAGGGGCGGCCGGCCTGCAGCAGCCGCACCTCGCCGTCGCGCGCCTCGGCGGTGATGCCGGTGTCGATCGCGCCGAGGCCGCGCAGGCTCCAGAGCACGAGGTCGGCCGTCGCGACCGGCTCCAGGTGCCGCTCCAGGATGGCGCCGAAGGCGGTGGCGAGCACCGGCGGCACGGTGTCGCGCGGGAAGTCCTCGACCTCCTGCGCGCTCGCGGTGCCGTCCAGGGCGATCGGCCCGGGGAGGAGGGCGCCGCCGCCGGCGAGCGGGAGCAGCAGCGCGAGCGCCGCGCCGAGAAGGCGCCGCCGGCGCGCGCCGGCCCGCCGCCCGATCCGCGTCCCGGCTCGCCCGGAGGCTTCCGCTAGGACTGCCGCGGGGGCTTCCGCCGGGAATTCCCCCGGCTGTTCCCCTGGGTATCCCGATGCTCCCCGCGGGGCCGGCGCGGCACGCCCTGCATGAGGTGGAACACCAGCCCGCCGGTCAGCGGCGCCGCCTCCACCAGCCGCGCCTCCACCGCCTCGCCGAGCGCGAGGCGCAAGCCCGTCCTCTGACCGACCAGGGACTGGGCGGCCTCGTCGTGAAACCATTTGTCGTCCGGAAGCGACGCGAGCGGCACGATCCCGCTGGCGCCGTTCCCGTCCAGCGTGACGAACAGGCCGAAACGTGTCACCCCCGAAATTCGCGCGTCAAACACGTTCCCCACGCGGTCTTGCAGGAATGCCGCAAGGTAGCGGTCCACGGCGTCGCGCTCGGCCTGCGCGGCGCGGCGCTCGGTGCGCGTCAGGTGCTCGCCCGCCTCGACGAAGCCCGCCTCCTCGCCGGCCGCGAGCGCGCCGTCGCCCAGCCGCAGCCCGCGCACCAGCGCCCGGTGCACCAGCAGGTCGGCGTAGCGCCGGATCGGGCTGGTGAAGTGCGCGTAGCGCGCCAGGGCCAGCCCGAAATGGCCGATGTTGTCGGGCGAGTAGGCCGCCTGGCTCTGCGCCCGCAGCACCGTCTCGTTCACCAGCCGTTCCTCCGGCCGGCCGCGCACCTGTTCCAGGATGCGCGCGAAATGTCCCGGCCGCAGCTCCCCCGCCGGCGCCAGGCTCAGCCCGAAGGTGGCGAGGAATTGCCGCAGCCCCTCCAGCTTCGCGTCCGAGGGGCGGTCGTGGACCCTGTACAGGCAGGGCTGGGCCAGCCGCTCCAGCTCCTCGGCGGCGCAGACATTGGCCGCCACCATGAACTCCTCGATCAGCCGGTGGCTGTCGAGCCGCGCCCGCGGCTCCACGCCCAGCACCGTCCCGTCCGCGTCCAGCAGCACCCGCCGCTCCGGCAGGTCGAGGTCGAGCGTCCCGCGCGCCTCGCGCGCCGACAGCAGCGCCCGGTAGGCGCCGAACAGCGCCGCCAGCCGCCCGGCCGGCACGCCCTCGGGGTCCGCCCCGGCATCGGACGCCGCCTGCGCCGCCTCGTAGGTCAGCCGCGCCGCCGAGCGCATCAGACCGCGCCCGAAGCGGTGCCCCACCTTGCGCCCCGCGCCGTCGATGCGGATCTCCGCGAACAGGCAGGCGCGGTTCTCGCCGGGCCGCAGCGAGCACCAGCCGTTGGACAGCGCCTCCGGCAGCATCGGCACCACGCGGTCCGGGAAGTACACGGAATTGCCGCGCAGCCGCGCCTCGCGGTCCAGCGCCGAGCCCGGCCGCACGTAGTGCGCCACGTCCGCGATCGCGACCACCAGCCGCCAGCCCTCGCCCCCATCCCCGCTGGCGGCCTCCGCGAACACCGCGTCGTCGAAGTCCCGCGCATCCTCGCCGTCGATGGTGACGAGCGGCAGGTCGCGCAGGTCCTCGCGCCCCGCCGGCAGCGCCGGCCCGGCCTCGCCGGCCTCGGCCAGCGCCTCCGGCGGGAACACGTCCGGGATGCCGTGCGCGTGGACGCAGACGATCGACACCGCGCGCGGCCCCGCCGCCGGCCCCAGCCGCTCGATGATGCGCGCCGGCCGCGGCCCCAGGGCTGCCGCCGGCAGCGGCTCGGCCAGCACGATCTCGCCCGGCAGCGCGCCGCCCGACTCGCCCGGCGGCACCACCCAGTCCGCCTTCTGCCGCCGGTCCACCGGCGCGATGCGGCCGCCCTCGTACACGCCCAGCACCCGCGCCGGCACGCTGCCGATGCGCCGCATGGTGCGGCCCTCGTACTTGTCCCGCCCGATCGGCTTCAGCCGCGCCAGCACCCGGTCGCCCGGGGCCAGGGCGGGCTGCCCGCGCGCCTCCGGGTGCATGTAGACCAGCGGCATCCGCCCCGCGCCTTCCCAGCGCAGCGGGCGCGCCAGCGGGTCGCCATCCGGGTCGGTGCCGAACACCTCCAGCACCGTCACCTCGGGCAGCCGCTCGGGATCGCGCTGCGGCCGGCCGGAGGGCGGCAGCTCGCCGGAATCCTTCAGCTCGCGCAGCAACGCCCGCAGCGCCGGGCGGTGCTCGTGGCCGAGGCCGAATTCGCGGCTGATCTCGGTCTTGCCCACGCGCCCCGGCGTCTCGCGCAGGAAACGGATCAGGGTGGCGCGGTCGGGCAGCGGGGAAGGCGCTGCCTTCCCCTGCGCCCCTACCGCCAGGGAAGGCGCTGCCTTCCCTGGAACCCATCCGCCAGGAACCTCAGCTTCCTGGACCTCCGCCGGCGTTTGCACCTCGGCGGCGGCACCCGGGCTTTCTTCCCGAATGGGGGGTTCCAGGGGGGCATCGCCCCCTGGCGGGGGTACAGGGGGCAGCGCCCCCTGACGGGGTCCGGGGCGGAGCCCCGGCCTCAGCGCCCCCGCGCGTTTCGGAATCCGCCCCTGGTCCCCGCCACCCGGCCGCCGCCCCATCTCAGCCGGCGGCTTTGCGCGTCGCGGCGGCCTTCTTCGCCGGCGCGGCCTTCTTCGCGGCCGGCCTGGCGGGCGTCTTCTTCGCGGCCGCCGGATTCGCCTCGGCCGCCGCCGGCTCGGCCGCCTTGCGCTTGGGCGCCGCCTTCGCCTTGGGCGCGGCCTTCCCCTTGGCTCCCTTGGGGGCTCCCTTGGGGGCCCCCTTCGGCTTCAGCTCCTTGCCCTTCTCGGCCAGCAGCGCCACCGCCTCGTCGAGGGTGATGTCCTCCATCTGCACGCCGCGCGGCAGCGAGGCGACGCGCGTGCCGTGCTGCGCGAAGGGGCCGAAGCGCCCGCGCCGGATCTCCACCGGCGCCCCGTCCTTCGGGTGGTTGCCGAGCGCGCGGCCGCGCGGCTTCGCCTCGGCCAGCAGCGCGATGGCGCGGTTGGCGCCGATGGTCAGCACGTCGTCGTCCGGGTCGAGCGACTTGTAGGTCTGCGCCATCTTCACGTAGGGGCCGAACCGCCCGATGCCGGCCAGCATCTCCTCGTGCGTCTCCGGGTGCACGCCGATGATGCGCGGCAGGGCGAGCAGGGCCAGCGCCCGCTCCAGCGTCAGGCTCTCCGCGTCCATGCCGCGCGGCAGGCTGGCGCGGGGCGGCTTCAGCTTCTTGCCCTTCGCGTCCTCGCCGCCCTCGCCGCGCTGCACGTAGAGGCCGTAGGGGCCGCGGCGCACCGTCACCGGCTCGCCCGTGGCGGGGTCGGTGCCGAGTTCCTTCATGCCGTCGGCGAGCTCGCCGCCGCCCTCCTCGCCATTGGCGCCGGGGACGGAGAGCTTCCGCGTGTACTGGCAGGTCGGGTAGTTCGAGCAGCCGATGAAGGCCCCGTACCGCCCGAGCTTCAGCCCGAGCCGCCCGGCATGGCAGGCCGGGCAGCCGCGCGGGTCGCCGCCATCGGCCGGCTGCGGGAAGAAGTGCGGGCCGAGATCCTCGTCCAGCGCGTCGATCACGTCGGAGATGGTCAGGTCCCTGGTGGCGCCGACCGCGCGGGAGAAGTCCTCCCAGAAGTCGCGCATCACCGCCTTCCACTGCGCGCGGCCGCCGGAGATGTCGTCCAGCCGCTCCTCCAGCCCGGCGGTGAAGCCGGTATCGACGTAGCGCTCGAAGAAGGAGGTGAGGAAGGCCGTCACCAGCCGCCCCCGGTCCTCCGGGATGAAGCGCCGCTTGTCGAGCCGCACGTACTCGCGGTCCTGGAGCGTCTGCAGGATGGAGGCGTAGGTGGAGGGCCGGCCGATCCCCAGCTCCTCCATCTTCTTCACCAGCGACGCCTCGGAGTAGCGCGGCGGCGGCTGGGTGAAGTGCTGGCTGGCCTCGACCGAGCGCCGCTCCGTCGCGTCGCCCTCGGCCAGCGGCGGCAGCACGCGCGTATCCTCCTCGTCGCCGGCCACCGCGTCGTCCACGTCCTCGCGGTAGAGCTTGAGGAAGCCGTCGAAGGCGATCACCGAGCCGGTGGCGCGCAGCCGCACCTTGCCGGTGGCGTCGGCGAGATCCACCGTCGTCTGGTCCAGCTCGGCCGACTGCATCTGCGAGGCGACGGCGCGCTTCCACACCAGCTCGTAGAGCCGCCGCTGCTCCGGGTTGAGGTAGCGGGCCACCTCCTCGGGCGTGCGGGCGACGTCGGTCGGGCGCACCGCCTCGTGCGCCTCCTGCGCGTTCTTGGCCTTGGAGGAATACTCGCGCGGCGCCCCCGGCACGTAGTCGGCGCCGAACGCCTCCTTCACGTGGTCGCGGATCGCGAACATCGCCTCGCGCGCCATCTGCACGCCGTCGGTCCGCATGTAGGTGATGAGGCCGACCGTCTCGCCGCCGATCTCCACGCCCTCGTAGAGCTGCTGCGCGAGGCGCATCGTCGCCTGCGCGCCGAAGCCGAGCTTGCGCGAGGATTCCTGCTGCAGCGTCGAGGTGGTGAAGGGCGGCGGCGGGTTGCGGCGGACGCGCCGCTTCTCGACCGAGGCGACGGAGAACGCGCCGGCCTCCACGGCGGCCTTCGCCCGCATGGCGCTGGCCTCGTCGGGCAGGTCGAACTGGTCGAGCCTCTTCCCGTCCAGATGCGTCAGCCGCGCCCCGAAGGTGGCGCCGGCGGGCGAGGCGAAGCGCGCCTCGACGCTCCAGTACTCGCGCGGCCGGAAGACCTCGATCTCCGCCTCGCGCTCGCAGATCAGCCTGAGCGCCACCGACTGCACGCGCCCCGCCGAGCGGCTGCCCGGCAGCTTGCGCCACAGCACGGGGGAGAGGGTGAAGCCCACCAGGTAGTCCAGCGCCCGGCGCGCCAGGTAGGCCTCGATCAGCGGCGTGTCGAGGTCGCGCGGATGCGCGATGGCGTGCTGCACGGCGCGCTTGGTGATCTCGTTGAAGGTGATGCGGTGGACCTCGACGCCCTTCAGCGCGCCCATCCGCCCCAGCATCTCCCGGACGTGCCAGGAGATCGCCTCGCCCTCGCGGTCCGGGTCGGTGGCGAGGAACAGGCGCCGCGCGCCCTTCACCGCCTTGGCGATCGCCGCCACCTGCTTCTGGCCGCGATCCTCCGATTCCCAGTCCATCGCGAAGTCCTCGTCCGGCCGGACGGAGCCGTCCTTGGCCGGCAGGTCGCGCACATGGCCGAAGCTCGCCAGCACGGTGTAGTCGTCGCCCAGGTACTTGTTGATGGTCTTTGCCTTGGCGGGCGATTCGACGACGACGACATCAGTCATGGCGGGGGCGTGTTCCAACTAATCGGCGCGCGCGGAAAGCAGGCAAACGCGGTTGCCGGGCAGGGTTTCGATCCGCCCTGCAAGCTCGAGGTCCAGCAATACTGCCTGCAGCGCTCCGGCCGAGAGGTGGCAGCGGCGCAGCAACTCGTCAACCGCCATGGGCGTGGGGCCAAGCAGCTCAAGCACTTGCGCCTCGCCCCCGGCCGGCCCGGCGGCGCCCGCCGATCCGTCCTGCGCCGCCCCGCCGGGCGCGGCGTCGGGGCGGGGGCGGCCGGGGCGTGGCCCGGCCGGGGCCGTGGCGAGAGGCGCGGTGGCGGAGGGCGCGGTGCCGAAGGGCGGGGCGGCGGGGCCGGCCGGCAGGTGCCGCAGCACGTCTTCCACCGTCTCGGTCAGCACGGCGCCCTGCCGGATCAGGTCGTTGCTGCCCCGGCAGCGCGGGTCGAGCGGGCTGCCCGGCACCGAGAAGATCTCCCGCCCCGCCTCCAGCCCCATCCGCGCCGTGATCAGGCTGCCAGAGCGCAGCGCCGCCTCCACCACGACGACTCCGAGCGACAGCCCGGCCACGATCCGGTTGCGCCGGGGGAAGTGCCGCGCCAGCGGGGCCGTGCCGAGCGGCGCCTCGGCCACCACCACGCCCGCCTCCGCGATGCGCCGCTGCAGGGCGGCGTTCTCGGGCGGGTAGGGGCGATCCAGCCCGCCCGCCACCGCCGCCACCGTCACGCCGCCGGCCGCGAGCGTTGCCGCGTGCGCCGCCGCGTCGATCCCGCGCGCGAGGCCCGAGACCACCGCCAGCCCCTCGCGCGCCAGTCCGGCGGCCAGCTCCTCGGCGAGCCGCCGCCCCGCCGCCGAGGCGTTGCGCGCCCCCACCACGGCGACGGCGCGGGCCGCGAGGTGGCGCGGATCGCCCAGCACGGCGAGCGCCGGCGGCGGGTCGGCGGTCGCGGCCAGCGCGGCCGGGTAGTCCGGGTCGTCGAGATACAGGAAGCGGCCGCCGAGCTTCGCCACCGCCTCGGCCTCGCGCGCCACCAGGCCTTCGGGCGGGATGCGGAAGCGGTCGCCGTGGCCGGGCAGCGCCGCCAGCGCCCGGCCCGCGCTGCCGAACCGCTCCAGCAGCCGCGCGTAGTGCCGCGGCCCTATCCCCTCGGTGCGCGCCAGGCGCAGCCGGTCCAGCCCGCCCGTCGCGTCCCGGGGTCGCGCCACCTCTACGCGCCGCGGCCGATTCGCGGCTCGGTCCCGGCCAGCAGCCGTCGGATGTTGCCCTGGTGCCGGTACACCACCAGCAGCGCCACCAGCAGCGCGAACAGCGCCAGCTTCCAGCCGCCGAGCAGCGCCAGCACCGGCGTCACGGCGCAGGCAACCATCGCGGCCAGCGAGGAGAGGCGGGTGGTGAAGGCCACCAGCAGCCACGCCGCCGCCGCCGCCAGCCCCAGCCACCACGAAGCCGCCAGCAGCACGCCGAGCGCCGTCGCCACGCCCTTGCCGCCCTTGAAGCCCAGCCAGACCGGGAAGGCGTGCCCCAGCATGGCGCCGAACCCGGCCACCAGCCCGAGCCAGGGCGTGGCGCCCCAGGCCATCGTGCCGCCCAGCAGCGCCCCCGGCAGCACCATGGCCCCGCCCGCGCCGCCGAGCCACACCGCGACGGCGCCCTTCAGCGCGTCCAGCAGCAGCGTCGCCGCCGCCAGCCCCTTGCGCCCGGTGCGCAGCACGTTGGTCGCGCCGATGTTGCCCGAGCCCACCTTGCGGATGTCGCCGAGCCCGGCGGCGCGGGTCAGGAGCAGGCCGAACGGGATGCTGCCGAGCAGGTAGCCCAGCAGCAGGGTCGGCAGGGCGGTCAGGAGCGGCGCCACGGTCCCGCTACCCGAACACCCGGCGGCCGGCCTTCCAGGTGCCCATCACCCGCCCCTCCAGCGCCCGCCCGTCGAAGGGCGAATTCTGCGCCTTGCCCGGCAGGCTGCCCGCCGTGACGCGCCAGGAGCGTTCCGGGTCGAACAGCACCAGGTCCGCCGGCGCCCCCACGGCCAGCCGCCCGGTCTCCAGCCCCAGCAGCGCCGCCGGGCGCGACGTCAGCAGCGCCAGCGCCTCCAGCAGCCCGAGGTCGCCGCCATGCACCCGCGCCAGCGTCACGCCGAGCAGCGTGGCGAGGCCGGCGCCGCCGGCGGCCGCCTGGGCGAAGGGCAGGCGCTTGTCGTCCGCGTCGCGCGGCTGGTGGTCGGAGGCGACGGCGTCGATCGTCCCGTCGCGCAGCGCCGCCACCACGGCCAGCCGGTCGGCTTCCGCGCGCAGCGGCGGCGAGAGCTTGGCGTAGGTGCGGAAGTCGCCGATCGCCGTCTCGTTCAGGTCGAAGTAGGGCGGCGCCGTGTCGCAGGTGACGCGCAGCCCCTCGGCCTTCGCCGCGCGGATCAGGTCCAGCGCCGCCCCGGTCGAGACATGCGCGAAGTGGACGTGCCCGCCGGTCAGCCGCGCCAGCGCGATGTCGCGCGCGACCAGGATCGACTCGGCGGCCGGCGGGATGCCGGGCAGGCCCATCCGGGTCGCCAGCTCGCCCTCCGTCGCGGCGCCGCCGGCGGCGAGGCTCGGGTCCTCGGGGTGCTGCACGACGAAGGCGCCGAAGCCGCGCGCGTAGGAGAGGGCGAGGCGCATGGTCCGCGCGCTGCCGATCGCGTGGGCGCCGTCGGTGAAGGCGATCGCCCCGGCCTCCTTCAGCAGCCCGAGTTCGGCCATCTCCTTGCCCGCGCAGCCGCGCGTCACGGCGCCGTAGGGCAGGATGGTCACCGCCCCGGTCAGCTCGCCGCGCCGGATCGCGAATTGCAGCAGCGCCGGATCGTCCAGCGCCGGCTCCGTGTCGGGCAGGGCGCAGAGCGTGGTGATGCCGCCGGCCGCGGCGGCCTGCGCGGCCGAGGCGATGGTCTCGCGGTGCTCCGCGCCGGGCTCGCCGAGGCTGGCGCGCAGGTCGATCAGCCCCGGTGCGAGGCAGGCGCCGCGCCCGGCGACGCGCTCGGCGCCTTCCGGCGCCTCCACCTCGGCCCCGAGCGCCGCGATGCGGCCGTCCCGCACCAGCAGGCCGCCTTGGGTATCGAGGCCGGTCGCCGGATCGAGCAGCCGGACATCCGTGAGCAGCAGATCGCGCATGCCCGGCGTTATAGAGGCAATGCCGATTCCCGCCATGGGGTGGGGAACCCCCGGGAGAGACCCCGGGCGGGCGGCGAGGCGGGAAAGCCCGGAGGACGGATGCCCGAAGGACCGACGAACGAACTGGACGCCCTGCTCGACGCGCTGGAGCGCTGCCAGGCGGCCCGCCGCGAGGCGGTGGCGGGCGCGGGGGTGGACGCCGAGGCGGCGACGGCGGCGCAGCGGGATCTCTGGGACCGGCTGACCGCGATCGTCGATGCGCGGGTCGTGGCGGCGCTGCGCGCGGCGGGGGTGGCGAGGCGGGTCGGGGCGGAGGAGGAGGACAGGCGCACCGCGCACGGGACGGATGACTGACGGCGGGGCGAAGGGGGGACGGATGGAGGCGGGCGGGCGAGGGGGGATGGGCGAGGGGAGGCGGGCGTGACGGACGGGCCCGCCGCGCCGCGTCAGCCGCCGGGCACGTGGCCCAGCGCCGCCGACAGCGCCGCCGCCGCCTCCGTCACCGCCGCGCGCAGGCCGCCCGCCAGCTCGGCCTCGCCGGCCTGCCCGGCGACGGTGGAGATGTTGATCGCCGCCACCACCCGCCCGGTCACGTCCCGCACCGGCGCCGCGACGGCGGCGACGCCGGCCTCGAAGCTCGCGCTGCTGATCGCGTAGCCGCGCGCCCCGTCCTCGGCGAGCTGCGCCGACAGGGCGGCGAGGCTGCCGGGCGTCGTCGCGGTGAACCGGCGCATCGCGTCGCCGCCGTAGAGCCGCGCCAGGGCCGGCGCGTCCAGCGCCGAGAGCAGCACCCGCCCCATGGCGGTGGCGTGCGCCGGCAGCCGGCTGCCCACCTCGACGTTGCTCGCCACGGCGCGGCGCGTCGCGGCGCGGGCGAGGTAGAGCACCTCCGCCCCCTCCAGCACGCCCAGATGCGCCGACCAGCCGGTGCGGTCGCGCAGCGCCTCCAGGAAGGGCATGGCGACGGCGACGATGTCGCGGCCCGCCAGGAAGCCGTAGCCCAGCCGCAGCACCTGCGGCCCCAGCGCGTAGCTGCGGCTGCGCGGGTCGTGCGTCAGGAAGCCGAGATGGTCCAGCGTGTAGACCAGGCGGTAGGCGGCCGAGCGGGTGACGCCGATCGCCGCCGCCAGCTCGCTCAGCGACAGGTTCTGCCGCTCCCGGCTGAACGCCTGCAGCACGGCGAGGCCGCGGATCAGCGCCGGCACCAGGTAGCGCTCGTCGACCGGCTCGCCGGAGCGGCCGGGCAGGAGGTCGGGTTCCGGATCGGGTGCCGTGCTGCTCATCTGGCCCATGCCTCCTCGGTCCCGGCGGGCCGGCGCGGCCCGCTGCCATGCGTCCGGGCGGGTGCGCGTGACCGCGCGGCCGGCCGGACGGCCGGCGCCACGGGAGGAGCGTTCGTCCCGCGAGGCCGGCAGGCCCAGGAAAGGCCCGGATCGCGCGCTCCTGTCCAGCCCGTCCTGTCCGAATGGCCGGCCCGGCCGTTCCGTCCCGGCTGCCCGGAGGGCGGGATGGCGGGCCGGGGCGACGGGCCGCTCGTGCGGCGGGTCGGCCCGGGTGGCGGCCGGGCCGGGGACATGTGCCGATATCGAAATTAGTTTACTGATAAAACTAGGTATAGCCTGCAAAATTCTTCTTGCCGGAAGCGCCCGATACCGGCATTCTCCCGCCACGCCCAGCCCGCCAGTCCGAACCCGCCAGCCCGAAGGAGCCACCCCGATGAACGTCATCACGAACCCGACCCGCCCGGCCCTGCAGGACGAACTCCTGCGCAACGTCGGCCGGCACGTGAACAAGTCGTTCGACTGGAACGCCTTCCCGAGCAATGCCGGCTTCCCCGAGCTGGCGCGGGCGCAGATGCGCTACATCGGCGCCGGCGGCTCGCCCAAGGTGGGCGACACCTCCACGCTGAAGCCCGAGCACTTCACGCTGAGCCTGATCCACAAGCCGGTCGGCAACTACGCCGCCTGCCACTCGCACGAGATCGAGGAGAGCTTCCTCATCATCGACGGCGTGCTGACCGTGGGCTGGGAGCGGGACGGCGAGGTGGTCGAGGTGCGCCTCGGCCCGAAGGACATGATCCTGAACGCCCGCGACGTCGGCCACGGCTTCCGCAACGACGGCGTCGAGCCGGTGCTGATGTCGATCAGCGTGGACGTGGGCAAGCCGCTGCCGCCGGTCTACCTCTACCACCCGAAGAACACCGCCCCCGAGCTGGCCCGCTCCTTCGGCGCCGAGCCCGGCCGGACGCTCCACTTCGACCGCAACAGCGACCACCCGCTGCAGCAGCAGATGTCGCGCAACGTGATCCGCTTCACCGAGCAGCCGACCATCTGGGAGTCCGCCGGCTTCGCCCGCAAGGTCTATGTCGGCGAGGGCGGCATCCAGAACGACACGGCCCGCAAGGAGATGCTGGGCGTGCCGCGCGGCGTCGGCGTGAAGCCCTATGTCCGCGACGTCGAGGACGCCTTCTTCGTGCTGGAAGGCAGCCTGACCGTGGGCTGGGTGGACGAGGCCGGCCGCACCGCCGAGGCCGAGCTCGGCCCGCGCGACCTGCTGCTCACCCCGGCCGGCCGGCCGCACTGGTTCCGCAACAACGGCATGACCGACGCGGTGGTGTGGAGCGTGATCGGCGAGCCCGGCGCCGAGAAGGTGCGCTTCCAGGCCGCCTGACCGCGACCCGGATGCGAGTCCCGATCGGATGGAAGCACCCGATCGGGCGAGGATGCCCGAGAGAACGGGGAGCCGGGGCGGGTCCGTGCGCCGTGGCGAACGGGCTCCTCTCCGGCTTCCTTCCCGGCCTCCCGGCGCCGGAAGGCGCCGGTCCCGCGCGCGGGACCTGTGCTGGCAAGGGGTCGGCACGGGTCGGGACCCGTGCCGCCCGGCATCAGTCCTTCAGGTCGTCGGGCACCTTGCCGCCATTCGCGGCCAGCTTGGTCATGACCTGCTTGTGCAGCCAGATGTTCATCGGCGCCGTGTCGTTCGGGTCGCCGGTGTAGCCCAGCTCCTTGGCCAGCTCCTGGCGGTTCTTCAGGCTGCTGTCGAGGCCGAGCAGCGTCATCAGGTCGACGATCGAGGTACGCCAGTTGGAGGGACGGCCGCTCTTGGCCGCGAGGTCGCTCAGGACCGCCTCGACATCGACCTGCGGCGCGCCGGCGCCGCCCGGGGTGGCGGGCGCCCCGCCGGTCGCCGGGGTGCCGGCGGTGCCGCTGGGGGGAGCGCCGGCGGTGGAGGGCGTGGCGGCCTCCGACGGCGCCGCGTTGGCGTGGCCGAAGATCTTGGACAGGATCGAGCCGAAGACGCTCATGGTCTGGGTTCCTCTCAGGATTGGACCGTGCCCACGACAACGGCGCCGCTGCCGATGGGTTCAGCATGGTTACGATGGAACCCGCCGGCCCGGCCCGGCAAGCGCGACCGGGCCGTGCGCCGTCGGCCGCCGGAGCCGGCCCGCGGAACCGCGGCCGGACGGGACCGCATCCCGCCGGGCCGATCCGGGAAGCCGCGGCGCCGGCGCGCGCCGCCGGCCGGGGCCCGCCGGCCCGGCCCCCGGGCCCCGCCGCGGCGGCCATGCCCCGGTTGACCCGTCCGGGCCGCCTCCCTAGCTTCCGGCCCGTGAGGCGGGGGCAGGCCGGCGCCGTGGCGCGTCCGGCCCGCCCGCCGCTCCCCGCCCGCCCCCCCGCCCGTCGCCCGGAGACAGCGTATCTTGAGCGATCTTTTCGCGCCGGAGGGCGGCTGGACCGTCCGCATCCGGGACCTTTCCGGCGCCAACGGCTCCGAGCCCGTCGAGGTGGTGAAGGGCTTTCCGAGCCTCGCCCAGGCCAACGCCTTCGCCCGGCGCTACGTGCGCGACAGCGTGGAGCGCTGCCGCGCCCCGGGCCTGCCGCCCGAGAAGGTGCTGGAGACCTGGTTCGCCTTCGGCGAGGACGCCGAGGTGGTGGGCGCGCCGGAGGGCCAGGACTGGCGCAGCGCCGCCGAATTGCAGGACTTCGTCCGCAGCCCGGTGCGCGACGCGGAGGACCGCAACTGGCGCGTCCTCGACCCGCGCCGCGACGAGGCCGACGAGGCGGAGACGGAGGAGTGAGCGCGCCGGCCCCGGCGGGAGCGCGCGCGTGAAGACCCGCTTCGCCCCGTCCCCCACCGGGCTGCTGCATGTCGGCAACGCGCGCGTGGCGCTGGCCGCCTGGCTGGTGGCGCGCCGGCAGGGTGGGCGCTTCCAGCTCCGCCTCGACGACACCGACACCGAGCGCTCGAAGCCCGAATACGAGGCGGCGATCGAGGAGGATCTGCGCTGGCTCGGCCTCGACTGGGACGAGCGCTTCCGCCAGCGTGACCGGCTCGACCGCTACGCCGCCGCCGCCGAGCGGCTGAAGCAGGCCGGCCGCCTCTACCCCTGCTTCGAGAGCGAGGAGGAGCTGCGCGTCAAGCGCGAGCTGCGCCTCAAGCGCGGCAAGCCGCCGGTCTACGACCGCGAGGCGCTGAAGATGACGGCCGAGCAGCGCGCCCGCGCCGAGGCGAACGGCAAGCAGCCCTACTGGCGCTTCCTGCTCTCCAACGCGACGGTGGCCTGGCAGGACGGCGTGCTGGGCGAGCGGCACGTCAAGCTGCCCGCCGTCTCCGACCCCGTGCTGCTGCGCGCCGACGGCACGCCGCTCTACACCTTCACCTCGGTGGTGGACGACCTGGAGAGCGGCGTCACCCACATCATCCGCGGCGAGGACCACGTCACCAACACCGGCGTGCAGCTCGACCTCTGGGCGGCGCTGGGCGGCAACCCGCGCGGCATCCACTTCGCCCACCTGCCGCTGCTGACCGGGCCGGACGGCGAGGCGCTGAGCAAGCGCCTCGGCAGCGTCTCGCTGCGGCAATTGCGGCGGGACGGGGTGGAGCCGGCGGCGGTGGCGGGCTACCTCGCGGCGCTCGGCACCTCGCGCGACCCGCATCCGGGGCTGCCGCGCGACCTCGTGGCGGAATACGAGATCGGCCGCGTCTCGCACTCCACGGCGCGCTTCGACCCGCGCCAGATGCTGGCGCTGAACCGGAAGCTGCTGCACGGCCTGCCTTACGAGGCGGTGCGCGACCGGCTGCCGGAGGGGGCGGACGCGGCGTTCTGGAACGCGGTGCGCGGCAACCTCGACATGCTCGACGAGGCGCGGCCCTGGCTGGAGGTGGTGCGCGGCCGCATCGTGCCGCCGCCGCAGCCGGGGGAGGAGGACTTCCTGCGCGCCGCGCTGGAGGCCCTGCCGCCCGAGCCCTGGGACGAGACGACGTGGGGCGCCTGGACCGGCGCGCTGCGGGAGGCCACGGGGCGCAAGGGCCGCGCGCTGTTCCTGCCGCTGCGCCTGGCGCTGACCGGCGAGGAGCACGGGCCGGACCTCAGGGCGCTGCTGCCGCTGATCGGGCGCGAGCGGGCGGCGGCGAGGCTGGGCGGCGGGGGGTAGGGCGGATCGCCCCCGGAGGCGGGGCGGAGGGCGGCCAGAGCATTTTCAGGCCGGGTGTCCTCACCCGGCGACCCGGAAAATGCGCAAAACCAAAAGGCTGGAGCCGTGAATCCGCTTGTCCACGGCGGGGCGCCAGCACAGGATCGTCGCGACAGGAAAACGAGCCTGTCCTGGCGAGGGGGAGGCGGGATGGCGCCTGCACCGGCATGGCGGCGGGGTATCGCCATCCTCGCGGGCCTCGTTGCGCTGGCGTCGTCGCCGGGACATGCCGGGGCCGGGGCACCGACGGTCCGCCAGGGCGATTGCGTGCTGGTGGACAGCGATGCCGGCCTCGACGACCTGCGTGCGCTCGCCGTGCTGGTGCCGTATCGCCGCATCGTGGCGGTGGTGGTGACCGAGGGGCTGGCCTCGCCGGCCGGCGGGGTGCGGGCGCTGCGGGAATTCCTGGGGCCCGGCATCCCGGTGCTCCAGGGCGCCGGGCCGTCGCGGCCGCCGGACGATCCGCGCATCGACGGCCGCCGGCTGCCCGACTGGCGCCGCACGGCCGAGACGCTGAACGGCACCTTCCCCGCCGGCGGCCCCGCCGGGGCGCCCCCCGCCGCCGGCACCGGCGCGGCGGCCGCGCCGGGGGACGCTCTGCCGGCCGGGCTGGCGCCGCTCCTGGCGGGCTGCGAGCGGCTGACGGTGCTGGCGATCGGCCCCTGGTCCTCCTTCCTCGCCTACGCGCCGCTGTTGCTGGCCCGGGACTGGCGCGAACCGCTGCGGGTGGTCGCCCAGGGCAGCCCCTATCCCGACGACGAGGAGAACGGCCGGCCGGAAGGCTGGAATTGCGCCTATGACCGCCCCGCCTGCGAGAAGGCGTTCGCGCTGCTGACCGGCCACGGCATCCGGGCGCGCTGGGTGGACATCCCGCAGGGGCCGAGCCATTGCGGCACCGCCGAGCCGGGCCGCACCGAGGAAGGGCGGGTGCAGTACGCCTTCCATCCGACCCTCGGCATGGCCTATGCGCTGCCGCCGGACGGGCTGGCCGGCAAGGTGTCGGCGATCCTGCGCCGCGATGCGGCGGGCTGGGCCTTCACCTCCCTCTGGGACGATCTCGCGGCCTTCTACCTCCTGGCCCCCGACCTGTTCGCGCGCATCGACACGTCGGGCCGCTTCGGCGGGCATTTCGAGCCCTGCCGCGCCGCCGAGACGATGCGCGGCATGCTGGTGCGCGCCATGGCGGGCCACTGGACCGGCGCCTGGCCCCTGCATCCGGGCCCCTGAAGCCGGCCCTCGTTCCGTTCCGTGATCCGGTCTTCCGATCCCGGCCGCCGGCCCGGTGCCCGACGCATGGTCCCGGTGCCGTGACCCTGGCCCGCGCGCCCCCCACTGGACGCGGGCGCCCGCCTCCCCGATACCCTGATCCCTCGCCCGGGATCCCCTCCCGGCTCCCCGCTTCCGGTCACGGCCGGCCCTGCCAGGTTCCGAACACCAGACCATGTCCGACACCGCCGACACGCTCCTGCTGCACGACAGCCTGACGCGCGCGAGGAAACCCTTCGCGCCGATCGACCCCGACAACGTCCGGCTCTACGTCTGCGGCCCGACCGTGTACGACCTCGCCCATATCGGCAACGCCCGGCCGGTGGTGGTGTTCGACGTGCTGGCGCGGCTGCTGCGGCGGCGCCACCCGCGCGTCACCTACGTGCGCAACATCACCGACGTGGACGACAAGATCAACGCGCGCAGCCTGGAGACGGGCGAGCCGATCGGCGCCATCACCGCGCGCACCGCGGCCGAGTTCGAGCGCGACATGGCGGCGCTGGGCTGCCTGCCGCCGGACGTGGAGCCGCGCGCGACGCAGCACATCCCCGAGATGATCGCGATCATCGAGCGGCTGATCGCGGGCGGGCACGCCTACGCGGCCGAGGGGCACGTGCTGTTCTCGGTGGCGAGCGACCCCGGCTACGGCCGCCTCTCCGGCCGCTCGCCGGACGAGCTGCTGGCGGGCGCGCGGATCGACGTCGCGCCCTACAAGCGGGACCCGGGCGACTTCGTGCTGTGGAAGCCCTCCACCCCCGAGCTGCCGGGCTGGGACAGCCCCTGGGGGCGCGGCCGGCCGGGCTGGCACATCGAGTGCTCGGCCATGGCCTGGCGCTACCTCGGCGAGGCGTTCGACCTGCACGGCGGCGGGCACGACCTGATCTTCCCGCACCACGAGAACGAGATGGCGCAGTCCTGCTGCGCCTTCCCGGGCACGGGCTTCGCGCGCACCTGGGTGCACAACGGCATGCTGCTCGTGAACGGCGAGAAGATGTCGAAGTCGCTCGGCAATTTCGTGACGGTGCGGGACGTGCTGGCGAACGGCCCCTGGGCGGGCGAGGCGTTCCGGCTGCTGCTGCTGAAGACCCACTACCGCATGCCGCTCGACTACGCCGTTTCGCGGCTGGAGGAGGCGCGGGGCGAGCTGGACGATTTCTACAACGCGCTGTTCAAGGCGCCGGCGACGGACCCGGCGGCCCCCATCGTGGCCGAGATGGCCGGGTGGGCGCTGGCGCCGCTGCTGGACGACCTGAACACGCCGCTGGCGCTGGCGCGGCTGCACGACCTGCGCACGCTGGAGAACGTGGCGAGCACCGGCGGCTCGGCCACCGCCGTGCTGGGGCGCATCGGGCGTGCCTGGCACGCGGCGCCGGGCCAGGCGGCGGCGGCGATCCGCGCGGCCGGCGCGGTGCTCGGCCTCTACCAGTCGGACCCGAAGGCGTGGCGCCAGGGCGGCGCGGCCGAGGGCGATGCGGGCGGGGCCGAGGCGGTCGAGGCGGCGATCGAGGCGCGGCTGGCGGCCCGCAGGCGCAAGGACTGGGCCGAGGCGGACCGCATCCGCGCCGAGCTGGCGGCGCAGGGCATCGTGCTGGAGGACGGGCCGAAGGGGACGAGCTGGCGGCGCGGCTGACGCGCCGCCGGCTGCCGCCGGGGCCCAGGCATCGCGGGCGGCCGGCTGCCGGCCGGCCCGGCGGCGGCGGCCGGGGCGGCGTCGCGGCCCGCGGGGCCTCGACGGCGGGGCCTCGACGACGGGCAAGGCGGCCGGGGCGCTTGCCCCCCGCCTTGCCGGACGAGGGGGCAGGGGGCTGCGCCCCGGCGCGGGGTCCGGGTCGGCGCCCCGGAAGGGGGCGCGGACGCCGCCGGCGAAGGCCCCCGGGCGCGGCCGCCATCGGCGCGGCGGGTCTCCCGGGTGCCGGGAGGGCGGCCGGGGGCTTTCCCCGCCGCCCCCGGCCGGCGGGATCAGCCGCTGGAGCCGGGCGCGGCGCGGCGCGGCAGGGGCAGCGGCAGGCGGTTGCGGAGCTTGAGCAGGATCGGCTCGGCGGCGTCGGGCATCAGCCGCCAGGCGAGCAGCGCGTAGAGCACCGCCCCGCCCGCACCCACCGTCAGCACCGTCCAGAGGGGGCCGATCCGGCCGACCAGCCAGTGATGCGCGAGGGCGGCGGGGATCGCCATGCCCAGCGTGGCGAGCAGCGGCCGGCTCAGCGCGCGCAGCACCGACTGGACGCGCAGGCCGGCGATCCGCGCCAGCAGCCAGTAGACCAGCGGCCAGAGCAGGTAGGCGCGCACGACGTGCGAGACCGCCATCGCCACCACGCCGAAGGGCGCGGCGAGCAGCGACAGCGCCGCGCCGATCGCCACCTGCACCAGCGTGACGTTCATCCCCCACTGCGCCTTGCCCATGGCGTTCAGCGTGGTGAAGGCGAAGGCGCTCGGCACGGCGGGCAGGACCAGCAGGCAGAGCACCTGCGTCACCTGCGCGGCGGCGGACCACTTCTCGCCGAACAGCACCAGCATGGCCGAGGGGGCGACGGCCGCGAAGCCGAGGAAGGCGGGATAGGCGAGCACCGCCGTGCCCTGGGCCAGCGACACCATGCGCGCCCGCAGCGCCGGCGGGTCCGACTGCAGGCGCGACAGCAGGGGCATCGCGACCTGCGCGGCGGGCGTGACGGTGACCTGCATGATCAGGTCCATGCAGCGCCAGCCCACGCGCAGCAGGCCGACCGCCGCCGCGTCGAGGCAGAGCGCCGCGATCACCTCGTGGATGCGGCCGTTGGCGATCAGCGCCAGCGAGCTGCCGAGCATGCGGGTGCCGAAGGCGAGCATCTGCCGCGCGATCGGCAGCGAGAAGCGCAGGCGCGGCATCCAGGGCAGCGCCACCCAGACCAGCACCGCCGAGACCAGCGTGCCGACGAGCCGCTGCGCGATCAGCGCCCACACGCCCCAGCCGGTCAGCGCCATGCCGACGGCGACGATGCCCGAGGCGATGTTGGCGGCGATGTTGCGCAGCGTCAGGCTGCGGAAGCCGAGGCCGCGCGTGATGCGCGCCTCGTGCGCCGCCGAGAGGCCGGAGATCACGAAGCTGACGGAGAGGACCTGGAGCAGCGGCACCAGCTCGGGCATGCCGAAGGGCAGGGCGAGCCAGGGCGCGGCCAGGTAGAACAGCGCCGACATGACGGCGCCCGACAGGGCGCAGAGCCAGAAGGCGGTGTCCGCCGCCTCGTCCTCCAGGGTCTCGCGCTGCACGATGGCCTCGGCGATGCCGGCCCGGGCCAGGGTGCCGGCGATCTCGGCGAACATGCCCGCCACCGCCACCAGCCCGAACGCCGCGGGGCTGAGCAGGCGCGCGAGCAGCACGAACACCCCGAAGCCGAGCGCGATGCTGCTGACCGCGCTCAGCGTCGACCAGACGACGCCGCCGAGGGCCCCCTGCGCCTTCATGCCCGCGCACTCCGGCGGCGCGGCGCGGCACGGCGCGCCCGCCCCGCGACCGCCGCCCGTGCTGCCATCGGGGCTGCCATCGGGGCTGCCGGTTGCGGTCGGGCGCGGCGGCCGGATGGGACGATGCTCATGGGTGCCACGGTGCTCATTCGGTGTCGGGGAATCCGGGAATCGGGGGCCGGTCCGGCGTCCGTCGGGAGGGCGATCGCCGCCGCGCGGGGCCGTGGCGGGTGCCGTCGGGCCGTGGCCATGGCCGGGGCCGGGATGGCCGGGGCCGGGGCCGCCCGGCGACGGGGCCCGCATGATGCCGGCTCCCGCGCCGGCCGGCCAGCGCCCGCCGCGGTGATGGTCCGGCGGGACGCCGGGCGGTGGTCGGCGGTCGGCGTCGACGGGCGCGATGGCCGTGGCCGGCGGGGGCGGGTGCGGCGCCTGGACGGGGGCGCCTGGATGGACGGCACCTGGACGGGGGCGCCTGGGCCGCGGGTGGCGCGTGCCCGCGGCGGCACGTTCGTGGCGGCGCCGGCGGAAGGCCGGCGCCGGGAGGCGGCGCGGCGGCCGCGCCGGGCCGCCCGCCTCGGGTGCCGGCCCGCCGGCGCGGCCGGCGGCAGCCGGGACGCCGGGGCAGGGCGCGCGGCCTGCCCGGAGACCCGGGGCCGCTGGAGCGGAACGCAGACCGGTCGGGACTGCGTGCCGCCCCATCCCATCGTTTTCCGGGCGGATTCACGCCGCCGGGCGCAGCCGCCCTCCGGCGGGCCGCTCTAGTGGGAGGCCTGCAGGGCCCGGTCGGCCGGGGCCGGCGAGGCGGGCGCCGCCGCGAGCAGGCGGGCGAGGTCGTCCGGCCCGGAGGCCAGGCGCGCGATGCCCGCCGTGCTGGTCCAGGCCTCGTGGAAGCCCGCGACCTTGCCGTCGAAGGAGTCGAAGAAGATGTGCGGGATGTCGAGCAGGCAGGACATGATGTGCGCGTGCAGCCGGTCGGTGACGACCTCCTTGCCGCGGCTGAGCAGGTCGATGCCGAACTCGACGCGGCGCTCCGCGTACTTGCGGCGGACCGACATGCTCTGGCGGCGGAAGGGCGCCGTGAGGGAGGCGTTGAAGCGGGTGGCCCGCATCAGCCCGTAGTCGAGCCAGCTATAGAGGTCGTTCCCCTCCTGCACCCAGTCGCCGACATCCATCGAGGCGCCGCTGGCGCGGACGGTGTCGAGGATGCGGCCGTGATCCGCCACCGCCTCCTTGTCGCTGCGCATCAGGCAGAGGTAGTCGACGCTGGGCTGGCGGCGCTGGATCGGCTCCATGGCGAAGGCCATGTCCGGGCAGAGGATGGTCTCGCAGCGGAAGTGCTTCTTCGCGAAGGCGAGGCTGCGCCGGTCGCGCACCAGCAGGGTGAAGTTCCGGTGGGCGCCGATCGCCTCGGCCGTCTCGCGCAGCACGCCCTCGTCCGAGATCGAGATGCTCTGCGGCATCTGGACGATGGGCTTGTTCGGGAAGCGCCGCAGCATCTCGAGGCGGAACTCGTGGTGGGCGGGCCAGATGTCGCCGAAATTGCCGCCGCCGTGCAGCAGCAGGATGTCGGCCTGGTCGATGAAGTTGTTCGCCTTGGCCGAGTAATTCCGGAAGTCGTAGTAGAACACCTCCGCGTCCGGGAAGGAGCGGTCGATCAGGTCGAGCTCGCCCAGCAGGATCGCGCTGTCGCCGACATTCGCGTACCCCGGCGGATCGACGACGCAGATGTTGTCGGCCCGGCCCGCCATGAGCGGGACGACGATCTGCTCGATCTGGACCTGCAGCCTTTCGTGCAACTGAGGCATCAAGTCGGGTCTCCTGCAGAAATCGGCTGGTTGGCGGGTGTCGGGCCAGGGGCCGCGTGGCCGCGGGGGGACGGGCAGGGCTGCCGGCGCCCCCCTGCCGGGCGGCTGGCCTGGGTGGCCGGCTGATCGCTTTCCGAGACCCGTGAATCCAGAAATCTGGATAGACGTGTGTCAGAATTTAGTAATGCTCGTCTTCCGTGTATCATTCGCGGCGGAAGCCTCATGCAAATGAATGCTGTAGCGCATCGCCTTGATCGCAAAGGAATCACGCGAAGAAGCATAGATTGTATATGCAACTCTTGATTTTCGGGTGTCAACGATTAAAGGCGGGCGAACGGGTTTTCCCGCGCCTCGCACCGGGTTCGAATTAATAGCGAGTAACTTTCCTGCGCCTGCTTTCCGGCCCGGCCCGGCGGGTCCGGGGAGCCTGTCCCGGCCGCCGGCGGCGAGGCGGATCGCCCGGACGGGGGGCAGGGCGGGCCCCGCCGCCGACCTTCCTCCCCACGCCGGTGCGCCCGGCCGGCCCGGCACCGCGCGCACCTGCCGGCGGATGCCTTCCGGGCGGTTGCCGAGGCCCTCCCGCGCCGCCGCCGCGATGCCGCCCGGCGGGACGCCCGCCGCCACGCCGTCTGTACGGGGCGGGGCCGGCGGCGCACCTTGCGTGGCACGAACGATCGAGGAGGAACCGTCTGATGCCACGCCGTCGATGCCGGGCCGTCCGGACCTGCCTGGCCCTGGCCTGTCTCTGCCTGGCCCTGCTCGCCGCGCCGCGCCAGGGTGCGGCGCAGGGCGCGGCGCAGCCCTGGCCGCAGGAGCGGCCGGTGCGCGTCGTCATCACCTGGGCGCCGGGCGGGACCACCGACTACGTCGCCCGCCTCTACGCCCGCCACCTCGCGCAGGTGACCGGCCAGTCCTTCGTCGTCGAGAACCGCACCGGCGGCAGCGGCATCGTGGGCTGGGGCAACGTCGCGCAGTCGCGGCCGGACGGCTACACGCTGCTGATCACCGACAATTCCATCGTCACCGTGCCGCCGCTGCTGCCGGAGCCGGGCTTCGACGTGCGCGCCGCCTTCCAGCCGGTCGCCGAGCTGGTGGACTACCCGGCGGTGTTCACCGTGCCGGCCGGCTTCGAGGCGCGCACGCTACAGGAGATGGTGGCGATCGCCCGCGCCCGGCCGGAGGCGCTCGACTACGGCTCCATGGGCAACGGCTCGACCATGCATCTCTACGTGGAGGTGTTCCAGGACCTCGCCGGCATCCGGCTGACGCACGTGCCCTATCGCGGCGCCGGCCCGGCCTTCCTCGACGTGGTGGCGGGCCGCATCCAGCTCGCCCTCGCGGCGCCGCCCACCATGCTGTCGGGCATGCAGGCCGGCACGGTGCGGGCGCTGGCGATCAGCACCGGCGGCGGCCGCGTCGCGGCCTTTCCCGGCGTGCCGACGGTGCGCGAGGCGGGCTACGACTTCGACCTGAGCTACTGGTACGGCCTGCTGGCGCCGCGCGGGCTGGACCCGGCCGTCGCGCGGCGGCTGGTCGAGGCCGTGGCGCAGGTGAACGCCATGCCGGAGGTGCGCGGGCGCTTCGCCGAGCAGGGCGCGAGCCCGTTGGCCGGCGACGGCGCCGCGCTCGGCCGGCGGATCGACACCGAGCTGGCGCGCTGGGCCACGCTGGTGCGCGACAAGAACATCAGGCCCTGACGGTCGGGGGAGGGTGCCGTCGGGCCGGTGCGGCGCTCGTCGGCTCCCGGGCGGCTCACGGGTGCGGCCCCCGGGTGCGGCCCCTGGGCGGCCCTCGGATGGCCCCCGGGCGGCCCCCCGGACGGCCCCTGGGCGGCTCACGGGCCGCCGGCGTCGTCCGTCCCGGCCGGGCGGCAGAACCGGTCCAGCACGTTGCGCGTGATCGCCCCGGTGAAGAAATCCCCGGCCAGCAGCCCGCTCACCCACTCGCAGGTCGCGGCGGTGAAGACCTCGCCCCGCCCGCGCCGGAAGCTGACGACCATGCCGCTGCCGCGCGCGTGCCGGCGCACGCTCTCGGGCGAGAGATCGGGGGCCAGCATCGCGGCGCGGAAGCGCGCGTCGCCGTCGCCGAGCATCAGGGAGTCGTCGTCCTCCGGGCGGCCGGTCTCGGCCAGGGTCGCCCAGCCCATGGCCAGGATCTCCAGCCCCGCCGGCGCGCCGTCGGCGCCGGTCGGCACGGGCAGCCCGTCGGCGAAGGTGTAGTCCAGCCCGTCCACCTCGTAGCCGAAGATGCCCGCCTCGTCGCCGAACATGTCGGCGTAGCCGAGGCCGGTGCCGGCGAAGGCCCAGTGCCCGGGCCGGAACACCGTGAAGCCGCGCGGCGAGCGGCGCGCCATGCCGCCGAAGCCGGCGTAGATGCCGCGCAGCGCGTTGACGCCGAAGGTCGCCGCCCCGGGCCAGCCGACCAGCGGGTCCTCCCAGGCGCTGGTCAGGCGCGCGGCCTCCGCCGTGCCGGCCAGCGGGTCCAGCGCGCGGGCGTCGTACTTGTAGGCGACCTGCCGGCGTCCCTCCTCCTCCAGCCGGATCTGCCACATGAAGTTGCCGGCGAAGCGCGCGGCGCGGCCGCCGCGCGCGACGTAGCCGTCCACTGCCTCGCGCATCTCGCGCGTCCAGTACTCGTCGTGGCCGACGAAGACGGCGCAGGCGAAGCCGTCCAGCGCGTGGGGATCGGCGTGCAGCTCGTCCTGGGTGAGCACCTCCACGCCGTAGCCCTCGCGCTCGGCCCAGCGCAGGAAGGGGCGCTCGAAGGCGGCCCAGCCGGTCAGCGCGTAGTAGCGCGTGTAGCCGTTCAGGAAGGCCCATTCGATGCAGTCGTAGCGCGCCGGCCCGGGGCGCGCCGGCCGCTGCGCGTTCATCGAGCGCGGCGCCCCGGGCGGCAGCCAGACCTGGCCGCGCGCCCAGGGGCGCTGCGTGGAGAGCAGCGGCGAGCGGCCGCGCGGCGTGCCCGGGTGCAGCCCGTAGTAGTGGTTCGCGCCGCCCCAGTCGTTGTAGGCGGCCCAGGTGGAGGTCGCGGCGACCAGGGCGATCGGCCCGGCCGGCCGCGCGCCGCGGACGATCACCAGGTGGTGGCCGAGCGGCTGCGGGCGCGCCACCTCGGCGTCCAGGATCTCGACGAGGTAGCCGCCCGAGGGCAGGTCGGGCGGGATCTCCCAGCGGTGGAAGGCCGGCCAGTCGCAGCCGGTCTCGTAGGCGCGCTCCGGCGCCGGCAGGAAGCGGGCCGGCAGCGGGCCGAGCGTGGCCACCTCGCGCGGCGACGCCCCCTCGCGCAGGATGCGCAGCCGCACGGACCTCGCCGTGCTGGACAGGAACAGCACCGCCGTCTCCCCGGCGCGGTAGCTTCGCCGGTCGGTGTAGCACCAGGCGGCCGGGGCGCCGTCCGGCGCCGGCCGCTCGACCCAGAGCGCGCATGCCCCGGGGCGGGGGCCGGAGATCGTCTCCGGCCGCAGGTCGCCGCCCGGCCGCTCCCCGCGTGCCTCGCCGCTCATGCCGAGGCGCCGGCCGGGGGCGCCAGGGCCACGTCCGGCGGCCCCGGGTGTGGCGTGGCCACGTCCGGCGGCCCCGGGTGTGGCGTGGCCGCGTCCGGCGGTCCCGGGGGCGGCGGGGCCGCGTCCGGCGGCCCCGGGGGCGACAGGGCCGCGTCCAGCGGCCCCGGGGGCGACAGGGCCGCGTCCAGCGGCCGCACCGGCGTGGCGTGCCGCCCCTCCTCGTGCCAGCGCCAGTAGGCGTCGCGCAGGCGCAGGCTGACGGGGCCGGGGCGGTCGTTGCCCAGGATGCGGCCGCCGAGGCGCGCGCCCGGCATCACGCCGCCCGCCGTGGTGGTGGTGAAGATCTCGTCGGCATCCTCCAGCAGCGCGCGCGGGATCGGCGCCACCGCCGCCTCGATGCCGAGCTCGTCGCAGATCTCCAGCACCGTGCGCCGCGTGATGCCCTCCAGGCTGCCGCGGTCCGGCGTCAGCACGCGGCCGTCGCGCACCATGAAGACGTTGAAGCCCGGCCCCTCGGTCACGTAGCCCTCGGCGTCGCAGAGGATGGCGGTGTCGAAGCCGTGCCCGTGCGCCTCCAGCAGGCCGCCGGTCAGGTCGCTCCACTGGTAGTTCTTCACGGTCGGGTCCACCGAGGCGTCGGGCACGCGCGGCACGCCGGCGATCCACAGATGCGCGCCGCGCTCCTGCACCTCCTTCGGGATCACGTCGATCCAGGGGATGGCGTAGGCGATCAGGTGGTTGTCGCAGTCGGCCGGCCGCCGCGAGCCGGCGACGCGCGGCCGGCCGCGCGAGCAGGCCATCGACACGTAGGCGTCGCGCAGGCCGGACAGCGCGACGCAGCGGTGCAGCACCGCCTCGATCGCCGCCCGGTCCTCGGGCGGCCGCAGCTGGCGGCGCGCCATCGCGCGCTCGAAGCGGTCGAGGTGGTCCTGCAGCCGGAAGAAGCGGTTCCCGACGACGTGGACCACGTCGTAGACGACGTCGGAGCGCGTGAAGCCCCAGTCCGTGACCGGCAGCACGGCCTCGGCCATGGGCACGAAGCGGCCCCCGACATAGGCCGCGCCGCCCGCGAACCGCCCCGCTGCCGTGCCGCCCCGCGCGCCGGGGCCGTCGCCAGAATCGGTCAACCGCCGCTCTCCGTCCTGCTGCCTGCCGGCGAGCATGGGGCCGGCAGCCGCCGCGCGGCCACCCGCCGGCAGGGCGCGCCGCGTCCCGGACCCGTGGCGCGAAGGGCGGCCGGAACGGCGGCGGACGCCGGCCCGGCCGGCTGTTCGGCCTGCCGCGCCGCGCTGTAGGATGCGCCGACGCCAAGCAGGTTGGAAAAAGCCGCCACGCCATGCCAGTCAACACGGCGCCGACGCCTCGCCCGCGGCGGGCACCGGCCGTGCCGGGCCGGCCCCGCGACGCCGCGCTGGCGCAGGAGACGATCCTCCGCGTGGCCCGCGCCCATTTCGTCGCGCACGGCCTCGCCGGCGCGCGCATCGACGTGATCGCCCGCGAGGCCGGCTACAGCAAGGCGATGATCTACCACTACTACGGGAGCAAGGAGGCGCTCTACGTGGCGGTGCTGGAGGCCAGCTACCGCGACTTCGTGGCGCCCCGGCGCCAGGTGCGCGTCGCCGAGGTCGGCCCGGTGCGGGCGCTGGAGGCCTTCATCCGCGAGGGCGCCGCCTCGATCCGGCGCGATCCCTCGATCCTCAGCCTGCTCGGCATCGAGAACCTGCACGAGGCCGCCTATCTGCGCCGCACCGGCGTCGCCGCCGCGCTCTACCCGCCGCTGATCGCGCAATTGCGGGAGATCGTCGAGGCGGGCGAGCGGCAGGGCGTCTTCCGCGCCGGGATCGACCCGGTCCACCTCTACGTCTCGCTCTCCTCGCTGATCTTCCACGCCGTCAGCAACCGCTTCACCCTCGCCGTCACCCTCTCGGCCGACGTGCCCGGCGCGGCCTTCCTGGACCGGCAGGTGGAGGAGGCGGTGGCGATGGTGGTCGGCTACTGCCGCAACCCGCCGCCGGCCCCCGCCGCCACGCCCGGCTGAGGCGGCCGCGCGGCTACGCATCCCCCTCCGCCAGATGCGCCGCGCGGCGCTGGAACAGCGAATCGTCCGCGTAGCCCATCGCCTCCGGCCGGCCGCGGCCGAGCATCACCTGGAAGTAGACCGGCTCCAGGCTGGTGTTGTCGTAGCCGTGGATCACCCCGGCCGGCGCCGAGATGCACTCCCACGGCCCGAGCCGCGTGGTGACGCGCCGCCCCGTCTCGTCCTCCACGAACACGTCGAGCAGGCCCTGGAGGACGAAGAACACCTCCTCCACCTCGTGCGTGTGCGCGGCGTTCCCCTGCCCCGGCTCCACGTACATGATCGAGAGGGTGAAATTCCCCGCCGGGATCACGCTCGGGTCGTTGTGCTTGCCCGAGCCGCCGGCGCCGATGAAGCGGTGCTGCGCCCGCTTCCAGCCCTCGATCTTGGCGTCCTCGAAGGCGTTCCAGTCGGGCTTCTTGTCGCGGAAGCGGCCGACGTAGCGGCCCATGATCTCCTCGAGGCTCGCTGCCGCAAGCTCGGGCGCGCGCTGGTGTCGGGCGGTGGCCATGTCGGTCGGTCCTTTCCTGTGCGTGTTCCCGGCCGGTTCGGCTGCATGCCGGCCGCTTCGTGTGGCGAGGGCCCCGGGGCGCTGCCCCGGACCCCGCCCCGGACTCCGCCAGGAAGGGCGCCGCCCTTCCTGGAACCATCCCGCGAAGGGGCGAAGCCCCCTTCGAGACCCCCATTGGCCTGGGCAGGCTCAGACGGCCGCGCCGTAACGGAACCGCGCCCCCGGATGCGGCGGCGCCAGCCGGTCCCGCCCCGTGCCCGACAGCTTCGCGCGCAGCGTGCCCGGCGCGTAGGCGGTGGGGTAGGCGCCGCGCCGCTGCAATTCCGGCACCAGCAGGTCCACCACGTCGCGATAGGTCCGGTGCGCGACCACGTAGGCCAGGTTGAAGCCGTCGATGTCCGTCGCCTCCATCCACTCCTGCATCCGGTCGGCCACCTGCGCCGCCGTGCCGACGAAGACCGGCCCGCGCCCGCCCAGGCTCTGGTGCTCGCCCAGCTCGCGGATGGTCCACCGCCGGTCCGGATCGGCCGAGGTGAAGGAGTCGACCGCCGAGCGCATGGCGTTGGTGTCGATGTGCGTCAGCACCTCGTCCATGCCGTACTGCGCCAGGTCGATGCCCATCAGCCCGGAGAGGTGCGCGAGCCCCGCCACCGGGTCCACGTGGCGCCGGTAGTCGTCGTACAGCGCCCAGGCCTCCCGCTCGGTCCCGGCGACGATGGCGGTGGCCAGGGCGTAGGCCACGATGTCGCCCGCCGCGCGGCCGGCGCGGACCGCCTCGGCGCGGATCTGGCGCATCTGCTCGGCGATCACCTTCCGCGAGGGGCCGGCGACGAAGATCCCCTCCGCGTGCTTTCCCGCGAAGGCGCGGCCGCGCCCCGAGGCGCCGGCCTGGAACAGCGTCGGCGTGCGCTGCGGCGAGGGCTCGCAGAGATGGATCGTGTCGAGGCCGAAGAACTCGCCCGAGAAGCTCACCTTGCGGACCCTGGCCGGGTCGGCGAAGCAGCCGCGCGCGCGGTCGCGGCAGGCGGCGTCGTCCTCCCAGCTCCCTTCCCAGAGGCGGTAGACCACCTCCATGAACTCCTCGGCCATGTCGTAGCGCCGGGAATGGTCGACGAAGCCCGCCTGTCCCGTCGCCGCCCGGCCGGTGCTCTGCAGGAAGCCGGTGACGATGTTCCAGCCGATCCGGCCGCCGGTGAGGTGGTCCAGCGTGGACATGCGCCGGGCGAAGACGTGCGGCGGCTCGTAGGTCAGGGTGCAGGTGACGCCGAAGCCGAGATGCGTGGTCGCGTCGGCCAGCGCCGGGAGCATCGGCACCGGGTCGAGGATCGGCAGCGAGACGGCGTGCCGCAGCGCCGCGTCCGGGGTGCCGCCATAGGTGTCGTACACGCCGATGACGTCCGCGAGGAACAGGCCGTCGAACAGCCCGCGCTCCAGGATCGCGCACATCTCCTTCCAGTAGGCCAGCGTGTTGTAGCGCCCGACCTCGTTGCCGGGGTACCCCCAGAGCGAGGAGGCCTGCGAGCCCGGCGTGGCCATGTTGAACGCGTTCAGTCGGATGGGCCTGGTCATCCTCGTCTCCCGCGGGGCGCCGCGGCCACGGAGCGCGGCGCCACCGATCGAATAACCGACCAGTCAGTCGATTGCAACGCGATTGCCGCGCCGCACCATTCCCATCCGGCGCGTTGCCGGGCCGCCGGGCGCGCGGGGACGGCCCCCCGCCATCGAATTCCGCCGAATTTTCCGGCGGGGCGGCACGGCCCCCGTCGTGGTATACCGGCCCCGCTGCCCGGCCGGTGCCCGGCCGCGACGACGCGGCCGGTCCGCCACGGCGGGGGCCGTGCCCGACCCCGGAGGAAACATGGCGAGGCCCAGCCAACGCCCGCATGCCGAGCAGGTCCGCGCCGTGCTGGAGGACGGCACCGCGGCCCGCTCGACCATCGCCGCCTCCTGGCGCCGCTGCATGACCCTCTACCGGCTGGACCCGGAGCGCGCCGTCCCGCCCCCCATCCTGCCCGAGGCGGCCATGCGCGAGCGGCGCGAGCGGCTGGGCGCGCTGGTGGCGGCGGCGCAGCCGGTCATGGAGCGCCTGCTCCAGGCCACCGGCGGCATGGGCTGCTGCGTGCTGCTGACCGACCGCGACGGCGTGCCGGTGGAGCGGCGCGGCCATGGCAGCGACGACCGGCAGTTCCGCGACTGGGGCCTCTGGACCGGCGCCCTGTGGAACGAGGCGCATGCCGGCACCAACGGCATCGGCACCTGCCTGGCCGAGCGGCGCGCCCTGACCGTCCACCGCGACCAGCACTTCCACACCTTCCATGCCGGGCTGAGCTGCACCACCGTCCCGGTCTTCGACCACGCGGGCGAGCTGGCCGGCGCGCTCGACGTCTCCTCCTGCCGCGCCGACCTGACGGAGCAGGTGTCCGGGCTGATCGCCGCCGCCACGGCGGAGGCGGCGCGCCGCATCGAGGAGCGGAATTTCCGCCACGCCTTCCCCCGCGCCCGCATCGTGCTGGCCGACGAGACGGCGCCGAGCGGCGCCGCGCCGGGCGCGCTGCTGGCGATCGACGCGGACGACCTGGTGGTGGGCGCGACGCGCGCCGCGCGCCTCGCCCTCGGCATCACCGCCGAGCGGCTGCGCCGGCCGCTGCCGGCCGCCGACCTGCTCGATGGCGGGCGGGACGGCGCCCCGGAGGACGACCTGGGGCGGGCCGAGCGCGCGGCGCTGCAACGGGCGCTGGCGCGCGCCGGCGGCAACGTCTCCGCCACCGCCTCGGCGCTCGGCCTCAGCCGCGCCACGCTGCACCGCAAGCTGCGCCGCCTCGGCCTGCGCGGCCGGGAATGATCGCGATCCCGCCGCCCATGTCGCAGATCTGCGACACGCGCCGCGACGGGCGCTTGCCGCCCCGCTGACGTGGCGGGGGCTTCGGGTCCAGGTTTCCACCCAAGGCGCACCCATCCAGGGTGCGGGAGGAGGAAGCAGTGACCAAGCTCGAATCCCTGCGTGCCGACGCGGCGCCGTTCAAGCCCCGCTACGGCAACTTCATCGGCGGCGACTGGATCGAACCGGCGAAGCGCCGCTACTTCCCCAACCTCTCGCCGGTCAACGGCCGCATCCTCTGCGAGGTGGCGCGCTCCGACGCCGAGGACATCGAGCGCGCGCTCGACGCCGCGCACGCCGCGCGCGAAGCCTGGGGGAAGCAGAGCCCCGCCGCCCGCGCCGCCGTGCTGCTCGCCATCGCCGACCGCATGGAGCGGAACCTCGACCTGCTCGCCCGCGCCGAGAGCTGGGACAACGGCAAGCCGATCCGCGAGACCACCGCCGCCGACCTGCCGCTCGCCATCGACCACTTCCGCTACTTCGCCGGCTGCCTGCGCGCGCAGGAAGGCGCGCTGTCGGAGATCGACGAGGACACCATCGCCTACCACTTCCACGAGCCGCTCGGCGTGGTCGGGCAGATCATCCCGTGGAACTTCCCGCTGCTGATGGCCTGCTGGAAGCTCGCCCCGGCGCTGGCGGCCGGCAATTGCGTGGTGCTCAAGCCCGCCGAGCAGACGCCCGCCTCGATCCTGGTGCTGGCCGGGCTGATCGGCGACCTGCTGCCGCCCGGCGTGCTCAACGTCGTCAACGGCTACGGCATCGAGGCCGGCAAGCCGCTCGCCTCCTCGCCGCGCATCGCCAAGATCGCCTTCACCGGCGAGACCTCCACCGGCCGGCTCATCATGCAGTACGCCAGCCAGAACCTGATCCCGGTGACACTGGAGCTGGGCGGCAAGTCGCCCAACATCTTCTTCGCCGACGTGGCGCGGGAGGACGACGACTTCCTCGACAAGGCGATCGAGGGCTTCGCCATGTTCGCGCTGAACCAGGGCGAGGTCTGCACCTGCCCCTCCCGCGCGCTGATCCACGAATCCCTCTACGACCGCTTCATGGAGCGGGCGCTGGCGCGCGTCGGCGCCATCGTGCAGGGCAACCCGCTCGATCCCGGGACCATGATCGGCGCCCAGGCCTCGGCCGAGCAGATGGAGAAGATCCTCGGCTACGTCGAGATCGGCCGCCAGGAGGGGGCGGAGCTGCTGGCGGGCGGCGAGCGCAACCGCCTGCCCGGCGACCTGGCGGACGGCTTCTACGTGCAGCCCACCGTGTTCCGCGGCAGCAACCGCATGCGCATCTTCCAGGAGGAGATCTTCGGCCCGGTCGTCTCCGTCACCACCTTCAGGGACGACGAGGAGGCGCTGGCGATCGCCAACGACACGCTCTACGGCCTCGGCGCCGGGGTCTGGACGCGCGACATCAACCGCGCCTACCGCTTCGGCCGCGCCATCCAGGCCGGGCGGGTCTGGACCAATTGCTACCACGCCTATCCCGCGCACGCCGCCTTCGGCGGCTACAAGCAGTCCGGCATCGGGCGGGAGACGCACCGCATGATGCTCGACCACTACCAGCAGACCAAGAACATGCTGGTCAGCTACAGCCCGAAGAAACTCGGCTTCTTCTGAGCCGCGCGGCCCGGCCCCGAGCCCCGGCGCCGGGCCGGACAACACCGGAGGAGGAAAAGAATGGCCCGAACCATGAAGGCGGCCGTCGTCCACGAATTCGGCAAGCCCCTCGCCATCGAGGAGGTGCCGGTTCCCGAGCCGGGCGCCGGCCAGATCCAGGTCGCGATCAAGGCGTCCGGCGTCTGCCACACCGACCTGCACGCCGCCGAGGGCGACTGGCCCGTGAAGCCGAACCCGCCCTTCATCCCCGGCCACGAAGGCGTGGGCTACGTCTCCGCCGTCGGCGCCGGGGTGAAGCACGTCAAGGAGGGCGACCGCGTCGGCGTGCCCTGGCTCTACACCGCCTGCGGCCACTGCAAGCACTGCCTCGGCGGCTGGGAGACGCTGTGCGAGGAGCAGCAGAACACCGGCTACTCCGTCAACGGCGGCTTCGCCGAGTACGTCGTGGCGGACCCGAACTTCGTCGGCCACCTGCCCGGCAACGTCTCCTTCACCGAGATCGCCCCGGTGCTCTGCGCCGGCGTCACCGTGTACAAGGGCCTCAAGATGACGGAGGCCAAGCCCGGCGACTGGGTGGTGATCTCCGGCATCGGCGGGCTCGGCCACATGGCGGTGCAGTACGCGCGGGCCATGGGCATGCACGTCGCGGCGGTCGACATCGACGACACCAAGCTGGAGCTGGCCCGCCGCCTCGGCGCCGCCATCACCGTCAACGCCCGCCACGAGGACCCGGCAACCGTCGTCAAGCGCGAGACGGGCGGCGGCGCGCAGGGCGTGCTCGTCACCGCCGTCTCGCCCAAGGCCTTCGAGCAGGCGCTCGGCGTGGTCGGGCGCGGCGGCACGGTGGCGCTGAACGGCCTGCCGCCCGGCGACTTCCCGCTGCCGATCTTCGACATGGTGCTGAACGGCATCACCGTGCGCGGCTCCATCGTCGGCACGCGGCTCGACCTGCAGGAATCGCTCGACTTCGCCGGCGAGGGGCTGGTGAAGGCGACGGTCAGCACCGAGAAGCTGGAGAACATCAACGACGTGTTCGCGCGCATGCACAAGGGCGCGATCGAGGGGCGCGTGGTGCTCGACCTCGCGGCCTGAGAGCACGCGTTTCGGGGCGCTGCCCCGGACCCCGCCAGGGAAGGCGCTGCCTTCCCTGGACCCATCCGCCGGGGCCGGGAGGCCCCAGACCCCGTTCGTTGGGGGGGAGGTGGTTCGACCGTCGGGACTCGAATCCGAACGGGGGGTCCAAGGGGGCTTCGCCCCCCAACGGACCTTTGGGGTGGGAGGATACCCGAGGAGGGCAAAGCCCTCCCTGGAAAAGGGTGCCGGGAAAGGCCCCGCATCACGACAGCATGCGCAGGTCCCCGTCCACCGCGATCGCCTGCCCCGACACCGTCCGCCCGCGCGGCGAGCACAGCAGCAGCACCTGGTCCGCGAGCTGCCGCGCCGTGACGTATTCCTTGATCGAGGCGTTGGCGAAGGCCACCTGCTCCATCTCCGCGTAGCTCACGCCGCGCTGCTGCGCCTTCGCCTCCAGCACACGCCGTTGCCGGTCCCCCGCGACGAGGCCGGGCAGGATGGCGTTGACGCGGATTCCCGCCCCGCCCAGCTCGATCGAGAGCGACTTGGTGAAGCCGATCACCCCCCACTTCGCCGCCGCGTAGGGCGTGCGCCCGGCGAAGCCGTGCCTTCCCGCCGCCGAGGAAAGGTTCACGATCGAGGCGTTGGAGCTCTGCCGCAGATGCGGCACGGCCAGCCGCGCGCAGTTGAACTGGCTGGTCAGGCAGACCTCCAGGCAGCGGTCCCAGTCCTCGGGGTTGATCTCGTCCACCCCGCCGGTGGGGCCAGCGATGCCGGCGTTGTTCACCAGCACGTCCAGCCCGCCGAGGAAGCCGAGCGCCGACTCGAACATCGCCGCCACCTGCGTGCGGTCGGACACGTCCGCGACCACGTGGCCGACGCCGGCCGGCAGCGAGGCGAGGCCCGCCCCGTCGATGTCGCAGGTGAACACGCGCGCGCCCTCCTCGACGAACGCCTCCACGATGCCGCGCCCGATCCCCGCGGCACCCGCCGTCACCAGCACGCGCAGCCCGCCGATCCCGAGATCCATCCCGTTCCTCCCTTTCCCCGCGCGCCCTTCACCCCGGCGCCGCATCCTCCGCCGCCAGCCCGCCGCGCGCGACGATGTAGGCGGCCGCCTCCTCGATGTCGGCGACGATCGCCGCCCGCGCCGCCGCCGCGTCGCCCGCCTCGATCGCCGCCAGCGCCGCCGCGTGGCAGCGCAGCGCCGAGCCCTGGCGCAGCCGCGCCGGGTCCGAGCGCAGGTCGAGGTTCAGCACCGGCCCGACCTTCAGCCACAGCCCGGCGATGATGTCGCGCAGCGGCGCGAGGCCGCACGCCTCGTAGATGCGGAAGTGCACGTCGCGGTTCAGCGCCACGGCACGCTGCAGGTCCGGCCGCGCCTGCCCGGCCATGGCGCGGAAGGCGGCCTCGGCGCGGCGTATCGCAGCCAGCTCGGCCGCGCTGCGCGCCGTCGCGGCGCGGGCGGCGGCCAGCCCCTCCACGGCGATCCGCGTCTCGGCGAGCGCCAGGAAGCGGCCGCGCGGCATCAGCGGAACGCGCACGGCGCGGTTGGGCGCCACCTCCAGCGCCCCGTCCGCCACCAGCCGCGCCACCGCCTCGCGCACCGGCATCACCGAGACGCCGAGCGCCGCCGCCGTGTCGCGCAGCGAGAGCCGCTCGCCCGGCGCCAGCCGGCCCGCGATCAGCAGCTCCGCCAGCCTGCCGTGCACCGACGCGCCGAGGGTGCGCCGCGCCAGCGGCGGCTCCGCCTCCAGGGCGCGGGCACCGTTCAGCATGGCCCGGGGGGCGAGCCGGGAGACGGCCCCTGGGACGGCCCCTGGGACAGCCCATGGGACGACCCGCGGGCCGAGCCGGACGAGCCTTGGGACGGCCGGGGGGCTGGACAGGGCTGCGGCATCACAGGCAGGATGACTGTGATCACAGATCACAGCAAGAGCCGGCTCGGCGGGCCACCACGCCCCGCCGCCGCGCGACGGAGGAAACGTCCCGATGCCCGAGGCTCCGCCGCCGGTCCCCGCCCGGCCGTGACCGGCACCGTTGCGGCCGGCACCGTTGCGGCCGGCACCGTTGCGGCCGGCACCGTTGCGGCCGGCCCCGTTGCGGCCGGCACCGTTGCGGCCGGCCCCGTCGTGACCGGTACCGTCGCCATCGTCGGCACCGGCCTGATCGGCCGCGCCTGGGCCGCCATCTTCGCGCGTGCCGGCTGGTCGGTGCGGCTCTGGGACCCGGCGGCGGGGGTGGCGGCCAACGCCGTCGGCCTCTGCGCCGAGGGTCTGCGCGACCTCGCCTCGCAGGGCCTCTGCGACGACCCGGCGGCGGCGGCCGCGCGCATCGTCGCCTGCCCGACGCTGGAGTCGGCGCTCGACGGCGCCGACTTCGTGCAGGAGAGCGGGCCGGAGGACCCGGCGATCAAGCGCGACCTCTTCGCGCGGCTCGACGCGCTGGCGCCGCCGGGCGCCATCCTCGCCTCCTCCTCCTCGGCCATCCGCACCTCGGTCTTCACCGAGGCGCTGCCGGGGCGGGCGCGCTGCCTGATCGGCCACCCGGTCAACCCGCCGCACCTGATCCCGCTGGTGGAGCTCTCCGGCGCCGAGTGGACCGCGCCCGGGACCATCGCCCGCGCCCGCGCCGTCTACGGGTCGATCGGCCAGGTGCCGGTCACCGTGCTGAAGGAGGTGGAGGGCTTCATCCTCAACCGCCTCCAGGGCGCGCTGCTGGCCGAGGCGTTCCGGCTGGTGTCGGAAGGCTACGTCACGCCCGAGGACCTCGACCGCACCGTCGCCGACGGGCTCGGCCTGCGCTGGAGCTTCATGGGGCCGTTCGAGACCATCGAGCTGAACGCGCCGGGCGGCATCCCCGACTACTGCGCGCGCTACACGGGCTTCTACCGGCGCCTCGCCGCCGCCCCGGCGGGCCCCGAGGTGTACGGGCCGGCGGCGACGGCGGCGATCCTGGCGCAGTGGCGGGCGGCGCCGGACCTGCCGGCGAAGATGGCCTGGCGCGACCGGCGCCTCGCCGCGCTCAGGGCGCACAAGAAGCGCTGGGTACACGAGAAGCAGCAGACGGAGGGTTGAGCATGGCGGGCCAGGGCCAGGGGAAGAGCCAGGGGAAGAGCAAGGGCGGGCGCAAGGTCATCATCACCTGCGCGGTGACGGGGGCGATCCACACGCCCTCCATGTCGCCGCACCTGCCGATCACGGCGGAGGAGATCGCCGACGCGGCGGTGGGCGCGGCCGAGGCGGGCGCCGCCATCGTCCACCTGCACGCGCGCAACCCGGAGGATGGGCGCCCCGACCAGTCGCCGGAGGCCTTCGCGCCCTTCCTGCCGGTCATCAAGCAGCGCACCGACGCGGTGGTGAACCTGACCACCGGCGGCGCGCCGACCATGACCATCGAGCAGCGCGTGCGCCCGGCCGCGACCTTCAAGCCGGAGGTGGCCTCGCTCAACCTCGGCTCGATGAATTTCGGCCTGTTCGGGATGCTGAACCGCTTCAAGGAGTTCAGGCATCAGTGGGAGAAGGACTACCTCTCCGACAAGGGCATCATCTTCCGCAACAGCTTCGCCGACATCGAGTACATCCTGACCACCTGCGCCGGCAACGACACGCGCTTCGAGTTCGAGTGCTACGACACGGCGCACCTCTACAACCTGAAGTACTTCTTCGATCAGGGGCTGGTGAAGGCGCCGCTGTTCATCCAGACCGTGTTCGGCCTGCAGGGCGGCATCGGCGCGCACCCGGACGACGTGCTGCACATGAAGCGCACCGCGGACCGGCTGTTCGGCGACGATTACCGGTGGTCCGTGCTGGGCGCCGGGCGCAACCAGCTTCCCATCGCGGCGATGGCGGCGGCGATGGGCGGCAACGTCCGCGTCGGGCTGGAGGACAGCCTGTGGGCCGGGCCCGGGAAGCTCGCCGAGACCAACGCCGTGCAGGTCCGCGCCGTGCGCCAGATCATCGAGGGGCTGGGCCTGGAGGTCGCGACGCCGGACGAGGCGCGCGAGATCCTCTCGCTCAAGGGCGGCGACCGCGTGGCGTTCTGACGCCTCGCGCCGGCCCGCCGGGGCCGCCCGGCGGCGGGGCGCGCCCC
>NZ_JALPRX010000075.1 GCF_023223525.1 Roseomonas acroporae | reverse complement strand
GCCCCCCCCCCCCCCCGCGACCGGCACCGTCCGTCGATCCGTCCGCGGCGGCGCGCCGGGCGGGCGCCGCCGCGTCACGGCACGTAGATCATCTTCCGGCTCATCCCGCCGTCGATCACGAACTCCGCGCCCGTCACGAAGCCGCTTTCCGGCCCGAGCAGCCAGGCGGCGAGCCCGGCCACGTCCTCCGGGCGCCCGACCCGGCCGGCGGGGTGCTGCGCGTGGTCCTCCGGGCGCAGCGCCTCGCCCTTCACGTCGATCCAGCCCGGGCTGATGCAGTTCACCCGCACCGCCGGGCCCAGGCTCAGCGCCAGCGCGTGCGTCAGCGCCACGATGCCGCCCTTGCTCGCCGCATAGGCCTCGCCGTCCGGCTCGGACTGGTGCGCCCGGGTCGAGGCCACCGCCACGATCGCGCCCCGTGCCGCGCGCAGCATCGCCTCGCCGTGCCTGGCCAGCAGGAACAGCGCGGTCAGGTTGGTCGCCAGAACGGAATTCCATTCCGCGACCGTCAATTCGCCGATCGGCTTCCACACGCCGAACCCGGCGTTGGACACCACCGCGTCCAGGCGTCCCTCGGTGGCGCCGATGCCGGCCACCAGCGATTCGACCTGCGCCGGATCGCTCATCTCCGTGCGCACGAGGCGGACGGGGCCGTCGAATTCCGCCGCCTGCCGGTCCGCCACCACCACGCGCCAGCCATCCCGCCGCAGCCGCAGCGCGATGGCGCGGCCGATGCCGTGCGCGCCGCCGGTGACGAGCGCCACCCTGGTCATGTCAGAGACTCCCGTCCCGCCGCCCCGTCTTCACCATGCCCCACCCTCCGATGTCCCGTCGCGCCCGGGCCGGCCGCGCGCGGCAACGGCGCGGCGAAAGGCTTCGCCGCGCCGTCCCCATTCGTTTCCGGCCGCGACGGCCGCCTCCCGGCGGCCGCCGCCGGTGTCAGACCCGGCTGCCGTGCTGCGGGTTCGCACCGCTGGTGTTGGTCCCGATCGTGCGGTCGAGCGCCCGCTCGGCGGCGGTGCCCGGCGGGTTGCGCGGGGTGCCGTCCGACTGCTCCGGATAGGCGCCGCTCACGTTGGTGCCGGCGGTGCGGTCGAGGGCGCGGGTGGCGGCGGTGCCCGGCGGGTTGCCGGGCGTGCCGTCCGGCGCGCCGGAGGCGGGCTTGACCGGCGCCTGCGGGTCGTAGCCGGTCCAGCCGCCGGCCCGGTACTCGGCGCCGCGCGCGGCCGTGTCCACCGGGTTGTAGCGCGCCAGGATCGACTCGGCCTCGGCCGCGCGCGAGTCCTCGGTCCGCACGGTGACGAGGTTGCCGCCGCGGCGCACGCCCTCGGCGTAGACATGCGCGTCGGTCTCGCTGATGCCGGCGCCGGTCAGGCCGCCGAGCAGGCCGCCCGCCGCCGCGCCGACGCCGGCGCCGGCCAGCGTCGCCACCAGCCAGCCCGCCGCGACCACCGGGCCGACGCCCGGGATGGCCAGCAGGCCGAGCCCGGCCAGCAGCCCGGCGCCGCCGCCGAGCACCGTGCCGATCGTGGCGCCGGTTCCGGCACCGGTCTCGGCCGCCTCCGCCGTGTCGCCGCGGTCGACCGCCGGATCGGTGCCCGGCCTGGCCGCCACCGTGTCCGCCGCCGTTCCCGTCGGCGCGTCGGTGCGGTAGCGGTTGTCGGCGTTGCTGGCGATGACGCTGATGTCGTCGTGCGGGAAGCCCGCCGCCTCCAGCGCGCCCACGGCGGCCTCGGCGTCGGCATGATTGTCGAAGATGCGGGCGATGGTACGGGTCGCCATGGCGTTTCGCTCCATTCGTCGCGGCGCCGGTCCCGGGGGCGCCCGGAGGCTGCCCGAGGGGTGCCGGCCCGGCTGTTGCGGGGTTCTCGGCGGGATGCGGCACGGCCCGGCTCGTTCAGGAGCACGGGCCCTGGGGCGGGGCGGCGGGGCAGGGGGCCCGCGCCGCCTCCGGGAAGGCACGGCTGGCGCACTCCCGGGCCGGGCATGCCCGCCCGGAGCCCGGGAATGCGTGGGAACGGCTGACGCCGCGGAGGCTAGCGCTGCGGGTTGGTGCCGGTGGTGTTGCTGCCCGTGGCGCGGTCCACGGCGCGGCCGACGGCGGTGCCGGGCGGGTTGGCCGGCGTGCCGTCGGACTGGTTCGGGTAGGCGCCGCTCATGTTGGTCCCGGCCGCGCGGTCCGCGGCGCGGGTGGCGGCGGTGCCCGGCGGGTTGCCGGGCGTGCCGTCGCGCGGCGCGCTTGCCCCGGCCGGCCGGTCCGCCGCGCCCGTGGTGGTGGTGCCCACATGGCCGGCGGCCGCCGCCGCGCCGGAGAACACGTTGCCCTGGTAGTCGAGCGCGACGTCGGTGGCGGCGCCGTTGCGCGTCGCGCGGCCGCGCCAGATGCCGTTGTCGTCCTTGCGCAGGTCGGTCACGCCGGAGAAGCCGGCCTGTTCGATGCGGCCGCGCGCCTGGCCTTCGGTGAAGCTGTTGGCGCCCGGCACGGGCGCGGTGGCGCGTGGCCGCGCATCCTGCGACGGCGTGCCGTGGGGCGCGGTGCCCGCACCCGCCGGCGATCCGGCCGGGTGGGTGGTCGTCTGGGCCATGGCGCCGCCGGCGCCGAGGAGGGCGCCGCACAGCAGCAGCCCGGCGATCTTCGGTGTCACTGTCGTGTTCCTCTCGTTCTTCTTGCCGCGGCCGGATCAATTCTTGTCGCTGCTTGATCGCGCCGTGGCCGATACGTGGGGAACGTCATGATCCGGAGCGGGTTGCCTCGGCGCCGCCTTTCCCGGCCGCCCTGCCGGGCACGATGCCGGGAGCGGGATGCGGGGGCGCGGCGCCGCGCCGGGGCGCGTCGGCAGGACGGCACCGCCATGAACAATTCGTCACCTTCCCGCCGTCCGGCACGGAACGCGCGGCGCGCCGCGGCGTAGAGAGCGGGCTTTCCCGCAACGAACCGCGACGGGTGCAGACGGATGAGTGAGTGGGACGGGCCACGGACATGGCCCGCCCGCCGCGGCCCCTCGCCACGATAAGGAAACCGATCCATGCGCATGCAGATGGCCGGCGCCGCGCTGCTCCTTCTCGGCCTGGCGGCCTGCCAGCCGACCCCGGGCCCCGGCCCCGCCCGCACGATCGGCGATCCGGTGGCGCCCAGCGCGAACCGACCGACCGGCTCGATCGGCGGCAGCGCCTCCGGCGGCGGCGTGCCGGTGCCGACCCGGCCCGGCGGCTCCGGCGGCGTCGGCAGCGGCAACCAGCCGGGCCAGGGCGGCACCTGATCCGGCGGGGGCGGGCAAGGGCCCGGGCCGCCGCCCGGCTCCCGCCCCTCCTCGTCGCCCCGCGCCGGCGCGGGGCACCGCCCGCGGCACCCGCCGCCGGCGCCGCGGCCGGAGCCCGTTCCCGGCGCTCGCCGCCACGGAACGGCGGCCCGGGGCCATGGGCCGCCCCGGCCCGGCGCCCCTAGAGCCGATCCAGCCTGACTGTGTTAGGCCGGAACGGCTCTAGCCTTTTGATTTTTTCGCATTTTCCGAGCCGCTGAGCGAGGACGCTCAGCTTGAAAATGCTCTAGCCCGGCGAGCCGTGGGCTGGCCGGGGCTCCGGCGGTCCGGCCGCCTCGTCCCCTCGCCGCCGCAACGCGGTCGGCGGCCGAAGCGCGCCGGCGGCGCCTCAGTGCCCGGGGTTGGCCGCCGCGAAGGCCGCCTTCTGCTCCGCCGTCGCCTCCTTCTGGTGCAGCCTCTGCCACTCCTTGTAGGGCATGCCGTAGACGATCTCCCGCGCCTCCGGGTCGGTCAGCGGCACGGCGCGCGCCTCGGCCGCCTCGCGGTACCAGCGCGAGAGGCAGTTCCGGCAGAAGCCGGCGAGATTCATCAGGTCGATGTTCTGCACGTCGCTGCGCTCGCGCAGGTGCTCCACCAGGCGGCGGAAGGCCGCGGCCTCCAGCTCGGTGCGGGTGGCGTCGTCGATCCCGGGGACGGGCATGGTTCGGGTCCTCCTTCGTGCCGACACATGGTCCATCCGTCCCGCCTGCGCCATACTGCGCCCCGCACGGGGGAGGCGGGATCGCACGCGATGACGGGCTGGACCGACGCGGCGGCGCGCGGCGCGCTGCGGGATCTGTTCGACACGGCGGTGCGCGCGGCCGATCCGCGCGCGGTGCTGGCGCGCCACCTGCCGGCGCCGCCGGAGCGGGGACGCGTGGTGGTGGTCGGCGCCGGCAAGTCGGCGGCGCTGATGGCGGCGGCGGTCGAGGCCGCCTGGCCCGACGTGGCGCTCGCGGGCCTCGTCGTCACCCGCTACGGCCACGCCGTGCCGACGCGACGCATCGAGGTGGCGGAAGCCTCCCACCCCGTTCCCGACGCCGCCGGCGAGCGGGCGGCGCGCCGCATCCTGGAACTGGTGCGCGGCCTTTCGCCCGACGACCTCGTGCTGGTGCTGGTCTCCGGCGGCGGCTCGGCGCTGCTGTCGCTGCCGGCGCCGGGGCTGACGCTGGCCGACAAGCAGGGGGTGAACCGCGCCCTGCTCGCCTCCGGCGCCACGATCGGCGAGATGAACTGCCTGCGCCGGCACCTCTCGGCGATCAAGGGCGGGCGGCTCGCGGCGGCGGCGCACCCGGCGCGGGTGGTGACGCTGGCCATCTCCGACGTGCCGGGCGACGACCCGGCGGTGATCGCCTCCGGCCCCACCGTGCCCGACCCCACGACCTTCGCCGAGGCGCGTGCCCTGGTGCGGCACTACGGCATCGACCTGCCGCCCGCCGTCGCCGCGCATCTCGACGCGGCGGCCGAGGAGACGCCGAAGGCCGGCGACCCGCGCCTCGCCCGCGCCGAATTCCGCATGATCGCGACGCCGCTGATGGCGCTGGAGGCCGCGGCCGCGCGCGCCCGCGCCCTGGGCCTCGCGCCGCTGATCCTGGGCGACGCGCTGGAGGGCGAGGCGCGCGGCATCGGCACGGTGATGGCCGGCATCGCGCGCTCCGCGCGCCTGCACGGCCACCCGCTGGCGGCACCGGCCGTGCTGCTCTCGGGCGGCGAGGGGACGGTGACGCTGGGCAAGGCAACGCCGGGCACGGCGAAGCCGGGGCGGGGCGGCCGCAACACCGAGTTCCTGCTCGGCCTGGCCCTGGCGCTGGAGGGCGAGCCCGGACTCTGGGCCGTGGCCGGCGACACCGACGGCATCGACGGCAGCGAGGACGCGGCCGGCGCGCTGGTGGCGCCGGACACGCTGGCCCGTGCCCGCGCGGCGGGTCTCGACCCGCGCGCGGTGCTGGCCGGGCACGACAGCTACGGGCTGTTCGCGGCGCTCGGCGACCTCGTCGTGACCGGCCCGACCCTGACCAACGTCAACGATTTCCGGGCGGTGCTGGTGGTCTGATACCGGCCCGCACCAGTCCTGACTTGTGCGGGCCGGTATCGCGCGCGGGGTTGGTGGGGCGGCCGCGGAGACCCCCGGACCGGCGGCACGCGTCCGTCGCGGGCGCGCGCCCCGCCGGCCTCAGCGGTTCGAGCCGACGCTGTTGTACGCGAAGGTCGGCAGCGCGGTCAGGCTGTCCTTGGTGGCGCCGACCAGGAGCCAGCGGTTGCTGTCGCCGTTCCACTGCAGCCGGTCGAACGGCACCGCCACCAGCTTCGAGCCGATGCCGAGGAAGCCGCCTACCGAGAGGATGGCCACCGGCGCCGCGTTCTGCCCGGCGCTGGCCACGATCAGGTCGTCCACCGAGCCGATGCTCTCGTTGTTCTCGTTGTAGATGGTGGCGCCGATCACCTTGCTGGCGCGCTGGCCCTGCGCCAGCCGCATCGTGTCGACCTGCATCGCGGTGCCGGACGGCGCGGCGCCGGCGGTCGCGGACGGCGTGCCGGTGCTGGTCGTGCTGGTGCCCGCCTGGCTGGTTCCGGTCGGGCCGGTGCCAGTCGGACCGGTGCTGGTCGCGCCGGTGCTGGTCGCGCCGGTGCTGGTCGCGCCGGTGCCGGTCGGGCCGGGGCTGATCGGGCCGGTGCCCGGCGTGCCGGGATTGGCGGGCGTGTCGGTGCCGGCGGTGGAACGCTGCATCGCGCTGCCGGTCGGCGCCGTCTGCCCGAAGGCGAGCGAGGGGCCGAAGGCGAGCAGCGGGGCGGCGAGAAGCGCGGCGGCGGCGGTCGTGCCGAGCAGGGTCCTGTGCGTGACCATGGCGGTCGGGCCTTCCTCTTCCGGTTGCTGGACGTGCCCCGGCGGCGCCCGACCGCTGCGTCGGGCCGCCGCGTCGGAAGGGCGCCCGCCGGAAGGCGCCTTCATCGGACACCGCCCCGGAACACCGGCACCCCCCGAAAGTTGCCCGCCCGGACCCGGCCCCGATGCCGGCCCGCATGAACGCGGACCGGCACGCCGCCCCGCCCGGCGCATGGCCGCCCGCCCCTCCGACCCCGTGCGCGAGGCCGCCCCGCGCAGGTCGGGGCCCGTGCAGGGCGGCGACGGACCCGCCCGCGGCGTCCTCGCGCCGCCCGGCATGCGGCGTCCTCGCCGCCGCCCGGCCCGCGTGGCAGAGTGCGCGGCATGCGGGAGAACGGGGAGTCGGGCGGCACGGGCCCGCATCGTCGGCGCGGCGCGGCGGCCCAGGCCGGCCCGCCGCCGGATGCCGCGCGCCTGCAGCAGGCGGCGCTCGACCACCTCGCCCGCTTCGCCGCCACCGAGGCCGGGCTGCGCCGCGTCCTGGTCCGGCGCGTCGAGCGCTGGGCGCGCCGCGCCGAGGCGGCCGGCGCCGAGCCCGAGGGCGTGGCGCGTACCCTCGCCGCCCTGCGCGCCGAGGCCGCCGCCGTGGCGGGCCGGATGGTCGCGGCCGGCGCGGTGGACGATGCCGCCTTCGCCAATGCCCGCGCCGCGCGGCTGAACCGCGCCGGCCGCTCCCGCCGCGCCATCGCCGCGCACCTCGCCGCCAGGGGCGTGCCCGCCGACGCCGCGGCCGCCGCGCTGCCGGAGACGCGGGAGGCGGAGCTCGCCGCGGCGCTCGCCTATTGCCGCCGCCGCCGGCTCGGTCCTTTCGCCCGGCCGGCCGCCGGTTCGGCCGCCGGTCCGGCCGATGCCGACGTGGCCGGCGACCCGGCGGCCGGCGCGCGGGCCCTGGCGGCCCTGGCGCGCGCCGGCTTCGCGCGCGACGTGGCCGAGTCGGCGCTGTCGCTGGACCCGGGCGAGGCCGAATCGCGCCTCCTCGCGCATCGCCGGGGCTGAGCCGCGCCGTGCCGGAACCCGCGCGCGGCGCCCCGCCGCCTCCCAGCCCCGTGCCTCCCAGTCCCGTGCCTCCCAGTCCCGTGCCGCCCGCCTCCGCGCCGTCCGCCTCCGCATCGGCCGGCCTCGCGCCGTCGGGCTCCGTGCCTTCCGGCCCGGCCCGGCGCAGCCTCCCATCCCCTGGAACCCCGTCCCCTGGCACCCCGCCGCCGGCTCCCCCGTCGCCCGGCCCCGCCCCGGTCGTCTTCACCCGGGCCGGGTTCCGCCGCGGCATGCGTCGCGCCGTGCCGCTGCTGATCGGCTTCGCGCCGGTCGGCCTCGTGGTGGGCATCGTGGCGGCCGGCAAGGGGCTGTCGCTGCTCGAGGCCACGCTGATGAGCGGGCTGGTCTATGCCGGCGCCGCCCAGCTCGTGGCGCTCGACCTGTGGCAGGACCCGGTCTCGCCGCTCGCCGCGGCGCTGGCGGCGCTCGCCGTCAACCTCCGCATGGCGCCGATGGGCGCGGTGCTGGCGCCCTGGCTCGACCGGCTGCGCGGCTGGCGGGTCTGGGGCACGCTGCTGACGCTGGTGGACCATTCCTTCGCCCTGTCGGTGGCCGAGATGCGCAGCGGCGGCCGCGACGCCGGCTTCCTGCTCGGCACCGGCTTCTGCATCTGGCTGCAATGGGTGGGCACCACGATGCTCGGCCACACCCTGGCCGACGTGGTGCGCCTGCCGCCCGGCCACCCGCTGTTCTTCGCCGGGCTCGGCGCCTTCGTCGGCATGCTGGTGCCGCTCTGGCGCGGCGCGCGGGACCTCGTGCCCTGGGGCGTCGCGGCGGCGGTCGCGGTGGCGGCGAACCGCGCCGGGCTCGGCGCTCCCTGGCCGGTGCTCGCGGGCGCGCTCTCGGGGGCCGCCGCCGGCGCGGCGATGGAGGCCGCCCCCGGGCCGCGCGCCCCCGGGGGACACCGGTGACGACGCTGCGCTGGGACGCGCTGCTCGCCATCCTCGGCATGTGGGCGGCGACCTATCTCTGCCGCGCCGGCGGCTACGCGGTGCTGCGCGCGGTGCGGCTGCCGCGCTTCGCCCAGGCGATGCTCCAGCACCTGCCGGGGGCGCTGTTCGTGGCCTACGTGGCGCCGGCGCTGCTGGCGGGCGGCGTGGCGAGCTGGGCCGGGGCGGCGGCGGTGGTCGGCGTGCAGGTGGCGACGCGCAACCTCGGCCTGGCCATGCTGGCGGGGATCGGCGCGGCCTGGGCGGCGTCGCTGGCGGCGTAGGGCGTTCCCGGGCCGGGCGCACGCGCCCGGCGGCTCGGAAGACGCGCCGGATCGGAGGGCCGAGGCCGGCACGGCTCCGGCGAGGCCCGCCCCGGTCCCCGGCGGGAGGGCGCGGCCCCCGCCATCGGTGTAGAACGGCCGCCACCGGAAACACGGAGAGGCGGCATGGGATTGCTGATACGGCTGGTGCTTTCGGCGGGCGGCGGTCTCGCGGCCTTCTTCATCGCCCGCGATTCGCCGAATTTCGAGGTGGTGTCGGCGATGTTCGGCCTCGCCATCTCGGTGCTGGTGCTGGTCGCGCTGGGCCTGTGGCGCGGCCGGTGACGCGGCCGGTGACGGGCACCGGCCGGCGCCGGGCCGTTCAGGCGCGCGCCAGGCGCGCCGGCGGCATCCCGGCCTGCTCCTCCGCCTTCGGCTCGGGCTCCGGCGGCGGCGGCTCGGGCGGCGCCTTGTAGTAGGCGGAGGGCACGCGGATGCCCAGCGCCTCGAAGCGCTCCTGCACGCGCCGGTTCAGCTCGCGCGCCACCGGCATGCGCTGCGACGGGTCGGTCTTCATGCGCGCGCGCACGACCATGCCGATGTCGATCAGCTTGTCCACGCCCATCACGTCGATGTCGTCGCGGATCACGCCGCCCCAGCGCGGCTCGGCGCGCAGCTCGGCGCCCACCTGCCGGATCGCGTCGTACACGCAGGCCAGGTTCTCGCCGTACATCACCGTGCTGTCGATCACCGCGAAGCCGAAGTCGCGCGTCGCGTTGGTCACGGTGGTCACGGCCGAGAAGGGGATGATGTGCACGCTGCCGTCCAGCGCGCGCAGCTTGATGGCGCGGATCGAGAGCTGCTCCACCACGCCGGTCAGCCCGCCGAGGGTGCAGGTGTCGCCCACCGCCACCGCGTCCTCGAACAGCAGGAAGATGCCGGTGATCACGTCCTGCACCAGCTTCTGCGAGCCGAAGCCGACGGCGAGGCCGATCACGCCGGCGCCGGCCAGCAGCGGCGCCACGTTGACGCCGATCTCGGAGAGGGTCGAGAGCACCACGAAGGCCGCGATCACCACGAACAGCGCCGTGCGCAGCATCGGCAGCAGGGTGCGGGCGCGGGCCGAGCGGGCCGCCTTGGCGTCGCGCTGGAGCCGGGCGAGGTAGCGCGCCATGGCGCCGTTGGCCGCCTCCCACACCACCACCGCGATCAGCAGCGTGATGCCGATCGAGGTGGCGGCGCCGAGCAGGCGGGTGCCGAGGCGGCCGGTGGTGAACCAGCCGAAGGCATCGGCGCCCCAGGCCTGCAGCAGGCAGATCAGGGTGGCGAAGGTGATCGCCCCCGAGAGCAGCGCCTTGGCGATGGGGGCGTAGCGGCTGGTGCGCGCCTCCAGGCCCGGGTGGCGGCCGGCGAAGGCGGGGTTGGCACGGAACAGGTAGGCGACCAGCCGGCGCAGCCCGGCATCCGCCAGCCGCGCCGCGGCCAGGATCAGCAGGGTGACCGCCGAGACGCGCAGCAGCCGCGTCACCCCGTCCTCGACCTCCAGCGCCCAGACGCCCCAGAAGGCCAGCAGGTAGAGGATGGCGAGCAGGTGCCACGCCCCCGCCAGCCAGTTGCGCAGCGAGCGCAGGAACTGCCGCCCGCCATGCGCCGTCTCGCCCTCGGGCAGCGGCGGGGCGCGCAGCGCGTCGGCCACGGCGGCGCGCTTCTGCAGCACCACCGTGACCAGCATCAGCGATATCACCAGCGCCATCAGCTTGAGGATGGCGTCGTGCGCCGCCCAGGGCAGGCCGAACAGCAGCCCGGCCTCGGCGATCGAGTAGGCGAAGACGCCGGTCAGCACGATGCGCCGCAGCCAGCGCCGGACGTAGGAGGCCGTCTCGTCCGAGAGCGGCAGCAGCCGCAGGTGCGACGAGGCGGGCGAGAGCAGCATGCGCGCCAGCGCCATCACGATGGCGCTGACGATGTAGGCGTTGACCGCGCTGATGGTGATCAGCCGCGTGGTGAAGAGCGGCTGCACCACGCCGAGCGTCGCGTAGGCGGCGGCGGCGAAGGCGGCCACCGGCACGAGGTCGAGCAGCAGCCGCCCGAGCACCAGCGGCACCCGGCGCAGCACGATCTGCCAACGGCTGAGCGTGCCGTTGACCGGCGCCAGCGCGTCGAGCCGGTCGCGCAGACGCGCCAGCGCCCGCCAGACCAGCCACTGCGCGAGGCCCGCCGCCGCCAGCACCACCAGCACCTTCCACAGCGCGTCGGTGATGCGCGTGCGCGCCACCGGGTCGCGCGCCAGGTCGCTGGCCCAGCCCATGATGGTCGGCAGGTCGGTGACGGCGCGGAAGCCCGTCACGATCTGCCGCGAGAGGCTGTCCAGCCGCTCCTCGGCGCCGGCCAGCACCTGCGCCCCCAGCGTGTCCGGCGCCAGCAGCGGGGCGGCCGGGGCGGCGGGTGCCGCCCCCGGGGCCGTCCCTGGGGCCGCCGCCGGGGCCGCCGCCGGGGCCGCCGACCCGGCGGCCGGTGCCGCGGCGGCGCCCGCCGGCGCCGCGGCACCGGCCGCGCCGCCGCCCGCCACGGCCTGCGCGGCGGCCAGGGCCCGCAGCGTGCGCACCAGCTCGGCCCGCCTGCCCTCGTCCTGGAGCACGCCGAGCAGGTGCGTGGCATCCCCGGGCGCCAGACCGGGCACGGCCAGACCGGGCACGGCATGCCCGCCCGCGTGCGGCGCGGCGCCGGCCGAGGGGGCGGGCCCCGCCGGGGCGGCGGACGGGGCCGGCGACGGGGAGGCCGGCTGGGCCAGGGCCGGCAGGGGAGCGGCCAGGATCGACCAGATGGCGACGAGCCGGAGGGCGTCGAGCAGGGGGCGGAGGCGTCGTGGCATGGTCATGGGCCGCGCACGAACCCGATCCCGGGGGGCGCGGTCAAGCGCCGGCGGCCGGCCCGCCCGCCCGGCCCGAGGGCGGCACACGCCGACGTGAGCCCCGCGGCCCCGGCGGCGCCCGGCGCCCTGCCGCCCGCCGGGCCGCGCGAGGCGCCCCGTTGCGCAACGGCGGCGGGATGCCAGATGGTGGCGCATGATCACGCTGCTCGCCATCCTGGTCGGCCTCGGCATGCTGGCCACGCTCGGCGTCCTGTTCGCCGGCATGCTCGGCCTGGTGCGCGGCACCTCGACCGGCGAGCGCTCCAACGCGCTGATGCGCTGGCGCGTGATGCTGCAGGGCGTCACGCTGCTGCTCTTCCTGCTGCTGCTCTACCTGCTGCGCCGCCCCGGATGACGCGGCCGGGGACGGCGCGAATCGGGCGGGCGCGGGGGGGCGCCCGGCGGGAATGCGCGGGGCCGGGCGGAACGCCGGCGCGGCGTGCCCGCCGCGTCCCGACCGCGCCGCCGCCATGCCGACCCCGGCACGTTTTGACACTCCCCGAGACCCGGCCTTATGGTCGGCGCCGCATTCGTGGGGGCAAGGCCGCGTGGCCCGGGCGCGGCCGGGCCCGTTCGCCCGCCCGCCGCGCGGGCCCGGAGACCCGAGCCGCCCTCCCCGGGGCTTCCGGCGCCCCCAAATCCCTTCAGGACACGGCCAAAGGACGCAATCGAGCGATGAAGCTTCTCGTCCCCGTCAAGCGGGTGGTGGACTACAACGTGAAGGTCCGCGTGAAGGCGGACGGCACCGGCGTCGAGACGGCCAACGTCAAGATGTCGATGAACCCCTTCGACGAGATCGCGGTCGAGGAGGCGGTGCGCCTCAAGGAGAAGGGCGTCGCGACCGAGATCGTCGCCGTCTCGATCGGCGTCGCGCAGTGCCAGGAGCAGATCCGCACCGCGCTCGCCATGGGTGCGGACCGCGGCATCCTGGTCGAGCATGACGGCCCGCTGGAGCCGCTCGCCGTCGCCAAGATCCTCAAGGCGATCGCCGAGGCCGAGCAGCCGGGGATGATCATCCTCGGCAAGCAGGCGATCGACGACGACATGAACGCGACCGGCCAGATGCTGGCGGCCCTGCTCGGCTGGCCGCAGGGCACCTTCGCCTCCAAGGTCGAGATCGCCGACGGCTTCGCCACCGTGACGCGCGAGATCGACGGCGGCCTCGAGACGGTGAAGCTGAAGCTGCCCGCCATCGTCACCACCGACCTGCGCCTGAACGAGCCGCGCTACGCCTCGCTGCCCAACATCATGAAGGCGCGCAAGAAGCCGATCGAGACCAAGAAGCCGGCCGATCTCGGCGTCGATCCCACCCCGCGCCTGACCACGCTCAAGGTCGAGGAGCCGCCCAAGCGCAAGGCCGGCGTCAAGGTGGCCTCGGCCGCCGAGCTGGTGAGCAAGCTGCGCAACGAAGCGAAGGTGATCTGAGCCATGGCCGTTCTCGTTCTCGCCGACCTGGCCGGCGGCGCCGTCACCCAGCCCACCCGCTCGGCCATCGCCGCCGCCGCGAAGATCGACCCCGAGGTGCATGTCCTGGTCCTCGACCCGGCCGGCGCCGAGGCGCACGCCAAGGTGGCGGGCGTCGCGAAGGTGCTGAAGGCCGAGGGCGAGGCGCTGGCGCACGGCCTCGCCGAGCCCACCGCAGCCCTGCTGGTGGCGCTGGCGCCGGGCTACACCCACCTGCTGGCGCCGGGCAGCGCCACGGGCAAGAACGTCATGCCGCGCGTCGCCGCGCTGCTCGACGTGCAGCCCATCTCCGACATCTCGGGCGTGGTCGACGCCGACACCTTCCAGCGCTTCTTCTACGCCGGCAACGCGCTGGCGACGGTCAAGTCGGCCGACCCGAAGAAGGTGCTGACCGTGCGCGCCGCGAGCTTCGACCCGGCCGCCGCCGAGGGCGGCTCGGCCGCCATCGAGGCCGCCGCCCCGGCCGCGGATCCCGGCACCTCCACCTTCGTCGGCGCCGAGATCGCCAAGTCCGAGCGGCCGGAGCTGACGGCGGCGCGAGTCGTCGTCTCCGGCGGCCGCGCCATGGGCTCGGCCGAGAACTTCCACGTCCTCGACAAGATCGCCGACAAGCTGGGCGCCGCGGTCGGCGCCTCGCGCGCCGCGGTCGATGCCGGCTACGCGCCGAACGACCACCAGGTCGGCCAGACCGGCAAGATCGTGGCGCCGGAGCTGTACATGGCCTTCGGCATCTCGGGCGCCATCCAGCACCTCGCCGGCATGAAGGACAGCAAGGTGATCGTGGCGGTCAACAAGGACGAGGAGGCGCCGATCTTCCAGGTCGCCGACTACGGCCTCGTCGGCGACCTGTTCAAGGTCATCCCCGAGATCGAAGCCGAGCTGGAGAAGTAGGATGGGCGGGGCGGTGCCAGGGGGCGTGCCAGGGGTCGTGCCAGGGGACATGCCGGAGATCGCCAAGGTCGGCGTCATCGGCGCCGGCGCCATGGGCAACGGCATCGCCCATGTCTCGGCGGCCGCCGGGCTGCCCGTCGTGCTGGTGGACGTGCAGCAGGCGGCGCTCGACAAGGCGCTCGCCACCATCGGCAGGAACTTCGACCGGCAGGTGAAGCGGGGCGCGGCGACCGAGGCGGACAAGCAGGCCGCCCTCGGCCGCATCGCGACCGGCACCGACCAGTCCCTGCTCGCCGACTGCGACATCGTGATCGAGGCCGCGACCGAGCGCGAGGGCCTCAAGGTCGAGATCCTGAAGGCGCTCTGCGCGAAGCTGAAGCCGGCGGCGATCATCGCCTCCAACACCTCCTCGATCTCGATCACGAAGCTCGCCGCCGCGACCGACCGGCCCGGCCGCTTCATCGGCATGCACTTCTTCAACCCCGTGCCGGTGATGAAGCTGGTCGAGGTGATCCGCGGCCTCGCCACGGAGGAAGCGACCACGCAGGCGGTGCTGGCGCTGGCGAAGCGGCTCGGCAAGACCACGGCGATGGCCGAGGACATGCCGGGCTTCATCGTCAACCGCGTGCTGGTGCCGATGATCAACGAGGCGATCGTCGCGCTGCACGAGGGCGTGGGCGACATCGCCTCGATCGACGCCGGGCTGAAGCTCGGCGCCAACCACCCGATGGGGCCGCTGGAACTGGCCGACTTCATCGGCCTCGACGTGTGCCTCGCCGTGATGGAGGTGCTGCACGAGGGGCTCGGCGACGGCAAGTACCGCCCCTGCCCGCTGCTGCGGCAGTACGTCGCGGCCGGCTGGTACGGCCGCAAGACCGGGCGCGGCTTCTACGACTACGCCCAGGACCCGCCGAAGCCGACGCGCTGACGGCCTTCCCGGACCGGTGGCGGGCCAGGGGACGGCCTCGCGCCGCCCCCGGTGTCCGCTGCCCCGCGGGCGCAGCCCGCTTTTGTGCCCCCGCGGGCGCAGCCCGCCTTTGTACCCCGCGGGCGCAGCCCGCCTTCGGTTCGCGGTCGCGGCCCGCCTCCGATCCGCGGGCGCGGCCCGCTCCGGGGCGGCGGTCCTCCAGAGCGGGCCGGGCCGCGCGGCTCAGAACGCCAGCGACAGCCCCACCGACCACCCCGTCACCCCGTTTCCGACGATGCCGGAGCCGCGCAGGGCGACGCCCTCCACGCCGCGCACGACGTTCCGGTCCACCAGCTCCAGGCCGCCGCCGAACTCGGCGAACTCGCCGAAGCCGAGCGCGCTGCGCCGCGGCCCGGTGAACACCGTGCCGCCCGTGTAGCCGAGCCAGCGCAGCTCCCGGCCGAACATCTGCCGGCCGGTCGGCCCGTTCAGCTCCAGCCGCAGCGTGCCCGCGCCGAAGGTGCCGTCGCTCTTGAAGACGCCGTCGCTCGCGCTGTAGGCGGAGGCGTGGATCTGGTTGTAGCGCAGCTTGCCGCGCAGCCGCAGGTCGCCCGCGAAGCGGTGGTCGTAGGCGATCTCCAGCGCGCCGCCGATCATCGCGTTGTCGCTCCTGATCCGGCCGAGGATGCCGCCGGTGAGGCTCTCCAGCGTGCCCGCCAGCGGGCCGCCGAAGCGCGTGTCGGCCTCGACGCGCGAGTAGCCGAGCAGCAGGATCGGGCGGACCCGCACCTCCTCGGTCAGGAGGAGCTCGAAGCCGCCGCCGGCCAGCGCGGTGTAGGTGCGGAAATCCGTCCGCAGCGCGGTGGCCGGCAGCGGATCGAGCGTGATCGTGCCCCCGGCGCGCGCCCCGAGATAGCCGAGGGTCAGCTCCACATAGGGGGCGATCCGGTTCAGATAGGGGTGCCCGAACGGCGCGAAGCCGTGGGCGACGGGCAGCTTGTAGGTGCTGATGTCGAGCCCGTCCGCCGAGTAGTTCGCCGCGCCGATGCCCGGCGTGCCGCCGAACACGCTCAGCGCTTGCAGCGTGTTGCCCAGGCGCAGGGTCCGCAACTCGCGGCGGAACTCGTCGAATGGCGTCTGGGCCATGGCCGCCGGCGACAGGATGGCAAGGCCGATGGCGGTGGCGAGGCGGCGGGCGGCGGCCATGGCGGTCCTGGTTCCGGCGTCGGGCCAGCCTGCAGCAGTTCGGTGCGGGGTCAAATCAATTCGGCCGGATCGCCCGCGCCCTGCCGTTCCGCCGGGCCCGCGGCCCCCGAGGCCCCCGGAAGCCCGGTTTCCCCGCCGGCAGGGCCTCCCCTCCACCCCAATGTGATCCGGGCGGTGGTGGCGCCGGCCATGCCGCCACCCCATTCCTTGCTGCGTTGCAGCATGGGGCGCGGCACGCCGTGCCCGTCCCGCCCATGCCCGCGCGGAGGTCGTCCAGGAAAGCTGCCTTATCCGTCACAGGAATCGAAGTACGACATGGCAAGCACGCATATCCGCCCCGTCACCCTGGCCCTGCAGGGCGGGGGCTCTCTCGGGGCTTTCGCCTGGGGTGTCCTGGACCGCCTGCTGGACGAACCGTCGCTGCGGATCGAGGTGGTGAGCGGCACCAGCGCCGGCGCCCTGAACGCGGCGATGCTGGCCCAGGGGCTGGCCCAGGGGGCTGCCGAGGGGGCGGCTCGGAAGACGGCCCAGGGGGATGCCGAGGGGGCCGCCGAGGGGGATGCCGAGGGATCGGCGCCCGGCGGCGCGACCGGTGGCTCCGAGGCGGGCCGCGCCGAGGCGAAGCGCCTGCTGGAGACGCTCTGGCGCCGCGTCGCGGTCGCCTCCGGCTCGCCCGACCTGCCGGGCGGCGCCTGGCTGCACGCCTTCGGCGGCATGCTCGCCCCGATGCTGGAGGCGATCCGCCGCACCCATCGCGGCCTCGCGGTCGCGGCCAATGCCGGCCCGCTCTCGGTGAACCCGCTGCGCGGCATCCTGGACGGGCTGCTCGATCCCTCGGCCTTCGGCACGCCGGGCGCGCCCACCCTCGTGGTCTCGGCCACCCGCGTGCGCACCGGCGAGGCGCGGCTGTTCCGCGACCGCGAGGTGACGGCCGAGGCGCTGCTCGCCTCCGCCTGCCTGCCGCAGATCTTCCAGGCGGTGGAGATCGAGGGCGAGGCGTACTGGGATGGCGGCTACAGCTCCAACCCGCCGGTGCGGCCGCTGATCGAGGCCGGCGCGCCGCCCGACGTGCTGATCGTGCGCACCGGCCCGGTGGAGCGGCCGGAGGTGCCGAACGCCTCGGAGGCGGTGCTGTCCCGCGCCGCCGAGATCGGCTTCGACGCGGCGCTGCGGCACGAGATCGGCTCGGTGGCCACGGCGCAGCGCCTGCTCGACGGCGTGCGGGCGGACACCGTGCCGCTGCGCCGGCTGCGCGAGGCCAGGCTGCACATGATCGGTGCCGAGGAGGCGTTCCGCGCCCTGCGCCAGGGCAGCGCGCTCGATTCGAGCTGGGCCTTCCTGCGGCAGATGCGCGCCCTGGGCGTCGAGAGCGCCGATCGCTGGCTGGCGGCGAACCTCGATTCGGTGGGCCGGCGCTCGACGTTCGACCTCGACGGCTTCGCGGGGCCGAGCCTCGGCGCGGCGTGGCCGGCGCTGGCGGCGGAGTAGGGGGGGCCGCCGCGACCCGGAGGCCGCCCTGGAGCATTTTCAAGCTGAGCCTCCTCGCTCAGCGGCTCGGAAAATGCGAAAAATCAAAGGCTAGAGCCGTTCCGGCCTGATAAAGTCAGGCTGGATCGGCTCTAAAGGCCGCTGGGACATGGAGGCCGGGACATGGAAAAGGGAGCCGGGGGGCTCCCCGACATGGAAAAGGGAGCCGCGAGGCTCCCTTCGATACCGCCCGGCCTGGCCGGGCGCCCCGCCCTGCGCCGGGCGGATTTCCAGGTGGACTCCATCGCCTGCCGCGAGGGCAGGGGATGGTGGGCGCGACAGGGATTGAACCTGTGACCCCCGCCGTGTGAAGGGGTTCAGGATTTCCGATCCTTCGTTTTGCTGACTACAAGCTCCACGTCGCGCAGTGCGGCTTGCACGCCCTGTGCTCTTCCATTCAGAAACGCAATAATCTCCTTCCGGTAGGCGGCGGGCATCTTCTTGGCGTACCGGGTGACCATGGTGATGGTGCTCCACCCGCCCCGGTCCCGCAGCCCCAGCAAATCGCTGTGCAGGCAGTAGTCCCAGCTCGCCCAGGTGTGACGCAGGTCGTGCGGGGAGATGTCGGCCACCCACTGCCGCTTCGTCTCCTTGGCGCCCGCCGGCGTCCAGACGTGCCAGTGTCCTGGCAAGCCGGCCTTGCGGCAGGCTGTCCGCCATCCGCTCCTGATCTGGTTGCCGCCGGCGCGCCCGGTGGAGCGGTAGGCGAGGGAAGGGGACTTGCCCTTCGTTTTGCCTCGCCCCAGGCCGGTCGTCGTGCGGCGCCCGCCCGGCCGAAACACCGGCCCCTCACGGTGCGGCAACCCGGATAGGGCCGCGACCACCACCGGCGCGAGGTCCACGTCGCGCTCGTTCCCCTGCTTCTGCCAGACGGTCGCCCGGGATCCACGCAGGTCCACCGACGACCATTCGAGTTCGAGCGCCTCGCTCATCCGGCAGCCGGTGCCGGCCAGGAACACCAGAAGAGGGCGCAGGTGCGGTGCCGCGTTGACGATCAGGGCGGCGACCTCGGACGGACGCAGGTAGATGGTCGGCACCTTGGCGACCTTCGGCGTCTTGAAGGCGGGTCTGGCACACCAGCCCCGGATCGCCGCGTGTTCCATGATGGCCCGCAGGGGTGTCAGCACCGCCCGCAGCCGCGTGGCGGGGCCGGCCTTCGAGGTCAGGAGGATCGGGTACGCCCGATCCAGCGCCTCCTGGTTGACGGTCCCGAGCTGCATCAGGCCGAAGTGGTCCAGCAGGCGCGCCACCAGCCTCTTCGTGTCCGGTCGGCGCTCCTCCTCCTTCAGGTAGCTTTCGACCGCCTCCGCGAAGGTGACGACGGCCCGGGCCCCGTGGATGGCCCGGTCCCAGATTTCGTTCTCTCGCCGGACGCGGTACGCCTCGGCGCGCTCGGGGTCAGTAGTGCCCGTGCTCTCGAAAACGCTCTGTCCCCGGACGGTGCCGCGCACGTAGAAGGGACCATTGGGAGAGCGGCGGAACGGCTTGCCGAGGGGCATGCGAGGCTTTCCAGAAGGCGCGCGTAATCGGCTTCGGTGGCGACGATCCGGCGGCCTGAGCGTCGGTGCGTAGGGCCGCCGGCATAGACCGGCGTGCGCTTGAGGTGCCCCAGAAGCCATGTCCGTCCGCAGCCGAGGCGCGAGAGGAGGTCGGGAAGGCGCAGCAGACGCTCACCCGCCACCAGCCCCTCCCTCGCCCGGCGTCCGGTAGATGACGCCCTGGTTGAACGGCGCGCGGTCGACAGCCAGGATCGCCCGCACGCACGCCGGGCACGGCGCGCGCTTCCAGCCGCGCTCGATCAGCGCCTCCGCGTGCTCCGCGCAGCGGAACGCCCACTCCTGGCGGCTGCCCGTGCTGCCGCACCACGTGCCGAGGTCGGTGGGCCAGATGCGGATGTGCGCGATGCGCTGGCGCCGGTCACTCACTCGCCGCCTCCCTCGCCGGCCGGGCGCGCGGTGGCGTCGTTCTTCTTGACCC
>NZ_JALPRX010000074.1 GCF_023223525.1 Roseomonas acroporae | reverse complement strand
GGCGAAGCCGCTGTCGGCCACGAGTACGATCGGCCGCTCCGGCAGGCGGGTCCGAATGAAGCCCATCTTTGCCATCGTATCCACGGCGGTCCGATGCCGGTCCGGAGGCCTCAGGCTGCCGGTGGGCGAGGTCTGGAGAAGGCAACGCCCTTCCCCCAGGGCCGCCCATGCCGCGGATCAGGACGAGGATGCCTCGAAGCCATAGAGCGCTGCGGGATTGTCCACCAGCATCCGGTGCCAGAGCGTTGTGGAACCGATCCAGGCCGCGCAGCGGTCGAGGAGGTCGGCGTCGTCCGGCTTGCGGTTCGGCGGCTGCGTCGGATGCGGCCAGTCGCTGCCCCAGAGGAGGCGGTCCGGCGCCGCCTGCGCGAGCGCCGTCGCCACGCGGCCGGAATCGGCGAATCCGGGTGCGCCGGCGCGGCTGCGGATGTAGGGGCCGGAGATCTTCACCCAGGCCTTGCCGCCGTCGAGCAGCCGCCGCACCGTGCCGAAGGCGGCGCTTTCCGTCCCCGCCGGCTGCGGCACCTGGCCGAGATGGTCCAGCACCACGGGGCAGGGCAGCCGCGCCAGCACCGGCTCCAGCGCGACGAGCAGCGGCTCGGGGGCGTTGACCTGGACGTGCCACCCCAGCGCCGCGATCCGGCGGCCGAGCGGCGCCACCGACGCCGCCGTCAGCACGCCGGGCATGGTGAGGTTGAAGCGCACGCCGCGCACGCCGGCCGCGTCCAGCCGCCGCAGTTCCGCATCGGCCACATCCGGCTCCACCACCGCCACCATGCGGTGCTCCGCGCGCCCCAGCGTCTCCAGCGCCTGCAGGTGGCGGCTGTTGTCGGTGCCGTAGGCCGAGGGCTGCACCAGCACGCCGCGCGAGAGGCCCAGGCGTTGCCGCAGGGCGCGGTAGTCGGCCTCCACCGCGTCCGGGTGGTGCGGCGTGCCGGGCCGGGACGGGACACGCGCGTCGTAGACGTGGAAGTGGCAGTCCGTCGCGCCGGACGGTACCGCCGACCGGGGCGCGGCCATGCCCGAGGACCAGGCCACCTTCCCTTCCGCTTTCGCCGTCATTGCCGTCAATCCAGCGTCGCGCCGGAGACCCGGACCAGGTTCTCCCACATCGGCCGCTCGCGGGCGGCGCGGGCCGCGGCCTCCGCCGGCGTCGTGCCCAGGGGCTGGTTGCCGGTCGGGCGGAAGCGGGCCTGCACGGCAGGATCGGCCGCCGCGTCCCGCATCGCCGCCGAGATCCGCTCGACGATGGCGGCGGGCGTGCCGGCCGGCACGGCCACGGCGCCCCAGGAGGTCACCACGAAGTCGGGCACGCCCGCCTCCGCCATGGTGGGCACGTCGGGCAGGTCGGGCGCCCGGGCCGCGGAGGTGACGGCCAGGGCGCGCAGCTTGCCGCCGCGCAGGTTCGACAGGGCCGTCGGCAGGTTGTCCACCGTCATCTGGATGTCGCCGCGCAGCATGCCGGTCAGGGCGTCGGCGCCGCCGCGGAAGGGGATGTGCGTGCCCTGGATGCCGGTGCGCCGGCACAGCATCTCGCCGGAGAGGTGGACCGTCGTGCCGACGCCCGAGCTGCCGAAGGCCACCCCGTCCGGACGCGCCTTCGCCCAGGCGATGAACTCAGCGAGAGTGCGCACCGGCACGTGCTCGGCGGGCACCACCACGACCAGCGGCGCCTCCCAGCCGAGCGAGGCCGGCACGAGGTCCTTCTCCGGATCGTAGGGCAGGTTGCGGTAGAGGTACTGGTTGATGGCGAGGCTGTTCACTGCGCTGGCCCCGAGCGTGTAGCCGTCGGGCGCCGCATGGGCGACGGCGGCGGTGCCGATGGTGCCGCCGCCGCCGGTGCGGTTGTCCACCACCACCGGCTGCCCCAGCCGCGCGCCGAGCGCTTCGGCGATGAGCCGGCCGGCGAGGTCGACCGCGCCGCCGGGCGGGTAGGCGACGATCATCCGCAGCGGGCGGATCGGCCAGGCCTGCGCCCTGGCCAGGCAGGGCGCGGCCAGCAGGCCGGCCGTGGCGGAGAGGAGAAGACGACGGTGGATCATGGCCGGGGCGTTTCCTTGTTGTCGCGGTTATCGTGGGTTCGGTGGATCAGATCGGGCCGCGGGCGGCGGATCCGGATGGCGGCGGCGTCATGCCCTGCCCCAGCTGGCTTCCGGCCTCGCGCAGGCGGTGGTTCCGGACCGGCCCGAGACCACCGCGCGGCAGGGCGGCTTCACTGCTGCCACGGGGTCCGCTCCCAGATCCGGCGGTAGCGCGCCTCCTGCTCCGGCATCTGCGCCTCCCACTCGGCGCCCGGCAGGTAGGCCATGGGGAGTTCGAGCTGGCGCGCCTTCTCGGCCCATTCCGGCTTGGCCACCACGCGCGCGATGGCTTCCTGCAGGCGCAGGGCGATCTCGTCGGGCGTGCCGCGCGGCGCGCCGATGCCGCGCTCGCTGGTCATCAGCACGTCGTAGCCCTGCTCGCGGAAGGTCGGCACGTCGGGCATCAGGTCCCAGCGCTGCGCGCCCATGGCCGCCAGGGGCCGCAGTGCCGGCCGGTCCTGGCCCAGCATGCCGATCTCGCCGAGGTTCAAGCCGGCGACGTCGATGTGCCGCGCGAGCAGCGCGTTCTTCACCAGCCCGGCGCCGGCATAGGGGGCGTGGATGAATTCGGTGCCGGTGACGGCCTGGAACAGCGTCAGGCCGAGATGGTCGTCCGTGCCGACGCCGGAGGAGCCGACGCTGATCCGGCCGGGGCGCCGCTTCGCATCGGCGACGAGGTCGGCCAGGGTGCGGTAGGGCGAATCCTGGTGCACCACGAAGGCGGTCGGGTCGTCGACCAAGCGCGCGATGGTGCGGATCTTTGACCGGTCGTAGCGGACGCGGCGCTCGATCGGGACGGAGAGGTAGCCCGGCGTGTTCAGGCCGCCGATCGTGTAGCCGTCCGGCCTGGCGTTCTGGATGGCGACGTAGGCGGTCTCGCCGCCCGCGCCGGGGCGGTTGCTGACCACGAAATTGGCGCCGGGCAGCTCGGCCGCCAGGAAGATGGCCATGGCGCGCAGCATGACGTCCGTGCCGCCGCCGGGCGCGAAGCCCACGACCATCTCGATCGGGCGGCCGACGGGCCAGGCGGGCTGCGCCAGGGCCGGGCGGGCGAGCGGCGCGGCGGCCAGGGCACCCCCCGCGGCCAGCAGCGCACGGCGGCCCAGGAGCCGTTGATGTGACATTCTTCGTCTCTCTCTCGGGAACGGATTGCGTCAGGCCGGCCGTGGCAGGGCCGGCGCCGGTCGGGTCGTGCCCGCACGCAGGGCGGCGAGGAGCGCCTGGGCGGGATGCAAAAGCGCGACGCCCTCCAGCCGCTTCACCTGCGAGCGGCAGGAATAGCCGGTGGCGAGCAGCTGCGACGGCTCGGGCGTGGCCGCGACGTGGCGCCGCCAGCTCAGCCCGTAGAGGTGTTCGGACATGGCGCGGTGCCTCGCCTCGTGGCCGTAGGTGCCGGCCATGCCGCAGCAGCCGGCGGGCAGCACCTCCAGCGCCAGCCCGTGGCGCCGGAACGCGGCCTGCCAGTCGCGCAGGCTGGCGGTGGCGTTGGTGCGCTCGGTGCAGTGCGGCAGCAGGCGGTAGGGGGCGGGGGCGGGGGCGAGGTGAAGGGCGTCGCCTTCCCGCTGCGCCAGCCATTCCTGCAGCAGCAGCACGGGCGGGACGGCCTCGCCGGTCTCCTTGTACTCGTTGCGGTAGGTCAGCGTCATCGACGGGTCGATGCCGATCAGCGCCACGCCCGTCTCCGCCAGGGCGCGCAGCATCGCCGCGTTCGCCGCCGCCGCGCGGCCGAAGGCGCCGAGGAAGCCGTGCACGTGCAGCGGCTTGCCGTTGGGACGGTAGGGGGCGATCCAGGGCCGCGCGCCGATCGCGGCCAGCAGATCCAGCACGTCCAGCACCAGCGCCGTCTCGTTGAAGCTGGTGAAGGCGTCCTGCACCAGCACGACGGAGCGGGCACGCTCGGCGGCGTCCAGCGCCCGCAGCGCCTCCGGCGTGGCGAGGGCGATGCCGCGCCGGCGCAGTTCGGCGCCGAGGTCGATGCCCGAGACCGGCGGGCTGTCCACCAGCCCCAGCGCGCGCAGCGCGGCGCGGCCGGGGGTGCTGCCGACCAGCCCGTTGTAGAAGCGCGGCCAGCGCGCCGCGTGCGGCAGGGCGTGCTCGACCGTGGCGACCAGGTAATCCTTCAGCGGCCGCAGATAGCGGCCGTGGTACAGTTCCAGGAAGCGCGCGCGGAAACCCGGCACGTCCACCTTGATCGGGCAGCCGCCGGTGCAGGACTTGCAGGCGAGGCACTCGTCCATCGCCGCCTTCACCGCGTGCGAGAAATCCGCCTCGCCGCGCCGCGCCGCCCGCGTGTTGCGGACCCGCGCGAGGAGCCCGGCCAGCGGCGAGGCGGCGCGCAGGGCCTTCGCCTCCGCCACCGGGTCCACCCCGGCCTCGGTCAGCCGCTTCAGCCATTCGCGCACCAGCATGGCGCGGCCCTTGGGCGAATGCCGCCGCTCGCGCGTGCCCTTCCAGGAGGGGCACATCGGCGCGTCGAAATCCCAGTCGAAGCAGGCGCCGTTGCCGTTGCAGTGCATCGCCGTGTCGTAGGGGGCGCGGACATGCGCGGGGATGATCCGGTCCGCCTGGCCGCGCGTCGGCACGCCGTCCACGCGCAGCAGCGCGCCGCCTGCCGGCGGGGTGGCGATCTTGCCGGGGTTGAGCTGGTTGCGCGGGTCGAAGGCGCCCTTCACCGCCTGCACCAGCGGGTAGAGGTCGCCGAAGAAGCGTGGCGAGTATTCCGAGCGCACGCCCTTGCCGTGCTCGCTCCAGAGCAACCCGCCGTGGCGCTGCGTCAGCGCCGCGACGGCGTCCGAGACCTCACGGAGCATCGCCTCCTGCGCCGGGTCCTTCATGTCGAGCGCCGGGCGGACATGCAGCACACCGGCGTCGACGTGGCCGAACATGCCGTAGGCGAGGCCGCGCTGGTCCAGCAGGGCGCGGAACTCGGCGATGTAGTCGGCGAGCGCCTCGGGCGGGACGGCGGTGTCCTCCACGAAGGCAAGCGGACGCCGCTCCCCGGCCATGTTGCCGAGCAGCCCGACCGCGCGCTTGCGCATGTCCCAGATGCGGCTGACGGCCGCCTCGCCGCGCGCCACGGTATAGCCGAGGCGGCGGCCGGCGAAGCCCTCGGTGTCGAGCATGGCGGTCAGGCGCGCGAGCGGGGCCTCCACCGCCGCCTCCGTGTTGCCGACGAACTCCACCAGCAGGACGCCCGCCGCCTCACGGCCGGCATCCACGGGGAAGTACTCCCGCACGCCCTCCCAGACGATGTCGTTCCGCGCCAGGCCCAGCACCTTGCTGTCCACCGTCTCGACCGAGGCGGCGCCGAAGGCCATCAGCGGACCCGCGTCGCGCAGCGCGGCGTCGAAGCTGTCGTAGCGCAGGTTGATCAGCGCGCTGTGCCTCGGGATGGGCAGGACGTTCAGCGTCGCCTCGACCAGCACGCCCAGCGTTCCCTCCGAGCCGCAGAGCACGCTGTTGAGGTCGAAGCGCCCCGCGCGATCGCGGATATGCGCGAGGTCGTAGCCGGTGAGGCAGCGGTTCAGCTTCGGGAAGCCGGCCTCGATCGCGGCGGCATGGTCGCGCGCGATGCTGCCGACGGCGCGGTGGACGGCGCCGACCAGGTCGGTGCGGCGCTGGATGGCGCGCAACTCGTCCTCGGCCAGCGGGGCGGACTCCCACACGGTGCCGTCGGTCAGAACCGTCCGCAGCGCCAGCACGTGGTCGCGCGTCTTGCCGTAGAGGCAGGAGCCCTGGCCGGAGGCGTCGGTCGAGATCATCCCGCCGATGGTGGCGCGGCTCGAGGTGGAGAGCTCCGGCGCGAAGAACAGCCCGTGCGGCGCCAGCGCCGCGTTGAGCTGGTCCTTCACCACCCCCGCCTGCACCCGCACCCGCCCGGCGGTGGCGTCGATCGCCAGGATGCGGTTCATGTGCCGCGACAGGTCGAGCACGAGGCCCGGGGTCAGCGACTGGCCGTTGGTGCCGGTGCCGCCGCCGCGCGGGGCCAGCACCACGCCGTGGAAGCGTTCCTCGGCCAGCAGCCGCAGCACCCGCGCCACGTCCTCGGCGTCGCGCGGGAACAGCACCGCCTGCGGCGGGACGCGGTAGACCGAGTTGTCGGTGGCGAGGACCGTCCGCGCCGAATCCGACAGGTCGATCTCCCCCGCGAATCCCGATGCCGACAGGGCCGCGGCGAAGGCCTGGGTGAGCGCCTCGGGTACCGGCGCCTCGGGAATGCGGGGGATCATGGCGCGTCGAGCCTCCGCTCAGGCCGCCGGCAGCAGAGGCGCGGGGAGGCCGCCCGGCACCACCACCGCGCCTTCCAGCGCGGGCAGTCGCCCGGCCAGCACGGCGACGATGCTCTCGGCCGCGCCGCAGGCCATGCCGGCCGCGCCGCGCGGCGTGTTGGCGGCCAGGTGCGGCGTCGGCACCACGCGCGGATGGGTGCGGAAGCGGCTGTCCGCCGCCAGCGGCTCCTTCGCGAAGACGTCGACGCCGGCCCAGCTCACCTGGCCGGAATCGAGCGCCGCCAGCAGCGCCTCCTGATCGACGATGCCGCCGCGCGCGGTGTGCACCAGGATGGCGCCCTTGGGCAGCAGCGCCAGCTCGGCCGCGCCGATCATGCCGCGCGTCTCGGCCTCCAGCGGGCAGTGCAGCGACAGCACCTCGGCGCGTCGCAGCAGCCCGGGCAGCGTCGCG